>JACPIE010000004.1 GCA_016188245.1 Candidatus Woesearchaeota archaeon | reverse complement strand
TTTTCCAAAATGATTTTTGGGGCTCCACAAAAAGTTAATTTTCTTTCAACGTTAAAAATTTGTCGTTTTTTGAATGTATCCATTCTGCGGTTAAAAAAACAGCAGATGCATTTCTTTCAATATAGCAAATAACTTCTAAACTTTATTTTTTACCTATATGCAACCGAAATCTTTAAATATTAGTTGTTACTATTTTAAGATATTAATATACATTTTTGTATACCAATATAGATTAAAACGTAAAAATAACGTTGGGATAGTTCATATTATCTAAAAAATGGCAGCAGAACTTATCAGCCTAGGGGTATTATTCTTGTGCGCTATAGTCGGCGGAATCATAGCGGCAAGATTCAAGCAGCCCCCTGTATTTGGGCTATTGCTTGTAGGGGCGATGATAGGCCCAAGCGCGCTTAACCTTGTACAGGATTTAAGCATGATCAACATAATGGCTGAGTTAGGCGCAATACTCCTTTTGTTTGCAATTGGCATGGAGTTTGACATTTCAAAGCTCATGAAGCTCGGGGCAAGATCTGTATTGATAGGGCTCTTGAAATTTGCAATTGTTTTGTTTTTTGGGTACGAAACAACCTTGCTTTTGGGATTCAGCTCAAAAGTAGCCTTGTTTGTCGGAGTAATTTTGTCGTTCTCAAGCACGGTTGTAGTAATCAAGGTGCTTGAGCAAAAGGAGATGTTCAAAAGAAAAGAAGTGCCATTACTTGTTGCAATCTTGATAATCGAGGACATATTGGCAGTTTTTGCGCTTACTTTTTTTTCCGGAATAAAGGACTCAAGCAGCAGTTTTCTTTCAATTTTTGAGCATATTACCTTTTCGATAGCAATACTTGTATTCGCTTATCTGATAATTATGAAGATTTTAAAATATGCCGTTAATATAATACTCAGAAATAACAGCGACGAATCTGTCTTCATATTCTTATCACTTGGGATTGGCGCATTATTCAGTTATTTTGCTTACTATCTTGGATTGACCCCATCTGCAGGCGCCTTTCTTGCCGGCAGCCTGATTGCATCCTTGCCTAATGCAAAGGAATACGGAAAGGCCATCCACCCGTATGCAATAATATTCACATCAATTTTTTTCATGGCCATGGGCACATTAGTGGATTTTCCTTCTTTGAAGGACAACTTGATGATTATTGCAATCTTGCTTGTCACTGTAATTGTAGCGCAGTTCGTGGCAGTAGGCTTGGTCACGTTCTTCCTTGCAAATTTTAGAAATGAGCAGCCTATTTTTGCCAGCATAGCAATGATGTCCATCGGTGAATTTTCATTGCTTGTCGCTAAGGAAAGCCAGAAATTCGGATTGGGGATAGACCTTGTTACGATTACAGCCGCAATAATCTTTCTAAGTGCAATCCTTATGTCCCTCAGCATAAATTACAGCGAACCAATGCACAATGCATTCAACTCAATAGTGCCGATAAGGCCAAGGCTGAGGCTCGAGAAGCTCTCCGACTATATGAGGAGGCTTTTTGACCAGCTCGAAATAGAAAACTTCTCAACAAAAAAACTGAGAGTTGACTCTAAATTCACGTTAATGCTTTCAATCATCGCCTTATTCGCATTTTTCATTTTGAGGAGGGCATCTTTGGTCATCAAGGCAGGCTATCCGGCATTTGTGCTGTACATCTTTTATGCCATAGGCGCGGCATTGATGGTATACCTGCTCAGCCTTGTGTACACAAGGCTCAAGTCATTGCACAACACATTGTCAGTTATACTGACAAATGTTGACAGCTCAAGAAACTTAAAAAAATGCAAGAAAATACTGGACAACTTGCTTATAGCTTTTGCATTGTTTTTTTCAGCAATGCTGTTTCCATTTGCAATGTTCGCTTTCAATTTTAACGCATGGGCAAACATCGTTCCATTTGCATTCATAATTGCGGCATTTTATTTCATCAGGGACTTGTTTATGCTGATTGACGGGAGCTCGCACATCAGCTATGGGGCAAGATTAGCAGCTGCGAAAATCTAAATGCGAGCGGCACAAGTTATTTAAATAAACTTATTTTCACTCTGGTTATTAAGGAGGATTAAATATGGCAAGCTTTAAATTGTGCATTTCAGACCCGCCAACAAAGAAAACATTCCAGAGAGAGGTAAAAGACAGCATGGCAAGCCCTTTTATAGGGCTGAACATAGGCGAAACAATAAAAGGGGACGCTTTTGAGCTGAATGGCTACGAGTTTCTTATCACTGGGGGATCTGACTACTGCGGGTTTCCAATGAGAAAAGGCATCCTTGGGCTGAGAAAAAGCCTTACCATCTATGGCGGAGTCGGGTTCAGGGGAGCCGGAAAAGGTGTCAAAAAGAGGAAAACAGTCTGCGGGCACAAGATACATGACAGGATATCCCAGATTAACCTCAAAGTCGTGAAACAGGGCGCTAAAAAGCTTGCTGAGCTCTTTGGCGTTGCGGAAGAAGCAAAAAAAGATGAGAAGCCGGAACCAAAGGAAGCCAAGAAAGGAGAGTCCAAAGGGCATAAATCTGAAGAGAAGAAAGAGCACAAGGCAGAAGCCAAAGAGCACAAAGAAGAAAAACACGAAAAGCCGAAAGAAGCCAAAGAGGAAAAGAAGGAATAAACTTTATATTTTTAAAAATTAAAATAAACAAAAAATGACAAGTGCATTTGTTCGAGGATTTCAAAGGGCAACACTGGATGATAGGGTAGCTCAGGCGCCAAATGATTCTGGAAAAGAAATACGAAAGGCAACTGAGATTGATGCGGAAGCAACAGGATATGGCAGATTAAGAAGGATGGCATTTGCTGCCGGAAATGCTTTGGGAGCTTTGTACAATTCTTTTCCTGATTACCAGTCATAAATTTAATAAGATTTCCAGACATAAATTTAATAAGATTTGAATAAATAGGCGAGGAGTCGCGTGTGGCAAAACAGCGACGACGAGCACTAAATATTGTCGCACAGCGACGGATTGAAAGATTAATCATTTAAAATATTAAACTAGAATTAAAACATGGCTAGAAAGAAGAAAGATGAGCTGCACCAAGAACCCGAGCATGAACTGAACCCTCAGCCAGTCCTTAATATAGGGATGGTGGGCCACGTTGACCATGGAAAGACAACTTTGCTTGAAAGATTGAGCGGCAAATGGACAGACACTCATTCTGAAGAATTGAAGAGGGGAATCACGATAAGGCTCGGCTATGCCAACGTTACATTCAGGAAATGCCCTAAATGCGATGGGGCAAAAGCCTATACAATAAAAGAAGAATGCCTGCTATGCAAATCCAAGACAAATCCACTGAGAAAAGCCAGTTTTGTCGATGCTCCTGGCCATGAATCACTGATGGCAACGATGCTTGCCGGCGCAACAATAATGGACGGCGCTTTGCTGATTGTTGCTGCAAATGAAGAATGCCCCCAGCCCCAGACAAGGGAGCATTTGGTTGCGCTGCAGATTATAGGGCTCAAGCACATCATTGTTGTTCAGAACAAAATTGATTTGGTCAGCGAAGAGCAGTCATTGAAAAATCATGAGCAAATAAAGAATTTTTTAAAGGGAACCCAATATGAAAATGCCCCAATCATCCCAATATCCGCCCAGCATAGGGTCGGGCTGGATTTTTTAATGCAGGCCATCGATGAGAACATACCGACGCCTGCAAGGGATTCTGGCAAAGATCCCATAATGCTTGTCGCGAGAAGCTTTGACATAAACAAGCCAGGCATTACTCCGGAAAAAATGGTTGGAGGAGTTCTCGGAGGGAGCATAAAACAGGGCACGCTTAAGGTCAATGATTTGATTGAAATAAAGCCGGGAAGAAATGTCGTGGAGAAAAACCAGCAAATGTGGAAGCCGCTGGCAACCAGCATAATCGGCTTGAATTCCGGCAGTGAGGAGCTTGAAAGCGTAGGGCCTTCTGGCTCTATAGGCCTGCTTACATCCCTTGACCCGTCGGTTGTCAAATCAGACCAGCTTACGGGCTCTGTTGTTGGCCTGCCAGGCAAACTGCCCCCAGTGTGGAACGAGCTTGTGCTCGAGATACACCTGCTTCAGCGAGTTGTCGGAACAAAAGATGAGCTGAATGTAGAGCCGATAAAGCTTGCCGAGCCTTTAATGCTCAATGTTAATTCTGCAGCAACTGTGGGTGTCGTCATTGAGCTGAAAAAGAACAAGATAAAGTGCAGGCTGAAGCTTCCAGTATGCGCCGATGCAGGCTCCAGAGTTACTATCTCAAGAAGAATCGGAAACAGGTTCAGGCTTATAGGATACGGGGAGATAAGGGAAAAGTGATCAAGACCGGTAACTTATGACTTTCAATTCCTTAATTTTTTCAAAATCTTTTACAGTTATCTTCACTCACTTTAATGGATATTGGCATTTTACCACTTATTCTACTAATTATAATAGAGGACTATTATTTATAGAGGACTATTATTTTTGGTGTAGAGAACTTTGAATATCCATTAGTTTTACATATTCTATTCAAAGTTCTCTTAGAGAATTTTGACAATTTGATAGTTTTTCAAAATTCCCTATATTTTTCCCCATTATATTCGAAAGACATAACTAATTTTTATTAAAATCTTATGTCTTTCGTTATAGTAGAAGTATTATTCCAATTTTACTATTTTTATTATTACTTTTAAGTAACAAAAACAGAAAGCTTTAAATATAAGCGATTATTAAGCCTATTTATGAGGGGGTTGGTTTTGTTTTTAATGGTACTTGCAGTTACAGCCATTGTTTCATTTAGTTTTATTGCTTACAGCACCGGCGATGAAAGCCTGGAGATTAGGGAAAGCCCTAATCAATTTGAATTCAGCACTTTCACATCAGCCGTTTGCGAGGATAAAGGCAGCCATGTCTATTGCAAAGACGAGTATTTTGTAAACTGCAACGGTGAAATTTCTAAAGCGATTGATGCTGCGGAATGCAACGGCATGAAAGTTGATGTTCCAAAAGCGCTTGGGTTTGCCGTTTTTGAGAAAGAGTGGAATGACCCGAGGGTTTAAAAATGACCGAAGAAAATCTTGATGCAATATTGGAAAATACAACAATAGTTATGCCTGATTATGATCCCCTTACTCAAGGAAACTGGCTTGCTATTTTTACTATTTTTACTATTGGTTTATAGTATCTATTCACCAGGGCCATTACCAAAACCTTTAAATCAGACCTGTTCTGTTAATTATTTATGGACGCATTCAGGGAAGCAGTAACATCATTTCTAAAAAAAGAGACGGGCCTTGGAGATGTAGTGCTGGAAGTTCCTCCAAACGCAGAGATGGGCGACTATGCATTTCCGTGCTTTGTGCTTGCCAGGGAATGGAAAATGTCCCCGAATGAAATAGCGGCTGAGCTAAGCAAAAAATTCAGGCCAACAGGCTTGATTGCCGAAGCGAAGGCTATCGGCCCTTATCTTAATTTTTTTGTGAATAAGGGCAGGATTGCGCACTCAACAATAATCCAAATTTTAAGGCAAAAAGACAGGTATGGGTCTTCAAATATGGGAAAAAACAAAAAGATTCTTGTAGAGCATACAAGCATCAACCCAAACGCTTCGCCCCATGTCGGAAGGGCAAGAAATGCGCTTATAGGAGACTCTATTGCAAGAATCCTGAAATTCCAAGGCTACAAAGTTGAAGTGCATTATTTTGTCAATGATGTCGGGAAGCAGATAGCGATGCTTGTCCTCGGGGCTGAAGGCAGGAAGAAAGTTACATTTAATGATTTGCTCGGCATCTACATTGAAATCAACAAAAAGATGGAAGAGAATCCTGAACTGGAAAAGGATGTGCTGGAACTTTTAAACAGGCTGGAAAAAGGCGACAAAAAAATAAAAGCCAGGTTTAGAAAGATAGTTGAGACTTGCGTCAGGGGACAAGTAAGCCTCTTTTCAGAACTTGGCATAAAATATGATTCTTTTGATTATGAGTCTAGATACTTATGGGACGGCAAAACAGGCGATGCCATGAAAAGGCTGGAAAAGACGGGCAAGCTTTTCATTGACGGGTTCAACAGGTGGGTCATGGACCAAAAAGGCTACGGGCTGGGAATGAAAGTGCCTGTCCTGGTTTTGACAAGAAATGACGGAACTTCGCTTTATCCGCTGAGGGACATTGCCTACAATATTGACAAGCTGAAGAAAGGGGAAAACATAGTAATCTTGGGAGAGGACCAGAAACTGTACCAGGAGCAGATTGCGGCTGTGCTGAAGGAACTTGAAATGAAGCAGCCAAGAGTTGTCCATTATTCTTTTGTTTTGCTGCAGGACGGCAAGATGTCAACCAGAAAAGGAAATTTAGTTCTCCTTGAGGACTTCATGAAGGAGGCGCTAGCCAAGTCAAAAGAAGAGCTGGCAAAGAGATACGGCAAAACTGATGAAAAGGCGGCAAAGGCAATCGCTTTTGGGGCAGTCAAATACGGAATTTTGAAGGTAAGCCCTGAAAAGAATGTAGTTTTTGACTTGCAGCATGCGCTGTCTTTTGAGGGAGAAACATCGCCTTATATCCAATACGCTTATGCAAGGATAAGCAGCATCCTGAAGAAGGGCAAAAAAGCCAATTTGAAGGCTGACTTGGGTTTCCTGAAAGAGAAAGAAGAGGCAGAGCTGGTAAAACTGCTTTCAAATTTTCCGGAAATTGTCAGCAAGTCAACAAGCGAGCTGAGGACGCACCTGATAGCGAATTATGCCTACACTTTGGCGCAGAAATTCAATGAGTACTACCATATTCACCAGATACTAAAAGCTGAAAAAAAAGTGAAAGGGGCAAGGCTGCTGCTGATAATGGCAGTGGGGCAGGTTATTAAAAATGCGCTGGGCTTGCTTGGGATAGATGTGCTGGAGAGAATGTGAAATGTCAATCCACACAGAATCAATATTATTTGGAGTGATGATACTGCTGTCTGCTTTTTTTGCAATGTCAGAGGCTGCGCTGCTTTCACTCAGCAATTTCAAGGTGAGGCACTGGGTAGAAAAGAAAAAGCTCGGCTCAAATTATATCAAAAAATTAAAAGACAATCCAGAAGTCCTTTTATCCACCATCCTTATCGGCAACAACCTTGTCAACACAGCTGCTGCCGCAATAGCGACTTCAATTTCTTTGCAGATATTCCAATCCAATGCCATAGGAATTGCAACCGGCATTGCAACATTCATAATACTGATTTTCGGCGACATAACCCCAAAATCAATAGGCTCCAACAACCATGAAGTTTTGGCGCCGATAGTTGCCCCAATAATCTGGAACATAAGCATTGGCATCTATCCTGTAACCAAATCGCTGGAGTATTTCCTCAAAGGCATAAACAGGCTGATAGGCGCAAAAAAGCTGCCGCTGGTGACAGAGGAAGAGCTCAAGAGCATCGTTAGGGCAAGCGAAGAGGAAGGCTCCATAAAAGAGATTGAGAAAAAGATGATACAGCGCATTTTCGATTTCGACAATATTCCGGTGTCCGATGTCATGACAAGAAAAAAAAGCATGGTCATGGTAAGCTCTGAAATGCGGATAAAGGATGTGCTGCAGCTTCCCACAGCAAAGATGTACTCAAGATTCCCAGTATACGAGAACAGCAAGGAAAATATAATTGGTGTGGCCTATCTGAAAGACATGCTGAAATTTGTTAAAGACAATAAGTTTGACGTGCCTGTTAAGCAGCTCATGAGAAAGCCGTTGTTTGTATTTTCAAATAAGAAAACGGACACCGTGCTTAGGCTTTTCCAGGGCAGCAAGCAGCATCTTGCTATCGTGATAGATGAAAAGGCACATATTGTCGGGCTTGTGACGATTGAAAACATACTGGAAGAAATAGTGGGGGAGATTATTGATGAAAGCGACAGGCTGAACCCGAGCGTTGAGCAGCTGTCAAAGTCAGAATGGATTGTTAAAGGCTCGACTGAAATTGATGAAATAAGCACCAAAACCGGACTTTTGCTGAAGAGAGATTATATTGACCTGGACAGCTTTATAGTCTCAACACTCGGAAGAGCTCCCAAACTGGATGATATTATAGAATACAATAATTACAAGATAAGCATGGAAGATGTCCAAGGCAAGAAGGCAGTAAGGGCGAGGATTGTTAAGGCCTAGGTCACTGCCCCATAGTTGAATTATCGCTACTCCAAATCTTCATTTCACATCTTTTAAGAATCTCTGTCAAATCTTTTTTGAGCCGGCAAGTATCATTCTCTGATTCTTGGTATTCGGACAAAGATTCCTCTTCATCTTTCATTTCATCATTTTTACCATGATCGGTGATTTCTTCCTCTAAAATGCCGATAGCAGTTTCTGTGCCTTGTACATCCTCTTCAAACTGAAGATGGGCAGTATATTCCTGCTCTTCATGAGAATAGAGATAATCAAAATCCTTTTGAACAATCTCGATGTTATGCTCATCATGCCCGATTTTAGGGACATAATCAAGATAATGGAGTATATCGTCTGCCGCTCTTGCATTTCTCAGCACATGCGTTATATCATGTTGTTGCTCGATGCGGTGCAAAGCGTCACGATGATGCAGCCACAAGCCCCATGCAAAATGCAGTGTTTCGGGAGGGTCTTCCGGCTCCTCAGCCGGCTGCATTCCCAAAGAAGAGTAAGCTGGAAAATGCAGCATTGACTCTATTCCTTGGCTTCCATTATAAAATGCAATTATTCAAAAAGTTTAAATACAAGTTAACAATTGTTAAGTCCAGAGCTGATTAATAAGCTTTATTGGCGCATTTTCAGAATAACAACGAGAAGCTTCAGCTTAACCGCCATAAAGCGCCGCAAATGCCTTGTTTCTCGTTTAAAAAACAAAAGCAGATAAATAGACCGAACAAAATGCTTGATGAAACGGATATAGGAATTTTGGAAATTTTAAGGAAAAATGCAAGAACCCCTTTCCTGGAAATATCGAAAAGATTGCGAATTTCAGAGTCAACTGTAAGGAAAAGGGTAAAAGGATTAGAGGATGGAAAGGTTATAAAGAAGTACACTGCAATAGTTGAGCCTTCCAAGCTCGGCTTTGGCGGAGTTGCGCTTGTCGGCATTGATGTCAGGCCTGAAAAATTTTTGGAAGTTGCGAAAAAACTCGCTGAGCTTGAAAGCATCAAGTTTGTTGCAACAAGCACGGGCGATCATATGCTGATGACTGAGATTTGGATGGAGAATTCCCATGACTTGAGAAATTTTATTTCTTCAAAGATTGAGAGCATTGAGGGAGTTACAAGGACATGCCCTGCAATCCTGATGGAAAGGCTGAAGGAAGCCTGAGCAAAAGCAGCCGGCAGCAGCTTTGATCCTTTGAATAAGTTTAAATAACAGGTAAAGTTTAAATATTTTCTCGGGCCTGTGTTGTAACGGACAGCAAACTCGGCTTCGGACCGGGCAGTGAGGGTTCGAAAAAATCTCTTAAAAAAGATTGGCGAAAGTCCCTCCAGGCTCATTATTTCCTGGTATTATTTGATATTAAACAACTACTTTCTGATAGTAAAGTTTAAATAACATTTTAGTATACTTTAAGAAATGGAAAAAGATGTTATTGTACTAGAAGGAAAGCCTTATTATTTGCAGGAAAGAAATGCTGGAATTTTTGAGGTAGTAACTAAGATTACATTATCTTTGCCTAATCAAGGAGAATTGGATTGTGAATACGACTCAGGAATGGCTGATTTAGTAACTGGACAGGATATAACAGAAACTAATACAAGAGGTTTGGAGTTGTGCGTAAGTGTTCCAGTAGGAGTTTTCCCTGACAGGCGTTTAATCGAGGATTTAAGGGCATTCGGAGAAATTTCTGGGCATGATTACGTAGCTTTTGTAATATTGGGAGATTTCTACGCAAATAAAATCAAGCAAAATGATGCTTATGATTATTATACTATGCGGCCAAGAATTTTTAAACCAATTGTTCCGATTGTAATGCCTCGCTTGAAGAGGATAAAATAACAGGGTTTTCATAAAAAATCCAAAAATTTACTTGAAATTCAAATAATTTTTCAACTATTTCCGTAAACCTTAAATAAACTCATCCAACAGATAATATTCATGGAACACCCAATAGTTGAGAAGATACTGAAAGAGGGGATAAGCTCCGTAAACCTCTCCATGCTTGATGAGCCGTCAAGGAAAAAAATCCTGAGCGATGTTGGCGAAAAGCTTTTCAAGCAGGGAAAATTTACAGAAGCTATTGGAATCATGGCCAAGGCAAACGACACTGAAAAGCTGCTAAAGCTGGGCGATGAATACCTTGCCGAAGGAAAGCCGGAATTTGCCGCATTATGCTTCATTCCCACAAAGGACAAGCCAAGGCTGAACAATGCTGCTGTCTTGTGCATACAGTCTAAAAATTACAGGCTGGCTGCCGAAGCTTATGAAGCAGCAGATAACATGCAGATGGCTTCCTTCATAATGCAGAACTTTGCAGGTGGCAAGTGATGCAAAGAAAATGGGGGTTTGGGTTTGGAACGATTTTCAGCCTCATAGTTGTGTATTTTATTTTTCTCTACTCCAGAGACAAAGGATGGGCGTTGCTGGCTTTCATATCAAAATGGTACCTCATTATTGTAGGCGGCCTGATTGCACTGTCTCTTGGCATTATTTTGCTGGTTCTTTTGGTTTCTTTCCTTGTATTCCTGTTTGCAATGCTCAGGCTGCACAGGCTTAAAAGAAAGCAAAAAACCAAGGCGTATATTGATGCCGAATATAAAGTGAAAGAATGAAAATCGACAAAAATGCAAGGAATTTAATCATAGTAATAGCCTTGGCGCTTGTATTGGCGGGCAGCTTAACATATTACTTCAGCTACCGCATAAATGCAGTCAAGCAGGACTACGAGGCGAAAATTTCAGATTTAAGCATGCGCACATCGGAAAACCTGAAAGTTCTGAAGTCTGCAATAGCCGGACTGGGGATAAATTTGTCATCTCAAATCGGGCTTGTTGATACGGACCTAAAAAATTTTAAAAGCCAAAACCAGCAGGAGATAAAAACTTTATCCGGGCTGATTGATGAGATAGAGCGGCAAAGCAACCTGCAGCTGAGCGAGCTGAAAGACGAGCTAAAGAATATCAGGATAAAAAGCGCAGATTTCTCCGCGATTGTGGATGATGTGCTGCAGTCTGTTGTAAGCATTAAGACAAACGTCGGGCAGGGCTCTGGCGCAATAATTGACAAAAAAGGGTATATCGTGACAAACGTCCATGTCATAAGCGGGGCTTCAACAGTCAAAGCCGCAACATTTTCAGGGGATACTTACAATGTCAATGTGCTTGTCGGCTACGATACTGATGCAGACATTGCTGTCCTGAAAATAGACGCGCCGGGCCTTAAAGCGATGGGATTTGGGGATTCTGATGATGTTAAGGTCGGGGAAAAGGCCATTGCAGCAGGCAATCCTGCAGGGCTGGCATTTACGGTAACAGAAGGCATTGTCAGCGCATTCAGGACATTCAACGGCATTGACTATATTCAGACAGATGTTCCAATCAACCCCGGCAATTCAGGAGGCCCTTTGATAAACACAAAAGGCGAGATAATCGGGATAAACAATTTCAAGGCCGGCGGATTTGAAGGGCTCGGATTCGCGATTTCCTCAAATGATGCCAGAAGCGTTGTTGACAGGGTCATAGCGGATTACGAAGCCAAGCAGAAGCAATAACTTTAAATATTCCTTGATTCAAGAATCTTGTTAAGATGCCGTTAAAAAAAGAGGCAAAGGCAGCTGCGCCCAAATGGTTTTACTACATTTCAATTCTTGCAGCTTTCCTGTTCACGATTTACATGTCAATCTATTCGGCAATACACTTTGAAGACATTAAGTACATGAACCTTGTTGTAATCTTCCTGTTTATAAGCCTGGTTTCATTTTTCCTTATCTCTGCAGTCTACTTTCACACTGAAAAAAAAGGGTACCACTCACTGGCCCCAATATTGTTTTTCGTGGGGATTGTGGCCCTGCTTGCCTATGCCTACAAAGCCGTTGATGCAACAAACATGGTCAGGTATTCAATCATTTATGCAATATCAGTTGTTGGAATCTCATTGTTCACTTTATTGCCAAGGAGAAAAGTGATGGTAAAAAAATCAAATGCAGCTCAAAGGCAGGCATGACAAGAATCACCCAAAAAGCGGCAGTTTACATTGCGCTGGCGGTAGCCGGCATGGCTTTCGCAGCCTACTCGATAAAGATGAAGAATTACATTTTGCTGGCTGTTTCGGCTGTTTTTGCTTTGGTGAGCGCGGACAATATATTCTGCAATGTCAAAAACCACAAGTCATAGGCTGGCGGCATTCCCTATTACAAATGTTATTCAGTGGTTTTTGAGCACACTCGGAATTACACGATAAGATTTGTGGTTTGCAAAACCACCCATCATATTATAAGGTGGAATTCCGATGTTTGAAAAAATGAGGCACGGTTAAAATGGAGCGCGTGATTGAGGCATTTATCGCATTGTTTGTTATAATGGACCCGATAGGGAACCTTCCCGTAATCCTCAACCTGACAAAAGGCGTGCCTGCCGGAGAAATCAGAAAAAGCATTGACAAGGCAGTTTTTGTCGCAGGAGTGCTGCTTTTCCTATTCTTATTCCTGGGCTTGAGAATCTTCAGTTTTTTCAGGATAGACCCGGACAGCTTCCAGATTGCCGGCGGAATAGTGCTGCTTATAATGGGAATAATGTATGTCTTCGGCTCTTCCATAAGATATGCTAAGCATAATAATAATGATTTCAGCGTTCCGATAGGAACTCCGCTGCTGACAGGGCCGGGCGTCATAACTACCACAATAATCTTAGTCAGGGAAAACGGCACAATAGTGACTGTAACTGCGGCATTCCTCACTTTAGTCGCGACTTATTTTATTCTTGGCAATGCTGCAAAAATTTACAGGCTCTTGGGCGAGCACTGGACAAATGTGATATCCAGAGTGATGGGGATAATCCTGGCAGCTATCGCTGTCAAGTTCATAACAGGAGGAGTGCTGAATGTGGTTTTTCCCCTTTTATAAAAAAGATAGCTATATAATTTAGGGAATATTTCTTCCGCATGTGGGGCTGTAGTATAGCTTGGTAGAATTCGTGGTTCGGGTCAGCCTTTCAAAGAAGCCTGAGAAAAGCCACGCGGCCCGTGTTCGAAATGTCAAGCGCAACGCTTTATACCGAAAGTCACGGCAGCCCCATTATTTATAAGCCTGCCAATTAACCTTAATAACAGCATGAACAAAAAAGCCCAGTTTTTTCCGATAAAGGACGAGAATCCGAGAAGCACATTTCCTTTTGTGAATTTTTTATTTATAGTAATCAACATAATAGTTTTCTTCATATCTTTAAGCGCTTTCGAATTTTCCATAAACACTTACGGGTTTAAGCCGGCAGAGTTCAGCCTATTGGCTTTGTTCACCAGCATGTTTTTGCACGGCGGAATCGCGCACATCTTCGGCAACATGTGGTTTTTGTACATATTCGGCGACAATGTCGAGGACAAGTTCGGGCATTTTAAGTATGTCATATTTTACATTTTGAGCGGCATCGCAGCCTCGTTGCTGCATTTTGTGCTGAATATTGGGTCGGATATTCCGGCAGTCGGCGCAAGCGGTGCAATCAGCGGCATTTTGGGGGCATATATTGTTTTGTTCCCCCATGCAAAGGTGTATGTGGCGGGCTCGTTCGGGCACGTTGGAAAAGTGCCAGCACTGTTCATGCTGGGCTTCTGGTTCCTGTTCCAGCTGATCAGCGGCACTTTCTCATTGTTTGGGGCGCAAAGCGGCATCGCGTTCTTTGCCCACATTGGAGGATTTGTATTTGGTGCTGCTTTTGCTTTGGCTTACAAGTCAATTAAAAAAGTTTAAATATAAGGTGGCAATTCTTAATCGTATGCAAAGAGTTGGTTGTTTTCCGCAGCGGCAATGATTTTTCTAGTTTTAACTATAACTCGCCTTTTACCAGAACATTGAAAATTTTTGTTTTAATTCCGTTTCCCCAGTAAGGTGACTTCTATGAGGCAATTACAAGTTGTTAAAATCGGCACGGATTCCGTATTTCATGATGGATTGGTAGACTACCGAGTGCTTTCAAACCTAGGCTATAATCTGGCAAAACTAACTATCGAACAGAATACTGATTCAGTTTTAGTTGTTTCTGGGGCGATTAGATTGGGCATGAGGAAAAATGGCTTGAAGGAAAAGCCGACGAATTCAGTAGAATTGCAGAGTTGTGCTAGGGACGGCCAGCCAGCCTTAATGGAAACCTATGAGAAAGGGCTGTTTGTAGGTTATAAAAAATATGCCGCCGGGAATGGCACCATTGCAAGATTGTTAACGCCCCAGTATTTAGTTACATACCACAATCTAGAAGACCTTGCGGAAATGCGAAATATTGCTGCAAATATTCGCTATGACTTATCAGCCATGAAACTGCCTTTAATTAACTACAATGATGGCGTTGATCCTACGGAAGTCAAAATGGATAACGATAATTTAGCAGCAAGAATAGCAAAAGCTTTGATAGCAGATAGATTGGTCATAATGACTGATGTTGATGGGCTATTTGAAAATTTTTCGGACGCAGGGAATAGAAGACTTGTAAAGAATGTAAATGAGGTTAATGATTACGTAAGGAGCTTGGCTGAAGAAAAAGGAGATGGCACTGGCAAGATGGGAACAAAACTTGATGCGGCAGATTTGCTGTTAAAGGAAAACATTCCAACAATTATCGGAAATGTTAACTATGGATTAATAAGATTAATTGAAGAAGAGCAAATACGAACAATTTTCACCAAATAGAATAATCAAAATCTTTATAAATAAAAAATTAAGTTCAACGATAAAATGGCAACAATTGAAGATTTTAATAAAATTGATGTAAGAGTCGGAAGAATCATTGAAGTAGAAGACTTTTCTGAAGCAAAAAAACCTTCATATAAAATAAAAACTGATTTTGGAGATGAGATTGGAATCAAGCGCTCATGCGCTCAGATAGTTTCTAATTACTCAAAAGAGCAATTAAAGGGAAAGCTTGTTTTGGGCATTGTAAACTTTCCACCAAGGCAAATTGGGCCGGCAACGTCGGAGGTTTTGATATTGGGAGTTCCTGGAAAAAACAGGCAATGTGTTTTAATAGAACCGGAAAGAGATGTTGATATTGGCGGAAAATTGTATTAGGCAAAATATTCAAAATCTTTAAATACAAACTAAAAGTGTTGAAATATAATGGAGCAAAAAGAAGAGCTTGGGCTGACTGTTAAGAAATCAGAGGACTTTAACGAGTGGTACAATCAGGTGGTTTTAAAAGCCGATATGATAGACTACTCTTTGGTCTCGGGCTGCATTGTGTTCAAGCCTAATTCCTATGCAATATGGGAAAAGATACAGAAAGCCTTCGACGACAAGATAAAGAAGTCCGGGCACAAAAACTGCTATTTCCCCATGTTTATCCCAGAAAGCCTGCTGAAAAAGGAAGCAGAGCATATTGAAGGATTTTCCCCTGAAGTTGCATGGGTCACAAAGGCAGGCGACACTGAACTGAGTGAAAGGCTTGCCATAAGGCCCACTTCGGAAACAATAATGTATGAAAGCTATGCAAAATGGATAAGGAGCTGGAGAGACCTGCCTTTATTGCTAAATCAATGGAATTCTGTTGTGAGGTGGGAATTCAAGCACGCAAAGCCGTTCTTAAGGACGAGGGAATTTCTATGGCAGGAAGGGCATACTGTCCATGCAACAAGGGAAGATGCTGAAAAGGAAGTTATGCAGCAATTGTTCGAATATGTTGACCTGATTGAAAACTACATGGCAATTCCGGTGATTGCAGGCAAAAAAACCGAAAAGGAAAAATTTGCAGGGGCTGATTATACAACAACAGTTGAGGCGTTCATGCCGGACGGCAAGGCGCTGCAGATGGGCACTTCGCACCTTCTCGGGCAGAACTTCGCAAAAGTGTTTAATATCAAGTTTCTGGACAAAGACGAGAAAGAAAAATATGCATGGCAGACTTCGTGGGGATTAAGCACAAGAACGATTGGCGCAATTGTGATGGTGCATGGCGATGACAAGGGGTTGATAATCCCGCCAAGGCTGGCCCCGGTACAGATTGTTGTTGTTCCAATCCTGTTTAAGGAAAACAAAGAAGTTATTATTGAAAAAGCAAAGGAAATTGCAAAGAAGCTAAAATCAAAAAATTATAATGTTGAATTTGACGACAGGGACGGCTACACTCCGGGATGGAAATTCAATGAATGGGAACTGAAAGGAGTTCCATTAAGGATCGAGATTGGGCCAAAAGATGTTGAAGCCGAACAGTTAGTTCTGGTTCGAAGGGACACAAATGAAAAAATTGTGATTAAGGCAAAGGATTTGGAAAAGAAAACAGAGCAAATGTTGAATGACATCCAGGACAGCCTGCTCAAAAAGGCCAAGGAATATTTAACAAAAAGCATTGTTGAAGTTCACAATTTCAATGATTTTATTGATGCAATTAAAAATAAGAAAATGCCTAAGGCATTGTTCTGCGGCTCAGCCGAGTGCGAAACTTCAATCAAGGACAAGGCAGAAGGGGCAACATGCAGGTGCGTTCCTTTTGAGCAGAAGCCTGCAAAAGGACATTGCGTCCAGTGCAATGCAGAGGCTAAATACTGGGCTGTGTTTGGGAGGGGGTACTGAAAATTTACTTCTATCTCAATGCAGTTTCATGCACTTTAGCATAACCTAATGTTTGGTATAATGTTGCGGTTGGATGCTCTGGCCTCGTAAATTCAACGTTTCTGACAGTATCAGTTATGTCACGCAAATTTCCAGATGTTACTTCATTAATGTAATGTGCCAAAGTTTTTCCTCTTATCCCAAAATGTCTAGTGCTATTTGCATTTACCCAATAATTTGCACTTGAAGACCAAAATCTTCCAATTATTGCCCTGTCTGGATCAATTTGTCCGAGGATTTCATTTTCTGCAGAATGCTGGTATTTAGTAAGAACCATTCTGTCTTCTAAATCTCGTAAATATCCAGGCTGTACTGAAACTTCTACGATTCGTTCTTGCCCTTGTTTTCTTCCCCAATCACTTCTCCATAAAGTCCAGAGGAGTGATGTTTTTAACCAGCTCATTCTATGAACGTTTATTGAATCGCTAAATCTGTCCTCATTGATGTATTTTGGAGAAAATGCTTGAAAAAATACATACGTCCCATCTCTATGCAAATAAAATATGCCGCTTTGTGTTGTCGGCAAGGCTGGCTTTTCATGCCTTAGGTCATAAGTCTCTACCGCTATAACCCTTTTGTTAAACCAGTCTATAATGTTAGAAGGCAACCCATAACCATTCCTGGGTCCTTTGCGTATTTCTCCTTTGCCTTTTAATTCCCTCAATGCATCAAGTGTTCCAGGTGCACAACTTATAACGGCAGCTATCGGGTATTCCAAATCCATTATGCTTCCATGAGGATTATAACCAAGCGCATAGTCTGGTCTGGATGTCAACCATTTAAATGGCTCGCTACTATGCCTAAAAATACCTCTAGCTATTCTTACTTGACCTTTAACAAGCCCTTTAGAGGATTTAGTTAATTGTGCTTCTTCCTCACTCATCCTCCTATAGAGTATTTCACGAGAATCTATACTGCTAGCCATATTATTTCTTCTGATACTCAATTTATAAACTTTTCTTATCAAATACTTCTTTCAGATAGTAACTAATGATCTTGAAATCACTCCGCTAACATCAATCTTGGCCACTTCGCTCGGTATTGTATTCGTGGAAACAACTTTTATCCCGGCTTTTCTCAATTTAGCCAAAGAATCATTCACAAAAATACCGTGCACGCAGATGCAATGGATCTTTTTTGCGCCCAGTTTTCTGAGTATTTTTGCAGTCTCAAGTATGGTCTGGCCTGTGCTGATGATGTCGTCAACAATGACCGCATTCCTGTTTTTCAAATTGATTTTTTTGTTTAGCCTGACTTCAACACGGTAGGAAGAATACCTTTTTTTCCTTAATATCCTGGACTCTGCCCCAATCATTTCTGCAACATTCCTTGCCCATTTGTAGCTTTCCACGTCAGGGCCTATTATCACTGGGTTTTTGATGTGCTTCCTGATATATCCGGCAATCAAATTGTTTGCAGTCAGCTTTACAGCTTTTGTTTTGAAAATGTGCTCAATCCTGTCTTCCCTGTGCAGATGGGGGTCCATTACATAAACCTCATCAAAGTATTTGTCCACCAGCCCTGCAATTATTCTCTGGCTTATTGCTTCGCCTTTGCGGAATCTTTTGTCCTGCCTCATATATGGAAAGTAAGGCGCTGCCAAAATGACTTTTTTTGCCCCGAGCTCAATAGCCGTATGTGCTGCAAGAATTGCCTCAACAATGCAGTCATTGACATCTTTATAGAAAGACTGGATGAAAGCAACATCCTTGTTTTTAACGTCACAGCCAATTCTTACTTTTAGCTCACTGTCCGGGAATTTGCCAACAACCAAGCTGGAATGCTTTTTATGCAGCGATTCCGCTATTTTCCTGCCAAGATGCCTGCCGTGCGAACAGCTTACAACAATCATGTATTCCTCTTTTTACAGCTCGCTTATAAATTTTTTCAATGGCCTGTTGAGCTCGACTGCAATTGCAAAAGCGCCGTTTTCAGCTTTTCTCTTTTCGTTCGAGAATGCCATAATAAGCAAATCACCATTCTCAAAATCAAATGATTTTTCAATCTCCCCATAATCCTGCTGATAACCAGATTCAGGCGCATAAAGCTTGCCGCCAAATTTTAAAATCAATGCGCCGTCAGCCCCGTTCTTTACAGCTATGTCCCTCAGCTTGTAAACCTCTTTTAATCCTGAAGCATCTTTCAGCTGCACACCTGCTTTCTTTAAGTCAGGATAGATGCTTTTAACCTGCATGTTTTTTGAATTTTTCACAAAGCTGCTTATCTCGTCGAGCGATTCGCGCCCTTTTTTGCTTAAGAAATGCCCTTTCTT
Source organism: Candidatus Woesearchaeota archaeon (assembly GCA_016188245.1). Classification (GTDB taxonomy): domain Archaea; phylum Nanobdellota; class Nanobdellia; order Woesearchaeales; family GW2011-AR4. The sequence goes on along the minus strand of JACPIE010000004.1, from coordinate 4,311 downwards.
GTTTGAGTCAAGCAGGCTTTTGGATTTCAGGATGTTCAGGATTGTCCTTACAGTCCCTTCGCCAAGCTCAAGCTCCTTTGCAAGCTCCTGCCTGCTGATATTCCTGTCAAATTTAAGGAAGCATCTCAAAATGTCAATTTTTGTGAAATTTGGGGTGTTGCCGACCATGAAGCTTACTTTTGGAACAAGATTTATAAACTTTCTGCTGCCCCGAAAAATATGGATGCACTGTCTTTTGCTTTGCTGCTGGCAGCAGGATTTCTCGCTTCGGTAATGGGCACCATGATGGGAATGGCCATGGTTGTCCTTATCCCTGTAATGAGCTTTTTGGGGGTTCCGATACATACTGCCGTGGCAACCGGCAGGTTTTCAATGGTGGGGCTCGGGCTCGGGAACATAGGGAAGCTTTCAAGGGGGGAAAAAATTGAATTCAAGTATGTGCTGCCTTTTGCTATATCTGGAATTTTCGGAACCTTGGTCGGGGCGTCTTTCCTTAAGCTGCTGAGCGAGGATTCGCTAAAAACAGTAATCGGCGCATTTGTCATTCTTGTATCTGTTCTTGTGTTGTTTGAAGGAAAGATGAAGCCAAGGGCAGTCAGGCACGAAGTAACTCTAAAACACCATATCCTTAGCGTATTCATCGGATTTTTCATCGGCAGCTACCTAGGGGTGTTTGGCGGCGGAGGCGCTACAATTGTAATTTTTCTGCTGATATTAATCTATGGGTTAAGCTTTCACAAGGCTGTGGCAAACCAAAAAGCTGTAACTTTGCCTATCTCATTAATAGCGGCCATTATATTCATGTACCAGGGGCTCATTGACTACAGGCTCGGCATACCTTTGTTTTTTGTCAACATGCTCGGAGGCTATGTCGGGGCAGTATTAATACTCAAGATTAAGCCAGTTTGGCTTAAGGCAGTCCTTGTGCCCTTGAGCATTTTGCTTGGGCTCAAGCTGATTTTCTTTTAAAGTTACCATTCTAAAATAGTAAAATTTAAATAGTGGTGGCATTTAGCTTGAGTTAGAATGAAGCCAATTACAAGATTATTCATGCTGGGATTTATAATATCTGTCCTGCTTATGGGAATTGCCCATGCATCAAGGCAGGCATTGGAATTCTCTGATGTTGATGTGAAAGTAGGCTCCAAAACCTCAAAAAATCTGAGAAATGGCGAAACCATAGATGATGAGGCAGAGCCCGGCGATGCGGTTGAGTTCAGGGTGGAGCTGAGGAACAATTACACCAGCGCCGAAGATTTGAAGATTGAGGACATCACTGTAACAGTCACGATTGAAGGCATTGATGACGGGGATGATTTAGAGGAGGATTCGAAGGAATTTGACTTAAGACCTAACAGCGACAAAAGAGTGTCTTTGGACTTCCGGGTGCCGATTGAAGTTGAAGAAGATTCATATGATGTCACTATAACTGCCGAAGGGGACGATGAGAACGGAACAAGCCAGGACATAAGCATGAGGCTGAAGCTTGAAGTTGAGAAAGAGAATCATTTGCTTAAGATAACAAGAGCTTCGTTAAGCCCTGCAGAGCTGTCATGCAGCAGGAAGAATGTCCAGGCAGCCATGACCGTCTTAAACATAGGAAATGAAGATGAGGAGGATATTGAAGTTCAAATTTTGAGTCCGGATTTGGAAGTTGATTTAAGCCAAAATGTTGCCGAGCTGACAGCAGAGCCGCATGAGGATGAAAGCAGGTATTCAAACATATTCACTTTCAGCATTCCAAGCGATGCAGAAGCAGGAAGCTATCCTGTAACTTTCAGGGCATTGTATGATGAAAACAGGAAAAAGGCCGAGGAAACTGCCACATTGACAATCAGCGACTGCGCAACAGCCAAGCCTGTTGAAGAAACAAGCGAGGAAAGCGAAGATGTTGAAGTAATCTCCCCTACAACAGGCAGGACCACAACAACTATTGTGGAGCCGTCAGGCGATGAAGGGGTTACAGTGACCCAGGAAAGCTTTTTGAGAAGCAATGCTTTTATCACAGGAATAATCATAGCCGAAGTCATTGCCGTGATTGTAGGTATTGTTTTGGTTGTTGCTTTGTTCAGAAGGAGAAGCTAAAAATACTTATTGTTTGGATTTTTTATTAGTTTAAAATGGGAGATAGGTACACTCTTAAGCAGGTTGGAGCCGCGCCACACACGCCAGAATATCCGGGCGAAATACCTTTATCCGGTTTGGAAAAAACTATTTTTAAAAGAGAGTATACTGGGTCTGATGGCAAGCCTCATGCCGATATAATCTCATTAAAACCGCGAGACAGGTTTATCATTGCTGAAGTAGAAAGTGGTTATTTCAATGTTGATACAGGCGCGGAATAAAGAGGACACGGGTATTGCATGGAGAATGGCTTTTCTTGTATCCCGGAGACAGGGTATACCTGGGCGAAGGAATAATATACCGAATCCGGGAGAATATATAACCCCTTTAAAGTAGTTACATATAGAAAGATTTAAATAGGGGAAGTGAATACTTCAACAGGAAAATGCAATTGGAAAAGCAGTTTTTGCAGGAGCTGAGGGCGCACTTCAGGCTGAATATTTACGAAGTCAAGATATGGGCCGCATTGCTAAGCAGGGGAATTGCGTCTGCAGGCGAGCTAGCCGATATAAGTGGTGTGCCGAGAAGCAGGTGCTATGACGTTCTTGAAAGCCTCGAAAAGAAAGGATTTATCATAATGAAAATAGGCAAGCCGATAAAGTACCTTGCCATCGAGCCTAATTCGATTCTTGAAAGAGTCAAGAAAAACATACAAGACGAAGCAGAGCGGACATCAATCCAATATGAAAGCATAAAGGAAACAGACGAGTTCAAAGAGCTTGAATTGCTGCACAAGACAGGAGTTCAGCATATTGACGTTTCAACAATTTCAAAGTCAATAGTCGGCAGGACAGCCACGAACAGGCACATAAAAGACATGATTTCCAAGGCCAAGTCCAGCATCATGGTTGTTTCGACCGGCGATAACTCTGAAAGAAGCATAAAGCTCATGAAAAGCTATATGCCGGGATTTGCAAAAAAAGGGGTAAAGGCGAGGCTTTACGCTCCGCATGCCAAAGTCATGGCAAAGAAGCTGCAGAATGTTGAGCATGTTGACTACAATTCCAGCTCCAATTTTGTGACTGTTGACGGAAAGGAAATGCTGTTCATGGTTTCGCAGAACAATGTCGCTCCCGACTACGAAACTTCAGTCTGGATACAAAGCCCGTTGTTTGTCAATGCAGTCAATGTTCTTTTTGAAGAGAGCTTGAAGTGAAATGCCCAAGACAGTTTTAGCTGTGGATGATGCTCAAAGTTTACAATTTTATAACTCTGCTTTAAGGAACTATACTTTTTGGGGGACTACAAGTCCTCACAAGGCACTGAGTATGGCACAGAATAGGGCACCGCATTTGCTGTTAACTGCTGTGGATTTTCTTTACACTGACTTTTCTTTAGACGGCAAAGATTTGATTAAAAGAATGGATGAGATTGATAGCGAAACAAAAAAGGTATTGTGCAGCGTAAATTCCGAACACTCGGTCAGGGGGATTTTAGATGATTTAAGGTCACAGGGCATTGAAGTTTTTTATATTAGGTTTGCAGATGTGCCTAACAATTTAGCTGCATTAGTCAGGTCGTTAGTTGGCGAATAATCGCATAAATAAATAAATAAATAATTAAATACACAAATCCTATCGCTGCAGAATGAAGACTGTTCTCGTTGTTGATGACCATCGGGGCGCTTTAACAGCATATAAAAAAGCATTAGCAGACGATTACAAAGTTATTGCCGCATCGGACCCGTACGTTGCATTAGAGATATTAAAGGCGGATAAACATAGTGCGCATCCTGATTCCAGGATTTCCCTGCTGCTTACTGATTTGCATATGTCTGGCATCAATGGGTACAGGCTGATATATGAGGCAGACAAAATCAGGAAAGGCATGGCAAAAATATTATGCACAGGAGGCGGAAACAAGCAAAAAATTATGGCGGAGCTCGAAGTGCTGGCCAGGCAGGGCATACCTGTTACATATGTCGAGAAGCCGCCTGTTGACCTTCTTGCAGCAATTGAGAAGTTAATAGGAAGATGACGAATCAAAAAAACTTAGAAATCAATAATTCATAGGATCTCGCCATTATTATTGCTGGCGGCCTAATCACCGGCTTCGGTGAAAATCTCATAAGAATTATAAACCCTTAGCCCTCGTGAGAGGGACATAAGGGGTGGTTGGAGTCTACCCAACCATGAAAAAGAAAAAGAGCTTACTACAAAAAATTAACGGTTTGATAAGGCAGGCAAG
>JACPIE010000022.1 GCA_016188245.1 Candidatus Woesearchaeota archaeon | reverse complement strand
AGCTAACGCTAAAACGGTAAGAGTTTGAGCGTGCCAAAATTTCGCTGCACGCTCAAATTTTTTATTCACATGATTAAAGAACTAACGGAGGAAAGGATAAGAACGGGCTGAAGCCCGAGGTATCCTTTGTATGTAATGACAGCAATCAAAATAACTTTGCCGGACGGAAGCGCCAGGGAATACAAGAAAGGAATCACTGCCGGAGAAGTGGCCTTCAGCATAGGCAGGAGGCTGGGAGAAGACGCCTTGATTGCAAAGATAAACGGAAAGATGAAAGACCTGTTTATTCCGATAAATGAGGATTCTGCGCTTCAAATTATAACATATAAAAACAAAGAAGGAATTGATGTCTTCAGGCATTCCACGGCCCATCTTCTTGCGCATGCTGTCGTTGAATTATTTCCGGATGCAAAGCCTACAATAGGGCCGGCCATTGAAGACGGATTCTACTACGATTTTGGAATAAGCCATAATTTCACTCCGGAAGACCTGGAGAAGATAGGGCAGAGAATGCAGGAGATAGCCGAAAAAAACCACAAAGTCGAGAGAATGGAATTAAGCGAAAGCGAAGCAAAAAGCATTTTCAGGGGCAACAAATACAAGATTGAGATGATTGAAGAATTGCAAAGGGAAAGCCAGCCTATCAGCGCATACAGGCAGGGGGATTTTACAGACTTGTGCAGGGGCCCCCATCTGCCCAGCACGGGCAAGCTGAAGGCATTCAAGCTCACGAAGACTTCGGCAGCTTACTGGAGGGGCGACAGCAAAAACGACCAGCTGCAGAGGATTTACGGCATAACCTTTCCTGAAAAGGGCATGCTTGACGCGCATCTTAAATCAGCCGAAGAGGCTGAAAAAAGAGACCACAGGAAGCTTGGCAAAGAGCTGGAATGGTTTAATTTCTTCGAGGAAAGCCCCGGAGCGCCTTTTTTCTATCCGAAAGGGGCAATAATCTACAACGAGCTGCTGAAATTTTTAAGGGAAGAATACAAAAAAAGGGGCTACAATGAAGTCATAACCCCGCTTCTTTATGAAAAATCATTGTGGGAAACGAGCGGGCACTGGCAGCATTACAAGGAAAACATGTTTGTCATTGAGATTGAAGGGAAGGAATTCAGCCTTAAGCCGATGAACTGCCCGTCTCATATCCTGATTTACAAGTCAAAAACAAGAAGCTACAAGGACCTGCCTTTGAGAATTGCTGACTTTGCCCCATTGCACAGGAACGAGCTTTCAGGAGTGCTGGCAGGCCTGACAAGAGTGAGAAAAATGTCGCAGGATGATGCGCATATATTCATTGCGCCCGAGCAGATTGAAGACGAAATTTTTAAAGTGCTGGAGTTTACAAACTACATCTATAAGGAAGTGTTTGATTTTGAATTTGAAGTGGAGCTAAGCACAAGGCCGGAGAAATTTATGGGCAGCATGGAAGACTGGAACAAAGCGGAAGATTCCCTTAAAAAGGCCCTTGAAAAGAAGGGGATGGGATATAAAATAAAGGATGGGGAGGGCGCTTTTTACGGCCCTAAAATTGATTTCCACATAAAAGATGCAATCGGAAGGAGATGGCAGCTTGCAACCATACAGCTTGATTCCCAGCTGCCTCAAAGGTTTGATGCAACGTACATTGGGGCGGATAACACAAAGCATAATGTTGTGATGATACACAGGGCGCTGCTCGGCAGCCTTGAAAGGTTTATCGGCATTTTGGTCGAGCATTATGCAGGCAAGCTTCCTCTTTGGCTTGCTCCCGTTCAGATTAAAATTTTGACAGTAGCCGACAGGTTTGAAAAATATGCAGACGGCATAAAAAAAAAAATTGAGAAAAATGGATTAAGGGTTGAAATTGACGCAAGGACAGAAAGCGTAGGCTATAAAGTGAGGGAAGCGCAGGCAAACAAGATACCGCTTATACTGACAGTCGGGGAGAAGGAAGAAAACAATGGCACGGTTGCTGTCCGCACTTCCGACAACAAGGTGTATTTTGACGTTAAGGCTGGCGAATTGCTGAAAAAGATTTTGGAGAATGTTGAAGGAAAAAAAGTCAGGTTTGAGATATAAACATGGTCCTCGAAAAGCTCGGAGATTCTTTAAAAAACACTTTGCAGAAGATTGCAAAATCCTTGTTTGTAGATGAAAAGCTGATTAATGAATTAGTCAAGGACATCCAGAGGGCTTTATTGCAGTCAGATGTCAATGTAAAGCTCGTTTTTGACCTGACTGAAAAGATAAAAAAACGGGCATTGGGCGAGGAGCCTGCAAAAGGGCTGACAAAAAAAGAGCAGATAATAAACATTGTTTATGAAGAGCTTGTGAATTTCCTAGGCAAAGAGCAGCATAAAATAGAGATAAGGGAAAAGCCGTTCAAGATAATGCTTGTTGGCTTGTTTGGCTCAGGAAAGACGACAACAGCGGGAAAGCTTGCGAAATTCTACAGCAAAAGGGGATTTAAAGTTGCATTGGTCGGCTTGGATATACATCGTCCAGCTGCCATGGAGCAGATTGAGCAGGTTGGAAAGCAGGCAAATGTTGCTGTTTTTTCCGACAAGAAAATAAAAGACCCGATAGAAATATGGAAAAAGCACATTGGCGAATATAAAAATTTTGATGTTTTAATCATAGACACTGCAGGCAGGGACGCGCTTTCCCACGACCTGATAAATGAGATAGAGGAAGTCAATAAATCTGTCCAGCCCGATGAAGGCCTTCTTGTGATATCAGCAGATATAGGCCAGGCTGCGCAAAGGCAGGCAGGGCAGTTCCACAAAAGCTGCGGCATAACCGGCATAATCGTCTCAAAAATGGATGGCACTGCAAAAGGCGGAGGAGCTTTGACAGCATGCTCAGTTTCCGGAGCGCCAATCAAATTTATCGGAACCGGAGAGAAAACTGACGATATTGAACAGTTCAACCCGCAGGGGTTTGTCGGAAGAATTCTTGGCATGGGGGACTTGGAGGCTTTGCTGGAGAAGGCAAAAGAAGCCATAAAAATCGAGGATGCCGAAGACCTTGGAAAAAGATTTTTGAAAGGCGAGTTCAACCTCATTGACCTGTACGAGCAGATGGAAGCAATGAGCAAGATGGGGCCATTAGGCTCAATTGTCGAGATGATTCCGGGATTTTCTTCCTTAAAATTGCCCAAGGAAATGCTGCAGGTTCAAGAGTCAAAATTGAAAAAATGGAAATATGTAATTCAGAGCATGAGTAAAGAAGAACTTGAAAGACCAGACGAACTTATGGACTCTGTAAGAATAGAGAGGGTGGCTAAAGGATCGGGAACCTCTATACAAGAAGTACGTGAACTAATTAAACAATATCGTCAGAGTAAAAAGATGATAAAGCTATTTAAAGGTAATAAAGGAGATATAAGTAAAATGATGAAACGGTTTGGCGGAAATATGCCACATAATCTTTAAGAATTTATTTTGTCATAGTCATAGGTCATCAGATTAAACAAATTCTCTGGAATCTTCGATAATTTCCAGATATCTCTAGACTTGCGAAAACTTTTTTCTTTTCCGATTCTTTTCACAACATCTTTAATTTCCAAATCTCTAAGCATCTTATGAACTATAGAAATATCACGATTTAATTTCTCTGCAATTTGATACCTTGTTAAGGATTGTGATTTTAATAATTCAATTATTTTTATTTTTGTAAGACCGTTTGCATTCGAGCTTAAAAGATTAGAATATCCAAAAGTGAATTTTTCATATTTTTCAGGATGAATTCTCGCAATATTCAACTCATTAAAAATTTTGAAATTTATATAACCAGGCATTATTATTTCTTGAAATCTGTTATCTTTGGATGGATTGATATTAATCTTTCTTAACAAAAATTTTAGATGTTCTCTCCTACTACTATCTTTAACCGCTATTCCTAAATAATTAACAGATTTGCCTTTTAATGCAACTCTTCCTTCAGCTGCAAATACACCAGCTATAAAAGAGGGAATATATTTGGTATCACTTTATGAAATAAGGGGACACCCCTTATAATCCCCTTCCGCCTCGTTTCTCGTCAACTCTTTCAGAGGTTGCCGTATCTCACGAGGCGGCGAAATCTGCTAAAGGTTTTTGCCTGTCGTCAATAATCTTTACATTGTGGTGCTT
>JACPIE010000023.1 GCA_016188245.1 Candidatus Woesearchaeota archaeon | reverse complement strand
GGGGGCCGACACTGGAGATTTTGCTGACAATATTCAAGCAGCTGCTGAAAAATGCCCAGTTCATCGGCTTAAGCGCAACTATCGGCAATGCAGAAGAGCTTGCGGAATGGATGAATGCTGAGCTTGTTGTTGATGACTGGCGCCCTGTAAAGCTGCACAAGGGAATTTATCTGGACGGGAAGATTGAGTTTTATTGATTCAAGCCAGCCCAATGTTCCTAATAACTTTTTCTTTGTCGAATTTTTCAATGTCATTGTAGCCCTGCCCGACGCCAAAATATAAGATTGGCTTGCCTGTCACATAGCTTACAGAAATAGCAGCACCTCCTTTTTCGTCTATATCCGCTTTTGCAAGTATTATTCCGTCAATTCCGACTGATTCATTGAATGTTTTTGCCTGCTCAACACAGTCATTTCCGGCTATAGATTCCCCTACAAATATCTTAATATCTGGTTTGGTTACTCTTGTGATTTTTTTAAGCTCATCTATAAGATTTGCATTTGAGTGCATTCTTCCCGCGGTGTCAATCAAAACAGCATCAATGTTTTTAGCTTTTGCGTGCTTGATTGCGTCAAATGCCACAGCAGCCGGGTCGCTTCCGTAGCCGTGCTTTATCATTTTTATTTCCAGCTTATCGGCGTGCTGCTGCAGCTGCTCTATTGAAGCTGCCCTGAAAGTGTCAGAAGCAGCCAAAACACATGAGAGCTTGTTAACCTTGAGCATGTTTGCAATCTTTGCGATGCTTGTTGTTTTCCCTGAGCCGTTTATGCCGAAAAATGCCATCACGTATGGCTTCTCCTTTTTATTTTTTATTTCCTGAACTAAGTCTATGCTGCTTATTGCAAAAAGCTCTTCAACAGAAGCCTTCAGTGCTTCCAGGATGGTTTCCTCGACTTTTGTCCTTTTGATGGGCTTTTCAGCAATTTGGCTTTTTAAGTCGCTTTTTATCTTTTCTATGACTTCAACCGCGACATTGTTTTCCATCAGCGCCATCTCCAAGTCCCAAAACAGCTCGTCAAATTTTTTTCCGTCTATTTTTGTGGTTATTATCTTTTCCGCGATTGCCGCAAAGAATCCTTTTTTTTCAGGCTCTTTGTAGGTTGCTTTGGGCTCTTCTTTTGCTTCGGCTTTTTTCGGAATTTTTTCCAGAGGGGGAATTGCCTCGGGCTTTTTGGACGGCTCTTCTTTTCTTATTTGACGGCTTGCTTCCGGCTTTATTTTTGGGTGCTGTATTTTTTTGTGCTCGCCGATTATTGGCTTTTCTTTTATTTCCTGTTTTTCTTCCGATTTTATCTTTTTTTCTTCAATGGCTTCCTTTTTACCATCAGACATTTCCCCTTTCCCTGAAAATTTTTCCTTAAGTTTCGCAAAAAATCCTTTTTGTTCTGCTTTGGGTTCTTCAGTTAGTTTTTCAGCTGTTGTTTCTTCTTCTTTTCCCTCCCTCTCAACGCCTTCAGAAATCTTGGATATTGCGCTTTTCAGCTTTTCTTTGAGGAATTTGAACATTTTTCGAAAACCCGGTGCGAGAAAGTCATGCTTCAGATACCAAAGACTGCAGCTGCATTTCAATCTGGGCAGCGTGATTGGTCATTTTTTCAAGTTCATTCATCATGTGCTTCTGTATTTTTTTCATTTCTTCAGCCTGATTCTGTAAAAGCTTCTTTGCAGATTCCACATCTTTTTTTACGACAGTGTTCGCCCCCACATTCACAAGCAGCTCTGAGCTGTCTTTTATTGTTGCTTTTGCAAAAATGCCTGAGCTTAACGGCACGAATATTTCTTTTCCGGCGCTTATCTTCCTGAATTCGTCAAGTGAGTTGCCTGTCGAGTGCAGCTCAAAAAGCTGGTGGGTTATCGCTTCCAGCTGCGCCTGCATCTGCTTTATATGCTGCTCAAGCATCTTAAATTCCATATAAATCTCCTGGGCTTTTTTTTCTTCCATTTACTTCGTCCTTTTTGCTATTTTCCTGTACATCCCCTCATAGACAACGCCGATAGGCAGACCCTCATGGGTTCTTTTTATGGCTTCGCCCAGTAAGGGCGCTATTGAGATAACTTTTAGCTTGCCTGTGCTTTTCTCTTTCGATGTTTCGATTGTGTTGGTAACAACAACTTCCTTTATTGGCGAGTTTTTTATTTTCTCAACTGCCTGGTTGGACAATACGGCATGTGTTGCAAATGCATAGACATCCATTGCCCCGAATTTCAGAAGTATTTTTGCCGCTTCGGTTATTGAGCCTGCAGTGTCTATCAGGTCATCAACCAGAATGGCTGTTTTTCCCCTGACATCGCCTATGACATTTTCAACATAGGCGACATTTGGAGCTGGCCTTCTCTTGTCAACAATAGCTATCGGGGCATTCAGTATCTTTCCAAAAGCCCTTGCTCGCGATGCCCCTCCCGCATCCGGGCTTACAAAAACAACGTCCTTGAGCTTTTTATCCAGTATATAGTTTGCAAAGAGCGGGATAACCTCAAGATTGTCGCTTGGAATGTCAAAAAATCCCTGGACCTGGGCAACATGCAGGTCAAACATCATGACTCGGTTAACACCTGCTGTTTCTATCATGTTTGCAACTAATTTTGCGGTGATTGGCTCCCTGGGCTTTGTCTTCTTGTCCTGCCTGCAGTAGCCATAGTAAGATATGACTGCCGTGATTTTATCAGGAGAGGAGCGCTTCAGGGCATCCACCATGATAAGAAGCTCCATCAGGTTCAGGCTTGCATCCGGAGAAGTCGGCTGTATCACATAAACATCGCATCCCCTGACGCTTTCCATAGCCCTGCAGTAAATCTCTCCATCGTGAAAGCGCTTGATTTCAACAGGCGTCAATGGAATCTTGAGTATTTTTGCCACTTCTTCAGCAAGAGGCTTGTTCGCAGTTCCTGAGATTAGCTTGAAATGATTTTTGAGCAAAATAGCCACCCTTAATGGTGTTTAGAATAACCTAAGCTTTAAAAAGATTTCGTGGATTGGTGTTTTAATTTATCATAACTTCATTCAAATTCCTGAAATGTTCGTCTCCAGTCACAACCTTCGCATTGAACATTCTTGCTGTGGATAGTATAATTGAATCAGACATTCCCCAGTTCTTGATTTTCTTCTTGTTCTCAAAATTAATTTCTCCTGCGGCAAGTGCTATGTCGCTGGTTAAATCAATTATCTCGCTTTTTGATATAACGAAATTAAAGTCTTCTGAAAAGCCCTTGTTTTCCCTCTTATATTTTTCAGCAAGCTCCGCTATTGTTATCGAGCAGGTCGCATTGCTTTTATTCTCGATATATTCTTTTGCAGCAGCCCCTTCTTTTGTGCCGCGGAAGTATTCAACCCACGCATAAGAGTCTATCACATAGCTAAAGCTCATGAGCCTTCATCCTGTCCCGTTCGTCAAACTTGCTTAGCCTTGGCTGAGAGCCGAATCTTGAGCTTGGCACATGCTCGAATTTCTGCAAAAGCATCTGGATTGCTTCGTCCATGCTGCTGGCTTCTGTTTTCTTCTTTACTTTGGCGAGAAGCTGCAAGGTGCTTTGTTTTACCGCTATTGTAGCTACCATAGTTATAGATATAGATATAGTTATATTTATAGTTTTCGGTTTTGTTTGAAATTTAAAAAGATTTGGGTTTTTGAAATGTTACACTTTTAAAAAGAAATATTTAAATATTATGCTCTGTTTCTTTAAAGAGTATGTTAATTGTAGAAGTACCACGAGAGGCAAAGAATCTAAATGATTGCATTATATCAAGCACAAAGTAGATGGGGTGGTTACACTCCGAGAACTGAACAAACTACTTTTTATGAATTATTAGAAAGAAGGATAGATCTCGCTAGAGGAATTGAATTAAATATAAGAATAACTAATAAATCTGAAGAAAGGTCTTTAGGCAGCAGAACTGAAGAAGAAATGGACCGCTTACAAGATCCTGCATGGAAAAAACTTGTTGCTAGAAGAATGAGGGAATCTTCCTTGTTTAGAGATAGGCAATTGGCATATTTGATGGAAAGAATGATGGATAGGTCAATGAAATCAGAAGAATATGAAGCTATAAAAGAAGGTCAACATCCTTATCTTAAAAGGGAAACTTTTGTTGGACGTGTAGTCAAAGATTTGATTGCTATTCCATTTTTAGTTGTAGCAGCTAATGATGGAAGTTATGCTTAATGATTAAACATTATTCTAAATTTTAATCTTCCCTCATTGAATTGTACTTGTTTCTGTACTATCAATTGTTGTTGTTTCCTCCATTTTCTGCTCTTCTTCCTTCCTCCTCAGCAGGATTTGTATCTCGCCAAAGGGCGCATCCTGGACAAGCTCGACCTTGTTTTGCTGCGCCAGATGCAGCAGCGGTATGAAAGTATAAACTTTGTCCTCTTTGGATTCAGAAGGCAAAAGCTTTGATAATGTCAGCTTGTCTTTGAACAGTGTAGCTAAAAAGAAGGATTTAATCCTGCCGTAGACATCCCTTATGACCTGGGTTATGTCTCTCTTTTTTTTGGGAGCTTCAAGATTAAGGGGCGGAATTGAATGCAGCAGCCTTCTCTTTTTCACTTCCAATGCCCTTTCCAAAGCATCCACCAGGTCAAAAATTGACACTTTCCTTTTCCTTGGCTGAGGTGTCCTCGGGATTAAGGCAGGTATTTCGTCAAGTTTTTGTATCTGGCCTGTTTCATCAAACCCAAGATCTTCCATCTCCTCTTCAACACCTATAAGAAGCCTGTCAAGCTCGCTTAAATCCTCTCCAACAAGCCTTGTAGACTTCATCTTGAGCAGAATGGCGGCAGCAAGCAGCACTTTGCCCGAGACCCTGAAATCGTGCTCTTTTAAGCCTCTGAGCATGTCTATATACTTTTGAGTCAGCATGCCTATGTCTATGTCCCACGGGTCCATCTGCTCAGTCTTGACAAGCTCATAAAGAATGCTCTGCCAAGTTACTTCGTCAGCTTTTGAAAATATTATGTTAAAAATTCTGTCATGAGGGTCCATGCCTTATTTTCTAACAGAAATACTATTTAAATTTATTCATTATTAAGTGAAAACCGAAAATTATATAAAGCAGCTATCCGGATAATACTTATTGGCTAAGGCTGGGTGATTGCATCAGGCTATCCAAACATGACAGGTATGTCCTTGAGCTGAAGGACAAGATAAAAGACAACTATGATTCTATATCCATCAATGTGCCTTTGAGGCATTCCAAGCGCTCATTTGGGGAGATTGACCTGATAGCAAAGAAAGGCAACAGGTTTGACTTGTACGAAGTCAAGTGCTCCTACCGGATTATGAAGGCAAAAAAGCAACTGAGCAGGCTGAAGAGATACTTAAAGCTGGAGAACTCAAGAAGCTATTTCTACTGCGGAAACTCAAAATCTCTTGTAACTGTATAGGTTATTTCTTCCAAAGCAGGATTATCAAAAGCATTGCGCTTATTGTCACAGCGCTGTCCGCAATGTTGAAAACCGGCCATACCCTAAAGTCAATGAAATCAATCACTGCGCCATGGAAAATCCTGTCCAGCAGATTGCCGATTGTGCCGCCCAATAATAAACCGACAGAAAGCTGAAGAATTTTTTCGTTTTTTACGATTTTTTTCAGGCAATAAAAGATTGCGATTATTACAATTATTGAAAATAAAATAAAAAAAATATTGAGCCCCTTGAACAGCCCAAAAGCAGAGCCTGTGTTTGTCACATATGTCAGGTGAAAAATGTTTTTAATTATTGGGGCTGATTCATTTAATTGGAGGTTTTGCCTGACCAGAAATTTGGTTAATTGGTCAAGAAGCGCAACAATCATTGCAGTTAGGAGAATGGCTGCATTTTTTCTGTCCATTCACCACCTTGTTTTTTCCGCCTATATAAACACTTTGGTTATTGAAATGTCGGAATTGCTAAGGCGCAATCCTTTGTACTTAAGTTCAGGGTAAGCCAGCAATTCCGAGCATGCTCAAAAACTCCGCTGCACGCTCCGCACTTTAGTGCGGAGTTTTTGACAAAAGGCATGCCCAAGATAAATGCTGCATGGCCTGTTAGGAGGGCTATCTTATTCCGGGACAAATCGCCTTAACAGAAACCTTTTTATAATGGCCAAATTACCAAAAGCATAAAATGACAAGGAGAATCGGCGGCTTAAGGAGAAAGACAAGGTACAAATTCAGGAAAGAAATCAGGAAAAGGGGCAAGCTCAGCCTAACTAGATATATGCAGTCCTTCAATCTTGGCGACAGGGTTCACTTAGCTCTTGAATCAAGCATTCAAAAAGGCATGTACCACCCCCGCTTCATGGGCAAGACCGGAGTGATAAGCGGGAAAAGGGGAAGATGCTACAGTGTTGAGATAAACGACTTTGGGAAAGGAAAAACATTAATAGTCCATCCAGTTCATCTAAAAAAAGCGTGAAAACAAAATGCCAGACGTCCAGATACTGTCGGAAACTCCAATCAACCTGTACCACCTGAAGAAAGAGCTGGAGAAGATAAAGAAGAGAGACAGTGAGCTGAATTTTAGGGCCAACAGGACAGAGGAGTATCTGCAGCAGGTTGCAACGCATAAAAACGCCGAAGAGCTTTTTGACAAGATAGTCAAACTTAATATACCCCGGCTTAAGGAACAGCACGTTCACAAGATAGTGGACATTGCTCCAACGACATTAAACGAGCTTAAGACATTGTTGCAGGGATATACAATCACCATAAACAACGAATCAATGAAAAAGATTGTTGACGTGATAAACGAGTTCTTTGAAAAATAGATTGCTTTTATTTCAGCGTAATCTTTATAAAGACAGCAAATCCTAAAGCTAAAAAATGAGGGCGGTAATAAGCTCAAGGCACCTTAGCATTAGCGATAAGCTTGCGAAAGAGATGAATGCTCTCGCAAAGAAGTTTGACATCAGGAAATATTCAAAAATTGACGAGATTGATGGCATACTGCTTAAGCGGGACATATCGGTTGAAAAAAAAAAGAAAATTTTGATTGAAAACCTGCATGCACTCATTGCGAAAACTTTTGCTATAAACAAGAAAAAATCCGGAAATGCCCTCAAGCCGCTTGCAAGCAGGCTGATTGCCATAAGAAAGATTGTGCTCAAGCTCAGGAGCATAAACAGCTACCTTGAAACAATGTTTTTAGATGACTTGAATTTTTTGAAAATAAAAGTTCCGTTTCAGGGCAAGGGCCTGAAAAGCCAAAATGGCCTCCTCAAGGGAGAGCTCGAGGCGCTCGAGTATACTGCCTACAGGCTTATAGGGAGGGCAGTTATGCTTGACAAAAGGCTGCTTTCGGAATATCGGGTCAAAGAAAAAGAAGTGGCTGCAGAAGAAAAGATTGAAGTCAGGGACATTGGAATGGTGCTTGGGAAAGAATCATTGGTTTTGGAGCATCTTGAAGCAAAATTGCCTCCTCCTGAGCATTTAACTTCAGGCCTGATGAAAGAGCCTTTATTCACCCAATGGGTTGCGGGAGTGCTTGCCCTTTTGTCTTATACGTGGCACCTGTACCGCATAGAAGCTGCAATCTTTAACAAGCTGAAGAAGAATAAGGCTGCAAAGGCAATAATTAATAAAAAGATCACGCATCTTGCAGCAGAGCGCTCGAAGCTGCTGGATATAATGGAAGAAAAAGCAGCCTCAATGAAAAAATTCGGGGCTGATGATGAAACTAAAAAGGAATTGCGCAGATTAACAACAACAATAAATCTCTAAACCAACCATGGAACAGCAGGATAAGCACAGCAAAGAAGAAAAGGCAATTGTTTTGGACTTTTTGCCCAACGGGTACTCCCATGACTCAAGGCCCATGTATATGAAGACGCCGATAGCGCAAGCCATAGGCAAGGAATATTTTGTGATCCTCGAGCTTGTGCCAAAGAAAGGGATCCACCTGCAGCCGTTTGAAGAAGTATATATTGGAGACGGGAAAAGAGACAAGATACACCACATTGTCGGCAAGATTCCGCTGGGCAAGCTTACGGCAACTGCGAAATCAGAGCTCGAATTTGTGATAAAAGATGTCCTGAAAAAAGATGAGCAGAGATTTATCGAGTTTTTCAACAAAGCGCAGCCATTGAGCACAAGGATGCACCAGCTGGAGCTTTTACCGGGGCTCGGAAAAAAGCACATGTGGCAGATTATCGAGGCAAGGCAGGAAAAGCCGTTTGAAAGCTTTTCTGACCTAAAGGCAAGAGTTAAGCTGATGCCGGATCCTGAAAAAATCGTCATAAAAAGGGTACTCCAGGAGCTGGAAGGCTCTGAAAAGCACAAGATTTTTGTTGATGTCTAGGAAATTCTAAAATGCGCTCCCAAAAGCAGATAAGGCTCGGAAGTATAAGCACATCCCAAACAGAGCTCAAAGACCTCATCAAGGCATGGGTTGCGATATCTGCGGCATTTGCCATCCTGTTAAGCAAGCCAATTTTTTCTTCTGGCTTTTATGCAAAATTTGTTATTGCATCTTTGACCGTTGGGACGGGATTTTTGCTTCACGAGCTTGGGCATAAGATTGTGGCCCAAAAATACAAATGTTTTGCAGAGTTCAGGTCATTTGACACCATGCTGGCCCTTTCAATAGCAATGTCGTTTTTCGGATTTGTGCTGGCAGCGCCGGGAGCTGTCATGATATCGGGAAAAGTCAGCAGGCAAAAGAACGGAATAATCTCTGCGGCCGGGCCAGTTGTAAATTTAATCCTTGCGGCGGCTTTTTTAATGCTTATCTTTGCCCCGCTGCCTGATCTATTTAAAGGAATCTCCGGTTACGGCTTCATGATAAACTCATGGCTGGCTCTGTTCAATATGATTCCATTTTGGCTTTTTGACGGATACAAGGTGCTGAAATGGAGCAAACTGGCGTATGGCCTGATAGTTGCTGCAGCCGCAGTGCTCATGCTGCTGCAGAATTTCATAAGCGCGGTGTAAAATGGAAAAGAACACATGCCCGAGCTGCGGCAGGAGCCTGACAGAAAGCGAGATTTATTGCTATTTCTGCGAAGCTGACATACATGAGCTGAAAAAGAAAGACGAAATTAAGCGGAAAAAATCCGCCAAAAAATAATTTCAGGCAAAATTTTTGAAAATTGCCCGGAAAAAATAAAAAAATTTTATCGTCGAGGAATCCAAAAATGCAGATTTTTCCGCCAAAAAAACCTAAAATTTTTTAGTTTTTCCGCTGAAAAATACCGTCGGAAAATCAAAAAAAAGAAAACATTTAAATACTACCTTTATAATTATTTTTTAATTCAAAAGAGGTAATTTCAAACCGTGATTATAAAATGAGCGAATTTGGATTGCACGTTACTATCGATGCATCTGGGTGCAACAAACGGAAGCTTGCTTCTCAATCCCTGGTGTATGATATTCTAAACAAATTGCCAGCAAAAATTGGCATGACGAAAATGACTTTGCCTTATGTGGCAAAATGGCTGGATAAGTTTTCAGCCGGAACAGAAGGCATTTCCGGGTTTGTCATGATTGCAGAGAGCCATATCAGCATACACACCTTCCCTGACCAGGATTATGTGTTCATGGACATTTTTTCATGCAAGGATTTTGAGGCAGAAACAGCTATAAACTATCTGGTTGACGCGTTCGAAGCGACAAAATACTCCAAGAATATAGTCAAGAGGGGAGTGGACTTTCCGCGCAAGATGCTTTTTGCACAGCATTGAATGATAAAATTTAAAAAATTGTGCTTATTCTCAATTTTATGGATTACCTCAAGTGCCCCGGCAATTTTTTGGAAATCCCGGATGCATATTCGAACTATGCCGATTCTTGTGCAGTAATTCTTCCGTTCCCTTACGAGAAGACTACATCCTACATAAAAGGCACTGAAAAGGGGCCGGATGCAATAATCAAGGCATCGGGCCAAATCGAGCTTTATGATGAGGAAATTGGAAACATATTTGAGATTAAAATAAGCACTTTGAAGCCGCTAATCACGAAGGAAATGCCCGAGCTGATGGTGGATGCCGGGTTTGCCTGCATCAAGGAAGTGCTGGATGACGGCAAGTTCATAGTCACTTTGGGAGGCGAGCACTCCATAACAAGCGGCATTGTAAAAGCATTCAGGGAGAAATATTCCGGCTTGAGCGTGCTGCAGATTGACGCCCATTCTGACTTAAGGGAAGAATATCAGGGAAGCAGGCATAGCCATGCATGCGCCATGAAAAGAGTAGCTGAAATATGCCCCATTGTGCAAGTTGGCATAAGGAGCATGAGCGGCGAAGAGTTCGAGTTTGTCAAAGAGAAAAAAATGAACATATTCTGGGCAAAAGACATTGTTGACAATGACAACTGGTTCAACAAGGCAATTTCAAGGCTTACAAGGAATGTTTATATAACTCTGGATTTGGACGGGCTGGATCCCGGAATCATGCCTTCTGTAGGGACACCTGAACCCGGCGGGCTGGGATACTACCAAACATTGAGATTTTTAAAAAAAGTTTTTGAAAGCAGGAATGTAGTGGGCTGCGATGTGGTTGAGCTTTGCCCGAATAAATCCAACGCAGCTCCTGATGTTACCGCCGCCAGGATAGTGTACAAGCTGATTGGCTACAAGTTCATGAATGAGATTAAAGTGAAAGACAATAAAATTTGATTACCGAAAACTATTAAAACAAAGCAGATTTGCGCAAACTGCAGGATAGAATGGGAACTGTGCTGATTATTGGGGCGGGGGGCGTAGGTAATGTCGTGGCGCACAAATGCGCGCAAATTCCGGATGTTTTCTCCAGTATAACTCTTGCCAGCAGGACTTTGGAAAAGTGCAGAAAAATCCAGCATGACGTCAAAGAAAAGACAGGCAGGACAATAGATATAGCCAAGGTTGATGCAGGCAATGTCCCTGAAACAGCATCTTTGATACGCCAAGTCCGGCCCGATGTTGTGATAAATGTCGCTTTGCCTTACCAGGATTTGACAATAATGGACGCATGCCTGGAAACAGGAACCCATTATGTGGACACTGCCAATTATGAGCCGATTGACGTTCCAAAATTTGAGTACAAATGGCAGTGGGCATACCACGACAGGTTCAAAAGCAAAGGAATCATGGCTGTGCTTGGCTGCGGCTTTGATCCTGGAGTGTCAAACGCCTATTGCGCTTACGCCCAAAAAAAACTGTATGATGAAATTAATACCATAGACATTGTTGACTGCAATGCAGGCTCCCATGGGCATGCGTTTGCCACTAATTTTAACCCTGAAATAAACATAAGGGAGATAACCCAAAACGGAAAGTACTGGGAAAATGGAAAATGGATTGAAACTAACCCAATGGAAATCAGCCTGGATTTTGATTATCCTGAAGCCGGGCCGAAGAAAAGCTATCTTCTTTTCCACGAGGAGCTGGAATCTCTTGTAAAGCACATAAAAGGGCTGAAAAGGATAAGGTTTTGGATGACTTTTTCGGAAAACTATATTACACACCTAAAAGTGCTCCAGAATATAGGCATGACAAGGGTTGACGAAGTGGAATTTGAAGGAAAAAAAATAGTGCCGATTCAGTTCCTCAAGGCATTGCTGCCAGACCCCGGCTCTCTGGGCGCAAATTATACTGGAAAAACAGTCATAGGGTGCGTGTTTGACGGCATAAAAAATGGCAGCAGGAAAAAATCATTCATCTACAATATCTGCGACCATGCCGAATGCTACAAAGAAGTAGGGTCGCAGGCAGTTTCTTATACGGCAGGAGTGCCTCCGGTTATAGGCGCAATGATGATCATTAATGGAATATGGAAAGGGCAGGGTGTCTTTAATGTTGAGCAGCTTGACCCGGAGCCTTTTTTGGAGATGCTAAACAAGCATGGATTGCCGTGGCAGCTAACAGATTTTCACAGTTCGATATTGGAAAAGTAAGCACTCCTTCATTTGTGATAGATGAAGGGCTTCTA
The DNA here is from genome assembly GCA_016188245.1 of Candidatus Woesearchaeota archaeon. GTDB lineage: Archaea > Nanobdellota > Nanobdellia > Woesearchaeales > GW2011-AR4. Next base: position 28,419 of record JACPIE010000023.1, on the reverse strand, counting down.
GAAAAAAACCTTAGAATTCTTCATGATGTGAAGAAGCGCACAGGCGCAAAAATACTGCTTGCGCTCAAGGCTTATTCCGCATTCAGCACATTTCTTTTAATGAAAAAATACCTTGATGGGGTTTGCGCAAGCTCCCCAAATGAGGCAAGGCTCGGCACGGAAGAATTCGGCAAAGAAGTTGTTGTTGCAGCGCCTGCTTACACCCAAGAGCATATGGATGAGCTGATGAAGCATTCGACATGCATAATATTCAATTCCTTCAGCCAATGGAAAAAATACAAAGCGATTGTCCTTAAGAACGGAATTGAGGCAGGCATAAGGATAAACCCGGAATATTCCGAAGCACCTTCTGAACTCTACAACCCATGCGCACCATGCTCAAGGCTGGGAATAACAATAAAGAATTTTGAGGGCAATTCCCTGGATGGGATAAGCGGGCTTCATTTTCATGCATTGTGCCAGCAGAATGCCGATGCTTTGGAAAGAGTGCTGAAGTCTGCAGAAGTAAAATTTGGAAAATATTTCAGCAGGATGAAATGGGTCAGCTTCGGCGGCGGCCATCACATAACCAAGGAGGGTTATGACATTGACCTGCTGTGCAGGCTTATTAAAGATTTCAGGAAAAAATATGGTGTTGAAGTCTATCTGGAGCCGGGAGAGGCCATTGCACTGAATGCAGGATTCTTGGTCGCGTCTGTTGTGGATATAATCGACAACGGGATGAAGATAGCGATTTTGGACACTTCGGCAGAAACCCATATGCCTGATGTGCTGGCCATGCCATACACTCCTGAAATAATCGGCGCGAAAATTGCTTCAAAAATGACGGCAGATGAGAAAAAAAACTTTCCGCATGTTTACAGGCTCGGAGGATTAACATGCCTTGCCGGAGATGTAATCGGAGACTATGCTTTTCCGAAAAAGCTCTCTGTCGGGCAAAAATTAATTTTTACAGACATGGCAATCTACAGCATGGTGAAAACAACGACATTTAACGGAGTTAATTTGCCGTCAATATCGGTTTACAGCCCCAAAAGCAGGAAAATAAAGGTTATCCGGGAGTTTGGATACGCTGATTTTAAGAGCAGGCTTTCTTAATTATTTTATAGAATTTTTATAAAAATATTTAAAAAATAAACAAGGTTTATATACCTGTTAGGCTTTATTTTATTTTTAATTGAATATTTTTGAAAACATTTGTTGTGAGGTTAATGAAAAACGAAACTAAACATCTTGATATAAGGGATTCTTCAAAATATTCAACCGGTTTTTCTGATAATCTTGTGCCGCTGGAGCCATTGGATTTAAGCAAAGTTAATGATTTTGACGAATTAACAAGGGCAATGTCAAAGACATCATTCGGCGCTAGAAATTTAGGCGAAGCTGCCGATGTTCTTTATGAGATGGCAGCCGATAAAGACTGCTTTGTTGTCGGAACATTTTCAGGGGCAATGACGATTGCAAAAATGGGCCTGCTAATCTGCGACATGATTGACAGGGGAATGCTGGATGCAGTTGTAAGCACCGGAGCCTTGATGGCGCATGGCTTTGTAGAGTCTGTCGGGATGAGGCATTTCAGGCACAGCAGCAGCATGGATGACACAAAGCTTTACGAAAAAGGATACAACAGAGTTTATGACACTCTGGAGCTTGAAAAGAACCTTGATGATGCCGAAGAGATAATAATGCATGTTCTTGACAAGGTTGACCGAAATGAAGTGCTGTGCAGCCATAAAATCAATGAATGGCTTGGAAAATACCTGAAGGAAAATACAAAAGGAAGGTCAATCCTGAAATCTGCCTTCGAGAAAAAAGTTCCTGTCTACATTCCGGCATTTACAGACTCGGAATTCGGGTTCTTTGCTGACATTTACACAAGAAGGCAGGAATCAAAAGGCGAGAAGCCATTCCAGTTCAATTCCTTTCTGGACCTGAGGCATTATGCCGAGAAAATCAGGCATGCAAAAAAAATCGGAGTTTTTACAATCGGAGGAGGTGTTCCGCGAAACTGGGCGCAGCAAGTCGGCCCTAATCTGGATGCCATAGAAAAAAGACTGCCGGGGCAAGGCGGCCTGAAAAAATTCCAGTATGGAATCAGAATCTGCCCGGAGCCTGTTCACTGGGGCGGATTGTCAGGATGTACTTATTCAGAAAATATCTCCTGGGGCAAGTTTGTCCCTGAAAAAGAAGGCGGCAGGTTTGCAGAAGTCTATTCTGACGCAACAATAGCATGGCCGGTTATTTTAAAGGCTGTGATGGAGAGAGTGGAGAAAAATAAAGGCTAAGGAAATATTTTTAAACTACCTTCATCATTTTTGCTTTAATGGCTGCTTTTTCAAGATTTTTGGCTAAAAAGAAAAAAACAGAAGTTGAAGAGCTTTTTTCTGACATTCGGGAGGAATCCAATTCTTTTGAGGAATTCTTAAGGCTGCACGGGGAAAAGGTAAACTATATCAAAACCATACTGCCTGAATGGAATGAAGGGAATGCCTCAAGGATAGACTTGATAATTGACAAGATGCTCGATTTGAATAAGAGATTGTGGACACTAATCAACCAAATTTTCCAGATAGAAAAGAAAGAACGGGCATTATTTTACTTCATTATTAAGGAGAAGATGAACAAGCTTGATAGGAAATATGCTGTATACAAGCGGCAAAAAGACTTTCTTGACAAGAGAAAATATCAACAGTATGCAAAAGAGCTTGATCCCTATTTTGAGCAGCTTTTTGACTTCTTAAAGAGCCTTTCAAAGCTAATACTAAGGCAGACTACAATGATTAATGCTTGGGGAGAAGGGGCTGCTTGGAGAATTGTCAAAGATTTAAACGACAGGATATTTTTCTATCATCTTCTGATTGATGAAACATCGCTAGACAGAAAAATAAAACAGCATTTGACTCTTATAATCAGGACTATAAATCAGGCGCTGGGCTATGAAAAAAGATTTGGCTTGCAGACAAAGCAAGTGGAAACAGAACGCGGCAAAAGGGAAATAGCAACTTCTGGCATGATTTTTTATGAGATACGTGACCAGAATTCGCTAAGCTTTGAGAAATTTTTCAAGTTGTATCGCGAAATTGTAAAGCCAGACGAAAGAGAGCCAAAAGCAGATCTTCAAAGCTATATCAGCTACAATCATTTAAAAGGGCTGATGAAAAATAATGCAACATGGAACCATCTGCTAGTTGGAATAGTCAAAGGAAGAGTTATAGCTGCAAATTTTTTTAGCCCTTATCTTGCACAGGACAAAAGAGGCATAAAAATACTTTTTGGGGTATCTTGGTGGGGCATTTTAGCAAGAGATTACAGGGGAAAGCGTGTACAAGACTTGTTGTACAGGCGCAGGGAGCAAATTCTGCAAAAGGATGTCCAATATTTTGGAGTTAATGCGTTGGATGCATTTTTTACTGAAATAGATGCTCCAAAAAAAATGAAAAAAGAAAAAATTGAAGAATACACGAAAAGAGGAGACAATCCTTATGTTCTTGAAAAATTTACAAGGAAACAAGGATTCTACGAAATGAGATTTGATTATATACAGCCTGCCCTTGGTGGAGGGAACCCTGTGACGGCCATAATGCTGATGATAAAACCTTTTAAGAGTGAATGGATACAAAACAAGGGGATTCCATTGGATGAAATGAAGCTGATTTGGTGGTTTATGGTAAGGTATGGTTTCGATAGAATTCCAGAGAAAGATAAAACATATTGGGATGTCCTAAAAAATATAGAAAAAAGCCATATAGATGGCGTGATTAGATTTAGTTAGTTTGCCATAATGACATACGACCAATTTAAAGAAAAGCTTCAATCAGCGATAAATTATCCTTTCTTTAGAGAATTTATTCATTCAGGAAATACTGATATAAACAATTTCAATGATAATCTGGATCAATTTAGACAAAAAATTGGATTTGATGAAGCAGAAATAAAATTGCTAAAAAGACTGGGCAAGACAATGGCCAAGCTATCTAGAAATGAAAAACTCAAAGGGTTGATAAATGGGCTGTGTTCTGAATTCATGATTTTTGGCGCCAAAGGCAAAATTTTTAGCATTGAGCCATTAAGTCAAGAAAATCTTGCAGAGGCAATCGAACTGGCAAATAGGGTTTTTACAAGAGAAAAAAACAATATAGAGCGGGCCTCCGTCGCGTTCCCAGCCAGCCTTATAATCAGTCAAGGGGGATTTAAAGCTTTTTTCTTGAAGCCGATTATGTATTTTTATGGACGCTCTGATTTGAATTACTGGATTATTATGGACAATGATAGGCAGAAAGTTGTTGGTTTTACTGGACTGTATTGCCTCAAAGAAGATAAGCATGAAGCTGATTGGGGAGGTTGGACTTGCGTTGATGAAAATTACAGGCCGTATTATGGGCTTGCTTGGAAAATAAAAGAATTTATTATTGCCAAAATCAAATCCAGAGGAAAAAAGTATCTAAGGTTATTCACTTCGACCCATCCAGGTGAGGCGACCGCCAATGTCGTATACGATAGATTGGGTTTTAAAATTTTTAAAAGAAGCCCTATCAAAGGTACAAATTTAGAGATGTTGTATAGAGAAAAAAAGATATAGAGAACTTTGAATAATTCCTTATTTTTGACATTTTCATTCAAAGTTCTCTTAGAGAATTTTGACTATTGTATAATTTTTCAAAATTCTCTATAAAAATAAACTCCCTAATAAATCGCTTTCGCTTCCGCCTTCAGCGGCTTCGGCAAAACCAGCCTATCGGTTTCTGCAAAACTACTATTTATATATCAGTTGCAAATTTAACTAGCTTATGTACGAAATTTATACTGCAAACAATAAGACAGAAAAACTGCTCCAGCGCTATATAAAAGAACGACAGGATATTGCCGGCAAGCTCCAAAGGTTAAGGCAATCGCCTAGAACTGAAGCCGGTGCTCACCCTCTGCACGGAAGATTAGCAAGCAAATGGAGCTGTTGGCTAGGCTCAAATATAAGAATGGTTTATAGCATTGACGACTCCAACAAAAGAATTATCGTAGAAGCAGTTGGAGCTCATAAAGTATATTAGATATTAAGTTTTTTTATCTTCCCTTCAGGTACATTCTTTTCACTCTCAAGAATTTGCTTCATCATCTCCGGGTTTTGCAATATCTCTATTGTCTCCTTCATGCCTTCATACTCTTTTTTTGATATAAGAATCATGTCCTGCTTCATAGACGCCTAACAGCTGCCCATATTTATATACTTTTCGAAGTTGCATCCCTTAATTTCTAAAAGTTTTTTGCATAGAAAAATATAAAACAAAAACTCCCTAATAAATCACTTTAGCTTCTGCCTTTAAAGGCTTTGACAGCCCTGCTTCAATTTTTAATGTTTCAGCCAAGTCTGTCTTTTCCCATGTAAAATCAGGATCGTCCCTGCCAAAATGCCCGTAAGAAGCAGTTTTCCTGTAAATCGGCCTTCTTAAGTTAAGGTGGTCGATTATCCATCTTGGAGTCAGCTTAAAATGCTTCTTGACCAGCTCAACAATTTTTGCTTCAGGCATCTTGTTCGTGCCGAAAGTGTCAACATTGACTGAAGTCGGCTGCGCAACCCCTATTGCATATGACAGCTGGACTTCGCACTTGTCAGCCAATCCGGCTGCAACAACATTCTTTGCGACATACCTTGCCGCATAGGCTCCGCTCCTGTCAACTTTTGTAGGATCTTTTCCCGAGAAAGCCCCTCCCCCGTGCCTGCCCACTCCGCCATAGGTGTCAACTATTATCTTTCTTCCAGTAACTCCAGAATCACCTTCAGGGCCACCAATGACAAATTTTCCGGTTGCGTTTATATGAACTTGGGTGTCTTTGTCCATCCATTTGCTGCAGACTGGCTCAATAACGAGCTTTTTTATCTGGGTTTTAAGCTCATCTTCGCTTATGTGCTCCAGGTGCTGCTGAGCTATGACGACAGCTGTCACTCTTTTTGGAACATTATCATGGTATTCTACGCTAACCTGTGATTTTCCATCCGGCCCCAAATCAGAAATGATTCCTTTCTTCCTGCATTCTGCCAGCCTTTTTGTCAGATTGTGGGCAAGCACAATCGGCAATGGCATTAATTCCGGAGTTTCATTTGTTGCAAATCCATACATCATTCCCTGGTCTCCAGCTCCCTGTTCCTTGCTTGAAGATTCAGTCACTCCCTGTGATATGTCTGGCGATTGGCCGTGTATGCTGACAAGCACCCCTGCATCTTCGCAGTCAATCCCAAACTGTGGATTAGTATATCCTATCTCCCTTAAGGTTCTCCTCACAATGCCTTGTATATCGGCATATCCTTTTGAGGTTACTTCGCCTGCAACAACCACTAAACCTGTTGTTGTCAGGCATTCAACCGCAACCCTGGAATAAGGGTCCTGGGCATATAGTGAATCAAGAATAGAATCGCTTATCTGGTCACAAATCTTGTCCGGATGGCCTTCTGTAACACTCTCGCTTGTAACATATGTTATGTCTGCCATGTTTAATCCACCTCAATAGTTTAGAATATGCATTATTTTACTGCATTTCATATGTTCTTTTAAATAGCTTCCTGAAAGAAATATTCCAAAAGGAATAATTTTAAATAGGAGTTAATATTCTTGCACTATTCAAATACGCTTAACGGGGTGGGTGGAGGGCAAATGAAGCACTTGAAGTGCAGCCGTCTATTCCCTCCCTTTTGAATTTATTAAAAAATAACTGTAAATTTCAAAATTGAAAAAATTAAATTAAAAATTCAATAACCATGACATACGAATTAGAGGAAGTCAAAAAAATCAGGAAAAAGCTCGGAATGACCCAGACAGAGCTTGCAAACCGGGCCCAGGTTTCCCAGTCGCTGATTGCCAAGATAGAGTCAGGAAGAATAGACCCTACATATACCAAAACAAAGAAGATATTTGCCGCTTTGAGCGATCTTGAGAAGAAAGAAGAGATAAAGGCGGAGCAGCTGATGACAAGGAAAGTAATAGGCGTTCATTCTTCCACACCTATAAAGGAAGCGATAGCAAAGATGAAAAAAGACGGAATATCGCAGCTGCCCGTCATTGACAGCCACAAACTTGTCGGCCTAGTTTCAGAATCAACTATTTTGGAGGCTTTGCTGGGCTCAAAAGCAGAAAAAGTCAGCGAAATAATGCAGGATGCACCCCCAATTGTCTCAAAAGCAACTTCAATCCAGGTTGTGTCCAGCTTGCTGAAGCATTATCCTCTTGTTGTAGTTTCTGAAGAAGGGAAATTGGTCGGGCTTATAACAAAGAGTGATTTATTGGGGAAGTTGTATAATAGCTGATTATTTTCTCAGCCCCTTCAATTTCCCAAACCCATAAACCTTGTCCTCAACAACATAAACTTCAAAATTATCAAGGCTCTGTTTCAAAAAAGGGCTTAAAATCTTATCTTTAAGTATGTCAGTTCCCTCAACTATTGTGTTGAATGAAGGCTGCACTATTAGATTCTTGCCTTTGTACTTGCCTTTCAGAAAGCACTTGAACTGCTCCACTCTTGGGCCATCCTTAAGGGATATGGCAGGATGCTCATGCCCGATTATTATGTTTTTTATACCTTTCAATGCCTTTGCATCAGGTATCTTATTCCCGTGGACAATTAACGTGCCATTAACAATTAAATAATCCATGATCTTTACATTTCTTTTCCCGGCAATAGGGCCAAGTATGGCGTCATGGTTGCCTTTGGTTAAAACAATCTCACTGCAGTGCTTTGCCAATAAATCAAGAAATTTCAGCGTATTCCTCCACTCTTGCTCGGATATGGTGCCGAACTCATGCTTTAAATCGCCATTCACAACAATTCTTCCAATCTTTTTGTATTTGAGCTTATTGAATATGCCCCCCATTCTGTTAATAATATCTTCAAACTGCAGCCTAGGCACTAAAATGCCACGCTTGTTCAAAGCCTCTTCATAGCCAATATGCACATCTGCTATGACCAATACCTCATCAAAGAATAAAGCCAAATCTGCAATTTCAATGCCGGAAAGCAGTTTCATTACCGAGAGTAATCAACCATACTATATATAATTTAAGAAAACAAAGAAAAAAATAAAAGAAAAAACAGTTTAAGCACTTGTGCCTTTTGCCAGCTCCCATACTTCTTTCAAGGCAACTACCACGCTTGCCGGGACAACGAATGCCAACAGGCTGTCAAAAATCGCTTTCAAGTACGGCCCTACAAGCTGAACATTGCTCCATGAAGTAATCTGGGCGCTGCCTGCAAAAGCAACAACCACTAAAGCAACTGTTACCCATAAAAATTCCTTGGTTTCCTTTCCCGACACATTCAGGAATCCGACAACCAATCCCAGCACAATCAACAATGACCAAAGCCATGGCGTTGCTGTGCCGAGCTGCGGAGCTGCCAAACCAAGTACTACTGCAATAATTACTCCTATAATGAAAGAGTAATTTCCAATTTGTTTTTCCATTACACATTCACCTCCTAAGTGCAAAAACACCTAGAGTATCTACTCTTGAAAATACCCATATATAAAGTTTTCGAAAATTTTAAGTTTTTTAAAGGAATTTTATCCTTTGTTTTTATAAAAAACAGTAATTTTAAGTTTATTTTATAAAAATCAACCATTATAGGGCTTATTCATCCAAACAAGGCATAAAAATTTGTTATATTCTATTAATTCCATATGGTAACTTTAAAATTGAAAGTAATTTTGTTATTTTTTCAAGCAAAACTTTTAAATATAAGTTGTATATTGATGGCTTAAACTTAATTAAACTGGAGGTGGATTATAAAAATGGCAAGTAAAATGGGACAATGGTCTTTTGTAATAGGCATACTATTGGCCATATTGCTGGGCTTCGTTCCGAGTAATTTGCTGGGAATGGCAACATTAGTCTTGGTGGTACTGGGGCTTTTGGTGGGTTTCTTGAACATAACAGAGAAAGAAACAACGCCGTTCTTGGTAGCAAGCGTTGCCTTATTGGCAACAGGGAATGCTGCAGACAGCCTTAAAGTGATTCCCCCTGATATGTTGGGGAGCTTTTTGGCTAACGCTGTAATGAACATTGCAGCTTTTGTAGCGCCGGCAGCTATTTTGGTAGCTGTCAAAGCAATCTGGGCATTGGCTAAGGACTAAGCTTAGCTTTTTTCTTTTATTTTTTTATTTTTAATTTGATTTTGTGCCAATCTTATATTCAAGCAATATTCCCTGATAAAAATGCAAAACGCCCTTTACATGGATGATTCTTATTTGAAAGAGTTTGAAGCTGCTGTTGTTTCTGTCAAAGACGGCAAATTTGTTGTTTTGGACAGGACTGCTTTCTTTCCGCAGGGAGGCGGAGTAGAGTGCGACCACGGAACTATGAAGAGGAAAAGCGATGGTGAAGAATTCAAGGTAGTATTTGCCGGAAAATTCGAAGGAAGCATAAGCCATGAAGTAGACCATGAAGGGCTGAAAGAAGGAGATGCAGTTCATTGCACTGTTGATTGGGACAGGAGATACAATCTTATGAGGTGCCATACCGGAATCCATGTCCTTTGCGGAGTGTTCAGCCAGGAGCATAAACTGCTGGTTACAGGCAACCAGCTCTCAACTGACAAGTGCAGGGTAGACCTTAATATGGAGCAGCTCGACATTGAATTAGTCAAGAAATGTTTTGGCAAGGCGAATGAGATTATACTGCAAGACCTTCCTGTAGAAGTGTATTACAAGTCAAGGGAAGAGGCAGAGAAAGACCCAAGCCTCTTTAAGCTTGCGATTGGGTTTCCGCACGATATTGATACATTGAGGATAGTTGACATAAAAGGATTTGATGCGCAGGCAGACGGCGGCTGCCACGTCAAGACTCTTTCTGAGATAGGAACAATGGAGTTTGTCAGGGCTGAAAACAAGGGAAAGCAGAACAGAAGGGTTTATTTTACTGTCAATTAAATCCTCTAATCCTATTGAAACATCTGTTTTACGCCCTGAGCGAATAAGAAAGTGCAACGGTGTTGCTGTAAATCAAAGTTTTTTAGGGGCAAAGTAAATCAAATGCGAAGCACAATAAAATAGATACTTTAAGGGGGCAACAGAATTATATATATCCTAAACTTTTCAAGTACTTCTTTAAATCCTTGTATTCCTTGTCTCTATCAAGAATGCAGATTAGTTTCACATATGGCTTATCAACAAGGTAAATGACTCTTTTTTCTCTATGCTGTTCTTCAAACCTTATTCTGAATAGGAAAAGATTGTAGCCATGAATTCGCTTATTACGAAAAGGATTGACTTTTACTAATTTTAATCTGTTTTCAACAACTCTTTTAGCTTCATCACTAAGTTCATCTATTTGTTGCAGAAAGAAATAAGATGGCTTGAGTTCATATTCCATCTGTCAAAAACCACCAATATTAATTACATATTGTGCTGGTTTTTGAGCATGCTCGAAAATTTTCCATAAATTGCCACTCATTGGCTTCCAGCCACCAGTCAAAGACTGGATAAAAATTTTCGACATTTTACCTTCGCTTTAGTTTCCTGAATAGCTGTTCCTCAGTGCCATAAAGATTTTTATTTTCGCTTACTTCAACAAGTTTTCTGACTAAAGCTAGTTCCTCTTTTGAGATTTCTGGCTTTTCAAAAAGTTTTTCTCTTATAGCTTCTTTGATAAATTCCTGTATGCTGCTGAACCCATGCTCTTCTGCATAAGATTGTGCTGATACCAATACCTTTTCAGGCAACCTAACGTTAATTTGTGTGTTCATGGTATCTATAGATACCAACTGGTATATAAAGATTTCGGTGCAAATAGGAAAAAATGTACGAAATTATATAAAGGAAATCCAATTCCTTTTGAAAATGGGGGAAATAGTTTGGGAATCTTCTGGTAGCGAGCCATTTTTGGTTGGTCATCCTAATCCTGGCTCTTTATTGTTTATTGTTGAATCAGTAAGATTAGAGAAACCAGCCGCAGAAGTAATACGGCAAGCACCCTACATCTATTTTTATAAAAGAAAGCAGGGTGAAGTCTTAGAAATTGGTATTGATGTTGAAGAGACAAAGCTTGATGGATTGACTTTGGCTGTTGGAAACTTGCCTGGAACAAATATACAAGCAAGAAGGATTGAGGAATGCCTGAAACTGGCTCGAATTGCTAGCCATCCATATGTAGCGATTAAAGAATTTGACAGGTATCTTGGTCCGGCGTATCAAATCAATATGCCTTGGGGAATAGAACTAGCTACAGTAACTCCAAGACTTTTCAAGAAAAAGTAATAAAAATACTTATAATTTTCTTTTCCTGTTGCCCCGTTCTAGTCTTTGCCCCGAAAAAATTGTGTATAATCTGAATTTATTTGAACGGATTAACAGCATTTATCCACGGCATTTTGAAGTCTTTGGAGTTTTCTGTGTAAATGTTAAAGATTCCGTTTTCCCTCATTGTAGCTGCAAGCAGGGAATCCCAAAACGGCATTTTGAATTCGTCTGCTATGCTTATTGCAGACATAACCGTGTTGGAGTTATAGCTTATTTTTTTAAAGCCTTGAAAATCAGCAATAAACCCTGCAAATGTTGCTGCCCCCTTCAAGTCTAATTTTGCTTTTCGTGTTGTTACAAACACAAATTCTGCCAAATTTTGCGAGGATACTGAAAAAATATCTTCACCATTCCAGCACCTGTTGATAAGTTCCTTGGAGCTTTTGTTCTTAGGGCTTTCCCCTTTTTCAGACGCATACACTATGATATTTGTATCAATTAGAAACAGATTAGAGGTTCCTGTCATAGATTTCATCTCTGTTAAATTTCCATCCTTTTAATGAGTACAATCCCTTATTCATCATCTCCTTTGCCTCTTGAGCTATTTTTCTTTGCTCATCATCATACATCCATTTTTGAAGTGCTTCTTCAACAGCTTTGCCTATAGTGCCTTTGCCATGCCCCAACTTTTTCCTGACAGCTTCCCTAAATTCATTATTCACTTCATCCTTTATACTTACTGTTATTGTTGCCATAGTCTCTATTTAGATAACCCAAGTATTTAAATGTTTTGGAAATGTAAATATTTTTTAAGTCTACTCTTAAGTAGTAACAAAATAGAAACATTTATAAACCCCAATTTATATGGATATTATAAGGGGTGGATGGCATAATATACTGTCTACTCAAATATCTACACTCAAACTTTAAATTCATACTTGCCGTAAACAAAAATGATGCTAAATAAGTCAGTTAGGATTATCGAAGAAATGCAGTATCCGACAGGCCTATTTGCAGCCGCAAGGCCGGATGCCAAGACAGGCTATAACCTGGCATGGATGAGGGATAATGTATACACTGCCATAGGGCTTGAGGCAGCAGGAAAAATTGAATCAGTTAGAAAAAATTTAAGGGCTCTTTTGAATGTTTTGCTAAAGCATGAGTACAAGATAGACTGGGCTATAAAAGAAAAGCCGAAGCACAATTACCAGTACATCCATGCAAGATATGACCCTTTGACAATGGAGGAGATTTGGGAGCAATGGGGCAACAAGCAGAACGATGCAATAGGGGCTTTGCTTTTCAAGATCGGCGATTTGGAGGAAAAAGGAATCAAAATTATAAGGAACGAAAGCGATTTGAGGATTTTGCAAAAATTAGCACTTTACCTGCAAAGCATTGAATACTGGAATGACAAGGACAACGGAATGTGGGAGGAGAATGAAGAAATGCATGCTTCCTCAATAGGCGCCTGTGTTGCCGGGCTGAAAAAAATAAGCAAGGTTGTTTCCGTTCCAGGCGATTTGATTGAACAAGGAGAAAATGCATTGAGCAAGCTGCTTCCAAGAGAGTCTGCATCAAAAGACACAGATATGGCTTTGCTGTCTTTGATTTATCCGTACAATGTTGTAAATAAAAAACAAGCTGAAGCTATTTTAAAAAACGTGGAAGAAAGATTGGTCAAAGAAAAAGGCGTCATAAGGTACATTGGCGACAGATACCATTACAGGAATGGCGAAGCGCAATGGACAAAGGGGTTTCCGTGGCTTGCAATAATTTATAAAAAATTGAATAAGCCTGACAAATACGCCCATTACATGAGAAAAACAATTAAGGCAATGAACGAAAAGGGGGAACTGCCGGAACTCTATTACGCTGATGGAGTAGGACACAATGAAAACTGCCCATTGGCATGGAGCCAGGCTTTGTTTGTGGTGGGGTTGGAAGGCTGAAAATGGCGAGCTTAGAACTAGATTTAAAATAATCAATTAGCACACATCTTTTCCAAACACCCCATCAACCATCTCAATGAACATTGCGCTGCTCCATGCCTGGCTCCAGCAGCCTCCTGATTCAAGCTGTTTTGCAGAGCTCAGCTCCGAATGGCAGCCTATGCAGCCTTTCCACAATATCTCTTCTGTGCCGGCTTCAATTATCTTTTGAATTTGTTTTTTGAATTTTATTTTATTTATCCTGCTCAAAACCAATGCGCTTAAATTGTTTATCCAGAACCAGGAATCCCCCCTGTGATAGCTTTTTATGCCTTCGCCCGTGCTTGTGCCAGTGAACAAGGCATTGCTTTTGTCTATCGTCGACAGTCCGCCCCAATCAAGCCAGAGGTTTTTCAGTGCATTCTCAAAACATATTTCCCATTCTTTGCCCGTCAACAATTCAGGATAGGCATAGGCAGCTATGAAAATATTTGGCCTTATTGTAAAGTCACCCAAGCCGTCTGCAAGAACCTTTCCGTTCCAAAAACTGTTTTTTACCCTGCCCTTCAGCAGGTTTTCCATGGCCCCATACTTATGGGCTTGTGTCAGATGGAACATCAGCCTGTACATGCTCAATCTCAGTGCCTGGACCTCAATCCTGCTGCCTTCTCTTGCGTCATCTGCAAATTCCGTGTCCATCCAGGTCTCTAATTTTTCATTTGTCTCAAAACCATTTTTTGTGTGAAGCTTCACCAATCCATTCAGTGATTTTTCAAGAGAGCTTTCAATTTCATACAGCATTTTATGGTAGCCTTCTTCTTTTTTTCTGATGGCAAAGCCGCACCTCTTGATATGCTCGTTTATGCTGCCATAATCAGAAGCACTGCCTTTGATTAGCCTGATTGACTCTTTTATGGAGTTTATTGATTCTTTGCTTTTGCTGATTTCTTCAGCCAGCTCTTTGCACCTCAAAAACAGCCAGCCGTGGGCATCTGCATTTCCCGAGCTTGTTGATTTGTGCATTCCAGCAAGGTTTGGCAATCTTCCATCACCATTTATCTTGATTAAGCTGCCAAACAATATTTTTTTTGCCGTGTCGTTATTGATATTTGACAGGGCTTTAATGGAAATTAATGAGTCTCTTGCCCAGAACTGGAAAAACCACGGAAGGCCTGCAAAAACCCCGAAATTTTTATTGCTGACAGCCAGTTTGCTCAGGGAATTGCAGGCATTTGCATACGCAACCTTTATTTCTTTGCAGATACTCTTGTCGCTTATGATTTTTTTGATGTGCTCTTTTTTCAGCAAATCAAAAAAAGACTCTTTTTCCGCTTTTTTGATCTCTTCGGCATTGCTGAAAACATGATTGCATTCGCTTATTGCATCATTCCTGCTTTTTGACACGGAAAAAACAAACCTCGTTCCCCTAAGCCTTGCAGCTTTGTAGACATATCTCTTGAAAGGAGGAGAATTTCTCCGCTCATCCGCCAGGTAATACCTTTCAATCCATGTTCCATCCTTTTGAAGCGGCATTTTGCCGCCCTTTATTGCCAGATACAATGAAAACTCATCAACATTGTGGCTTGAATCTTCCCTCCTGTCGGTTTTCTTGGCAAACTTGACAATGGCACAACCATCCTCCTCAGAAACACTGTAGTACCTTCCAAATTCCCGGTTGTCATAAGAGCCTTTGCAGTCCAGCACCAGATTAATATCATTTTCAGCGCTTAGTTCATACACCAATGAGCTAAGCCCTGCAGGCATTGTGAAAGACTCAACAATATCGTTTTTCCTTCTCTCAGCAAAATAAAACCCGTTTTTCAGGCTGTTGACCGTGTTATCTTCAGCCAGCTCAATATTCTCAATGACCCGGTACATCTGCATTGCTTTTTCGTCAAAATAGAATAATCCGCTGTACCTTGATGAAGGCGAGCTGAAGAAGCTGCAGTAGCTTCCTTTTTTATTTGACAGCAGAAATCCGGCATCCTCATTTAAGCTTTTTTTTAAGCTCAGCACCCCAAGACTGTGGATGGCTTCCATGGATCCCCGACTACCTGTATGCTTTTTCAACAGCCATATTGTGAGCTTCAATGTAATTGCCGGCAAAGCTCTTCCAGTCTGCCACGGATGCTGCCCTCCTTGCCTGCATCTTGTTCGCAATCCTGTCTTCATGCGAGAGGCTTGCAAAATTGAACATTACATCAACCAACTGGCTTACAACAGCATCATCGCTTTTGCTCAATCTCTTCAAAACAAAAATGCCCGGAGTTTCGCTTTGAACGCATTCTGAGCAGAAAAACCTGCCAAACCCCGCTAAATCAGTAGTTATAGAGGAAACTCCCAATGCGCCTGCCTCCAGCGGAGTATAGCCCCACGGCTCGTAATAGCTCGGAAAAACTCCAAGATGGGAGCCCTGCATCGCCTCATAATAATTTAAGTTCAACAGGCTGTCTGCCCCGCTTAAGTAAATTGGGTAGTATACAATCTTCACCGGATCATCTTCACTGTTGGACAGGCCTGAAGATGATATGGCTTTAAGTATGACGTCATTTTCGTTGTATAAGTCATGTGTCAGCAAAGGCGGCCTGCCCTTTTTCACAAACCTTGCAACCCTTATCTTCATCTCTGTCAGGAAGCTGTCTTCAAATAATTCCTCTTTTGCCATCTTCTTGTTTGAAATGAAAGAGTAGATTATGTTTTTTTCTGCATCCCCCCATACTTCTTCAAGGGCATCTTTTATATCCTGGTACAGCGTCTTGTTTTCAAGCAGCTCCGGCCTTATGTTCCTGAAATTTGCAGGCACCCAGATAAAGGCAATCACTGTTTTTTTGCTCTTCAGCTGCTTTAATTTCTCGTTTAATTTTCCCAGCGCCTTTATGTAGATGTCTATCCCCTTGTCATGAAACTCATACCTTCCTGCGATAAAATAAATCAGGGTTTCCTTCAGGTCGAAAGTGTAGTATGGGAAAAAATAATAAAGCATGAATTCCCTTATCCTGTCGCGCTGGATCCTGTGCTTTATTGCTATCTCCTCAAAGCTCGGGAACTTGCTTATGTCAAGCCCGTTGGGAAGAATCACATCAGGCTTTTTTTTCAGGAAATGCTCGGCTTCCATGCCGGTTATCTCGCTGACTGTCGTGAACACGTCAGAGAATGCAGCTGAATTTTTTTCAACAAGGTGCTTTGACTCGATTCCGTATTTGTAAACTTCCTGGTCCGGGCTTATTTTGTCCCATAAATTGTACAAGTCAACATGGGAATTTGCAAGCGTTCTTCCGAGAACAGTTGCATGTGTCGTGAACACAGTTGCGATTTTAAGGTTCCTTTTTTTAAGGTAAAGCAAGCCGGCTCCGGACAGCCACTCATGAAAATGCGCTACAATTTTTTTGCTGCCGAAGCAGCCGGATAATCTCTCCAGCAGCATTCCGGCCGCATATGCCCATACAACCGGCTCGTCATAATCTGAAGAAGCCCTCAGTGAATCCACTTTGTACCAGTCCCACATCTCTTTTTTTATTTCATTAAGCCTGTGCTTGTAATTGACAAAGTCTATCAATATTGCATTCGGGCTGGATTCGCTGAGCCATTTGCCGTAGTGGCATATTATGCCTGCCTTTTTCAGCTCTTCAAACGGCGCTTTGCAGATCTCATTTGGCACTTCCTCCTGGAAGTCAGCAAGCGCTTTTGACGCAAAATAGGGCCCAATCATGAAATAATCATTGCCGTAATGCTCGACCATTTTGGCGGCTTTTGACCTGACAACCGTGTAGATGCCGCCTACTTTGTTGCACACTTCCCACGAAATTTCAAACAAAATATCGGCTTTTTTTTCCATTTTTTATAGATTCATCTACGCTACTCTGTTATTTTGTTCCTTGATTTATAAATCTTTAACACCACTCAAAAGGAAAAATACGGGATAAAGCAATAACCTTTTATATGATAAGGTTCTAACTATAATGGTTGTAACATCCCATTATTATAGTGAAAGGCGGTGGTATTAATCATTAGGGAAGGCTCTTACATAAAAAGAAGCTTCATTGATATACGGAATCCTATCTTGATTTCCCTTGCGTCAGGGCAAAAAACAATAAACCAAATCTCGAGTGAAACCCGGATTAACTGGAAGACTGTTGAACGCCATCTCACATACCTGATTGGCAAAGGCTGGGTCAGGGAAGCGTTTAGCTCCGCATATGTCAGAATTTTTGAACTGAGCGCATTTGGCAAAGACTACCTCCGCAAGAATGTAATGAAGAGAATACACATCTCAGATAAAAAAATAATCCGGATTAACGGTGAGCCATGGTGAAAGTGCTTATGTTCGGCTGGGAATTTCCGCCATTGAGCAGCGGAGGGCTGGGAACAGCATGCTATGGCCTGACAAAGGGGCTGAGCAGTAAAGGAATTGAGATAACCTTTGTGCTGCCCTACTCATTCGATTCAAATGCTGCTGACTTTCTCAAGATGGTGCCTGCAACAAACATTAAAATCAAAAAAATCGCCTCTGCGCTGCAGCCATATATGGGCTCAAGGGAATATCTGAACTCCGCGGGGAAAAAGCAAAGCCCGAAGATTTACGGCTCAACACTCTTTGATGAAGTGCAGAGATATGCCCTTGCAGCGGAAAAAATTGCAGAAGAGGAAGATTTTGATGTGATCCACTGCCATGACTGGATGACTTTTGGGGCAGGAATAGCGGCAAAAAGAAAAAAAAACAAGCCATTGGTGCTTCATGTCCATTCCACAGAATTAGACAGGACAGGCGGGCATTTAACAGACCAGCATGTGTACAGCCTTGAAAAGAAGGGAATGGATAATGCAGACAAAGTCATTGCAGTCAGCAATTTTACCAAAAGCAAAATCATGGCCCATTACGGCATTCCCCCTGAGAAGATAAGTGTAGTGCACAATGCAGTTGACTTTTCGGAATATGCCCAAAATAAAAATTCCGGAATTAAAAAAACAGGCAAAATTGTGCTGTTTTTGGGAAGGATAACCCTGCAGAAAGGCCCGGACTATTTCGTTTATGCCGCCAAGAAAGTCCTGGAGCATGAGGATGGGGTAAAATTCGTGATTGCGGGCACAGGCGACATGGAGCATTCAATGATTGAAAAGGCAGCCGAGCTCGGCATAGCAGACAAAGTCTTGTTTGCCGGATTCCTCGGCCAGGAGGATGTTGAAAAAGCATATAAGATGGCGGATGTTTATGTAATGCCGAGCGTTTCAGAGCCTTTTGGGATAACTGCTTTGGAAGCTATGAAAAACATGGCGCCGGTTATAGTTTCAAAGCAAAGCGGGGTTTCAGAAGTAATCAGGCACTGCTTTAAAGTTGACTTTTGGGACATCAATGAACTAAGCAACAAAATACTATCAGTTTTAAGGTACAATTCACTGCACGAAACATTAAAGGAAAGCGGATATGCAGAAGTCAAGAGGTTCAGCTGGGATGTTCCTGCGCAGAAATGCATTGAAATCTACAATGAGCTATTAAGCAAAGATTAAATACAGGGCACAATTCAATAAAAATGATTAACAATAGAATAAACTAAAAATACAAGAATCCGGCAAAAATGGTAAGCGTCTGCTTTTATTTCCAGGTTCACCAGCCGCAAAGGCTCAGGAAGTACTCAGTATTTGAGATAGGGCATCACAACAATTACTTTGACGACCATAAAAACGAGGCAATAATAAGAAAGATAGCCCACAAATGCTACCTTCCGGCCAACAGGGTAATTCTTGAGCTAATCAGCAAGACAGACGGGAAATTCAGGGCCAGCTACAGCATGACGGGGATCGTGCTTGAGCAGCTGGAGAGATATGCCCCGGAAGTGATTGGCAGCTTCAAGCAGCTTGTTCAGACAGGATGCGTTGAAATCCTTGATGAAACATACTATCACACCCTTTCCTATCTCTACTCCAAAGATGAATTCAAAGAGCAGGTTGAAATGCACAACAGGAAGATAAGGCAGCTGTTCGGCTATAAGCCGAAAGTTTTCAGGAATACAGAGCTTGTATACAACAGCGACATGGCTGCGTTTATCGAGAAAATGGGGTACAAGGGGATCCTTGCAGAAGGCGCTGACCACATCCTGCAGTGGAGAAGCCCGAATTTTGTCTACAGGCCGAAAGGATCGGGAAATATCAGGCTCTTGCTGAAAAATTACAGGCTTTCCGACGACATTGCATTCAGGTTTTCTGAAAAAAGCTGGAAGGAGTTTCCGCTGACAGCCCCGAAATTTGCAGACTGGGTCAGCCGGATTAACGGCAGCGGCAATATTGTAAACCTTTTCATGGATTATGAGACTTTCGGCGAGCACCAATGGGAAGACAAGGGAATTTTTGAGTTTTTAAGGCATTTGCCGCTTGAGATATTGAAGCACAAAGACAATGAATTTGTAACGCCAAGCGAAGCCATCAAAAAATACGGTGCAGCTGGAGAGCTCGATTTTCCCCATTTTGTAAGCTGGGCCGACGTTGAAAGGGATTTAAGCGCATGGCTCGGCAACAAAATGCAGCAGGAAGCCATAAAGGAGATTTATCACTTGGAGCAGAATGTAAAGCTGTCAAAAAACCCTGCATTGATTGACGAGTGGAGAAAACTGCAGACATCTGACCATTTCTATTATATGTGCACAAAATGGTTCAATGACGGCGACGTGCACAAGTACTTCAACCCTTACGAAAGCCCTTACGAAGCTTTCATCACATATATGAACATTCTGAATGATTTCAGGATAAAGGCGAATAAATTGAGTGAAGTGAAAGTTGCTGAATAGATAGTTTATTTTCAGCTCTTTCGGGTAATGGATTAGGAATTTGAGTGAAATTTCTTGCATGAGAATACAGATTTTTTAATCCTGCCAATATTTTGCTCTTTTTTGGGTTACCTAAATCCATTGCTGATGTATAGCCACTTAAAGCATATAAAAGTACATTATGAAATCGGAAAAAATCTTCTAATGAGTTAGGACTAATGTCATTCAACAGATAACTAACAGAGTAGCCCGAAACAGAATAAATTAGTTTGTCAAATACAAAAAATAATCCGAGCCTTCCTAGTCCCTTACTATATCTTCTAATATCCTCCCTAGATGTGTTTTTAACTCTTTCTACAAAGTCGTTGGTATGTTGGTCAAACTTTTTAGCTTTATGGTTAAAGTAATGATTAACCCCTGCTGAGCCGCCAATTAGGAGTAGTCCTTCTATTGATTCAAATGTAAAACCCTTATTTGCCAGAAGCGGGATTCCCCCAAATATTATTGTTCCATCAAAGTAAGAGTTTGATAAAGTGTACTGGTCTCTTCCAGTCCTTCTATGATAAACAAAATGCAAAGAATGCACTAAAGCTTCAAATTCATTTTCAACAAATCTGAATGGTGCTGTTACTTTACTTAAAAGTGACATAAGATTAAGTTACGACCTTACCTTTAAAAATTTAATCCAAAATATTTTTTTAAAAACCAAAACTATTTATAGTATTTCATATTTTCATATAATATGATAGTAGAAAAATATGTTAAAATTAGCGAAAGGGGGCAGATTGTAATACCCAAAGAGATACGCGAAAAAGAAGATATCCAGCCGGAAGACAGGCTAAAGGTCATAAATTTAGACGGGGAAATTATCATAAAAGTGGAAAAGCAAGAAAGGCAGGCAGAGCTTCGGGCTTTGGAGCTGTTAAAAAAAGCCAAGCTGACCGAAAAAGACTGGCAGGAGATTAAAAGAATGAGGAAAGAATGAGGCATACGGCAGATACTTATTTCTTCATAAAATTAAGCGAAAGTGCGCCAAAAGCACTTGCATTATGGCAGGAAATCATTGAAGGCAAAGGCAGACTGGTTATCCCTACTTTAGTTTTGGTGGAATTAAAAAACAGGCTCCTAAAGAGAAACCTGCAAAAAGAAGCAGACGAATTAGTAAGCACTTTTGAAGATTCAGGCAAAATCATCCTGGTTCCTTTAACTACGGATTTAGCAAAAAAAGCCGGAAGTCTAAGCTATACTTATAACATGACAAACTTCGATGCTGTTGTATTGGCAACTGCTGTTGAAACAGGATACAAGAATGTTCTGACTAGCGACCCTTCTTTTATCAGAGCCTCTAAGCATGGCTTAATTAATTTAACACAATTTTAGCAATTAAAAACCAAAAACTATAAAAATAACCAAGCAAATGAAGTCATTTAGGTGACAGTTAGTGGCAAAAAAAAGAGGCAGAACAAGCAAAAGTAATGTTAAATCCCATTCTAAAAAGCCGCTTCAAAGCGTTGAGGTCATAATAAGGAAGAAGATTCTTGGGGAAGCCCCTGTTGAGCACCATTTTGTTGTTGCAGACGGCAGGAAGCTGAAAAACGTGATGGAGCTTGCTGACGCTTTGGAAACCATGACAGAAGAAATATTCAGGCATCATGCCAACGAAGCAAGGAATGATTTCAGCTCATGGGTCAAGGACGTGTTTTATGACCACAGCCTGGCAGAGGATATCTCTAGGGCAAAAAACAGGCTTGAAACCCAGGTTGCAGTGTTAAGAAGGCTGGTAAAGGAGCTGATGTAGATGGCAACAAAAGATGAAGCAAGGAAATACCTAAGTGATACTTCCCCGGAGCAGAGCTTCTGGGTCAACAACGGCCCTATACTGAAAAATCTGGAAGAACTGGCGGATGCTTTGCCCAACATAGGCGAGGATACATTCAAGCACCACGTAAGCAGTGAAAAAAATGATTTCAGCAGCTGGATAAAAGAGGTCATTGGGGACCAAAAGCTTGCAAATGATTTGTTAAGCTCGAAAAGCAAAGAATCAGCTGTCAAAAAGTTAAGAAACAGGTTAAGCTCTTTGAAGAAGAAAGCCAGCTGATGACTTAGAATCCGCCTCCCGAAAGCGCCCGTATTCTATTTTACCGTGTAGTGCCAAGTGACATATGTCACTTGGGTGTACATATTCTATTTTACCGACTTTGCCCCATAAGTCCGCTTTTTAGCTCACTATTAAGGCAGACGATTGACTTTTGAGGCAAAATTGCGACTTTTGGGGCAAGTGGCTGTTTTGAGGCAAAGCTTATTTTACCGATACCTTTAAATAGTACCTTTTTGTTTCAAGGCGAGCTATAATCTTATATATATGAACGCTTTTCTTTGGTGAAAAAATGGAGGATGAGCAAAGGGAATGCCCGAGTTGCGGCACAGTCCTTGAAGAAGGGGAAGCCGAGTGTTCCTCATGCGGGGAAATCTTTATTGATGAGGATGAAGTATTGTGAGCGGGGTGAAAGAATGAGATGCCTTTACAATGGTGATGATGACGAAGATGAAAGCTTCGACGACGAATGAACATTAAAATGGAAGAATTCACAAAGTATGAGCATGCAAGAATAGTGGGGGCAAGAGCGCTGCAAATTTCCATGGGGGCGCCTATGCTGATTAAGATTAGCGATGATGACCTTAAAAAGATGGGCTACAACCCGGTTGAGATAGCAAAGCTTGAGTTTAAGCAGGGCTTGATTCCAATATCTGTCAAAAGGCCGTTTCCAGGCGCCATGAAGAAGGACACTTCGGCAAAGCCGTTTGACCAGACAAAGCTGGAGTGAATATGTCGGAAATGAAGCATTTCCGAGCATAATCAAATGTCGGTAAGTGCTTAGGCATTTCCGAACACTCCGAAAATCCTAAAGATTTTCGATGAATCAGTGATAAACTATGCAAAGCGAAAGAACAAATAAAATTGGATATGATTTTTAACATGGGAAGAATCAAGACACTGCTGATTAAGCGGGTTGCGAAAAAGCTCATTAAAGAGCACGGGCAGGAATTCACTTCGGAATTCGGCAAGAACAAGGAGCTGGTCAACAGGTACACTACTGTTTCTTCCATTAAATTAAGGAATTCCATTGCAGGTTACTCAACAAGGCTTGTCAAGCAGAAGATAATAAAGGAAAACCAGCCAAGAAGAAGAATCCATGAAGAGGATTTGAGCAAGTTCTATGAGTAGAGATTAAAAGTTATATTCATCATCAATCTTTATTTCCTAAATTTCTCCTTCAGTTTTTTCTCGACAATCTCTGGCACGAACCCTTTGACGCTTCCGCCGAACATTGCAATCTCCTTTATGATGCTGGAGCTCAAGAATGCGTAATCATCTTTTGTCATTATAAATATTGTCTCAATGTCCTTTGCAAACTCCCTGTTGAACTGCGCCCTCTGGAACTCATACTCAAAATCCGAGATTGCTCGAAGCCCCCTGACAATGACATTTGACCTTTTCTTCTTGGCATAATCCAGCAAAAGCCCCTCAAAATGCTCCACACTGACCCTGCTGCTGTGCTTCTTCAGGGCATTCTTCAGCATTTCAACCCTATCTTCTGCCGTGAAAGTGGTTTCCTTCTGCGGATTTTCCCCAACAAGGACATACAGCCTGTCAAATAATTTCGAAGCCCTTTCAATAATGTCGATGTGGCCGTTTGTCACCGGGTCAAAAGTTCCGGGATAGACTGCTGTTTTCATTTCTTATCCAACCCCTTAATTATTTTTTTGATCTGCATCTCCAAATGCCCCAAACCCTTGTTGTTGTCAATCACAAAATCGGCATGCCTTAATTTTTCTTTGATTGGCATCTGCAGCTTTAAAATTCTTTCTATTTTGTCTTTTGGGTATTTATTGCCTCTTTTTAGAATATTGCTTTTATCGCATTTGACTACAATAATTTTATCAACAATGTTTCTTGTCTCGGTTTCCAGCAGCAAAGGCGCGTCAACTATAATTTTTGTTTTTTTTCCGCATTTCTTTTGAATCTTCTTGATTTGATTTCTTATTGCACTGATTATTATTGGGTGGGTTATTGAGTTCAGCCTTTTTAACCTACCCCCATCATTAAAAACAAAATTGCCCAATCTGTTCCTGTCAATATCCTTATTTTTGCCTAAAATGCCGTTTCCGAATTCCTTAATTATTTTTTTATAAGCACCGGAATTTTTTTTAATAATCCGGTGGCCGATTTCATCTGCGTCAATCCTTTTGAAGTGATATCTGCTAAAAATCCTTGCAATTGTCGTCTTGCCTGAGCCGATTGAGCCGGTAATGCCGATTATCATATACTGCCAAATACACACTTTGATTTAAAAATATATGGTTGCCCCCATATTGCAAGCAAAAAGCTTATTGCTTCAGGCTTGATTGAGGCGAAATTTACCTGTACTTTTCACTTCTTTTTTCTCATTTGCGCAAGAGCAAGAGCAATTGCACATATCAGAAAGGCCAATGCGGCAATGGCTGAGGCGATAATGAATTGGAAATTTCCCTTAGTATTTGCCGGTTTAGCCTGAATTGTCCGAATGTCAGGATTTGGCGATTTTCCGGGCTTATCACATTCATCAAAATTTATCCGGACTGTTTTAGTGTCTTGAAGAATGCCTTCACTCGAGAAAAGGCGTGCAGTTATTGGATAAACTCCCATTGCGTCATTAACCTTTAATCTTGATCTGCCGGAATAGGTGTCCTTTTTGCCGCCAATAAGAAATTCTTTGTTGAAATTTATTCCAAGCCCTTCACCCTTTATCTCAAAAACTGCAGTCTCGCCTTTATGCCCGGCGCTTTCTATAGCGTAATCCACATCGGCAATCCTGTCGCATTTGGGCGGAATGAAACTGAGCTTTGCAATCCTCAGGAAACGCTCTTCTTTTTTATTGTCTTCTTTTTCATTATCTGCCACAACATCATTTGAACTGGGTTCAGGCGGAGTTTGTTTTTGAGGCACATCTTCAGTGCCTGCATCTTCTGAAATCACGTAAACATGCGCCTCAAACGGCGCGAAAATGTCCGTGAATTTATTTTCCGATGCAGCTAAAGACCTGGCTTCATTGTAAACCAGAATATCTGTCGGATTTTTAGCCCACGTAAATGTGGCTGTTGCGGCATTATTGTCATGGTTGTACGCGATGAGATACCCTTTGCCGCCACGATACTTGACTCTTGTGGAAATCGAAGCAGGGCTATTGGCTATAAGCATGTCGGGCCTGTCAAGGCTTGTGAGCGCTGGCTCAAGGCTTTTCAATTCGCTGGTAATCAATTTTAATTTCTCAAAGTGCTCTATTTTTTCATCGCACCATCCGCTGCAGACATGGGCAAGCGCATTTGCCCCAATGCTCCAGTAAAAAAGCCCGTTGGCGCCTTCTGCAATTGCCATGTAGCCCATATCCCTCAATTCCTTCTGTGTCGGCCATCTCCCTTTGCCGGTAAACTGGAAAAATTGCAGCACAGTAACGATTGGCCTGCTGTTATTTACCGCTTCTTTGGTGATTTTTGTCCAGTTTTGGGCTGGGATTGTATATCCATAAAATATCTTTTCTTCTCTGTGACCTTTAGCGTTTCTGTGGAACATCATCATACCTTCAGTAATGTATATTTATTGGTTACTTATTTGGTAAAATTATAGTGAGTGTGCCTCCTTCCCTTCACTTATTTTAATCTTCGCCATGACCTGGGCGTGCATCCTCCTCATAAACTCGACCCTGTCCTCTATCTTCATGATGTCTGTTGAGCCCTGCAGCATGAGATTGAACGCAAACGGCGAAGGCATGGCAGTATGGATCTCTTTTACTAAAATCTTTTTCTGCTCTATCCCTTCAATCACTTTTGATGCATTGCCGATGTCCATCAAATCTTCAAGCACTTCCCTTCTCGCTTCCTTCAGGATGCAAAAATCAGGATTAATCCGCCTGACTGCATTCAGCAGTATCATTGAGCTGACTTGCTGCCTTCCGGCCCTTTTTTCATGCCCCTTGTAGCTCCTTAATATCATCATTGCCCTTGCAGCGCAGTGCCTGAATCTCCTTCTCAGGATTTCAGCCTGCTCTATTGCCATGTCCATCACTTTCCTCATCTCATCCGATTTCACCAATTTAAATGCCTGCATCACATTGACGCTTTTGCCATAGCCGACATAAAACCCATTGTCGCTTATTCCTACCTCAACATCTTTATGCTGGGTTCTTGCTATCGCGAATGCAACAGCCCTCGAAAGGCAGTCATTTACCCTCCTGCCGTATAGTGCATGGAAAACGGCATATTTCCTTTTGTTTTTATCGTCGCTGTAATGCTCGACTATTATCCTGGAATGCGACGGAATCTCGGCATAACTGAATTGCTCGTAGAAATATTGATAGATAGATTCAGACGCGTTTTTGTCGACGTAGAGGTACCTGTCAATGAATTCCAAAAGCTCGCTCTTGGGCTTGTTTGCGCAAAGCATCTCATTCATCAGCTTCCTGAACCTTCCGATTTCCAATGCCAGATCAAAGCTCAGCGGAAGCATTTCGGAAAACCAGCTCGGGATTGTCGGCGGCCTGAACGCGGTAGCATTGACATACGCCACCATCCCTTTTGCATGCGAAAACTCGTATTTTTCGCCTCCTAGGACAAACACATCGCCTTTTCTCAGCCTTTCAAGAAAAGCCTCGTCAATATGCCCGATTGCCTGCTCGCCCACCTTTACAGTTATGTATGACTCTTCCGGAATTGTGCCGATGTTTGTCATGTAAATCACTCTTGACATCTTGCCCCTCCTCCCGATTTCCCCTGTTTCTTCGTCATACCATATCTTTGCATAGATATGCCTGTCTTCCAGCGAAATATATTTTCCCGACAGGTATTCAATGACCTCGATGAAGTCCTTCCAATTAAGCTCATTGTAGCAATAGCTCCGCTTCACCAGCTCAAACAGCTGTTTAACATTCCATTTTTGCTCGAGAGAAATCCCGTGGAGCTGCTGGGCAAGGACGTCAAGGCAGTTTTTGGGTATGTGTATCCTGTCTATCTTTTTTTCAATTGCCGATTTGAGAAGCACGGAACATTCAACCAGGTCATCGCGGTCAAGCACTATGATCCTTGCCTTTACCGTGTCGTGCAGCCTGTGCCCCGACCTTCCTGCCCTCTGCAAAAATCTCGCGACCGACTTTGGCGAGCCCAGGCATATCACTAAATCAATGTAGCCGATGTCTATGCCGAGCTCTAATGACGTGCTTGAAACTATGACTTTGAGTTCCCCTTTTCTCAGCCTGTCTTCAATGCTGTGCCTTAATGTTTTTGACAGCGAACCGTGATGGGCTCCTATGTTCTCAGTGTATCTTTTCGGGAATTTTTCCTTAAGGTAATGCACAACCCTTTCTGTTGCGCTTCTCGTGTTTGTAAAAATCAATGTTGTCCTGTGGCCCTGTATCAGCCCATCGATCAATGCATACATTGAGCTGTGCATTATGGCATGCTCTTCGCCAATCAAATCTGGAACAGGGCTTAATACCTTCAAGTCCATGTTTTTTATGAACTGGACGTCAACAATTTTACAGTCTCTTGCCTTTCCGCTTTCGCATCCAACAAGAAATTTTGCAATTTCCTCCAGCGGCGCTATCGTAGCGCTCAATCCAATTCTCGTCATTGAAGGGGATATATTGTTTAGTATCTCGACTGACAGTGACAAATGCACGCCTCTCTTGTTTTCCGCCAGTGCATGCACTTCGTCTGCAATGAGCCATTCGACATTTTTTAGCAGCTCCCTGAATTTTATTGATGCCAGCATTATGGCCAGGCTTTCAGGGGTTGTAATCAGGATATGGGGCGGGTGTTTCAGCATCCTTGCCTTTTCAGAAGCTGAGGTGTCTCCTGTTCTTGCAGCAGCCCTTATGTTCAGTTTTTTGCCTGCAATCTTTTCCATCTCTTTCAGCGGCTCGGCAAGATTGACATGGATGTCATTGCTCAGCGCCTTCAAAGGCGAAACATAAACGCAGTAAACCCTGTCTTCAAGAATTCCTTTTTCGCTTGAGTCAATAAGCTCGTTCAGAATCGACAAAAATGCAGTCAAAGTCTTTGTCGCTCCGGTAGGCGCGCTGACCAGAATGTTATTTCTTGAATGAATCTCCATTACACCGAACAGCTGAGGGAGTGAAAATTCCTTGAACCTTGAAAAGAACCATTTATCCACAAGAGGGTTAAGAATGTGCCTTATCTGTTCGGGTTTGTACGGCTTTTCTGAATGAATTATCATTTTTTCAATATGGAAAATAAATATTCATACGCTAAATGCAACTAGAGCATAACGCACAGAAATTTATAAATGCTTTGGTGCAGATTTAATCCGAATTTTCAACAGGCTCTGTCCTAAAAGTCATTCTCAATAAAAAAATATTGTGGCATATCAGCCTACAAAATAATTCTGTGCGGATTGTCCGCACAGATTTGGAGCCCACGCTGGCTCCAAATCTTCTCTTCAGGCTTGCAAATCCGCTTT
>JACPIE010000001.1 GCA_016188245.1 Candidatus Woesearchaeota archaeon | reverse complement strand
AGTCATTGTTTTCTGCATTGAAGAGATTGTTTGGAAACCACTTACGTGGTTTAACTGCTCGTACACAGCGAGCAGAAATTTATATGCGGTTAATCGCCTACAATTTAGGTGCTATTATGAATGAGATTTTCTACTGAGCCGGTTAAAGGTTATTGCTGCCGGGGCTGGCAGCAGCATTCTTTCCCTTTTATGCTTATCTTAATCCCTGCGCATGAGCCGCTGCTATCCGAGCCTGACTGGTATGCTCCGATTACGCATGCATCGTTGCAGTTAACGTTTGTCTTATCAACATCCTCGCTGAATATCTTGAACCTGCCTGTGAAGATGACAAACAGGACAACAAGGACTGCAAGCGCAATGGCTGCTATGATGATTGTGTTAATAGAGATGCTTTGGGATTTCTTAAGCATTAGAACTTATTAAAGTATCAGATATATAAATATTTGGGTGTTGGCTTATTTGGAGCAGCAGCATCCGTTTGTCGGGCTGTCTGAGAATTTTCCTGCAATGAAAGTTCCTGAATTCTTCTGCTGGCATTCGAATTGTGTCAAATCTGCAGGATTTGGCAGGTTCAGGCTGGCGCATTTTTGGGCGCAGGTGTCTGTTTCCTGGACGCCTTTTGTAAACCCTCCGAGCCTTCCTGTAAATATTGCAAAAAGCACAACAAGGACAGCAAGCGCAATGGCTGCTATAATTATTGTGTTGATAGAGATGCTCTGTGCTTTGCTCATTTATATTCCTCTTTTGATATAATTCTTATTAAGCAAGTTATATATAAATATGTCGAAAATTGCCAGTTTTACCCGCATATGTCAAGTTTAGCATACATTGTCGCGATGTTTATGGGTATTGGGAACAGCTTTGATCTTTTCTCTGCAGTGCACGCCTTTCCAATCTTGATTAAAGGCTGGCTTGCGTCGGTATACGCCAAAAATTCGTACTTCATGTTCCATTTGTCGAATGTGCCATCAAAGATTTTGCTTGCGGTTGATTCGGCATATTTGCATGAATCCAGTCCATTATCGCAGATTATGCTCCTCGTTTGCGCGCAATCCTGCAAAAGCTCAGTCATTGTGAGATAAGAGCAGTCCTTTGAGGCTGTTTTGAGGAATGTGCTCAGCATATTTGAAGCAAGCTCCGCGCTTATGAACCCTTTTCTGTACTCTGTTGGTGATTTTATGACCATGAACCTCACAACAAAAATGGTTGCGACTAGGATAAGCACAACAACAATCGCCAATCCAAGTATCTCCATCTGGGCTTTTCTCATTTTAGGAATGTCTCTATTGTCAATACCCCGAAACCGTGCTTTCTTGTGATTGGGTCATAGAGTGATATCGGGGCATTTGTCACAAACTTGCTTTTGAACTCGTCTGTCTTTCTTGAGTAAACATTCCATTTTGCCTCGCTTGGGTAAATTTGGGATATGCTTATGTCGCTGAACTCGAGCAGGTCATAATAATATACTTCATTTTCCCTCATTAAAGCCTGGGCAGAATCAAGTTTTAGAATATCAATGCAGTTGTCTATTGCTATGTTGTCCTCGCTGCATTGGAGTTCGGGCAAAAACATTGCTCTTTGGGCTATTGCCACTGACTTGAGCTGCGACAATTCCTCGCTTTCCAGCTCTATGTTGCCTTTTATGACCTTGACATAAAATATAAATCCCACAGTAACAAGTATGAAGAATACAAACAGCACTGCAATCGTTTCCCCCATCTGTATCTGGGCTTTTTTCATTTTATCTGTTAGTATATCAGCGGGCACGAGTGTATCTGGGAATTCTTATTCTCTTCCGCCAGTGATTTTGCCGATTCTGCTATGGCATTGATGCTTTCTTGGCTAAAGGTGCCGGAAGGCAAGATTTTGTTTAGATGCGCCAGCGCATTGCTATAAAATTGGGTGCATTGAACCTGCCTTGCATCTGATGATTTCTGCATCAGCTTGTTTGTCTTGTCTATATTCACCTTGGTTACCAGATTCAGTTTTGAGAATGCATTTTGCATGCCGCATTCGTAAGCCTCAGCAGTATCTGAATAAGCTGCCCCGATTAGCGAGGATTTTCCGATATAGTATGACTTTCCATTTGATTGCCATGAATTTCCTTCTTTTTGCCAGAATTCTATAATCCCTTTTTCAGCGTCTCCATTCACCCTTACTGCCGTGACGTCAGAATCCGGCATCTTGGCAAGCGCTTTTGGAAATTCTGTCATGCTTTCAAAGGCTATGATCCTTACTTTGTGATTATTTGTGCCCTTGATATCGGAAAGTGATTTGTAAAATTCCTTTTTTAGCTCAGAAGGGAGTGTCTTGTTTATTTCCTTTGCAAGGCTGCTGCTCCCTATTAGGATGTACCTGATTTCAGGGTTTGTGATGTAAAGAAGATTTGTCGCCTTGTAAGGCGCGTTAAAGCTTAGAGTCTGGGTTATGAGCCTGTTTCCTTTGATGGATGCTGGCGCAAAAAGAATAAGATTTTCGTATTGCTTTGAAACTGCTCCAAGAGAGATTCTTCCGCAGCTTATTTCTATGCTTGATTCAGGTATGCTTATTGTGTTTGTTGTGTCTGTGCTTATTCCGGCGCCGGTTATGATTGCTTCAACATTTTTAAGAACAGTGGCTTTTGTTGATATGTCTGCTACGCTCTTTTGCTTTATGACAATCGCTGAAAAAAACAGCAGTATGGCTGCTCCGGCCACAAGGACAAATATCCAGTTAAACTGCACTTCAAATCCTTTTTTGTCCATGTTGAGAAGTTTGTCAGCTCCATTGGCTTATTGACGCATGGTTCCCTTTTCCTTCAAGCCTGATGAGTGCTTTGCCATTTACAGCATTTATGCACAGCACATCCGGCTCAACTGAAATTTTGCCCGCATAAAATGACTCTTTTGCCGTGCTTTCTCCAAGGAACACATTTCTGCCGGTATTTGACATTACGCTGTCCTTTATTATCGGGTCTATGTTGCTGGGCAAGTTCGGGCTTTCAAAAGATTCTATAAAGCATACTTTAGAGTATCCTGCGCATAGCTGGATCTCCTTTTTTTTAACACTGCCAAAATCTGTTGAAATGCTCTCGATTGCATTTACCAGGTCATTCTTGGATTTAAGGCAGGACACCTGCTCGGCTCTGCTTTTAAAATTGTGGATAGCATTATACCCATAAACCAGGATAAAAGAGATGAGTATCACAGTCAGGACATATATGAATATCTGGCCGTATAGCTGTGCCTTCATTTTCTTTTTGATTTTGCCAGCTTGTAGAGATTTTCCAGCTTGTCTTTTTGCTTTGGCTTGGCTCTCGGCTTTGCGGGTTTTTTTTCAATGGCCATTTTTGTAAGCTTTGAGAACACCTCCTCTTTTTTTCCTTTTTTGGCATCGTGATTTTTCTGCTCTTTTTTTATTTCTGGCTTTGTTTCGGTTTTTTCATGCCTGCCGAACGGCTCAAAAAGCATTTGCCTCTCTTTTTCCTTTTGCGCCTCTTTTTTCCTGAGCTGCTCCCTGATTGTTTCGCCTTCGCGCTTTGCCGGACTGATTGTTTGTTTTTCCTGGCGGACTGCGATTTTTGGCATTGCCATCGGCTGCATTTTACCATGCTTCATCTCTTTTTTCTTCATCACTTTGTATGCAAAGTAGCCGAATCCGGACAGCAGCACTGCTAGCCCAATCACAAAGCCTAAAATTTTTGCGAGATTTGATTTTGGAAAATCTTCCGGATCCACCGGGCTCGTTCCATTGTCAATTTCCTCCTTGTCTGAGAAAGAATCGCCGTCTGTGTCTGCTAAATTGGGATTCGTGCTTTTGCCATATGTGTCTGCCACTCTGAATTCCTCAAGATTTGTCAATTCGTCGCTGTCTGAGTCTGAATTTGCGTCGCTTGGGTCATTTGGATTCAGCCCATTTTGTATTTCCCATTCATCCGTCATGCCGTCATTGTCTGTGTCTTTGGTTTGTATGTTCTCCTGCTCGTCAGGGATGCCGTTGCAGTTTCTGTCATTGTCATTGCATCTCTTGCAGCTGGAAGCAACGCATTGAAGCGCTTCCCCGCAGTCTTCGTTAAAGCTGCAGGCTTTTCCTTCAAAGCATTTTGTTGGGCAATGGCCGCCGCAGTCTATATCCGCTTCTCCAGGGCTGAGCCTGCTGTCAGAGCAGCTCTCCTGCGGCTTGCAGAAGCCAAAGCCGCAGTACCCGCTTTCACAGTCGCTGCTGCTGCCGCATGCCTGGTTATTTTGGCATTTTTTGCATTGGCCGCCGCAGTCTACATCACTTTCCTCCTGGTTCCTCAGGCTGTCATCGCAGTTTGGGGCAGCGCATACTCCATTGTTGCAGAAATTTGTCTTGCAGTCTGCATTGGAGCTGCATTTTTTGCCTGTTCCGCACAAATCGCATCCTGAGCCGCAGTCGACATCAGCTTCTTTCTGGTCTTTGACACCGTTCGTGCAGTTCAGCGGCTTCAGGCTCGAGTCTACAGTTATGCCGTCGCTTTCGCTTACATTGCTGGATATCCCTACAATATTTTTCGCCCTAACCCTGAAGAAATACTTGTTGCCGTCAACCAGCTCAAGGCCTGTTGAATTTGGCTTTGTGGCAATCACCCATTCATTGTTAGCAGTGCTTGGAGTGCTGTTCAATACAGCTCTTGCAGTCCCGTATTCGATGATAGAATAGATGTGGGAGCTTACCATTGATTCGTTGTCTGTGCTTTTCCATTTCACTCTTAAATGGTCGGTGCTGAATGTGAATTCAGGGTTGCCTTCAAGGGTGCTGCTGTCATTAACAGAGAGAATTACAGGAGGAGTTGTGTCAATTGTGAATGAAATCTGGGCAACGTCCGAGAATTTTTGCAAAAACTGGTCTTTGCACACCATATAGAAAGTATGCTTTCCCTGCATTAATGTCAGTTGCCGCGTGTGGCTGTAGCTTGGCATTCCAAATATGTCGCCGTTTTGGGCTGTGCTGTCGGTCTCTGAATATTTGCATTGTGACTTCTTGTTGGTTTCAGCTGCAAGCACAATATTTGTTGAGTTAAAAAATTCCGGAGTGTGCGAGATTATTGATATCGGCACTGTCAGGTCCACTTTGAAGGGCGCTTCTTTTGTAGTCGAGATCAATTCAGCCTTATTTTTGCATGAGACATAGTATAAGTATTCTCCTTCATTCTCGGCAGTTATTGCCTGCCTGTTTATTGCCCTGAAATTGTTGTCATCAAACCCTTCAAATTTGCCGTCCATGGATTCAAATTCTTTTGAGGTGTTGCTGAACCTGCACACCACCTTCTCGTCAGAATCCACTGTCAAAGTCGTTATTGAAGGCTTTTCTATGACCGGGTTGGGAAAGGCAAATGCGCCGTTTATGGCAGGAGGAGTTGTGTCAACATTGATGCTGAATTGCCTGAACGATATTCCTCTTTGGTCCTTGCACCTTATGTTCAAATTGTGCCCGGATGTGTCGCCATTCTGGATTTTGTTGAAGCCGGATATGGAGTGCATTGTTCCCCCTGTGGACGTGAACGCATCCATGAAATCAAACTCAAAGTTGTTGTCTAGGGAGTACTTGCATGCCGCGTCATTGTCCGTTTCAACGGCAATGTCGAACACGAATTTTGAGGCTGTGCCGAACCTTGGGCTGGCAAGGATTATGTTGGCCGGGTTTGCATCCACAATGAATGATGCCGAGCCTGCCACTAAATTTTTTGCAAAATCTGCAGCTGAAACCTCAAGGTTTTTATTGCCATCGCTTAAGTTTACAGTTGCCGTGAAAACCTTGCTGTCGGCTGTTGAAAACATGCTCGTTATGTCTTCAGAGTTTATTTTTACATAATTCAAAGTGACATCCTTGTCGAACGCCAGCTTCATCGCGACAAAAGATGAATTGAATATTTCGCCGTTTTGCGGGATTATTGCCAGCAAAGGCTTGCTGTTGTCAATTATTACTATCTGGGATAGCGCCTTGTCCATGAATACATTGTTGCCGTCTTTTGCATTAACTTCAAGGGTATACTCCCCATTAGGCAGTGTTTCTGTTATTGAAAAAGTGAATCTTGAGCTGAGTTCTGTTCCTGCCTGAAGCGCCACTATCAAACCTGTTTGTTTGTTGGTTAATCTTGCATAGGTTATTGCTGCAGGCTCGAAGAATTGGATAGTTATTGACGGCTTTTGGCTGCTTGTGTAGAGCTTGTCCAGGATTTTTGAAGCGCCCGTAACATTGACTGCAAATACCCTTGGACCGTCTGATTTTGCATGCGTTTCTATTGTTATTTTTTTGACTCCTTCTATGTTTTTGGCAGGATCCTGAGAGTAATACCTTATGACATTCGTGCCGTCAGCCAGGCTGAAAAGCTTGTTTCCGCTGCTTCCGTCAAATGCATTCAGGTTGGTTATCACAACTATCTTATTCGCCAGTGACGTGTTGTAAGGATGGCCGTTAGCGCCGCACGGCTCCACACACATGAATGTGGAATAATCCTCTGAATTCCTTAAGACAGTTGAGCTGTTTACGCTTGTTTTGTCGTATATCTGTATCACGAGGCTGTCAACAATCCCTTTTTTCATCAGTGGCAGCAAAGTTGTGTTTGGGGCAAAATAGTCTGATTCGCACGATGAAGATGCGCAGTCTGCCCTGTTGTCGCCGTCTGAGTTCTTGGCGCATGCGCCGTTGATGTTCTGGCATGCTTTTATGCCGCATTCATCCTGGGAAGGATTTACAATATTGTTGTTTCCGTCATGAATTATCTGGACATTGCTGCACTGCTCCGGGTCATAATCCTTGCATGAAACTTCATTGCAGTTTTTTGATTTGCCGCTCCTGAAATAGCATTTAAAGCTGCCTTCTGACAGCGCATTTGATTTGTCTCTTGTGCAAAAATCAAATACTTCGTTGAAAGATCTTGAGTTTTCCAAAGAGGATGCTCCTTTTTTCTCGCACCATTGGCAGTTGTATTCTGTCGCGCTCATGCACACTCCAACTCCAAGCTGGCTTGCCAATGCTTTCCATTTGCAGTTTCCGACTTTGCAGTTGTCCCTCGTGCATGCCTCATCTGTCTTGTAGTCATAGCATGCCATAGAAGTGTCGCATCCAAAGCATGAGTCTACAGTAGAGTGCGACTTGTCATAAAAGCAATACTTGTTTGTTTCGCATTCCTGCTGGGTATAAAACAGGCCGAATGGGTTTGCAGCTTCATAATTGCAGCTGGTTTTGCTCAGGCATGCAGGCTTGTTGCTGCTGACAGCGCATACTTGGCTTTGGGTGCATGCAGTGCCTTCAGGCACGAGCCTGTTCGACTGGTCGCAGAAAAATGCCTTGTTGAACCTGTCGCTGAATTTTGCCCTGACTCCCGCAGAAAAGCTCTTGAATTCATTCGGAAAGTTTGATGACAAGTAATTCCTGTACTGTGTGTAGTAAGGCTCGTGTATGCAGAAGTTTGATGCAGACATGCGCCCGGAGCATTCAATGTTGCCGAGCGCCGCGGTTTTTGTTATTGTGGGAATTGCAGTCTGCAAATTGTACCTTGCTTTTATTTGGTAGGTGTAAGAAATGTCAAACATGAGGCCAGACGCATCTTCAAATGAGTTTGTGTTTGTCGTTCCAACAAATGCGAAATTTGTGCATCCATTGTCCTTGCACCTTAATATATCGTATGAAACTGCTGTTTCGCTGCATTCATCTTTCCACTTGAGAGAAAATTTGTTTTGCCCTTTTATGGGGGTTATTTCAAGATTGCTTAATTTTGGCAGATAGCCGGGATTGCCGCATCCTGCCCCTTCCTGGGCGCAGCTTCCTCCTGACTCATCCTTGTCAGCCGGGCTTGTGCATCCCAAGTCGCCATTTTCAAAATCCGAGCATCCGTTATTGTCATTGTCAATGCCGTCATTGCATTGCGGGATGGGGCAGAGCTGGTTGCAGTTTGTTTCGCCTTTGTAGAATGCAAGCCCTGTGCCCTTGCACCTTGCTTCAGGCGCAATTAACCCTCCAAGCTCTGAGCAGCAGCATCCAAGGGCGCATGCTTCGACTGCAGAGCATGCCTTGTTTGGAAAGAAAAAAAGAGATGAGCAGTCATTTCCGTTTACAGGACTGTCTTGATTTTGCTGAGATTTGTAATAGCTCGTGTAACTTGTTTCAGGCTTTGGGCAGCATTCCTTGTCCCTCAATGCCAGCCTGTCTGCCGAGCATGTAAGGGAGCTTGCCCCCGGATTTGTGCAGCACCCCACTTCGTCTGCTGCAGCATTCATGGATAAGAGTATTAAAAATGCCAGGAATGATGCAGCTATCGCCTCTTTTTTCATCTTATTTTCTGTTGACTGTTATTGTCTGGTGGTCTGCCAGCTGCCCGTCGCTGACTTCAATTTTGAATTTTAACTGGGGAACCTCAAGTTTTTTCGGCAAAGCCGGAGTTATTGTAAATGTGTAGTTATCCTCATCAGGGTCCTCTGCTGCAAGTTTCTGGTTTGGAATCAGGCTGCTCATGTTTAGAATGTATCCCTGCGGAAACTCAAGAATATTTTTTCTGATGTAGTGAAGTGCCGGCATTCTGTTTCTTCTTGCAAAAACATATTCAAAAGGCTTCCCGTAAATAAGTGATTTTTCATCCGTGACAATTATTATGTCGTCTTGGGATGATATTCCTTTCATAAGTTTCACGCTGAAGGAATCTTTATCATTTCCGCTGCCGTCTATGTCAAATTTTACGTTTTTGATGTCGTTCCCAATCAGCTCCTTCACAAAAAAATACATGTCTTTGAGCCTTATGTCCACGTTCGTTGAAAAATCATGAAGTTCTGTAGATTCTCTTGTTGCGGGGTTTGTTATTGTCATCGGGATTTTTGACTGTATGAATGTGTTGCTGCCGCTTATGGTCGCAGTTGTTTTTGGCTGCTGCATTTCTATGCTCAGTCCTTGTTTCTCAAAAATGCTTATGTCTATGCAGCCAGCCAGATTGCTGTCAATAAAATTTTCTAGCTGTGTTTGTATTGAATTTGGGCCTTCAGGGGCAT
Organism: Candidatus Woesearchaeota archaeon; assembly: GCA_016188245.1. Classification (GTDB taxonomy): domain Archaea; phylum Nanobdellota; class Nanobdellia; order Woesearchaeales; family GW2011-AR4. The sequence goes on along the minus strand of JACPIE010000001.1, from coordinate 51,056 downwards.
TTAGTGGAGGCATATTGCTTATGCCGAAATATCCTTCAGCTATTTCGGCGTTTGAAGCCGATGTCCTGTAAGGAAAAGTTGGCCACGGATATTCAGGCGCATCTGATGAGTATGACTGCACGGCAAATTTCGGCTGCAGTATGTTGTATGTTGACCTTACTCCATTGTAATTGACAAAGAAAATCCCTTCATCAGTTTCCTCATAATCCACCAAATTTCCACCCTGGCTTTTGTATATATACCCTCCCTGCCTTCCAATCATCACAATTGCATCTTTGGCAAGCTTGTCCATGCATTTTGCGGCAAAATCCTTTATCGGCTGTGTTTCTATAGCTGTTTCCTGTATGATTTTTATATTCTGCTGGCTCTGCTTTTTAACAGCAGATTTTGAAAGGTACAGAACAAGGCTTATCACTATGAATAATGTTAATCCTATGATCATGAGCATAGTTATCTGTGATTTAGAACTTGATTTCATTTTACCTCTTTTTTCATATGCTGTTTAAATGCACCTATATAAAATTTGTCATAAATCAAGGAGTTTATTTTCTATATTGAAATTATTATTATGGGGACTCATTACATAACTACTTTTAAGTAATAAAAATAGAAAACTTTATAAATAAAGTAAGCTAACTTCGTACAAAATGAAGAATATTAAAGTAACCGATTATAAAAAAGCACCTATTGAATCTGCTCTTGAAAGAAGCTTAAGGCATAATGATTTGGAGCTAGGCTCTCCTATGGTTTCTATGGATATAAACGCTTTTGATGAGCCTTTGGTTTTTCGGGAAGAAGTCCGAGGAGATTTTACGGCAAAATATAGAAGATGGGTAAATGATGACTTTCTTAAAGGAATGTCAAAAGTATCAGCAAAAACTTTATTTAGAAACTTAAGTGACCCGTCCCAGTACGAAGAGCAGGTTAAGTTAGAAAATGGTGATGCAGATTTATATATAGATATGATGTTCTCTAGGGGTAAATTAGTTTCATTGACAGATATAACCCCGCAAGTTCTGTCTCAGGCAATAAAAGATTTTTATGGTATACATGTTCCTGATGAAACATTTGCAGCCTATAATCCTTCTGAACAGTCAAAGGAGTCATCTCAACGTGAACGTAGGATTGAAAGAGCTGTAGCAAGAGTAGGAGAAATAGCAAGTGAAAAAATTAAATTGCCTCAAGAGCAAAGAGGAACTTTACAAGAAGCTGTTGAGACAGCAGCAAGAGAAGAAAATATTCCTGCCAGAGTTTTGTACCATGCCCTGCAACCAGGAGAAGGTGTTAGCGGAGCAGTGCTAAAGTATGCTGTTATCGATGCATTCGAAGTCAGGCAACCTTTCTTAGATTTTCTGGCAAATAGCGGGATAAAGGTAAAATCATCCGATATTGTCAGTATGTTCGTTAATTATATGGCAAAAACTATTAAATAAATTTTCTTTAGTTTTCTTATTTTGTATTTGGATTTAAATTTTACTTACTTTAAAGATTCTGTTTATCAGTCTCATTATTTGCTTGTGTCATTGCACTAACTCTAAAATCAGATGACATACCTTTCATTAATTCATTTGTCCTACAAGTTACAAAACTTATTCGCACTGAACTTACTACTCCCTTTCGAAATTTTTCTTTTGCTTCCCATAAACAGCTTTCTGTTGACATAATGCACACCTCAAAATAAGTAAAATTCGCAAGTCTATTTAGATTTTTCTTTAGGATACTACAACAACCACTGGACATCCTTACGGGTCAGCTTTTTAAACTCATTTCCCATATCGAATTCAAGTAAATTAACTTCTTGCCCTGTTGGAGTTTCGAAAAATGAGATTAGCAAGTCTCTAAGCTCTGGAACACTTAATTTTGAATCTGAATGATTTTCAAAGTAAGTGATTAAAGCTTGCTTCAATACTGGCTTAAGTTCGCTTGTTGTAACCGCGAATGCAGAAGGCATTGCCAATATCATTAAAATAACAATCAAAAAAAATAATTTCATTTTTTAACAGCATAGTTTAAATTCTTTGCAGCATGTATTTTTATATCCAGAAGTATAAGCTATATCTAAGCCTCCGCATAATTCACCATTCTGCGCATTTTGGCATATGCTTTGGGCTGAAACGCAAGCTTTGCAGGCTCCTCCGCAATCTATGCCTATTTCATTTTGATTTTTAATACCGTCAAAACAGCTCGCTGTTGATAGTGCACCGGAGCTGGTCCCGCTTAGCCTCAGCTTTGACGTCAAATCCTGCCATATCTGCTCCGGATTGATGTTTGTGAACTGGCTGCCCTGCACAAGAGCATAATAATTGCTGCCTTCTTTCCTGCATGAAATGCCGGAAGAAACATCTTTTTTGGCTTGGCTGTACTGGTCAAGAAATTTGCATATGTCAGTGTCAAAGTTCCTGTACTCTGCAACAATGTTCTTGAATCTTGTCCCGTCTATTGCGGCAGTTATTGCTTTGTTTCCCTGCTGGCTCACATAAATCTTGTCAAATTTCTTTATTCCTTTAAGGTAGGATTCGTCAAATGGCGGAGAGCTTACGAGCCTTTTTATTGATAATATCACACCCTTAATTGGATTGCCAAGAAATTCTTCAAATCCGGTTTCTTTGCCCGAAGGAACTGAAATCGCGGAAGGGCTGTAAATAAAGCTCTTGAGCTTCTTGTTGAACCATGCCTTGTTTGAACTGTCGCATGGGTGGTATTCCCCGTCATCTACGAGCGCGTCATCGCAGTTTGTGACACCAAATATGCTCAGGCTATTGGCCGGCACTTCCTCGAGGTTTTTGTTTATGGATGTTGCAGCCATTATTTTGCTTCCTGTTTTCAGCACGCAGAAATTGTTTGTTTTCATGTTTGCCAGTGTGTTCGCTATAACCTCATTTGAGCCAGTTAGGTGCTGGAGATTGTTTAATGCATTTTCTTTGCTGTCGCAGAACAGTGTGAAATCTCCGCTCTTTATGTCAAGCAGCTTCAGCGCTATAAGTTTTGTTCTTGTTGACCATATTCCGTTTTCGCAATAATTGTCATCAAGGTATGTTCCGGACTCCAGGCACTGGCTTCCGGTATCCTTTCCAAAGACATTGAGCAGGCATTGCGAGCTTTTTGGGCAGTATCCTGAAGCGCTTCCGTCAGGGCTTTGCTTTAGCATTGAGTTGGTCCATTCGCCGTCTATGCATCTTAAATTGTTGCCGATCGGCTGCGCTAATGGGTTTGCTTTTTGGTTTTCAGTGCATGCTTCCCCGTTCCAGCACTCATCAGCAGCGCAGCAGTCTGCAGGCTGCTCCGGATTTTGGACTGGAGCAAAGCTTACATGGGTTTTGTCAGTTCCGTCTGTCGGAAGCCATCGCTCTGTGTAAGAGCAGAAATAATTTTTTTCAGGGTCATTAAAGCAGTAATCGTGGTTTGTTATCAAAGCTCCATTAGTATGCTTGTCAGCCAGGCTTAAAAGCTCATCATTTTGTGTATTGAAATTGGTTTTATCAATTGCGCATCCGTGAAATTCGCCGTTGAAATTGGCGACAGAATTATCTGTCCCTTCAACAAAAGAGACGCTTATTGCATCCTCTTTATTCCAGCATCCTCCGGTGCCGGCAGGGTCATTGTAAAATTCGTTTGTGTCGTCATCCTCGCTGCAGCATTTTGTGCCTGTCCATGCCAGTCCTGCTTTTTGGCAGGTTGAGGCGCTCTTGCCTATGAGAGTCCTGTCGCCGATTTGGGCAGCTGGAACATCCAAGTCAGTCAAAAATCTTCTGTCAGGCGCGCAGTAGTAAGTTTTTGAATCTGAAGCTGGCGTGCCTCCCTCGTATTTTGACGGATTGACTGACTGTCCTGTTGTTAATCTTTTTCCGTCAACCCTTGATTTGCAGGATCCATCCCCGCAGCATTCTACAATAGATTCCCTTCCCTTGCCGATGCACAAGTATTCGCTGTTGCCTACAGTCCTTCTCCAGAAAGTTCCTTCACATTTAATCCAGTTATTTCCGTCAGACAGATATTCGAGCCCTGAGCATCCAACATATCTCATATCTCCTAAATTTGATGTTGAAGGCAGCCATTGGGCTGATTCGGAATTTGAATCTATGCTGCACAAAACTCCTGTGCTTATCCTGCCGCAATCATCTGTATCATCTCCGCAGCATTTTGCCTTTGCATTCCAGTCTGTTGCTGCAATGCAGCTGCAGGCTCCGCTTGAATCATCCGGGTTTGTTTCTTTTGCCACATTTGGCGAGACACTGCCGCATGTGCAACTGCCCTGAATGCATTTGCTTTCAGGAAGGTAATAAGCAAAATCGGATGTTGATAACTCCCCAAAGCCGGCTTTTGAATCTCCTGTTTTATAGCATCCGGCGCCTTGTATCTGGCATGGCGGTGGTGGCGGTGGTGGCGAGCTTCCTCCTTTTTTGCCTCCGCCTCCTGCTTCAGCAAAGCCAAGAAACATCAAAGAAAATGTGAGTATTAATACAAAACAAAGGAAGATTTTAGAAATTTTTTTAGTGAAAATGGGATGTTCCATATTTTGCCTCTTTTTTTATATAAATCTGGAATAGTTCTATTAAAATGTTTCGAAAAATAGTTTATGGGCATGGTATGTGGTATTTTCTTGCCGCATCATCTCAAATCAGTCAAGGATTCCCTTATTGCTTTTCCGCCCATTCCGAGCATTGTAAACAGGCTCATCACATCATGGTGCTGCCTCATATCAAAAGGCTGCTCTGAAAAAGAGCCGATGACTGTTTTCACCTTGTATTTTTGGCATAGCGCTATGTTCTGCATCATCCTGCCCATTAATGCTGGTGATTTTAATGCGTCTTTGAACAGCGCGCTGTAAGAAAAACCTATTGCGGCGTTATTCTTCTTCGCCAATTCACAGATTATATGGTTGAGCCCTGAAGCCCTTTGGTGAATAAAATCTTTTTTGGATGTTTCCTCAAAGCCATATATAATTTTTACCTTTCCGCTTTCGATAAAAAGCCGGTCTTTCTCAGAACTTTTTGCAATGAGGATGTTTGGCCTTGCAGAAGCTTTTTTCATGTTTCCCTGGTTGACTATGAATCCTGTTTCTATTTCTATTTTGGAGCTATTCCTGATTTGGATTAGCTTTTGTTCGGTGTTTTCCTTAAGATATCTGTCAAAATCATAAAAAAAATATATTTTTTTGATTTCAAGCTTTGAGGATATCTCAAGAAATTCCTGTTCGTTGTTGGTTGGTGTTGCAAACTCTCTGAGCATATTGCAGATTATCTCCGGTTTTTATTTAAAGTTATTGCTCTTTCCAGTGGAAACAGTGGAGGCATATCCTTTCAAAGATGCATATGGGGATGGCTCTATTTAAAAACAAAAGTATTTATAAATGAATCTGCTTTATAAATATTTATAAATAAAGTATGTTAAAAACACTTGGGGTTTTGTCAAATGGCGTGTTTTTTGGCATATTTGGGAATAACTCGATTGATTTGCATTGAAATGCCAATCTAATCTTGTTTTTATTTCCAAAATATAAAAGAAGGTGAATATGTGCCTTATTTAATCATTGGGAGCGGTTTAAGGCTTGATTAGTCAAAACTTGTTTTTTAGAAGGAGGAATCTAAGATGGCAAAGAAAGAAACTAAAAGGAACATAAAAGTGGTTAATATAGTAGTAAGCACATCCTTAAAGCATGACATACCGCTTGAAAAGATGGCTGCAACGCTCAGCAATACAGAGTATAACCCGGAGCAGTTCCCGGGCCTTGTCATAAGAATCAAGGAGCCGAAGACTTCTGCCCTGATATTCTCAAGCGGCAAAGTTGTTTGCACAGGCGCAAGGTCAATGGACAAGGTTGAGGAAAGCATCAAGAAAATCATCAAAAGCCTTGAAAAGATTAATGTCAAAATAACCATAAAGCCGGAAATTAAGATACAGAATATTGTAGCATCCGGCAGTGTTGGGATGGACCTGAATCTGAACACTCTGGCAATGAAGCTTGAGAACACAGAATATGAGCCGGAGCAATTTCCAGGCCTGGTTTACAAGCTTGCTGCTGCAAAGGCAACATTCCTGCTTTTCAGCAACGGTAAGGTTGTTTGCACAGGAACGAAAAGCGAGAAAGAAGTGCATGCGGCCCTTGACAAGCTGATTGAGAACCTCAAAAGGGTCAAGGCTTGACTACATCGCTTGATTTTGTTTTTTATTATCATTTTTTATTAGCTGGGCACTGGACATCCCTGCCCATAATATTTAAAGTAGAAAAACAAGAGGATGTATATGGAACTCAATGCAATAGACCAGATAAGGAGGTTTCAGGAATTTATAGACGGAAGTTATTACAACTCTTTGCTGGACAATGCCAGGAAAGGCCACAAATTTCTGCTTATTGATTTTGCTGATCTTTCTAAGTATGATCCTGATTTGGCAGGCGAGCTTCTTGAAATGCCTGAAGAGACGATAAAAGCCATCGAAAAGTCAATTGAGCAGTTTGATATTGATGGATTGACTAATTTCAAGATACGGTTTCACAACCTGCCCCAAAGCCAGCACATAATGATAAGGGACATAAGGAGCAAGCACCTCAACAAGCTGTTTTATGTTGATGGAATAATAAAGAGAAAATCCGATGTAAGGCCCCAGGTAACATCTGCAAGATTTGAGTGCCCTGTCTGCGGCAATATAATGAATGTGCTGCAGCTCGAGGGAACTTTCAGGGAGCCTACAAGGTGCGGCTGCGGAAGAAAGGGAAAATTTGTCATGCTTGACAAGGAGATGGTTGACGCCCAGGGCATTGTAATTGAAGAAGCCCATGAGAATCTTGAGGGCGGCGAGCAGCCCAAGCGCATTAACGTTCTTCTGACAGACGACTTGGTAAGCCCGTTGAGCGAGAAAAGGACATCGCCTGGCAGCAAGGTTGAGGTAATAGGAATTGTAAAAGAAGTTCCAATAATCTCAAAAAGCGGGGCAAAGTCAACAAAGCTTGACTTGATGGTTGATGCTAACTACGTGCAGCCGACTGAAGACACTTTTTACGAAGTTGAAATAAGCGAGGAAGAGGAAAAAGAGATCATAGAGATTGCAAATGATCCTAAAGGGTATGACAAGCTTGTCAATTCAATGGCGCCTTCTATTTATGGCTATGAGAAAATAAAAGAGGCCTTGCTGCTGCAGCTGATGGGCGGCGTAAGAAAAGTCAGAAGCGATAAAATAGTTAGCAGGGGTGATATGCATATCCTGCTTGTAGGGGATCCTGGTGCTGGAAAAAGTGCTTTGTTAAAAAGAATAACCCATATTGCGCCAAAAGGAAGGTATGTGAGCGGCAAAGGAATCTCGGGAGCCGGAATAACTGCTGCTGTTGTAAGGGACGAATTTTTAGGCGGGTGGGCTTTAGAAGCAGGTGCTATGGTTTTAAGCAGCGACGGGCTTGTTTGTGTTGACGAGCTCGACAAAATGAGCTCTGATGACAGGGCTGCAATGCATGAGGCCCTTGAAAACCAGACCGTCAGCATTTCAAAGGCCAACATTCAAGCAACTTTGATAGCCAGGACAACTGTGCTGGCAGCTGCCAATCCAAAATTTGGAAGATTTGACCCATATGGGATCATAGCTGATCAAATAGATTTGCCGCCGACTTTGATTAACAGGTTTGACCTGATTTTTCCGATAAAGGATCTGCCGGAAGACGCAAGAGATGAAAGGATGGCAAAGCACATACTTACTTTGCATCAAAGGCCTGATGTAAACGAGCCCGAGATACGCACGGAGCTCTTGAGAAAATTTGTAGCTTATGCAAGGCAAAAAATCGTTCCAAAACTGACAGATGGCGCTTTGGAAGAGATAAAGGAATTTTACCTCAAGATGCGAAAAAGCGGCGGCGGCGAAGGCGGCATAAAAACAATACCGATTTCTGCAAGGCAGCTGGAAGCATTGGTAAGGCTCAGCGAGGCTTCTGCAAAGTCAAGGCTCGATGACAGGGTCACAAGAAAAGACGCAAAGAAAGCGATTGAATTGCTCGACTATTGCCTGATGCAGGTTGGATTTGACAAAGAAACCGGAAAGATAGATATTGACAGGATAGCAACCGGAATAACCGCATCATCAAGAAGCCATATACTGATTTTGAAAGATATAATAGGCGAGCTGGAATCCAAGCACGGGAAAGCCATACCGATTGAAGAGGTTGTTACAGAAGCCAAAAACAAGGGACTAGATGAGGATAAAGTTGAAGAAGCCGTGGAAAGGCTGAAAAGAGCCGGAGACATATACGAGCCCCGAAGAGGGTTCGTGAGCAGGATATAAAATGCCAGAGCTAGAGCAGAAACAGTTCCAAAGGCAGGTTGCGCACAAAACTTTAATTTCTTCCGTGTTAAGCGGGAATTTTGCCAAGGATGATGCATCAGCAGGATACATCAGAATTAATGATACTGTCATTTCAAGGGTCAACATAATGGCAAATCTGGTGTATAAGTCTGAAGACTGGCATTCTGGCGCAATAATTGATGACGGCAGCGGCAAAATATCTCTGAGAAATTTTGAGAATTCTTCCATTTTTGCAAAAGTTGAAATAGGGGATGTTGTCCTGGTGATAGGCAAGGTCAGGGAATTCAACAGTGAAGTGTATATCATGCCTGAAATCATCAGGAAGATTGATGATATTGCATGGTTTAATGCTAGGAAGCTGGAATTGAAAGGTGCTGCAATCATATCAGAAGCAAATGCTGCAGAATCCAATATCGCCGAAGGGGCCTGCAACAAAGATGTCTATGAGATGATAAAAAAGCTTGATTCCGGAGATGGAGTTGACATCGGAGAGGTTATTGGCAGCTGCCAAAATAAAGATGCAGAGGCAATAATCGGCAAGCTTTTGGAGAACGGGGATATTTTTGAGGTAAAGCCCGGCAAAATCAAGGTGTTAGAATAAGACCGGAGTCACATAAACTTCCAGGAACGATGCCGCTATAAGAAAGCCTACTGCAATAAGCACAAGCTCCGAGAAATCCCTCATTATTGCCGGAAATTTTTCTGTCCTGAAATGTTTTTTTACTATTGCAACTGAGATGATTCCTCCTGCCAGTCCGCCGTAAAAATAGGCAGCTATTTCCGGCACTCCGTGGATTGAATATTTTAATAGCCCCAATGAGAATACATGAAAATAATTTCCTGCTTCCAGCAGCCCCAATGAGCTTGTGTAGCTGCTTATGTTTGCCCTTATAAAATTTCCGATAGCCGCGCCGATAACAGTGGCATTCCAGCTCAGTATGAATATGGCGCCAGCGCCGTAGACAAAAGAGAACAGTATGGAGAATGCAAGCACTTTGAAATTGTTGAAGAATATTTTTGAGAAGGCGTTGAGGTTGTGTATTGCATTGCCTGAAACCTGGTTGTTGATGGCCTGTATGGTGCTTGTCTGCTTGTCAAAAAGCTGGTTGACAGTTGAAGTCGGAAGCACCACATACCATAATGCGCATGCAAAAGTTATTCCCACAAACAGGTACATGAAAAAGGAGATTGCCTTGTTGTGCTCCTTGAGTATTTCTGATTCCTTGTCCATGAGGAGGTCTTTGCCCTCTTCCAGCCTCATTGTGTTGTAAAATATCGGCAAAGCCGCCATTGTTATCATAAAAACTGTTACCAAACTTGCCTCGCTCCTGAAAATCCACAATGAAAGCGCTATGCCGACTGATGTGTAAAGGAACCCGAGAAAAAACATCTGCCATGGCTTTTTCTCGGCATTAAACGGGTTTAAAAAAGACTCGACTACCATGCTGCCCTTTTTATGCACTGGCTTTATATATTTTTTGAATTGAAATGTTCAATTAAATTTATAAACATGGCTGGGTTCTTTGCAGTTATGGATGATTATAAAAAGATGCTTGAGGAGGCGAGGAAAAGCCTTCCTGAAGTCGTTTTCATCAAGGAAAGGTTTGAGATACCTAAAGTGCTCGGGCACATGCAGGGCAACAGGACAGTCATTTCAAATTTTCTGCAGATAGCCTCTGCCTTGAGGAGAGACACAAGCCATTTTCTCAAGTATGTTTTAAAGGAGCTTGCGACTCCCGGTGAAGTGAAGAAAAGCGGGGCATTGATTTTGGGCACCAAAGTTCCTGCTTCAAGGGTTAATGAAAAGATAAGGCAGTTCGCAAACGACTTTGTGCTTTGCTCCGAGTGCGGCAAGCCCGACACTTCCCTCGTGAAAGAAGAGGGAGTAACTTACATGAAGTGCACAGCATGCGGAGTTAAGAACGTGGTTAAGGCGAAGATTTAGCAATATAAAATAAAATATTGATTATAAGTTTTTTCTCAAAGGTATTGTATTTTACTTTCTATTTCTTGCATTATATTAAGTGTAGATATAATGATTGCATCAACTTCATTTCTTATTTGTTCTCTTTCTTTTTTAGTAGCAGGATGGGCACAAATATTTCTATCCCATTTTATAGACAATAGTTTTGATTTTTGCCCTTCTGTGATTTTAGTTATTTTATTTTCCTTGTATAATATATTTATCTTAGTCTCAAAATCCCATTTGTTAATTTCTTCAAATTTATATTTAATTAGTTTTTTATTTTTTAATAATTTTAAATAGTCTGTGACTAGCTCTTCTAAGAAACATCCACATAAAAGAACTGTAGATTCAAAAAACCCAAAACTATAAAGTTCCATTAATTCTCTAATAACATCATGACATTTAGCTCTAGTATTCCATTTCCTCCTTGAACCTCCAAATACCTCTACAACATAACGAAAACTTTCAAAAAATGAGTTGATAGAGATTTCTAAAGGTTGAAAAACTTTATCTCGCTCCAAAACTGCGAGTTTTCTTCCATTAGTTGTAAAATCATTATGTTTCAAGATTATACTTTTTAAAAAATAAAAGTTTATCGTGCTTAAATCTTTACATCTGATAAATTCAAAGTATTCGTTTCTAATTTTATTGAAATGTTTTATTTTTTTATTAATTTTATTAACTTTTGGTTCTAACTCAATTAGAAGTTCTTTAGCGTACTGGATATAAGATCCACCTGGAAGAATTGCTTGAATTAGAAGAAAGTGAGTGTCTCTCTTTATATCATAAACGAGATGTTCTATAGAGTTTAATAAACGAGCTAGTTCAAAAACATTTTGAAATGAAACCATATCCCTACACCTCAAAAAATTTCACCCAAACCATCTCCCAAGCCCTTCCTGTTTGTCTTTCTCTTTCCCGAACAATCCTTCCACCCTGTCTTTTGTCAGCATCAGAGTCTGCTTGATATACGCAGGCAGGTCATATTTCTCCGACAAAGATATAGCCGGCTCGAGATATTTTACTATTGAGCCTTCTGAAACTGTGAAGATTAGCCTATTTCCGCATGCGAGGCATTTCCCGATCAGAGGAGGCCTTCTGTATTTTTCCGTGCATCTGCTGCACCTGAATTCCTGCATTGAGAATTTCCTTAAATTGCCCCTTATATCCCGAAGCAAATGCTTTTCTATCACCAGCCTTGCAACATCAACAGCGTCAACCGCCCTTATCTTGTCTGCAAGCTCCATCTGCCCTTTAAGCTTGTCTTCCATTGAAGGCAAAGTTTTGTAGGAAGAGCATTTCACCCCTGAATTAATGTTGCTCACAGGATGCGTGTACATGATTGCCTTGTCTTTGCTTTCAGAGTTGAGTATGCTTGCGAATCTTTCTACCTTTACGTTCCATGGAAGCTCGTATTCCTGGGCAGATTCATACAGCTCAAGGGGATAATGGTCTGCTATATCCAAGTCAAATGCCATGTCATCGACTTCTGTCGGCACAAGTGTAGATGTCAAAACTAAAGGCGCATCCTGTGTCGAGCCTCTCGAATCCGGCAGGAATTGCCTCGAGAAATTAAGAAGGGCATCCATCAGCAAAGTCACTGAGGCTTCGTCACCATCACAATCGCGCCTAGTAGCTGCGTGGAACAAAGGATGGGCATAAAGAGCCTGGGTTTTTGAAAATCCGATTATCCTTCCTATGATGCCTGCTGAAGTGTGCGGCGCCAGCCCGACAACAAGGTGCCCTACCAGGTCCTGCTCCGATTTCAGGTTATAAAATTCGTCAAGATTGTACAATGAGTGGAGAAGCTCGTCTATGAATTTGCTTGAGCTGTAAAGTATCTTGTCGGCTCCGAGCTCAGGGGCATCCTCGCATTTAGGCAGGATAATATCCTGCGGCTTTAATTCCAAAACTTGCTCGTCGCTTGCCAGCTTGTTTTTATAGATATCCTCATCATAGCCCAGGCCCTGCAGCTCTTTGACTGAAGTTCCTATTTCTTTCGGCTTGAAATGTGTTATCGGAAGCTGGGTCATGTCATATCTTGTGGTGCCGTCCCTGTTCACGTTCATGTCGTGCTTAGCCCTCAAGATTCCTTTTGCGAAGTGCTCAGGCACGTGGTTTTTGCTGGATGTTCCTCTTACTCCTTTGATAATGTCCGGATACTGCACCGTGTTCATTTTTTTGAGTATGTTCCTGAAATAGCTGCCTATGTCTAAAGTTTGGTGCCTGTATTGGGCTGTGTTTCCGTGCACGCATTTTTTCCCCGCTGTCAGCCCGCATATGTTGCAGAAATTCATTTTTTGAGCCTTTGTGTCGCATTGGTCGCACACTCCAAGAACCGTCTCTTTTTTGCAGGCGCTGCAGAAAAACATGGGGAATTCAGCCTCTATTCTCCCTACTTCAAGCGCATTTTGAAATGACCTTGTTTTGCCTCCCTGTTTGCCGATGGGAAACAAAGTGTGTGGGTCTCCGTCAAGCTTCCTTATTTTTGCCTTTTCAGGCCTCCCCATCCTGGCGCCTATCGAAGTTCCGGATTTGTCTCTCATTTTTATTTCTGAAACCTGGCTTATAAGCTCCAAAACATCCTCAGTTTCATGCTTCCTGAATTCTTCATGGGTATTTTCACTGCCGAGCTTCAGCATGGCGTGCAAAGCGTCTGCGTCATCATTTTCAATTATGGCAAACTCATTGTTCACGAAAATATGGGGCACTCCTGCAAGCTCCAGCACTCTCTTTCCAAGCTCGTTTTTAGGCAGGATTATTTTTTCTATGCCTTCTTCATCAATCTCAATTTTTGCTGACGACATCCATTTTAGTGTCTCTAAAAACTCTTCCCTTTGGATGGATTTCCAGTGGTATGTGTATCTGGGGTGCAAAGGTATCCCCAAGCTTTTGCTCAGTTTTATCGAGCTCATTGCATCAGGTATATTATTGAAGCAGTCTTCACTCAGCTTTTGCAGCTGGCTTTTGTCCATGCCTGTGATCTCTGACAGCTTTTCATAATCCATGCTTCCTGTGATTTTCATTGTTGCCTTTTCAAGCTCTTGTATCCACCATTCTTCGCAGTAGCCGGCAGGCACCAGGGTATGCGCCCTGTTAAAAAAATCACCGTAGCTGATCAAGATGTCCCCAAGAAATAATATTTCTTTTATTGAGTTGAATATCTGCTTTGCCTCTTGCTCGCTGCCAATCCTTAGCACGCTGTTGTCATTCAGCTTGACTATCGGGCCGTCTATGCAGTCGCAGATGGAAACTGCGGTTGCTTTTCCGGGCCTTTCAACTTTTAATTGGGTGCCAATTGCGATATACTTGTTCAAAATCACCATAGTAGCTGGATGGATGGCAGATGCCGAATATCCCGATGTTCTGCACCTTCCGTACCTCAATCTGAATCCTCCTGCTGCCAGAGGGTGTGTCAGCACGGGCCTGCCTGCAACAAGGTCCTGGATGTAGGTGTAAATTGGCACAATTCCTTTTTTTGCAGCTTTTTCCTTCGATTTTGATTCTTTTTGCAGCTGAACAAATTCCTGGAGAAATACCCAGTGATCAAGCTCAAATTCTTTTCCCCATTTTTTAAGCTGTGTCCAGATTTTAGCAGCTTTTTGGGCCATGCATTCCCCCATCACCAGGCAGGGCCCGCTTCTTATCTTGTTTGTTTCTATCCTGTCAATATCCTTGTAGTTTGAGACTTCTATATCTTCTGACGCGTCACCGTCAATTTGGACCGGCAGTGCGCTGACTAAAAACCTTATTTCTTTTTCGCTTGGCAGGTACTGCAGATTGGTTACCCTTTCGTGATAATCATAAAGCTCTGTGACCATTCTTCTTACTTCGCGCTCGGACGGATCATACACATCATAGCCCATGCTTTTCCTTATGTAATCGGCCAAAACCACGCTCATGGCGCCGGCTGTCCCTCCTGCACTTCTTATCGGTCCGGAATACATCAGCGAAAAATATTCCTTTCCGTCCAGCCTTTTTCTTATTTTCAGCCCGACAAAACCTTCAAGAGGAGATGCAACAACTCCCAGAGTAAGGTATGCCAGCCCAATCCTTATTCCTGTTTCTATTGCTTCTTTCTGGGTGCTGAATGTGCAGAATTTTTGCTGTGTCACTTCAAGGGATACCTTCAAGGCAACTCTCCAGTCAAGCTTGCCATAATCCGCTTCAAGCTCTTTTATTCTTGCAGGAATTCCTTTGCCGGCAATTTGAGGAGCGATTACACTTACCAATCCTTCCACCCTCTCTGCCATGTTTTTTGCCAGAGGGATATTGACTGTTTCTTCCGGGTCATAGCCTTTGGATCTTGCCCTGTTTGCAATTTCATACGCAAGGTTAACTTTGGTTATTATGTCGTTGGAATCCTTCATTTTACTGCCCGAATTTCAGTATTTTTATTTCCCTTGTCTGAATATTGATTATTGGGACTCGGCTCGGCTCCGGGTTATGCCCCACTTTTTCCTGGAATATTGTTTTGCCTTGCCAGCAGCTCCCGCAGATTAGTGTAGTATTCCTGTAATTGGCGGTTGATGTCTTGTGTATGTGGCCGCTGATGAGTATGTCTGGGACTTTTTCAATTATCAATGGGTCTCTTTTTGTATCCGGTATGTACTGGGTGGAAAGATGCGAAGGCGCCAAGTGCCTTCTTTTCAGCAAAAATTTCATAATCAGGTCTGCCCTGTCATATCCTCCCTGGTTTCGCAAGGAATCAACTTGAGAAACATAGTAGTCAAACGAGTATCCGTGGTACATCATTACATCAATTCCTTCAAAATTGTCAGTTGAATTTATGTTTATCATTGCCGGGTTTGAAACCATGGTTGTGTTATTGAGGCTGTACATCGGCTTGGCAAATTCCTTTGATAATTGGGGCTGCGGCTCGGAGATTCGCATTGCATCGTGGTTGCCCGGGCAGATTATCATCGGGATACTGCCCGGTATTTTTCTTAGGAGCGCTGCACATTCCTCATATTGCTGGTAGATGTCTTTTGTGAGAAGCTCCTTGTCCTGTTCAGGGTATATCCCGCATCCGTCAACTAAGTCTCCTGCTATGAAAATACATTCAACATTTTTTGCTATGTGTTTTTGCTGTTCATTTCCCACTTCTCCATTTATCCATTTAAGAAACCTTTCGAAGTCATCAGGCAGAAATTTTGATGATCCCACGTGCAGGTCGGAAAGAAACAGCGCATATTTTTCCTGGCTTGCCTTTTTCATCTCTTTGTTTGGCACATCCGGCCAAAGTATGTTGTTTGCAAACATGACTGTTCCAACATTCACCCCTGCAACACCTATCACTTCGTCCATAACTATGTCTTTTGCTTCGCTGAACAATGAAGGCTTGTTCTTATTGACAATCACTTTCTTTTGGCCTGTCGGGTCTTCCACTAGAATCATCAGGTTGCCGTTTTTTGTTGTGTGCTTGTCGCTCACTATTCCTATGATTGTGGCATTTTCTTTTTCTTTTTTGCCCGATATTTTGCTTATGGAGATTGTGTTTTTGAGTTCCTGCCTCTGCTTCAATATTTTTTCAATTGATTTGTACCTGTTGTTAAAATAATCCACAAAATCTTGCGGCTCTCTTTTTTTTGCGTCTTCCTTATAGGAAGACACCACCTTTATATTAGCATCTTGGCTTTTTGGAGTTTCCGGGGCCTGCCTTGCCTGGATTGGCCGGCTTGCAGGCTGCTTCAGCATGAGGATGTTTTCGCCGCTTTGCCCGGTTTTTAGCAGGTCTTCTATTCTTCCTATATTGTCAGTGTCCTTTATCTGGTCCAGAAGCTCAGAGCTTATAAGAAATCCCTTCTTAAGAAAATTGCTGATTATTTCGCGTTTTTTTTGGGATAGTTCTTGTTGCATCATAATTTAATACTCTCTTCAATTATTTTTTTGATTTGCGGGAGCATTGCCTCGGGGATTTCCACAGAGATCTCCCTTGTCCTTCCGTACCTTCCTTTGGAAATGACTTTTGCATTTATCATGCCAAGCATGTCAAATTCAGAAATTATGTCAGAAACCCTCCTTTGCGTTAAAGTGCTTGTGTTCGTTTTATTGCAGAGCGTTTTGTATAATTCGTAAACCTCGCCTGTGAAAAGCACGTTGTTCCTGTTTGGCTTCAGCGACAATATTGAAAAAAGGATGATGTGGTACTGCTTGGGCTGTGTTGTCACAATATCCAGTATTCTGTCCCGGTCTATTTTTTCTTCCGCTTCGTCAATGTGGTCTATTAAGATTATTTTTGAATTTTTCCTGTCCGATATTTCGCCGGCCACCCTCAAAAGCTCCAAAGCTCTCCGCGCATCTCCATGGTCGCGGGCAGCATAAGCTGCACATTTTTCTATCACGCCCTGGCTGAGCGCTTCCTTGTTGAATGCAATTTCCGCCCTCTGTTTTAATATGGATTGTATTTGGAGTGCATTGTACGGAGGAAACACGATCTCTTCTTCAGAAAGGGAGGATTTTACTCTTGGGTCTAGATTATCTATGAACATTATATCATTTGATATCCCTATTATAGAAATTTGTGATTCTGACTCTTCATTCAGCCTTGTGAGATTATAAATTACATTGTCCCCTGCCTTGTGCACAAGCTGGTCAATCTCGTCCAGGATTATTATATAATTTTGCTTGTTCTTGTTGAGTGCCTTCACAAAAGCTTTGTAAACTTCTTCTGTGGGCAGGCCGGTTGAAGGTATATTTTTCCCCAATTCGGCTGCAAGCTGCGCAATCAGCCTGTACTCTGTATCCGAGCTTCTTTTTAATTTGCAGTTGAGGTACACCACACCCAAAGGTATATTTTCTCGCTTGGCTATCTCCATCAGTCTTTGTGTCGTGTGTTTCGTTGTGAGTGTCTTGCCTGTCCCGGTCTTGCCATAGACAAAAACGTTGGACGGCCGGTCTCCTTTCAGAGAAGGCGCAAGGATATTGGCTATTTGTTTTATCTGTTCTTCCCTGTGGTGTATTATTTCGGGTGTATAAGACACTTGCAGGGCTTTTTTGTCAAAAAAAACGCTTTCTTTCTTCAGAAATCCCTCAAAGAACAGTTCCAACCCCTTTTCCATCTTAAATTTCCAAACGAAATGAAGGTATATAAAGATTTGGTTTACTATGCAGACCCCTTGATTTCCTGTGGAAATTGTCATTGTTGTTTTGTTGTTATTGTATATTTTTATTTTCTATATAGAAATAATATAAACGAAACGTGAAAACAAAAAAACAGAATAAAAAACAACAAACACTAAGCCAAAAACACATAAAAACAACCACACTTCAATAACTTCCATAAGAAATGGTGGTGTGACCACCTAAAAAAACAGAAATCCAACAGCAAAAAATTTAGCCGCCAAAACCAAAAACCACAAAAACGAGCAACACCGTCCACCACCAAAAACAAAAGAAAAAGGCAAAAAAACAAAATCCCAAAATTTTTTCCTTTTTTCCATAACCTTTATAAATGTGGCACAGTTCCTAAGGACAGTTATTAACATAAAATTAATAATTAAACGAGCCTGAAAAGATTGCTTTGTCAAAAACATAATATGTTTTTGAGCATGCTCGGAAATTAAAAATTTCCGACATTTAAGTACAGTTGCTTAAACTGTTTTCTACAAGAAGCATTCAGTAAAAGGCTTTTTTTCAATTGAAAAAGGTAGGCAAACCAGTCTGCCCAAGGAAATGCCAAGAACAAGAAAACCCAGAGCAGGAAGCATGCAGTTTTGGCCAAGAGTCAGGGCCAAAGAAACAACACCAAGAATTAGGAACTGGGCTAAAAGCAGCGAGGTAAAGCCGCTTGGGTTTGCCGGATACAAAGTCGGCATGACCCACCTGATGATTACCGACAGCAACGCCAATTCGCTGACAAAAGGTAAAGAAATATTTTGCCCGGTTACAGTCATCGAATGCCCCCCCATAAAAACTGCTTCTATCAGATTTTACAAAAAAACACAAAATGGTGAAACACTCGTCTCTGAACTGTTTGCAGAATCCCTTGACAAGGAATTGGGCAGGAAAATAATAGACCACAAAAAAAAAGGAAAAGAGCCGGATGATTATGACTTCATAAGGATGCTTTGCTACACCCAGCCGAAGCTGACCGGCATCGGAAAAAAGCAGCCGGAAATTTTTGAAATTGCAGTAGGCGGCACAAGGGAGCAGCAGACGGGATATGCAAGGGAAAAGCTTGGAAAAGAGATAGTAATAAATGAATCTTTAAAGGAAGGCCAGGCTTTGGATTCACATTCTTTGACAAAGGGAAAGGGGTTCCAGGGCCCGGTGAAAAGATTTGGAGTCCAGCTGAGGCACCACAAATCAGAGAAAAGCAGGAGAAACCCGGGAACTTTGGGGGCATGGAGGGCGCAGGGACACATCATGTGGAGAACAGCCCACGCCGGCAAAATGGGATATCACTTGAGAACAGAGTACAACAAATGGCTGGTCAAAATAGGAACTAACCCGCAGGAAATCAATGTAAAAGGGGGTTTTTTGAACTATGGATTTGTTAAGAACCCTTACATCCTCATCAAAGGGTCCATAGCAGGCGCGCCGAGCAGGCTGGTAAAATTCACAGAGCCGCAAAGGGCAACAAAGAGAATGGAAGCCCCTCAAATAGCATACACAAGCATACAATCAAAACAGGGAAATTAAAATGAAGCTGAACATTTTGGACAATGCAAGCAACAAAGTTGGAGAGGTCCAGCTGCCGTGGCAGTTCGAGGAAGAGTACAGGCCCGACATCATCCAGCGGGCAGTTTTGGCTATACAAAGCCACAAGCGGCAGGCTTATGCAGCCAGCGAAGACGCCGGAAAAAGGGCATCGGCAAAGCTGTCAAGAAGAAGAAGGAAATACAGGGGCTCATACGGGATTGGAATATCAAGAGTTCCAAGGAAAATAATGACCAGGAGAGGGACAAGAATGAACTGGGTCGGCGCTTTTGCTCCAGGCACAGTCGGGGGAAGAAGGGCGCATCCGCCAAAGGCATCAAAATCATGGGCAAAAAAAATTAATGAGAAAGAAAGGGCAAAATCCATCAGAAGCGCAATTGCGGCCGCCATGCTGAAGGAAATTGTTTCGCAGCGCGGCCACATAGTCCCTGACAACTACCCTTTTGTTTTGGACGGCAAATTTGAACAGCTGGATAAGACGAAAGAGATTGTAGAGATATTCAAAAAATTGGGGCTTGGGAAAGAGCTGGAAAGGGCAGAAAACAAAAATATAAGGCACGGCAGGGGAAAATCAAGGGGAAGAAAATACAAAAAAAGCAAAGGACCTTTAGTTATAGTCTCAAAAAAAGACAAGCTGCACGGCGCAGCCAAGAACATTTCCGGGATAGAGGTTGTTGAGGTAAGGAGCCTTAACACAGAACTGCTTGCGCCGGGGGCAAAGGCAGGAAGGATGTCGTTATGGACAAGCCCGGCAATAGACATCATGAAAAAAGAAAATTTATTCAGGTAAAATGGACGCTTACAACATAATAAAATACCCTCTTTCGACTGAAAAGTCGATTAGGCTGATGGAATCAGAAAACAAGCTCATCTTTGTCGTAAACAATAAATCGACAAAAAGAGAGATTAAGGAAGCGGTGCAAGAAATGTTCAAGGTAAAAATAGACCGCGTAAACACATTTGTCAGCGTAAGCGGTGAAAAAAGGGCATACGTTAAATTTTCATCAAAAAACCCGGCAATAGACATAGCAACCCAGTTAGGATTGATATAACCGTGATGCAGAATGGGAAAAAGCTTAATCCAGCAGAAAAGGGGTAAAGGAGGCCCAAGATACAGGGCCCCTAGTTTTAGGTACAAGGGCAAGGTAAATTTTGCAAGGCACGAAAACAAGGCAATGAGCGCAACAATCACAGACGTTTTGCACAGCAGCGGCCACAGCGCCCCTCTGATGGAGATGGAGTACAGCAATGGGGAAACAGGGCTGCTTCAGGCCCCAGAAGGCGTAAGGGTAGGGGATAAGATTGAAATAGGAGACGGCGTTGAGCTGAAAACAGGCAATGTTCTCCCTTTGAAGAGCATCCCTGAAGGTGCTTCCATTTACAATATTGAGTCAAATCCAGGAGACGGAGGCAAGTTCGTGAGGGCAAGCGGCACTTTTGCAAAAATAATAACCAAGATGGAAGATGGAATTGTTGTTGAGCTGCCGTCGAGCAAAAGAAGGACATTTTTGCCGGAGTGCAGGGCAGTGATAGGAATCATTGCCGGCTCAGGAAGGACAGAAAAACCATTTTTGAAGGCTGGAACTAAATATTACGCGATGGTTGCCAAGAACAAAGTATGGCCCATAGTCAGCGGAACATCCATGAATTCAGTGAGCCACCCTTTTGGCGGCAAAAGCTCGCACGCTAAAGGTATCCCAACCCAATCTTCAAGAAATTCACCGCCCGGAAGAAAAGTCGGCAAAATTGCCCCAAAAAGGACAGGAAGGCGCAAGAGGTAAAAATGGCAAAAAAAGATTTTACAATCAAAGGAAAAAATCTGGATGAGCTGAAACAGATGAATCCCGGAGAATTTTTGCAGCTTCTCACATCCAGGCAAAGAAGGACGATAAAAAGAGGATTTACCGGCCAGCAAAAAATTTTGCTGGAAAAGCTAAGGTCAAATGAGAAGAATATTGAAACTCACTGCAGGGACATGGTCATACTTCCTGAAATGGTGGGAGCCACAATAAAGGTGCACCAGGGCAGGGAATTTGTTCCAGTCATCATAGAGCCTGAAATGATAGGTCATTATTTGGGAGAATTTGCAATGACAAGGAAAAAGGTTATGCATAATGCGCCAGGCATAGGCGCAACAAGGTCAAGTGCCAGCATGTCAGTCAAATAAAATGAAAAATTATACATATGCTAATTACAGCAAGGAGCACATGGCGCGTGCAATTGGAAAAGCGCTGCCGATATCATTCAAGCAGAGCGTTGAGATATGCAGCTTCATCAAAAACAAAAATGTTAACGATGCTAAAAAGCTGCTTCAGGGAGTTGCAGAACAAAAGATAGCAGTTCCGTTCAAGAGATACAACTTTGATTTGGGGCACAAAAGGAAAATAGGCCCTGCAAGATACCCATTGAAGGCCTCAAGGCAATTCATACAATTGATTGAAAGTGCTGAGGCAAACGCCCAGTTTAAGGGAATCAACACATCAAACTTGGTGATATCCCATATCTCTGCCCATAAAGCAGGCAAAGCATGGCATTTTGGCAGGAAAACAAGAAGAAAAGTCAAGAGGACAAACATAGAGATTGTTGTCGAGGAAAGCAAGCAGGCAGGGCAGCAGGACAAGCAAAAAAAAGAGGCGGGCAGCACCAAATGATAGAAAGAAAATTCGTAGCGCAAAAAATCAAGGAATTCCAGATACAGGAGTATATAACACAAAGCCTGAAAAATGTCGGGCACAGCCACACAAAAATGGTAAAAACCCCATTGGGCGAAAAAATCATAATATCCACATCAAGGCCGGGCTTAATAGTCGGCAAGAAAGGCCAGAACATAAAGCAGCTCACGAAAACGCTAAAAAGAAGGTTTGAGCTGGAAAACCCGCAGGTAGAAATAAGCGAGGTTGAAAACCCGAATTTGGATGCCCTTATTGTCGCTGAGAAAATAGTAGATGCGCTTGAAAAATTCGGCTCTGAAAAATTCAAATCAATAAGCCACAAGGTGATGGGTGACGTGATGAAGGCAGGAGCCCTTGGCATAGAAATAATCATAAGCGGCAAGGTGCCGAGCGCAAGGGCAAAGTCATGGCGGTTTTACACAGGATATCTCAAAAAATGCGGGGACATAGCAATAATGGGAGTCAAAAAGTCCAACGCCCAGGCGCAGCTGAAGACTGGCATTGTAGGGGTTAAAGTCAGCATAATGCCGCCCGACATAATCCTGCCGGACCACATAGAGATGGTTGAGCAGAAAGAAACAAAGATAGAACCTATAAAAGAAGAGCCAAAAAAAGAGGCAGAAAAGCCGAAAAGCAGAAAAAAGAGAAAAAATGAAAGCAAAAGAACTCAAGCTGATGAATGAAGCTGACTTGGAGAACAAGGTCACGGAGCTCAGGAAGGAGCTGATGAAAATAAATTCACAAATTGCTATTGGCATGGCCCCGAAGAGCCCCAGCAAATCAGGCGAAATCAAAAAAACAATCGCAAAAATCATGACTATCAAGCAGGAAAAAGTTCAACAAAAAACGGAGGCAGCAAAAAGGAATGAGTGAAATTTGCCAGATTTGCGGCTTGGTGAAGGAGCTGTGCGTATGCGAGACAATAGCAAAAGAAAGCCAAAAGATTTTGGTGTATCTGGAAAGGAAGAAGTTCAACAAATTTTACACCATAATAGAAGGGATAGACGAGAAGGAGATAGACCTTAAAGAATTGGCAAAGAAGCTGAAATCAGGCCTTGCATGCGGCGGAACAATAAAAGGCGGAAAAATAGAGCTGCAGGGCGAGCACAGGCAAAAATCAAAAAAAATTTTGATTGAGCACGGATTTGCAGCAAGCAGCGTCGAGATAAGATAAGCCAGAAGCCGGCGGCAAACAGCTCACAGTAGGCTACACAATACGATACGGAAAAATGTTAAAAACAGAAGCAAAAAACACCGGAATTGCAGATGCCCCAAAGCAGGAATGCTCTGATATATCCTGCCCATTCCACGGCGGATTAAAAGTAAGGGGAAGGCAGTTCACAGGCTCAGTGATGTCGGCTAAAATGAAAAAGACCGCAGTTATTGAGTTTGACAGGCTTGCTTTCATAAGCAAATATGAAAGGTATGAGAAAAGAAGAACAAGGCTTAAAGCGCATAATCCCGACTGCATCGGTGCAAAAGAGGGAGATGTTGTAAAGATTATGGAATGCAGGCCGCTGAGCAAAACTAAAAACTTCGTCATAATCCAAAAATTAGGTGTTGAAAAAGGGTTCAAAGACAGGATGGAAGCCAGAGAGGCTGCCAAAGCAATAAAAGAAGAAGAAAAAGAAGCAGAATAAAATGCAACCATTAAAAGCTCATGTCACAAGGGCATTGCCGGTCGGATGCAGTATAGAGACCTGCGATAATTCGGGAGCGAAGATAATACGGGTTTTTACAGTTGTGGGGCTTAAGACAACCAAGGGAAGGATAGCAAGCTGCGGCGTGGGAGACTTAGTGATGGCGTCAGTTGTGAGCGG
Source organism: Candidatus Woesearchaeota archaeon (assembly GCA_016188245.1). Taxonomy (GTDB): domain Archaea; phylum Nanobdellota; class Nanobdellia; order Woesearchaeales; family GW2011-AR4. Next base: position 27,651 of record JACPIE010000001.1, on the reverse strand, counting down.
CAAGCAGGACATGAGGAAACAGGTCGTTTACGCAATCATAGTGAGGCAGAAGAAGGAATACAGGAGATTTGACGGCACAAGGATCAAATTCGAGGACAACTCCGCTGTAGTTTTGAAAGATGAAAAAGGTAACCCAAAAGGCACAATATTCAAAGGGGCGATTGCCAAGGAAGCATGCGAAAGATGGCCGGGCATTGCAAAGATTGCAAGCATAGTTGTTTAGCCAAAATAAAAACAAAATGAAAGAATTTTCAGCCAGTTGGAAAGCAAGCAGAAAGCCGGGAAAGCAAAGGAAATACAGGGCAGGGGCCCCTCTGCACATCAGGCAAAAATTGGTCCATGGCCACCTTTCAAAAGACCTGAGGAAAAAATACAAAAAGAGGAGCATAGGCATGAGCAAAGGCGATAAAGTTAAAATCACCATAGGCAAATTCAGAAGGCACGAGGGAAAGATAGAGTCCATAAACCTGAAAAAATCGCGAATATATGTGAACGGGGCTGAAATAACAAAAAGAGACGGCACAAAAAAGCAGGTTGCAATTCACCCGTCAAATTTAGTGGTGACCGAATTAAATACGGACGACAAGCTAAGGCAAAAAATACTGGAGCGGAAATAAAATGGGTAAAAATCACATTAAACGGCTGTCGGCGCCAAAAGCATGGCACATCAGGAGGAAAAAGCACAAATTCATCACAAGCCCGGCTTCCGGCACGCATAGCCCTAAAGTTGGTGTTTCTCTCGGCACCCTTATCAAGGAAATTCTTAATTATTCCCAATCAAAAAGGGAATCCAAAAAAATACTGAATGCCGGAGAGATAAAAATAGACGGAAAGATGAGGAAGGATGCCAAGTTTCCTGTTGGGGTTTTTGACACGGTAGAATTTTCAGGCGTAAACGAGAGTTTCCGCATCATAATCAACAGAAAAGGGAAGCTGGACCTGGTCAGGATTAAAAAGGAGGAATGCACGATAAAGCCGTGCAAAATCATCGGAAAAACAATGTTCAGGGGCAAATTGCAGCTGAACATGATTGACGGCAACAACATCCTGGTTGATAAAGGATCCTACAAAGTTGGAGACACATTGATATTGGCTCTTCCTGGAAAAAAAATAGAAAAACACCTGAAGCTGGATAAAAAAGCAGCAATTTTCCTGACAGGCGGAAAGCATATCGGGGAAATTGGAAATGTTGAAGGTATCTCGGCAAACAAGATAATCTACAAAAACTCCGCTGGAGACTTAGTTGAAACATCAAAAAAATATGCTTTTGTTGTAGGCGACAACAAGCCAGCAATCACTATTTTAGAAACATGAACCAGATGAAAAACATCAGAATAGAGAAAATAACGCTAAACATCGGGGCTGGCAAAGACCAGTCAAGAATTGAGAAAGGGATAGCTTTGCTTAGCATGATAGGAAGCTCAACTCCCATAAAAACAGTCACAAACAAGAGGATACAGGAATGGGGGCTGAGGCCGGGGCTGCCGATAGGATGCAAGCTGACATTAAGGAAAGCCAAGGCCTTGAGCGTGCTTCCAAGGCTGCTGGAAGCAGTGGACAACAAACTAAATGAGCGCCAATTTGACGAGCATGGCAACATAGCATTCGGCATCCAGGAATATATAGAGATAAGGGATGTAAAATATGACCCAACGATAGGGATAATGGGGCTCCAGGTTTGCATAACCCTGGAAAGGCCGGGCTACAGAATCAAGAAGAGAAGAATGCTGGCCAGAAGGATACCTTCAAGGCACAGGATATCCAAGCAAGATGCAATAAGCTTTATGGCCGGAAATTTTAAAACGCAAGTGGAGGCGGAATAAATGACCTACAGCGATTACAGGAAGGCGTTCAAGCAGCTCAGGTCAAAGCCCATTAAAATGCAGAAATTCATAAAACACAATGCCCCAAAGCAGAGAAAGCACGGAAGGTCGACAAAAAAATGCAGAAGATGCGGAAGGCCAGGCGGCTACATAAGCAAATATGGGCTGGAACTCTGCAGAACATGCTTCAGGGAGATTGCAACAAGCTTAGGATTCAAAAAATATAATTAAGGTGAAAAAATGCTCAATGACCCGCTAGCAAACATGATGTCGCTGATACTCAACAACGAGCTGATAGGAAAGCAGGAGTGCTTGATAAAACCAAGCTCAAAAATAATGAAAGAGATGCTGGCTGTAATGAAGGAAAAGGGGTATGTTGGTGAATTCAAAGAGATAGAGGACAGCAGAGGCAACTACATAAAGCTTGTGCTGACAGGCAACATAAACAAGTGCGGGGTCATCAAGCCAAGATACAGCGTTAAAAGCAAAGATTTTGAAAAATTTGAGAAAAGGTATCTTCCTGCAAAAGACATGGGAATACTGTTTGTGTCAACACCAAAGGGAATAATGGCGCATTATGATGCGAAATCAAAAAAAACAGGAGGAAGGCTGCTTGCCTTTTGCTATTGATGAAAAAAAAGAAAAACAGCGAGAACAAGGCAAAAACGAGCATAGACCTGCCTGAAGGAGTTAAGGCTTCATTGGACAATAACAGTATATTGCTGATTAAAGGCCCTAAAGGGGAATCCAGAAGGGAGATAAGGCAGCGTAAAATGCAGATAACAGTCACTGAATCAAGCATATCCCTTGAATCAAGAGAAGAAAAAAAGGAAGACAAGAAAATCACAAACTCGCTGGCAGCCCATATAAGGAACATGATCAAGGGAAGCCTGCAAAACCATGTTTATACCTTGAAGATATGCGCAGGGCATTTCCCCATCAATGCAAGCATATCCAACAAGAAGCTTATTGTAAAAAACTTTCTCGGGGAGAAAGTTCCAAGGGTGCTTGACTTGAAGGACAATGCCGATGTAAAAGTGGAAGGGGAATTAATCCATGTTTCAAGCGCAAGCAAAGAGATTGCAGGACAGGTAAGTGCAGACATTGAGCAGCTAACAAGAAGGCCGGGCTATGACACAAGAGTTTTTCAAGACGGAATATACATAATCTCAAAAGACGGCAAAGAGCTAAAATGATAGAAAATTTGCTGAAAATAAGAAATGAAATGAAAGACAGAAAGCCTCATTTTATCAGGCAGGACCACCAAAGAAGGAAAAAGCTTGGGAGGAAATTAAAATGGAGGAAGCCAAAAGGCATCCACTCAAAGATAAGGCATCAACTTAAAGGAAGGAGAAAAATGCCGTCTCCTGGACACAAATCTCCTTCAAAAGTCCGCGGACTGCACGCTTCAGGATTAAAAATCACTAGAGTGCATTCGGTTAATGGGCTCGGCACGATTAATAAAGGAGCTGAAGGCATTGTCATCGCAAAGCAGGTAGGCGCTAAAAAAAAGCTTGACATTTTGAAGAAAGCGAAAGAGCTCGGCATAAGCGTTCTGAATCTTAATATAGACGAAAGAATCAGGAAGATTGAAGATTTTATAAATTCAAAGAAATCCGGAAAAGGGCCAAAAAAAGATGATAAACAGAAGCCCGAGGCAAAAAAAGAAGAAATCAGGCAAAAAGAAAAGGAGCAGAAGCTGACTGACGAAGAGAAAAAAGAAGCAGAAAAGAAAGAAAAAGACAGGCTGCTTACGAAGAAGGAATAAAAATGATTGATGTTCAAAGAAGGCTGGCAGCAGAAATTTTGAAATGCGGAAAGCATAGGGTAAAATTTGACCAGGATATGCTGGACGAAATAAAGGAAGCAATAACCAAGAATGATGTAAGGGCGCTGATAAGCAAAGGGGCAATAACAAAAAAAAGCAAGCTCAGCACATCAAGATTTTGGATAAGAAAATCAAAAAAGCAAAAAAGCTTCGGCAAGCAGAAAGGCCACGGCTCAAGAAAAGGCAAGAAGACAGCAAGGCTTCAGCCGAAAAGAACATGGATAAACAACATAAGGCTGCAGAGAAAATATATTCATCTTTTAAGGGATAAGCACCTCATCACAGCCGAAGTGTACCACGAGTTTTATCTGAAGAGCAAAGGCAATTACTTCAGGAGCCTTAGGCACCTGAAGGGGTATGCGCATGAAAGGGGAATATTCAAAAATGAAAAAAGGTAACATCTCACTGCCTTTCCGAAGGAAAAGGGAAGGAAAAACACATTACAAGAAAAGGCTGAAAATACTGCTGTCAAATAAATTCAGGCTCGTTGTAAGGAAATCCCTCAACAGCACAAAAGCATCGATAGTCCAGTACAATGCAAGCGGCGACAAAGTGATGTATACTGTCGACTCAAGGGTTTTGGGCAAGCTTGGATGGAAAGGCAACACGGGAAACCTGCCAAGCGCTTACCTCACCGGAATGATTATAGGCAAAAAATCAATTAAGGAAGGAGTCAAGGAGGCAATACTGGACACTGGGCTGAACAACTCCACAAAAGGCTCAAGAATATATGCCGTGCTGGCAGGCGCGATAGATGCAGGCATGAAGATACCTTTAAGCGAAGAAGTGCTTCCGTCCAGGGAAAGAATATCCGGAGAGCACATCTCAAAATATGCAAAATCAATAAGCGGCGACAAGCAGTTATATGAGGCAAGATTTCATGATTACATCAAAAAGGGGCTAAATCCGGAAGATATAGTTAAGCATTTTAACGAGATAAAAGGTAAAATAAATGAGTAAGAAAAAACAGCCAGAAGCAAACGCGGAAAGTGAAGAAAAGCTTGAGAAAATGCAGGAAGAAGAGCCAATAATTGAAAAGCCTGCAGAAGGGTTGGCAGTTGAGCTCGGGGAAGTAAAAGAAATTGAGGAAGTTATAGTTGAAGAAGTCAAGAAAAAAGACGCATTTGAGAAATCATCATGGAAGCCAAAAACCTCATTTGGAATTAAAGTGAAGAACGCCGAAATAGCAAACATTGACTATGCGCTGGACCAAAGAATAAAGATACTTGAGCCGGAGATAGTCGACGCTTTGGTGCCAAGGCTTGCAACCGAGCTTTTGATGGTCGGGCAGGCAAAAGGCAAATTTGGAGGCGGCCAAAAAAGAATATTCAAGCAAACCCAAAAGAAAACAGCAGAAGGCAACAAGCCCAAATTCGCAACTTTTGCGGTGATTGGCGACGAAAACGGCCATGTCGGCATTGGCTACGGCAAATCGAAAGAAACAGTGCCTGCAAGGGAAAAAGCAATAAGGCAAGCCAAGCTTAACATCATCAAGATAAAGAGAGGATGCGGGAACTGGAGATGCGGATGCGGAGATGCGCACACTGTGCCTTTTAAAGTCGTGGGCAAATCCGGCTCTGTTGTGATGACCCTTGAGCCGGCACCAAAAGGCACTGGATTGATCATTGAAAAAGAATGCCAGAAGATACTGAAGCTGGCAGGAATCAAGGATGTATGGTCCAAGGCTGAAGGGCAGACAAGAAGCAAATTAAATGTTCTCTATGCATGCTTCAGCGCCCTGGAAAAGCTCATGCAGTTCAAGATAAGCCAGGCAAACACGGAATCACTCCACATTGTTGAAGGAAGCTTAACAGCATAATCATATGGAAACAAAACAGCTTGCAGCAATCAGGATAAAGGGAATGGTTAACACAAACCGGAGAATAGAAGACACACTTTCTATGCTGAGGCTGTACAGGAGAAACTATTGCGCAGTTGCCCCAGACACCCACATTATCGTCGGCATGCTTAAAAAAGCCAAAGACTGCATCACCTGGGGCGAGATAGATAACGACACTTTCAAGATGCTTGTTGAGAAGAGAGGAGAGGAGTTCAAAGGAACAGAAAAAGACTCAAAAAACAAGATAGAGTACAATGATTTTGCCGTCATTGACAATAAAAAAATCAAGAAATACTTTAGATTGAATTCCCCAAAGAAAGGATTCGGAAGAAAAGGGCTGAAGCACACCTTTAAGGAAGGGGGGGCATTAGGCTACAGGGGCAGCGCAATAAATGATTTGATCAAGAGGATGATTTGATGTATGATAAAGATCCAATAAGAGAAATGGGAATTTATGTTTTAGTAGAACTTCAAAATAGTGCTGAAATTAGAAGAAAAGGCATACCAGCAGACTTAGGGCAGATAGAAAGATATTTTCAAATGCTCAAATCGTTTGATGCGGGCGTGTTATCTGCAGCAGATGCCGCTCCATATTTAAGAGATTGGGTTGAGGGTCACAAGAAAAAGGTAAAATTTGTGCTAGAAAACCGACACAAACTCCCACCTAATATGGGGGTGTCCGATGGTGTTGATTTGTTACACACTCTTGAACGAATTTCAAAATTAAGTGATGATGAGATTATCGAAGCTTTAGAATTGACAAAGCCTACTTTAACTCAAATCTTAGAAGAATATGAACAAGCAAGGCTTGCATAAAAATGACAGTCAACAAAAGAAAAAAGAACGAAAGGCAGCGCGGCCACAAGACTCACGGTTGGGGCGCCAAGAAAAAGCACAGGGGCAAAGGCCATCAGGGAGGAGCCGGCATGGCAGGCACCGGCAAGAGGGCAGACACAAAAAAGCCCAGCATATGGAAAGATAAGCAATATTTCGGAAAGCACGGATTTATTAGCAAAACCCAAAAAGTCAAGATAATTCCGGTCAATATAAGTTATATAGAGCAGCACATAAGCAGATTTGTTTTAAGCGGTCTGGCTAAAAAAGAGCAGGATGTTTACTCTCTTGAACTGGGAAAGATAGGATTCAACAAGCTGCTCGGAGACGGAAGAGTTTCCATGAAATTCAGGATAACGGCGCCATACGCTTCAAAAAACGCAGTGGAAAAAATCAAAGAAGCCGGCGGCGAAGTATTGCTGAATTCAAAATAAATATTCAATAACTTTAAAAATCACCGGATTTTCTTAAGTTAAAATGTCCCTGTGGCAAACTATAATCTCAAATCTTCCGGAAGTTGAAGGCCCTACCCAAAAAACCCTTTCTTTCCGGGAAAAGCTGAAATGGACAGGCATCGTATTGTTAATCTTTTTTGTATTGGGGCTGCTGCCTTTGTTCGGCCTGGGAATCAATGCCCTTCAAAGATTTGAGACATTATCTATCATCTTGGGCGCAGAATTCGGCTCATTGATAAGCCTGGGCATAGGCCCGATAGTCACAGCATCAATAGTCCTGCAGCTGCTTAACGGCTCCGGCATATGGAAATTTGACCTTACAACTCCTGACGGCAAAAGAAAGTTCCAGGGCACCCAAAAATTCCTTGCAATATTCTTCATCATTTTTGAGAGCGCAATATACGTCCTTTTGGGCGGATTGGCGCCTGCAGAGCAGTTTCAGGGAACCTCATTTCATTTCCAGCTGCAGCTTATCCTGATTTTCCAGCTTTTTTTAGGCGGCATCATGATTCTTTTTTTGGACGAAGTAGTCAGCAAATGGGGATTTGGAAGCGGGATAAGCCTTTTCATAGCAGCAGGAGTCAGCAAAAGCCTTTTTGTGCAGGCGTTTAACTGGCTTCCCGGCCCAAGCGGCCTTGCCGGCGTCACGTATTCCTCAGGAGCCATTCCGGCTTTTTTTCAAAGCCTAATCAGCGGAGATGTCACAACGGCATTAATCATGATATCTGCTGTGCTGTCAACGATTCTTGTTTTTGTTATTGCAGTCTATGCCCAGTCTATGAAAGTTGAAATTCCGCTGTCTTTCGGCATTGTAAGAGGGCATGGCATAAGATGGCCATTGTCATTTATTTACACTTCAAACATTCCGGTCATTTTGGTTGCAGCATTAATTGCAAATTTTCAGCTCTGGGGAAGGCTTTTGCAGAACACCAGATTTCCGCTGCTTGGAACATTTAGCAGCTCGACAGGCCAGCCATTATCCGGATTTGTTTACTGGCTCCAGGGCCCAGACATAATAAGGAGCATAATCCAGCAGCACACATTGTTTATCGGAGCAACTCCCTATATTCAGGCGCTTTTCTATGTCTTATTTTTCATAATAGGCAGTGTTATCTTCAGCATTTTCTGGGTGCAGACAGCAGGCATGGATTCAAAATCACAGGCGAAGCAGATGATATCGAGCGGGCTGCAGATTCCAGGATTCAGAAAAGACGAGAGAGTTCTTGAAAGGCTGCTGAACAGGTATATATGGCCTTTGACCATAATGGGAGGGATTACAGTCGGATTTTTGGCATCTTTTGCCGATTTAACCGGGGCATTAAGCAGCGGAACAGGCATTTTGCTTACCGTCATGATTGTCTACAGGCTGTATGAAGATATAGCGAGGCAGCACATGATGGACATGAATCCGATGATGAGGAAGTTCATGGGAGGATAAATGGCATATTACGATTTTTTAAACATTGCATTTGCACCTTTGCTTAAGCTGCCGGTAGTTTGGGCTATACTAATCTTGTCTTTGATGATATCCCTCATCATCATAGTCATAACAAAATATACCACAAACCAGGCTTTGATGAAAAGCCTAAAAGAAGAAATAAAAAATCATCAAAAGCAAATCAAAGAGCTGAAAAATGACCCTTCCAAGGCAATGGAGCTTCAAAAAAAAGCAATGGAAGTAAATATGAAGTATATGATGCATTCGCTGAGGCCAACACTCATAACATTTATTCCCATAATACTGATATTCGGGTGGATGAGCTCGACTTTTGCTTATGAGGGAATAAAGCCCAGCCAGGAATTTTTGGTCATGGTCTTCTTTGAGAAAGATGCAAGCGGAAGCATTGAAATAATCATTCCTGAAGAAATTAAGGTGATTGACGGCAAAATAAAGAAAATAGAAAATTCACAGGCTTCATGGAAACTAAGGGGGAACGAAGGCGAGCATTTGCTTGAATTTTCCTACGGCAATGAAAAGTACCAGCACAGCGTTTTGATATCCGACAGCAACAAATACCTGAATCCCATAACAAAAACAAGCGGCACAGTGAAATCAATCCAGACGGCCCATAAAAAACGCGTTGTAATGCCTATTGGATACAAAGACTGGTTTGGCTGGCTTGGCACTTACATACTGTCTTCTTTGGCATTCACGATAGCACTTAGAAAAATAATGAAAGTTTACTAGGAGCAAATCCCGATTTTTTCTGCCTTTACTGCATTTTTTGGGCAGATTTCCATTGTATTCTCTGACTTTATTTTTGGTATGAACTGGATTTGCTGCATATTGCCGAATTCAGTGAAATCGTAGCTTACCTCCTTGTCTTTCTTGTCGTACAATGACCCTTTTTTAATCAGGATATTGTCCAGATCGAAAAACCTTGTGCCCTTGTCGCCAACAATCCATATCGCAAGGCCGCTTATGTCAATTTCACCAGTATTGTCAATGATAAAATTTATGTAGCCATTCTTGCCAAATCCTCCAAAGCACAGCTCGGCAACGTCAATGTTCCTTATCTTGATTTCAGCATTCCTGCATTTGTCCTTTGACTTGCCCAAATCCAGGCTCAGCCCCCAGTTCATAACCACAGAGCCGAGCGCCACTGCAAAAGCTATGAGAAGTATAGTCGCTATTAATGGAGATACCCCTTTTTTAGAGCTTAAAATTCTGTGCATATTGCTTAAATCCGATTTGACGCATTCCTATTTAAAGATTATGCTAACCTTTTTAAATGACTTAATATTTCTGGAAAGCATGCCGGCACCAAGATTAAGGAGCAGAAGCTTAAGGAGGATATTCAGGAAAGTCCCTGGCAACAGAGTTAGCCTCCAGTACAGGGAAAAAAAGCCAAAACCTGCCAAATGCGGCAATTGCGGCGCTGTTCTGAAAGGAATCCCAAGAGAGATGCCTTATCGGATGAGGGGAATTGCCAAGACAAGGAAAAGGCCAGAAAGGCCCTTCGGAGGAGTCCTGTGCAGCAGGTGCATGAGGCAGAAAATGATTGACAAAGCAAGGCAATAATCAATATTAATAAGAAATAATAAAATTAAACAAACACGAAGCGTCCTTTAGAAGCAACGCGATAAAGGAAACCCGCTTGTGAATAATATAGCATCATATAAAAACAAAAGAAATCACTTGAGCAGATGGCGACACTGCTTGATTAAGGGTGGTTGGATAGGCAAAATTTGCTGATTTCTAATCACAAGCGGTTTGGAGGAACAAAATGATTGAAGTCGGAAGATTGGTTGTGAAAATTGCAGGCAGGGATGCAGGCAAAAAGGGAGTCATCATAGATGTCCTTGATGACAAGTATATTCTAATTGATGGCGAAACAAGAAGAAGAAAAGTTAACATTCTCCACATTGAGCCATTAAATCAGAAAATTGATATTAAAAAAAACGTTTCCCACGAAGACGTTGCTAAAGCTTTGGACGAGCTGGGGCTGAAAGTAAGAATCACAAAGCCAAAGCCAAAAACACAGAAGCCGAAGGCGAAGAGAAAAACCCCCGAGCAGCTAAGGGTCCAAAAAGAAGAGAAGAAAAAGCTTCGGGACATATTCAGGCATAAGAAAAAAGAGCAAAAATCAGAAGTTAAGCAAGAAGCAACTTTAGAAGAGAAGGCAGGATTGAGCGAAGAGAAGAAGGAAGGGGCAAAAGCAGAAAAGCCAGTGGAAGCAAAGCCGAAAGAGAAGAAAACATCTTCAAAGAAAGCCGAGAGAAGTAAAGAATAAACAAAAGTTATTGCAGCTCTTCAAATTCTCCTGTTTTTTTATTTTTCTCCATCACTTCAAACAGTTCCGTCAAATTCAGCTCCAAAGCAGCAACAGGCATTTCCAGCCCCCAGTTTGACAAAACAATGGGATTTATTTCCCCCAAATAAGCGACTTTCTTGCCTTTTACAATTGCCCTTGCGCATCTTCCTTCAATGAATGAGCCGTGCTCTGCTTCTTCAATGTCGCAATGCAGGCCGAAGCATTTCAAGATATATTCGAGAACCTGCCTCATTTCAGTGTAATTTGCACCATCATGCGAACCTGCAATGGCAATTTTATGATTTTCAACTATTTCATCGCCTTTTGTGTGATTAACCAGCCCTTCTTCAAAAATCCCCTGAGGGAACTCAACATGCTTGTTCTTGGAAAAAACTTCCATCAAGTTTGGCAACAGCCAGCTCCTTACTGCAGAATAGGTTTCTGACATGCAGTCATCAATCTCAATTGTTCCGATACCTTCAATATTCATATTCTTATACAGCAAATCCTTGTTTGCCAGTATGGGGCTCATTACTTCCTGATATCCGAGCCCAACGGCAATTTCCCTTATTTTGTCAACAAAATCATGGATTTTTTCAGTTGAGCCATGGGTGAAAGTAGCTAATGGATATCCTTCTATATTCTCAAATCCATACATTATGCCTATATCTTCTATCACATCATAAGGATGAATAATATCCTTCCTGTAAGGAGGAATTTTAACCCTGTTTTTAGTAAATTCAAACTGCGCCTTTTCAAGCAAATTTTTGACTTCACTTTCTTTCAACTCTAATCCAAACAGCCTGCTTATCTGCTCATTTTTTATATCTATAATTTCGTGCGTCAAATCCGGCGAAACAGTTTTTTTGTCAGGATATTTTATCTCAACGGAATAAATGTCAAAATCCCTTTCATGAAGGGCATAAGCGAAAATGTTTGCAGCCAAATTCACAGCTTCCTCATCAGTTCCGGTTGCCTCAAACAGCATATCTTCATCTCCAATCTCAAGCTTTCCGGTGAAATTCGAGTTTATTATTGGAACAAAGCTCATCACTTCATTATTGTCATCTATAAGCACGGGATACTTCTCGAATCCCTCAAGAATCCAGGCATAGTCTTTTCCTTTAGGATGCTCTGCAAGAATCTCTTTCAAATTCATTTTGGCCTTGAATTCCAGAGGAACAAATTCAACTGCCAATGGGCCAACAGCCTTGTAATGCACTGGAAATTTCAGCCTCCTGTATGAATACAGCCCTATGGATACTTTTTGCCTTCTTCGGCCGTAACTTTCGCAAAATTTCTCCTGCAGCTGCACCATTTGCTTGATAAGGTAATCATCAATCTTGCGCCCTTTTGCAGCAAAGCACGATATGTATGGTCTGCATTTAATGACTGATTTGTCAACATCAATTTTGTAGTCGCCTTTGTTGATTTTTATCTGAGGAATTCCTTTTTGCATTCCAAGAATTCCCTTTATCAGCCTCGCAAATCCTTCAACACTCCATAGGTAAGGCAGGTTTGTGTCTCCAAAATCTATCTTGACTTCATCAGTTTCTTCGTCATAGCCTTCAAAATCCCCTTTGCCGTAATGGGCAAGCTCCTGAATCTCACCAACTGTTATTTTCCTGCCTACCAAATGCTGCAGGTCTTTCAATGAAAATGTTATTGTCGGCATTTTAGCTAGTTTGTTTTAAGTAGCTGATATAACATGCAAATCCACCAAACATTATTAAAAATAATGAATAAACCAAATTAAAATAATTAATACTCTCAGAAACATAAACTGCAAACAGCAGCACGAAACCAATAATTAAAGATAAAGGTCCGCTTATTTTCCAAAAAATCATGGTAATAAATTTTCCATAGGAAGTATCTATTTTTTCTGACTCGATTTTTGATAAGTTAACGGATTTTTTATTTTTTATTTTTAACTTATTTGTTTTATTAACATCTATGTCCGGCATGGTAAATGAGGAAAAACCGCAATTACAGCAAATATATTTAGTTGGCAAGTAGCCTAGTGATTGCATTGTAGACTTGTCTTGTTGGACATTTATAGAGCTGCATTTAGGGCAAAACCTGATGTATCTCTTATTTTTATCAGTTACTTTGATTTTTTTATTTCTCTTCATCGATATCACACCACTTTTGCATTTCTTAAAAATTCCAGGTTATGGCTGAATAGCTGCCTTATGTCCTTGATTCCGAGCTTGAACATTGCAATCCTGTCAATTCCTATGCCCCATGCCAGTACAGGAATCTCCTTTCCAAGCAGCGGCTTGACAACTTCTGGCCTGAAAATTCCAGACCCCCCTAATTCTATCCACCCAAGCTCAGGGTGCTTTGCATGAAGTTCAGCGCTCGGCTCTGTAAACGGGAAATACCCCGGAGTTATCTTGATTTGGTCAGTCTCTGCAAATTCTTCAGCAAACATTTTTAGCACACTTTTAAGGTGTCTAAAATTTAATCCTTCTTCTACAATGATTCCTTCTGTCTGGTTAAATTCAGGAAAATGGGTTGCATCAACAACGTCATACCTGAAACATCTCGATATTGCAAAATACTTTCCAGGAATCTTAATATCTTTTGATGCAAGCATTCTTGCCGAGCAAGCAGTTCCCTGTGTCCTTAGCATATGCCTGTGAGTTCTTTTAACATCAAAATTGTACCGCCAGCCTTTAGAACCCGTGTTAAATCCATTTTCATGGGAATCTTTCACTTTCCTTACTAAGTTCTCGTCTAATTTGCCGTATTTCGGCTCTTTTATGTAGTAAGCCTGGTGGATGTCCCTTGCAGAATGAAACTGCGGCATGAACAATGCGTCCATATCCCAAAAATCAGTTTCAACAAGAGGACCTGCCATCTCCTTGAAGCCAAGCCCGACAAACTTCTGCCTGACTTCATCGAGAAATCTCCTGTAATGCTGCTTCCTTCCCGCAAAAATCGAAGGAACGTTTATCCTGACATCAAATCTTCTGAATTTCTTCCCTTTCCAGGCAGCTGTCTTTATCAGAGAGGGGGTTAATTTCTCAATAAGATTGTCTTCAATTTTTTCCTTGAGCAGTTTTCTGCCGGTTTCAGTTAATTCTGCGCTTATGGACTTTGATAGTTCAACCTTGACAATCCTTTTCCTCTTTCTCAAAGCTTCAAGAACAAATTTTTCTTCCTGGTTTAAAGTGCCCAGTTCTTTAGGAAAGTTTTCCTTCAGAAAATTCTCTTCAGGCATGGGATGCTTCAGCAAGTGCTTGCCGTGCTCTGTCAGTTTGATGGTTATCTCTTTGTTTTTCTCTATTTCTATGGCATTTTTTGATCTTAACGCCCCAAGCGAAGCTGCAGCCTCTTCATTGCTTAATCCGGATTTCCTTGTTATTTCAGGAATTGTCGAGGCTTTTTCTATAGATTCAAGAAATCTTTTTTCCGGCATTCCATGTTCAAGATATTTCTGCCCGTTCTCATCAAGTGAAACTGTCTCTTTCTGCTCTTCCTTTACCTTGATTATTCCCTTATTTTGAAGCCACTGCAAAGTCCTTGCAATCTCTATGTCCTTCAGCCCGGTTGCCTTCATTATGTCATAAAAAGAGCTGAAATTATTAAGCACTTTCAAAACCTTCCTTTCAGCAGGATTCAGGCTCTCTGCCAGTTTTTTCATTTCCATCCTAATCAGTATTTTCTAGGATAACTTCCAAGCACGTTGACAAAAAAACTGCCTTCAATCACTTTTAATGACTCATTGACATGTTTTTCGGATTTGTGACCCTGGAAGTCTATATAAAATATATAGTCGCCAAGCTTTCCTTTTGACGGCCTTGACTCGATTTTTGTCAAATTAATTTTTCTTTTTGCAAACTCGCCAAGCATATTGTAAAGCAATCCGGGCTTGTCAATTTGAGGGTAAACTGCTATGCTTGTCCTGTCATATCCTGTCTTTTTATTGTTAGAATTGCCAACAGCAAAAAATCTTGTGACATTGAACCTGCTGTCCTGTACGTCTTTTTTAATCATCCTGAGCCCGTAAATGCTGGTTGCGGTTTTCGGTATTATTGAAGCGCTTGCCTTGTCTTTTGATTTTGCAACAATTTCCGCAGATTTGCCGTTGCTGGAAGTTTCTATTATCTCGGCTTTTGGCAGGAATCTTTTGACAAACAGTTCACATTGCTCATAAGTCTGGGGATGGACGTAGAGAGTTCTTATATTTCTTATATCATTGGCGTTTCCGAATCCTGCAAGATGGTGGCGTATTGGCAGTATCATCTCATCCCTTATTTTGATGCCAAATTTCACAAGGCAGTCAAGCGTCTGCCCGACTGTGCCTGCAACTGAATTTTCAATCGGAACAATTCCAAGTTTTGCTTTGCCGCCTGCAACAGACTCAAAAATGCCCATTATGGTGCCATTGAACAGTATTTCTGCATCATTGCTGTACTTTAAAACAGCTTCATGGCTGAAAGTGCCTTCAGGGCCCAAAGTTGCTATTTTCACTTTGCATCCACCGCCATTCTTTCTATCAAATAGTCACTTGTGCATTCTGCTTCTTTCTTGAAGTCTCCGAAAAATTCGGCACACTCGTTAAAGTACCTTACAAACGCTTTTCTGTCCTTTTTTCTTATTATCTCATCCAGCTTCCTTGCAGAATCAAGATAGGCGTTCAAAGCTGCCATATTACCATCATTCATTATTTCAATGTCTGCATACAGCTTCGGATCTTGATTGAGCATCCTTCCAGCCATGATCATCCGCAGCTTATAAATTGGGCTTGCATATTCAAGGCTGTCTTTGATGGTTATTCCCAACTTTTTCATAGCATGGGCTGCATTAAGCGAACTAAAGTGATTCAAGCCCTGCACCAAAGACATCATTTTGTCATGTGCTTCTGGAGTTGTTATCTTTATCTTCGCTCCATTTTTCCTCAACACACCAACAAGCCACTTAACCAATTTCCTTGGCCTAGCAGGGCAAATCACAATTGTTTGTTCTTTCAAAGTTTGCAGATTTGGCCCAAACATGGGGTGCATTCCAGCAACTTCACATTTGGAATAGCGGAGCATGGCATCTACAGGGGCTTTTTTTATTGATGCGGTGTCGACCAACAGGGAATTTTTATTGACATAAGGCCCGACTTTTTTGATGACTCCAACTGCCGCGTTTATTGGAACTGAGATTAGGACAACATCGCTTTGCTTTGCGCATTCTTCAGGCTTTAGTTCAGTCTTTCTTGAAGAAACAAGAACTTTGCAGCCATTGCTCTCAAAAAATTTTTTGAAAAACTTCCCCATCTGCCCAGTGCCGCCGATTATGCCGATTGTAGTTTTCATAGAATTCATCCAAGCAAAGTGTCCGGATTTATCTTTCCGGCCATCATCATATGATCGGCAATTACAATTGCCGTCATGGCTTCCGCAATCGGGGGAAACCTCACTATTGTTGCAGGATCATGCCTCCCCTCCACCGAGATAGTTTCCTGCTTCATCGTCTTATAGTTGACAGTTTTTTGCTTTTTCAATATGCTTGATGCAGGCTTAACAACAGCGCGCATAATTATCGGCATGCCTGTTGAGATTCCTCCAAGAATCCCCCCATGGCGGTTTGTCCTTGTTATAATTCTGCCTGATTTAACGGCAAACTCGTCATTTGCAGCGCTTCCTTTTAACCTTGCCAGCCCAAATCCGCCGCCAAACTCAACTCCTTTGACAGCATTAATGCCAAGAATTGCAGAGCCCAAATCAGCCTCAAGCTTGCTGTAAACCGGTTTGCCAAGCCCGGCAGGAACATTGAAAGCAGCTATCTCGCATATCCCTCCGACTGAATCTCCCTCATTCTTGGCCTCCAATATTGCCCGCTTCATTTTTTTTGCGGCATCTTTATCAGGACACCTAACCTCATTTTTGCTGATTTCAGCATAATCAATTTTTCCAGCTTTTACCCCGGCAATTTCCGTTACATAAGCAATAATCTCAATCCCATACTTTTCAAGCAATTTTTTTGCAATTGCTCCGGCAGCAACTCTCGAAGCAGTTTCCCTTGCAGAGCTTCTGCCACCTCCTCTGTAATCTCTGTGCATGTACTTGGCCTGGTAGGTAAAATCGGCATGCCCCGGCCTTAGCAAGTGCTTTATCTTTTCATATTTTGATGAATCCGCATCCTTATTGTGCATGATCATTGAGATGGGCATTCCTGTTGTTTTGCCTTCAAAAATGCCGCTCAAAATTTCGACTTTATCAGCTTCTTTTCTCGGGCTCATAACTTCACTCTGCCCAGGCGCCCTTTTGTCAAGTTCCTCCTGCACATATCCTTCTTTTATCTCAAGCCCGGCAGGGCATCCGTCCACTATGACTCCAATTGATTTTCCATGGCTTTCTCCCCATGTAGTTATCCTGAACAGCGTGCCGAACGTATTGGACATGTCAAAAATCACCCTTTATACAAATATAATTTGTTGATTGTTGCAAATTATTCCAGTGGTTTTTGATCATGCTCAAAAATTTTTTACAAATCCAATATCTAATAAAAATTTTTGGCATTTTACTGCAGCTCCATTTTCACATAATGCATTATCAAATCACATGCCTCTTCTGCTTTCATCATTGATGTGTCAATCGTATAATCTGCTGCGTTTTTGTATCTGGCTTCCCTTTCCTGCATGACCCCTTTTGCCTCTTCCAGAAAATTTCCATTTTTAGTCAACGCAGGCCTCTCCCTGCTGTTTTTCAGCCGGTTTTTTACCGTGCCTATATCTGCTGTGAGCAGCACAATCAGGGCATTCTTTTTCAGGTTTACAATATTTTCATTTCTCATTATTATTCCGCCGCCTGTATCAAAAATGCAGTCATCAAAATCGCTCACATACTCAATTATATCGGCTTCAACTTCCCTGAACCTTTTCCACCCATACTCATTCACAAATTTGGCAATTGGCATTTTTGTTGTTTTTTCTATTTCATCATCCGTTGAAATAAGTTTTTTATCCAGCCTTCTGGACAGCAGCTTTCCTATAGTTGTTTTCCCGGCGCCCCTGAACCCGATTAATGCAATATTCATTTTTTGTAAAGCTCATTAAATTTTTTCCAAAAATCAGGGAAAGATTTTTTAACACAATTTGGATTTTTGATTTTTATCCCGTCAATCATCAAGCCGGTGACTGCAAAGCTCATTGCCATCCTGTGGTCATCGTAAGTTTCTATAATCGCTTTTCTCAGCCGTTTTTTCTTTATTTTCAGCCCACCCCTAATCTCATCAACATGCGCCCCTATCTTCCTCAGTTCAAAAGCCAGGGCTTTCAGCCTGTCAGTCTCCTTGTACCTCAAATTTTCAACATTTCTTATTGTTGTTGCTCCGTCAGCAAATATGCTTGCAACAGCCAGTGTTGGCGCGGCATCAGGCATCGAATTCATGTCGGCATCAATTCCTTTCAGCTTGGCTCCTCTAACCTCAATGAAATCTTTGCCTTTTTTTACACTGCACCCCATCATTTTGAGCATATCTGCAAACTTTATATCTCCCTGCCTGCTGCTTGGATTTAAATTTTTTACCCTTACCCTGCCTTTTGTAACAGCTGCCGCTGCAAGGAAATAGCTTGCGCTTGAGGCATCGCCTTCAATCTTATAGCTCACTGCCTTGTATCTATCACTGGGATTTACAGTAAATTTCCTATAGCCGATATTCTTGACATTAGTTCCAAAATGCTTCATCACATCCAGAGTGATATTTATGTAAGGCTTAGACGTTAAATCTCCCACCACACTTACTTCAACACTTTTTTTAGCATAAGGGGCGCACATCAATACTGATGACAGGTATTGGCTGCTTACATTGCCTTTTAGCATGGCTTTCCCCCCTATAAAAGTGCCGCCGTAAATCTTTATTGGCGGGCACCCGTTTGCGCTTTCGCTTTTTACTCCAAGTTGCTCCAACACATCAAGCAGGTCTTTGATCGGGCGCTGCTGCATCCTTTTATCCCCTGTTATTGAAACTTCCCCGTTTGCCAGGCACGCAAATGCCGTTAAAAACCTCATTGCAGTGCCTGCATTTCCCGTAAAGATGTCTTTTTTTGGAAGGACTAAATCCCCGTTTGTTCCGCGGACAGCTATGTCTTTTCCTTTTCTCTCAATTTTAACCCCAAATTCCCTTAATGCTTCGGCCATATAATGGGTGTCGTCGCTGAATAAGGCATTTTTAATGGTCGAATTTCCTTTTGCAAGTGATGCAATTATCAATGCCCTTTGCGTATAGCTCTTTGAAGGAGGAGCCTCTACATCTGCATTTATTTCCCTTTTAGTTTTTATGGCAATCATTTTTGATGCAATCCATCATTTTTTCCCTCATGGCCTCTTTTGGAGCAGCCCTGCCCGTCCATAGCTCGAACTGCAAGACAGCCTGGTTGATGAGCATTTCAGTTCCTGGTATAATAATGCATTTTTTCTTTTCAGCATCCTTGAGCAGCTTTGTTTTGTATGGGTTGAACACAATGTCGAAGAAAACAGCGCCTTTTTTGATTAAGCGAGCTTCAACCGGCGATTTGTCTGCTTCAGGATGCATTCCGGCAGAAGTGGCATTTATCAAAATGTCATAATCTGCATTTTTTAATTTGCCTAACGGCCCATAATCAAACTTAAATTTATCGGCGATTGCCTTCGCTTTCCTGGCAGTCCTGTTGAGTATTGTGACATTTGCATTTTCTTCTTTCAGCCCATAAGCAATTGCCCTTGCAGAGCCGCCTGCTCCCAATAAAACGACATTCTTGCCTTTTAACTTTGTTTTGCTTTTTAGGGCGAGCATTGCCCCGTCGCAGTCAGCGTTATACCCTACATATTTCCCATTTCTTGCTGCAATTGTGTTCACAGCTCCTATTTTCTTTGCCTTTTCGTCAATTTCATCAAGATAGCCCATTATTCTGATTTTATACGGGATTGTAACGCTAAAACCAACCACATTAAGCTTTTTGGAATATTCAACAAACTCTTTTAGTTTATCAACCCGGAATTTTAAATAAACGGCATTTATCCCAAATTCACCAAACCCTGCATTGTGGATGATATGCGACCAGGAATGCCCAACAGGATTTCCAATCAAGCCGGCAATTTTCGTATTTTTGTTTATATTTTTGATTCTATACAAATCGGTCATCTCATTTATTGTCATTTGCCCGCTTGCAGACTCTTTGCCTTTGCCAATTGAAGCATAGGTTATATGCGAGCCCAGTATGGCACCCAATACCCTGCTGAATTGCCCGTAAGGCCCCATGCAGAAAGCTGTTATCTTTTGGTTTTCTTTTTTTGCAGCATTGATCAACTCAAAAATTTTGAAATTGTCCTTTACAGAACTTGCTTTTGTCACAATTTTAATAATGTCAGGATTCAACGTTTTGATTTTATTGTAAATCACATTCAGGTTATCCGGTGTTTTTTCAAAATTATGGCACGAAACGATAATTTTCGAGTTTTTTTTGTTTTTTATCAGGCCTTTTATGGAATTTTTATCTGACGAATATTCAATGTCAACAAAACCTGCCCCGAAATCTGCAGCTTTTTTCAATATTTGGATTCTCTCTTCTTCGCTTCCGTTAAAAAACCCGCCTTCACCAATTTTCCTATTGGTTACCATAACCGGCTTATTGCAGTTTTTAATCATGTTCTTTAACTTTGATAATTCAATTTCTCTCAAATAATCTAATCTTAATTCCACCAAATCCGCAGCCTTAATCTCTTTCAAAACTTTGGAAACGTTCTCAAAATTTTTTTCCGTTATTACCGCAGCCAGCATTTTATTGTTCTTCAAGAATCTTTTTTATATCCTCTAAAGTGACATCATCGGAAACGAAAGCATTGCCAATTGAATTCAGCAAAACAAAATTTATTCGGCCGTTGATGATTTTTTTATCGTATTTTATGCGCTCAAGAATAATTTTTGGCTTAAGCTTGTGATGGCTCAGCTTGTGCGGCAGTCCCGCATGGTCAAGCAGATTGTTCTGCCTTATAACAGAACCTTCATCCAGGAATCCCTTTTTTGCAGCCAATTTTGCAGCACAGCACATGCCGACTGCAACAGCTTCCCCGTGGCTTATCCCATATTTCAAAGCCGATTCAATCGCATGCCCAATAGTATGGCCGTAATTGAGAATTTTTCTCAATCCTTTTTCTTTTTCATCTTCAGCGACAATATCTGCTTTTATTTCGCAGCTTCTTTTTATCGCCTGTTTTAGTGCTTCTAAATCACATTTCAAAATCCCGTCAATATTTTTTTCCAGAAAATGGAAAAAATCTTTGTCTTTGATTAACGCATGCTTTATGATTTCAGCCAACCCGTTTGCAATCTCTTTTTTCGGCAAAGTTTTCAGGAAATTGATGTCAATCACCACCTTTTTCGGCTGGTGGAAGCTTCCGACAGAATTTTTTGCATGTGGAGTGTCAACTGCAACCTTTCCACCAATGGAACTGTCGGCCATTGCAAGCAAGGTGGTTGGAACTTGTATGTATGGGATGCCCCTCATGTATGTTGCCGCAACAAATCCTGCCAAATCCCCCACAACACCTCCCCCAAGTGCAATTATGCAGGTGCCTCTTCCGAGCCCAAGCCTGAGCATTTCATCTTCTATCCTTTCTTTCGTTTTCCTGCTCTTGCTTTTTTCTCCTGCCGAAAATGAAATCAAATGTGAATTTATTTCATCATCCTGCAAGTTTTTCAGCAGTTTTTTGCCATAAATTTTCCCGACATTTGAATCGGTTATTACTGCATACGAATTGGCAGCAGGCTTTCTTTTTAGCTCATCTGCCAGCCCATCAAACAAGAAGCTGTCTATAAAAATATCATAAGAATCGTCAGTTTCCTTATTTAAATCAATTTTGACTGTTTCCATTGCATGATTTAAATCTTCCTTCCGACAGCAGCCGCAACAGCTTTCAGCTGGCCTATGAGCTCTGCAAACTTGTCTGTGCTTATTGTCTGGTCGGCATCACTTACCGATTTTTCCGGATTTTTATGCACTTCAATCAGCAGGCCGTCAGCCCCTGCAGCAACAGCAGCCTTGCTCATAGGGCAAACTAAGGAGTATCGCCCAGTTCCGTGGCTCGGATCAACAATGACAGGCAAATGAGTAAGTTCCTTGACTGCAGGAACTGCATTCAAGTCCAAAGTGTTTCTTGTGTATGTTTCAAAAGTTCTTATCCCCCTTTCGCATAAAATGACATTGTGGTTACCTGCTGCCATGACATATTCTGCGCTCATAAGCCATTCATTTATTGTGGCTGACAATCCTCTCTTCAGCAAAACAGGATGCTTGCACTTTCCGACTTCCTTCAGCAAGTCATAGTTCTGCATGTTCCTTGCCCCTATCTGCAGAATGTCAGCGTATTTGCAGACCAATGGAACATTTCTTGTGTCCATGACTTCTGTTATGACCGGCATGCCAGTTTCATCTTTTGCTTTTCTCAGCAGCCTTAACCCCTCTTCCCCCATTCCCTGGAAAGAGTAAGGAGATGTCCTTGGCTTGAAAGCCCCCCCTCTTAATATCTTCGCTCCTGCTTTTTTAACTAATTCAGCCGTCTCAATTATCTGCTCTTTGCTTTCAACAGAGCAGGGGCCTGCCATTACTACAATATCATTCGAGCCAAATTTAACTCCATCAACAGTTATAATCTTGTTATTAGGATGAAAGTCCCGGCTCACAAGTTTGTAAGGTGATAACACCGGCATTACTTTTGCAACGCCTTCCATTGCCATTATCTGCGATTCAGGAACTTTCCTTTCATCTCCTATAATTCCTATTATGGTTAATTCCTCTCCTTTCGAGATATGCGGCTTAAGCCCGCTGGACTTTATTTTTTCAACTATTTTATGTATCTGATGCTCAGATGCAATTTTTTTCATCACAACAATCATTTTCTCACCTTTGTTTGTTTTCTGTAACGCGCATTTTAGCAGTTTTTAATCATGTCAAGACAACGGGATCAGCCTCAAAAAACGGGCCAATCAATACTTAAAGTAAAAAAAGAAATACCTAAAGCTTGAAAATATCCTGTAGAAAGCAAACCCAATCTGGGACATTAAGTTTTCTATTCTTCTTAACATTTTAATGCTTTGGTAAGTTGAAGTTATATTTAAATGTTGCGGGAAAAAGCATATTGTGCTTATTGTGTAAATATGGAAAATAAAAGCTAGCTGACATGTATCTCTGCAATATCATTGTCTTCCAGCGTGTGACCCAGTTTTCTCACAACCATTCCCGGAAATTTTGATGATTTGCCCCAGATTCTTGCAAACCTGAATTTATTGGCAAAATCCTTGTGCAATTTAAGGCAAACATCTCTCAAGGTGTTGCCTTTCCTCATTATCAGAGGCACGCCCATGTCTGCCTTTTTCCCCTGCTCTTTGCAGTAAACTCTCATGAATTCCAGCTTCCTGAAGATAAGCTCCTTTAACTCTTCAGTGTTCACCTTTTTTTCAGCTGAGATGCAGATGTCCGGATTTATGATTGATTTTAGCCTTTCAAGCTCCTTTGCGCTGACCATATCTATCATGTTCAGCACAGTTATTGCCGGAACATATTTCTTGTTGCCTTCTATTACATCAATCAGCTGGTCATCACTAATGTCTTCCCTTATCACAATGCTCGAGTTCTCCAGCCTGAATTCCTTCAATATTCCCTTTATCGTGTCGGCATCAAGTTTTGTCAGCTTGACAGTCAGCCCAAGGTCAATCCCTCCTCTCAGTTTTTTTGAAATCTTGACTTGTGGCGGATTTTGGTTTATCCTTAATCCCGTATCAAATATCTCCTTTTTTACAACCTCCAGATGCTCGGGATGAAAAACATCAAGCAGGACAATAACCAAATCAGCGCTTTGCGCGCATGCCAAAACTTCCTTGCCCCTGCCCCTTCCTGTCGCAGCGCCTTCAACAATGCCCGGAACATCAAGAACCTGGATCTTTGCATGGTTGTATTCCATTAAGCCCGGGATGCATGTCAAAGTTGTGAAAGCGTAAGCCCCGACAGGTGAATTTGCATTCGTGATTGCATTCAGCAGAGTTGATTTTCCGACGCTCGGAAACCCGACAAGAATCACAGTTGCGTCTCCTGTCCTTTTTACGGAAAATCCTTCCTGCTTCCCTTTTCCTGCTGCCTTTTTTTGGTATTCTTCCTTTATCTTTGCAAGCTTCGCCTTTATTAATCCAATATGGCCCTGGGTTTTCTTGTTGTATTTTGTGGTAGAAAGCTCCTCTTCCAGCTCATTCACCTTCCTGTCATAGGAAGACTCATGCGATTTCGCATCCTTTACGTTGAACTGCTTGCTGGTTGCCTGTGCCATATAATCAAGTTAAGGAAAAGGTTATAAAAAGGTTTAGATTAAAATTATTTATAACTTTAAAATAGACAATATGAAACTTGAACCTACAACTCAGAATTGTGGTTATATCAAAAGTATTTTTAAGTGAATAATGGGATTTCATCAATTTTTTTATTTTTTATATAATCTCTTAGGGCAAAACCCATTATAATAAGCCCGATTATTGATACGATTTCTAATCTGATTATACCATAAACTAATCCGATTCCAAAAGAAATGTACAGCCATAATAATGACTTTTTTTCTAACATAAAAAATTTGTATATAAAAATTAAATCAGTTATGATTAAAGGCGAAACAAAAAGCAAGCTTATGATAATAATAAGTAGTGGCGATACATTACGTTTTGTAGCTTCCGAATATCCAAAAAAAAGCATAATCCCAATAGAAAATAACATAAGCAATACTACGATTATAGAATAACTCCATACCACACCTGGTCTTTTTTTGGTATTGGTTATTTGTACGTTCTCCACCATAAAATTTTTATTTGATTGTAGATATATAAACTTTCCGTTTTGTTGAATTTATAGATTAGAAGTACTGTTTTCTTATTTCTTCTTCAGTCCTTCCCCCAAACTTTATTCTAATAAGCCCCATCATGGTGGTCCAATGATATAATCCTTACAACACTTCCTTCTATCGTATAAATCAGCACAAAGCTTCCAAAATGCAGCCTTCTGTAGCCTGCAAGTACATTCCTTAATGGCTTGTAATGCTCGGGATTCTGGACAATCTCAATAAGCTTCTTTTGTATCTGCTCAAATGTAGTTTTATCTTTTTTCTTCAGCTTTTTCATGGATTTATCAAATTCGGCACTGAACTCTGCAGAATAATCCATCTTAAATCTCTTTAAGATATTTAACAGCGCCCTTTTGGCTGAATCTTTTTACTCCAATCCCTTTCTTCATTCTTTCATCTATTTTCCTGTACCTTTCGATATTCCGCAAAACTACTTTATCCCTGACCAAATCTAAAATAAATTCCTGTACATTTTTGTAGCCAAACTGCTCAGAATAATCCTTCGATGCATATAACAGGTTTTCAGGCATTGTAAGGCTTATTTGTTTCAATCCCTTTTTACACCTCATGTTTATATGTACGTAAAAATACTTATAAGTATTTAAAGCTTCTGGTTTAATGTTGATAAAACAAATAAGAATTATCTTCAAATCTTATCTCTTCTTCGGCACTTTCTCCCAGTCTTCAAGGAATTTCTTTATTCCGGCATCAGTCAGGGCATGCCTGAACAATTGCTCAAACACAGAATAAGGCATTGTTGCAATGTCTGCCCCTATTTTAGCAGCATCAAGGACGTGGTTTGTGTTTCTAACTGAAGCGACAAGTATCTGTGTTGTGAATTTGTAATTGTCATACACCTGTTTTATTTCCCTGACCACATCCATCCCGACTTCTTTTATATCGTCCAATCTTCCGACAAATGGAGAAACGATAAAAGCGCCTGATTTTGCAGCCAATAAAGCTTGATTGGCAGAAAATACAAGTGTAACATTGACCTTTATCTCTTTTTTTGTCAGTTTCTGGCAGGCTTTCATTCCCTCAACAGTCATCGGAACTTTGACAACAATATTTTTGGCAATCTTTGAAAAAGCAATGCCTTCTTTCACCATTCCGTCAGCATCCAAAGAAACAGTCTCAGCGCTTACAGGGCCTTTTATGATCGAACAGATTTCTTTTAGTGCCTCGTTGTAATCGCGGCCTGCTTTGGCTATCAAAGTTGGATTTGTAGTAACTCCGTCGCACAATGAGCTCTCAGCGGCCTTTTTTATTTCTGAGATTTCAGCTGAATCAATGAACAGTTGCATTTTACCTCACTAACATAACATCATTTTTAACCTTTTCTCTTGCTGACAAGCTTCATGACTTCTTCTGCAATTGATGCAGCATCCAATCCATACTTCCTGTACAATTCTGCAGGCTTGCCGGATTCAGCATACCTGTCATTCAATCCAATTCTTTTCATGATGCAGGGATAATTCTCGCCTAGAACTTCGGCAACAGCCCCGCCCAATCCTCCAATCACATTGTGGTCTTCTGCCGTAATCACACAATCGGTTTTTTTTGCCAAATCCATCACCAAATCAACATCAATCGGCTTTATCGTGGAAATATTCACAACATACACATTGATTTTTTTATTCTCGAGAATCTCGGCAGCCTTCAAAGACTCATGAACCATTGTGCCGCTGGCAAAAATAACGGCATCTTTTCCCTCTTTTAAGATTTCTCCCTTGCCGATCTCAAACTTATAATTTTGGCCGTGAATAACCGGATAAGCAGTCCTGTGCACCCTCATGTAAGAAGGCCCTTTGTAATCAGCCAGCGCAAACACCATCTTCTCAGCCTCAATTGAATCAGCCGGCTGCAGCACAACCATGTTCGGCAGCGCCCTGTAAACTGCAATGTCTTCAATGGCCTGGGCAGATTTGCCGTCTTCGCCTGTGGATATCCCCGCATGGCTTCCTGTTAGCTTCACGTTCAGCTTGTTTCTCGACACTATGTTCCTTGTGAATTCAAAAGCCCTTTCGCTGAAAACAGCAAACGTGCTTACATAAGGAATCTTGCCGGACACAGAAAGGCCGGCTGCAGCCCCTATCATGTCCTGCTCTGCAATCCCCATAGTAAAAAATCTTTCCGAAAACATCCTGCCAAAATGCTCTGCCTTGGTGCTGTCTCCCAAATCAGCATCCAAAACAACAACATTTTGGTTTATTTTTCCCAATTCCAAAAGCGCTTTCCCATATCCTTCACGAGTTGCGATTTTTTGTGTTTCCATTTTCTTATTTGAATTTATTAACATCAATTTTTTCTATCTCCTCAAGCGCCTTTTTGCATTCCTCTTCATTTGGGGCTTTTCCGTGGAATTTGTAGTTTAATTCCATGAATGAAACTCCTTTCCCCTTTATTGTGTTGGAAATAATTATTGTTGGATTTTTATTTTTAGATTTTGAAGCCTTGTCAAGGGCATTGACAATCTGCCCCATGTCGTGGCCGTTGATGCTTATGACATTCCAGCCGAAAGCCTTCCATTTCATGGACACGTCCCCAATATCCATCACGTCTTTTGTCTTTCCTGTCTCCTGCACCTGGTTTTTATCAAGTATCCCAATCAGATTGTCCAGCTTGTGGAATGAGGCTGCCATTGAAGCTTCCCAGACAGAGCCTTCCTGCGATTCGCCGTCGCCTATCATCACATACACTTTGTAATCCTTTTTGTCAAGCTTGCCGGCAAGTGCAAGCCCGACTGCAAAGCAGATGCCCTGGCCAAGCGAGCCTCCGGCAAAATCTATTCCCGGAGTGTTCAATTCAGGGTGGCCCTGGAGCATCCTTCCTATCTTCCTGAATCCTTCAAGCTCTGATTTCGGAAAAAATCCTTTGTCGGCCAGCACGGCATAAATTCCCGGGCTCGCATGCCCTTTGCTCAGCACAAACCTGTCGCGTTCATCCCATTCGGGATTTTTGGAATCAACTTTCAGCTTATGGTAATACAGTGCAACAAGCACATCAATTTCGCTTAAAGAGCCGCCTGGATGGCCGGACTGCGCATTGTAGACCATCTCAATAATCTCTTTCCTGAGATCCTTTGCCTTTTGACTGAGCTGAAGAATTAATTTTTGACTTGTCATTACATACAAAGGATACCTCGGGCTTCAGCCCGTTCTTATCCTTTCCTCCGTTAGTTCTTTAATCATGTGAATAAAAAATTTGAGCGTGCAGCGAAATTTTGGCACGCTCAAACTCTTACCGTTTTAGCGTTAGCT
>JACPIE010000021.1 GCA_016188245.1 Candidatus Woesearchaeota archaeon | reverse complement strand
TCATTGTTTTCTGCATTGAAGAGATTGTTTGGAAACCACTTACGTGGTTTAACTGCTCGTACACAGCGAGCAGAAATTTATATGCGGTTAATCGCCTACAATTTAGGTGCTATTATGAATGAGATTTTCTACTGAGCCGAATGTGGGTTGCAAAAAGACTGCGCGCTAAGGCTGGAGAACTACCTTATAATCTCGTATTCCTTGATGACTATCCATGTGAATATCAGGAGGATTACTGCGCCTGCAACTATCCAGCTCAAGCCTATTGGAATTGTTGTGCTGTACATCTGGTAAAGCCCAAACCCCATTATGCCGAAGCCAAGCCATAAAAACTTGTCCAGGACAAGCTTCATGACTTCAAATTCCTGCTGCTCGCTTAATCTTCTTTTCATCGCTTCATCCCCTTACATTAATGAAAAAGTCTTTTTGCGCGTATACATTCCCCGGCGGGGGCAAATCATCATCGATAATGTCAAAAGTCAAAAAGTAAGAGCCTGATGGAATCCTGGTGGGTATGCTCAGCCTTATGTTCCTGACATCAGATTCGGCTGCAGACAATGTGTATACTTGAGTCTGTGCAAACTGGAACCAGCTTGGATTGTCTACGCTAAAAGGCGCGCCATCCGGCCCCTGTATCGGAGTAAACCTCATCTTGTAGTGCAATGGGTTGTCTTTTTTGTTTCTTATCCCTATAGTCATAACTAAGGCGCCTCCCTTGTCTATTGTGATGTCAGTCCTGGGAAAAGACACTTTTTTATCGCCGGAAATCAGGTCATCAAGAATCTTCTGCTTTACCTGCTCCTGCACCTCTTCCTGTATGCTGCCCAGGCCTGTGAACTGGTTCTTGATGAACACCAATCCCAGGCCAAGCAGTGTCATGGCAAGCACTACAATGACAATAGCCTGTATTGAAATTTCTAAAGAAGCCCTTTTATTAAACATCCATACACCTCTTTTCTTATTTGGCATTATTTCATTGCTTCTTTATAAAACTTTCGAAAATCAGGATATGCTTAAAATTTTAAAAAAATTAGCAACCTTTAAAAAGATTTGACAAATCCTTTCAGTCATGGCAAGGCTGAGAAAATTTGTTGCTTACAGGAGGCTTAAAAGGCCCTACACAAGAACTTCCAAGTTCAAGGCTAAATCATACATAAAGACAACCCCCTTTCCTAAAATTGCAAGGTTTGAGACAGGCGACACAGCAAAGAGCTTCAACCGCACTTTGAACCTTCTCTCAAAATCTGATTTGCAGATAAGGGACAATGCGCTTGAAAGCGCAAGGCAGACATCAAACAAACTGCTTGAGACCCACCTTGGGCTGAATGGGTTCCACCTTAAAGTCAAGGTTTATCCGTATCATATCATAAGAGAGCATGCCCTTGCATCAGGAGCAGGCGCTGACAGGTTCAGCTCAGGAATGGCTCACTCATTCGGCAAGCCGGCAGGCATTGCAGCAAGAATAAGAAAAGGCCAGGCAATCTTCCAGGTCCGCGTTGACAAGCAGAATACCGAGCTTGCGAAGCAGGCGCTGGAAAGGGCATCAAAAAAACTGCCGTGCCCATGCACCATAGTTGTGGAAAACAGATGATTCTCCTTCAGTGAATGCAAAACTATAAATATTCTGTTCTAATCCTTGATTGGCATGGTTCTCGAACTGCTTAACAACATTACAACAAACAAATATCTGCATTCCCTGATAATACTGATAGCCTTCTTTATAATGTCCGAGCTTGTAGTTTTGATTTCGCAAAAAATAATCCTGAGGCTGACAAAAAAAACAAAAACAGAAGTAGACGATCTGATAGTGTCAAAGACCAGCAAGCCGCTGTCCTTGATACTTCTCCTTGTAGGCTTGAGGCTTGCTATAATTCCCCACCCCATAAAACCGCAAATATTGGACATTTTTGAGCATTCCCTCTCCAGCCTGATTATTGCTATTGTCACTTACATTGTCATTATAGTGCTCGACATTTTAATAAGCAACTGGGGTGAAAAATTCGCTTCAAGAACGGAGTCAAAGTTTGATGACGAAGTTGTTGTTCTTTTCCAGAGATTTTCAAGAATTGTGCTGAGTTTTGTGGGCTTAATCTTCATACTTCAAGTCTGGGGCGTGCAAGTTGGTCCATTGCTTGCCAGCCTTGGAATAGCAGGACTGGCTGTCGCATTTGCGCTCCAGAGCACTTTAGGAAACATATTTGGAGGAATCTCCCTTATTGTGGACAGGAGCATTACAGTAAACGATTTCATAAAGCTGGATGATAATACACAAGGATTTGTGCTGGACATCGGATTAAGAAGCACAAAAATAAGGAGCATAGACGGCGACCTGATAATAATGCCAAACGGCAAGCTGGCTGATTCCAAGATATACAACTACCACCAGCCGATGCCCACAACAAGAGTCACTGTTGATTTTGCAGCCGAATACGGCTCAGACGCTGAAAAGATTAAGAAAATCGTGCTGAACGAGCTAAGCAATATGAAACTGGCATTAAAAGAGCCTTCACCCCAAGTTCTGTTTGACCAGCTTGGCGAATTTGCCCTTCAATTTAAAGCGCTTTTCTGGGTAATCTCTATTGAAAAGAGAGCAGAGGCAAAAGAAGCTGCCACAGCTGCAATCTACAATGCTTTGAACAAGAACAAGATAAAGATTCCGTTCCCGACGAGGACGATTTATATGAAGGATTCGAAAGAGGAGAAATAGCTCATTCTTTCAGTATACTCCTTATTACCCCATAAGTCTCGTTATACTTCTCAATATTGAGAATTTCTGTGTGAAGATTCTCCCCGAATAATCCGCCGCAAGTTCCGTTCACAAAATAGGTCTTTGCATTTTCCAGTTTGGAATTTCGAGACAAGACAACTCCATCTCCATCGCCAAGTTTCATTTCACAGCCCTGCCCAACTATTGCATAAGCCTTAACTTTGGACGGCTGCTTTGCCGGGTCATTGAGCTTGTTCATGAACAGGCTGTTTTCCTGCATATCCTGGCATTCCCGGTTTTCGCCCAAAAACCCGCAGTAGTCGCTTACAGCGCCTGAAATTCCCATGTTCGGAACTGCAACCAGCACCAGCTTGTCAACATTTTCATCGCCAAAAATCTGGATATACCTTCTTGCCACCAATCCCCCCATGGAATGCGCGATTATGTTAACTTTTGGCTTGTGTGTCCTTTCCTTTACAAGCTCAATAATCTCCCTCAACCTTAGCGCATAAGTGTCTATGGACTCGCTTTTTGTAGGCACAACAATATATTTGTCTTCCTTCTTGAAAGCATCAAAATAGTAGCTTGCCTTTACAGTTATCGGCTTGCCTGACAAGCCCCAAATGCCTTTTTGCCCAGGCTCATTTTGCGAATACAGCGAGACAATGCCGGCATTTAAGTATCCATCGTCCTGCAGCCTTGACTGCAGCCTGTTGAAGGCATCCAATGAAAATTCAGGAGAGTTGCTTTTTGCGAGCGCATGCCCATGCAGGAATATTATTGGAAAAGTGCGGGGATCATTCCTGCACGAATCATCATTGCAGCATGGCTTGCATTCGCCGAATATGCAGCACACCGGAAAATTGTCAGAAAGGCTTGTGCTGATTCTGGATATAGCTGTATGGTTTATAACCGTGTTCACATGCCCAAAATCAAATATCCCTATTCCGCTTATGCTGCTGTCAAGCATTTTGCACTTGCCCAGCAGCCCCATTGTCTCTTCTGACGGCTTGAGCTTTGACAGCGAGTATAGTGGTAGATTTAGCGACTGGTTGTATTCTAACTGTTCCGCCTGCGCCTTGTTCTTCGGCAATGTTTGCTCTGCTATTGCCGCAATTTCCGGGATTGTCTGGTTTTTTAATTTTTCAAAGGACTCAAGATAGGAGTTATTTATCCTAATTATTTCATTGTCTTTAAAAATTTCTGCAAGCTCCAAAAAGCCGGCATCAGATGAAAAATTAATGCTATTGTTTTCTATGATGCCCAAAGTTTCGTTTCTGGCTGAGATATACTTATTATTCAGCTCGTTTAGCTCATTGCAAGCCCCTTTCAAGCTCAACTCGTCAGGATAATCCTGAAGAAATTCTTCGGTTTTCTTGACTGCATTGGAAATGGAAATATTCTCTTTGCATTTCTGAACAAGGCTGCACAGCAAATCACTGTCAAACTTTAAAAAATACCCGGCATTAAAAAAAAATTTTGATGAAGCCAGCCTTGTATCCTGCATGATTGAGGCCTGCCGGTTTCTTAAATCTTCAATGCTTTTGCTTATTTCGCCGTAATTTTCAAATGTGTTGTTTGTAAGGTTTGAAGAGACCGCATTGAAATTGCTTATGCCTGAATCAACCAATGTTTCATTTTCCAGGATTATTGCAAAGCTTTCCAGCGCCTTAAAGTTTTTGCCCAAGTTTAAAAGTTTTGGCAGCAATTCATTGTGGAGCTCAACAATATTATCGATTTCCATATCCAGTTTTTTCATTGCGCCTCCAATCTCAGCTAGGTTTTCAAAAAAGCTTTGGTTGAATAGCTGATTCAGGCGATTATAGTCTTCTGTTGACCACAAGCTTCTTAGATTCTCCGCTGAAACGGCAAATTTGTTGTAGTCATCATCAATTTTTATCTTGCCTTTTGACAGGTTATTCAGGTTAATCCTGAAGCCAAGTTCAAAGTATTTCTGGCTTAATTTTTGCTGGTGCACATCGGCATCAGCCAAAAGCAAAAGCAGAATTGTGACATTCCGCTTCAGCTCTTTTTTCAGCTCTTTTTCTGTTTCTGTTAAGTCGTAGTCCACAGTTATAAATGAGGACCTTGATGTTTCAATTCCTTTTGTAAAGCACAATGCAGAGCGTATGCTGCTGCAGCTCACGTCAAAGCTGTAGATATCCTGGCCGGAGCCAAGCCTCTTGACGCTTAATTCGTATTCTTTTGTAAAATGCTGCCCTTTCCGGATTTCAAAATCTCCTTCGTCAACCACGCTGTTTGAGCTCCTGTCATTGAAAGAGTAGGAGCAGGTGGCTTTGCAGTATGCCGAATTTTCAATAGACACGTCAAATTGCGCTTTGCTTAATTCATTGTAATGCACGCTGAATGATTTCTGCAGCGGGCTTAGGTAAACAATCAGCTCGTTCCCCAAAAAGAAATTTATTTTCTGGCTGGATACAACAATAGAATATATCACTAGCAAAGTGATTATTGCAATAATTGCCCATTCATATTTTTTCCAAAATGATTTTTGGGGCTCCACAAAAAGTTAATTTTCTTTCAACGTTAAAAATTTGTCGTTTTTTGAATGTATCCATTCTGCGGTTAAAAAAACAGCAGATGCATTTCTTTCAATATAGCAAATAACTTCTAAAC
>JACPIE010000019.1 GCA_016188245.1 Candidatus Woesearchaeota archaeon | reverse complement strand
CTGCGCCATATTCTTTTGTTATGCCTCCGCAAGCCTTGTCGTTATCCTGCAGCTCCAGTCTTAATGAACGGCATCTTTCAACATTTACGTCAAATGCCAAGCTTTTCCTGGAATTGTCCGATGATACGGCATTTATGCCGATGGAATATTTTCCTTTTGAATTTTCCAGCGGGCTTAATTCGAGAAATACCGCCCCATTTTGTTTTCCCGGCAATGAGAATTCGTTGGCATTGAGCTTAATCCAGCTTGCCCCGAATGAATTTACAGAATATCTCATTTCTGCATTTTCATTGTTCACAATGAGAATCGGGATGAATTTCTGCTCATTTTCGCACATGCCATAAGTGCCGTTGTAGAAATCAAATTCTATTTTTTCCCCGAGTTTGCCGGTCTCGCCAAATTTTCCGGGATATATGGAATAACCCTGCACATATGATGCGCCAGCCAAAAGCAGGAATGCAAAAATCACAAATTGGATTTTGTTAATGCCCATGGGCGTCAGTAATAAGCTTCCCCTGCTGTCTCGTCTGGAATATCCTCTGCATCATTGTTGCCCTGTAAGTATTTCTTGGCTCCCAACAGAAGGCCAAACACGGCAAGTGCTACGACAGCAGCTATCAACATTATCTCCAACAGGCTCTTAAGCCTGGCAGCCAGCAGTCCCTTGACGGCAACAACATCTCCTTTCAATGGGATTTGCTTCAGGACTTTGCGATTGCTTTTGACATTTGCCAAAAATATCTGCTCGCCTTCCGCCTTTGTTTTTGTTGAGGCAAATATGCTTATTGTCTTTGACTCTTTGGGATTTAGGACAAATGTGTTTGACTCGCTCAATCTCAGCCTTGCCCAGCCGGCGCCGTCAAGCATCAAAGTGTAGGTGTTTGAATCAGGGCCCTGGTTTGTCAATATGAAAGGGTATACAACTTCGCTGCCGTCATTCTTAATTTCCTGAATCGATACCGGCACGTTTATGATGAGCTTTTCATTTACAACCTGCAGCTTCTGGTCATTTTTTCCTGCCACGAATAGCGGAATTTCCCTTGCCTCGCTTTCACCAGCAAACTGGGAAACCAGCTCTGCCTTCAAAGTGTAAGTGCCCGTCTGGGCATTTTCAGGAATCTTCAATATGAATTCTTCATTGAAATCTGAATCGGCATTGTAACTTATACGGTCGGCAAATTTTGACGATGAAATTCCAAGCTCAGGTATGCTTGCCTTGATATAGACTCCTTCAAGAGGCACAACCCCGCTGTTTTTGAAGCTTAGTTTAGCAACGATGGATTTTCCTGCTTCTGCAGCATTCTGGTCCAGCCCAATGCTGCTTATGACAAATGGGAATTTTTTCTGGCTTATCCTTAATCCGTACAGCTTTTCTTCTGCATCGCCTTCTGCATCAACAACTTTGACTTTAAGCCTGAAATTGTTCTGCTCAAACTTGCTTATCAAAGGAAGCTCAAGCTCATTGACTGAATTTAAGCCGTCCAAGATGTCAAAAGTGGATGTTGCATCTGCAACAACATTGCCATTTTCAAATGCCAGCACCGCATCAATATGGGCGTCTTCGACATTGCCAAGCGCGGTCAGCCTTACCCTCAATTTCAGCTTTTTCTCGCCCTTGTCAACTATAATAAAATTATTCTCGCTTTCGGCAATGGCATTGCCTTCAATCTCGACGCTGTCGATGGAGACATCAAGCTGATTCCCTGCACCGCTTCTTGTACCGCCTCCTGCCCCGCTAAGCTTCAATCCAAATGATTTTTCTTCAGCACTTCCTTCAACATCAACAACCCTGACAACAAGCCTAAAATCAGCCTGCTTTTTCATCAGGTCTATCAGCTCAAGATTCAAAGCCACCAAAGTGCTTTGGTTTGTCTTCAGGTCAAAAGTGCCTGTTGAGTCGGAAACTGTGTTGCCTGCCTGCAAGTCCGTGAGTATTGCTTCGACATGCATATTGCTTATGTCTTCTGTAGCTGTCAAATCAACATTAACATCAAAATCGTCTGCTGAGACATCATTTGCATCTCCAAATGTTGAATCGGCATAGGAAACTCCGCCGGCCAGTACTGCAAAAACCATCAAAAGTGCAAAAAATATTTTTCTCATAATTATATCCACCCGGTGCCTGGAAGTATACTCCCCTTTTTAAAGTTTTCGCTATTGTATAGTAGGTACAAAATTGGATGTGTTTTGCATTACCTA
Organism: Candidatus Woesearchaeota archaeon; assembly: GCA_016188245.1. Taxonomy (GTDB): domain Archaea; phylum Nanobdellota; class Nanobdellia; order Woesearchaeales; family GW2011-AR4. The sequence continues at coordinate 66,296 of JACPIE010000019.1, read as the reverse complement.
TAAATATCAAATACCTAACACCAAAGACATGATAACCATTGTAGGAGCTGGGCCTGCCGGCAGCTATCTCGGGCATTTGCTGGCAAGGCGGGGCAAAAATGTTACAATACTGGAAGAGCACAGCCAGATTGGAAGCCCTGTGCAGTGCACCGGCATTGTTACCCATTCAATTGAAAGATTCTTCAGGCTTAAAAGGGAGGTCATAGCCAAAAGGCTGGATAAAGTAATTGTGGTAAGCAAAAACAACAGAATGACTGCCAATGTTGATGAAATTGTGATGTGGCGCGACAAATTTGACATGTTTGTTGGAGAGATGGCCCGGGATGCAGGCGCCAAAATACTGCTGAACCACCAGTTTACCGGATTTGACGGGAAAAACATGATAATTGCGAAAGATAAAAAAAACAACAAGACAAAAAAAATCAAAACGGACATTATAATAGGCGCAGATGGCCCTTATTCTGCTGTTGCAAAGGCAGCCGGAATGGGCTCAAATTCAAGAAACTACATAGGGATGCAGGCAAAGGTCAAGCTGAAAATGGACACTACTGCATTCGAAACCCATTTTGGCTCTGATTTTCCGGATTTTTTTGGGTGGGCCGTCCCGGAATCGGAAGAAGTTGCTAGGATAGGAATTGGCTGTTTTAAGAATGCACGGCATTACTTCTACAAGTTTCTGGAAAAAAGGGCGGGAAGCAGGAACACTTTATGCTGGGAATCCGGCTTGATACCCCTGTATCATCCCAAAAGATTGATTCAAAAAGATAATGTTTATCTGATTGGAGACGCTGCAGCCCAGGTAAAGGCAACAACAGGCGGAGGAATCATACCATCTTTAAAAGCGGCCCATACATTATGCGACTGCATTGCAAACAATAAAAGCTACAGCAAAGAATTCAAAAGGCATTCCGGAATGGAACTGCTCCTTCACCTCAAAATCAGGAATATGCTAAACAGATTTTCCGACAAAGATTATGACGGGCTGCTTAGCCTGATGGATCAGGAAAAAGTAAGAAGGACATTGAAAAAATACGACAGGGACACTCCGATACCATTGATGGCCAGCCTGCTCATCAAAGAGCCAAGATTCCTGCTGTTCTCCAAGATTATTTTTGCCAGGAAGCAAAACAGCCCAATAACGCAAATTCGACGTTCGGCGCTTATTTGAGTTTTATAGGTATAGTCGAATTTGCGGAATTGAAAATTCAAACTGAAGCATGATGTATTGAATCTTGAATTTTCAATAACAAAAGCTTTTTAAAAAATGCTCTTTACCTCCGGGGAGGTGGCAATGCATAATGGATCCTAAAGAAGACGAAGATATATCTATCGACTTCAGCAAGATAAAGAATTTTTTCAAGAGCGAAAAGAAAGAGGGAGAACAAACAGAGGAGAATAGAGAAAGCTCTTCTGCTGAAAAAAAAGATGATGAAGAGATAAACATAGACTTTGGCAAGATTAAAAAATGGTTTAAAAGCGATGCAGACGGTCTGGAGCACAGCCATGCTTCAAAACCCGATGATGAACTGCCAATTGACTGGAGCAAAATAATTGGCTTCTTCAAAAAGTATGGTGTTATTTTCATTGCGCTTATACCTATCATCCTCTCAATTTACATAAGGGCGCAGGCAGGATCATTGCAATTCACCGACTCCTGGGCGTCAAGCACTGTAATCAACAACATAAAATCGCAGATAAAGTCTTCAATTGACCAGCAATACCCTAATCTGCCTGATGCAAACAAAAATGCGCTGGCTGAGGCTGAGCTGCAAAAAGTAATAAGCCAGAACAAGGCGCAGATAGACCAGCAGATACAAGGAACATCAGCTTACTTCAAATCTTTTTTTCAGGACGAGAACGGCAAAAACTATATGCCGGATATCGACCCTTATTATTGGTACAGATATGCAAAAAATATTGTGGATCACGGGCATCCGGGGGATGTTTTAAAGGACGGAAAGCCTTTTGACAACCATCAGCTTGCCCCTCTTGGAAGATTTGTTTTTACCGACATTCTTCACTCATATTTGTGGGCTTATTTTTACAAATTCCTGCATTTTTTTATTCCGGGCATGACATTGATGCGCTCCGGCTTCCATCTTGTGATATTTTTTTCAGCTTTGTGCGTGCTGCTTATATTTTTAATTGCAAGAAAAATTGCAGGAAATATTGGCGGATTTTTTGCAGGATTGATGATGGCAGTTAATGGCGCTTTTTTATCAAGGAGCCTGCACCCGGATAATGATGTAAGTGTGGTGCTTTTCCCGCTGATAGTCACGTGGCTTTTTGTGACGATGATAGACATGAAGAGCGGCTTCAAGATTGCAGTTATATCTGTGGCAGCCGGGTTCTTTACTGGATTGTTTACCTTGGCATGGAGCGGATGGTGGTACATATTTGACTTTTTGCTCGCGACTATTGCAATAACCTTCCTATATCTGGTTTTGATAAATTTTAAAGAAATAAAAAGCAATATGGGGGCATTTATTTCAAACGCTGCCATCAGGAATATTGCTATTGTGGGCTTGCTTTATTTCCTCTCAACGCTAATATTCGTTGTTTTATTTTCAGGATGGCTAATATTCAGAAACAGTTTTCTTGGGCCGTTGAGCTTCCCCTCAATAAAAGCGCCTGTTTCAGCAGACTTGTGGCCAAATGTGTTCACAACTGTTGCAGAGCTGAATGAAGGCTCGATCAGCGGCATAATAAACTCCATTGGCGGCCCGTTTCTTTTTTTTATTAGCCTGCTGGGCTTGATTCTGGCAATATACAGAAGCGAGGGAATGAAGAAGTTTGATTATTTCTATGTCATAGGCACAACAATTTTTTATGGCGCATACTTTTTGCTTGTAAGGATTGGCCTTGATGTGTCTGTTTTTGGCCTGCTGGCCTGGATTATGCTTCCAATTTTTGCAAGAATTGGAATTTCCGTCTACAAAAAAGATGAATCATATGATTTCAAGCTCTCCATATTATTGTCTCTTTGGGTTGCTTCAACTATTTTCGCGAGCATCAAGGGGATAAGATTTACTGTATTGCTTGCTCCCGCCTTCAGCGTGGCTTTTGGAGTAGCTATTGGAAAAATATACATTTATGCTTCCAAATGGCTGGTAAAGGAGTTTAAGGTGCACAGGCTCGTTGCGGCCAGCGTGCTAATCGTGCTTTTTATCGGGATTGTCTATGCAAGCCCGACAAAAGCTGCTATCAATGCTGCAAGGTTTGACATACCCATAGTCAATGACGCATGGTACAATGCATTAATTGCAATAAATCAAAACTCAAGCGAAAATGCAATCATCACATCATGGTGGGATTTTGGGCATCACTTTAAAGTGCTTGCCGACAGACCGGTGACATTTGACGGCACCACTCAAACTTATCCTGCTGCGCACTGGGTTGGAAAGCTGTTAATGACGGATAATGAAGAGCAAGCTGCAGGAATCCTCAGGATGCTGGACTGCGGAAGCAATAATGCCTTTAACACACTGTACAAAACAAACAACAACACTCAGCTGTCATTAAAGATACTAAACGAAATTATATTATTGGATAAGAAAGAAGCAGAAAAAAGGCTAAAATCATTCAGATTTAATGAAATGCAAATTGAAAAAATTCTTTCATTCACCCATTGCCAGCCTCCTGAAGCCTATTTTATCGCTTCAGAGGATATGATTGGCAAAAGCGGAGTATGGAGCCATTTTGGCAGCTGGAATTTTGAAAGGGCTGAAATATGGCAGAACAGGGGATTGCCGCAGGAGCAGGCTGTGGAAAAAATGATGACGAAATTTAATTACACGAGAGAAAGGGCCGAGAATATCTATTTTGAGATGCAGTCAATCGCAAGTGACAGCGAGGCAAATGCATGGGTTGCCCCATGGCCGGGATACGGCGGAACTATCAGCTGCGGGAAAAATAATGGAGGGGTTTATGCCTGCAGCAACGGATTTTTTATAAACATGTCTAATCATGATGTCTATGCATTTGGGCAGCAGGGAATTGTGAGGCCAGGGTTAGCTGCTTTTTCAACAGAAGATGGGCTGCTCAAAAAAAGTTTTAATGGAACTACTGTTGAATTAGGAATAACCATCATACCAAAAAATGAGAACGAGTTTGAAGCTGTTATGTCCAGCAAGGAATTAACGGGAAGCATGTTTACAAGGATGTTTTATATGCAGGGGCACGGGCTTAAGTATTTTAAGCTGTTTAATCATCAAAGAGGCCTGACCGGAACAGACATATATACCTATAAAATTGACTGGGAAGGGAAAAACAAGGCCATTGTCGGGGATTATGTAAAACTCCTCAAAACTCCTGTGAAATTGGAGACGGAAGATTTGAATTTGGCACAAATCAATGAAGATAGCTCTTAAATGGCAACAAGCAGTGTTTGGGCTGTGATTCCCGCCCACAATGAGCAAAAGAACATATTCGGCATAATCAAAAAAACAAAGAAATATGCAGGCAATGTTGTTTTAGTCGATGACGGCTCAACAGACAAAACAAAGGAATTTGGGAATAAGGCAGGAGCTGTTGTATTGAGGCACATAGTGAATCTTGGAAAGGGCGCTGCACTCAAAACCGGATGTGATTTTGCATTCAAGAAAGGCGCAAAGTTTTTTGTAGTATTGGACGCGGATGCGCAGCACAATCCTGAAGATATGCCTAGATTTATAGAAAAGTTAAGGAAGTATGATGTTGTTTTCAGCTACAGGAAAACAAGCAGCAAAATGCCATTTGTGCTTAGATTTGGAAACTTGTTCATTTCAAATGCCGTGGATATGCTATACGGAATAAGGCTGAAAGACACCCAATGCGGCTACAGGGCTTTTTCAAGAGAAGCCTATAAAAAGATGCGATGGAGCGCTTCAGATTATTCAATAGAATCCGAGATGATAGCAAGGGCAGGAAAGCAAAAGTTAAAATATGTGCAGATTCCGATACAGACAATCTACTCGGATAAATATAAAGGAACAACAATCATTGACGGCATAAAAATAGTATTAAATTTGATTTGGTGGAGAGCGTCTAACGGAAAATAAAATGGTGCTTGGAATTCAGATAGCGGGGCTTTTGTTTGGCTTGTTTATGCTGTACTACTCTTTCCTAAACTACAAAAGAAAAGAGTTTACAGTCAGGGAATTCGGTTTCTGGCTGCTGCTGTGGGTAATCTTTATCACCATTGCGCTGTTTCCATTCATATTGGATCCAATCGTCAAAAAAATAGGATTTTTAAGGGCGCTTGACCTGCTGACAATAGGCGGCTTTCTTTTCATGATTGTAGCCATTTTTTACACGTACACCCTGACGCGAAAAAACCAGAAGCAGCTTGAGTCTGTAGTCAGGACAATCGCAATGAAGAAGGGTAAGGGGAAATAAGAATTTCTTAATAATCTTATATCGTTATCGTCAAATTCCTTGAATCAGTTAAAGTCCCGTTTCTTGCCGTTGCATTTACATTAAATGTTCCAGCTCCTGTAAAGTTATAGTCAATATAAACGAACAATTCCTCGCTTGGCTGCAGCATGTTGTTTGCAGTGGCATTTATAACGTTGCCACTCTTGGTATCAAAAGTCCAGTTGACATTAGTTAGGTTAGTGTCTAAGGAATTTTTGATTATAAACTCAAATATTCTTTTAGTGCCGGACTCGTTCACAACAGTCAGGTTATAGGCTTCTATATCCTCAATATCAATTGCCATGCTTTCTGAGTCTGCATGCGTTTTGTTCGTTGCAGACGCGGTTATAGTATAATCCCCCGCTGCAGAATAATTATAGCTTACAAATACAAATATGCTCTCATTAGGCTGCAGGCTGAACAAGGCATTAGCTGAAATTGTTTCCTGGCCCGTGTTAAGGCTCCAGTTGATTCCTGACATATCGCTGTTGCCGGTATTGTTTATGTTAAACCCAAAAATAGCCGATGTTGAGTTCCGGCTTAGCAATGTTAAATCATAAACATTAATGCTGGATTGGTTTATGACAGAAACATTCCACTGCATTGTTGCATTTGCAGTTCCGTCTGAGACATTTAAAGTAACATTATGATTTCCAAGTTCACTGCTGTTTGGAATGTAAGTCCATCCTAATTCTGTGCTTTTTTGAGTTGAATCAAGCTTCCAGCTATAAGTTAAAGTATCTCCATCCACATCGCTTGATGTGTGGTTAAATGCCAGGCTATTTCCTAAAACTATTGTTTGTGCTAAATCTGAAGGCGTAAATGTATTAATTGCAGGAGGGTCGTTTATCGGAGTGACATTTAAGGTTACATTATTGCTTGAAATAGTTAAATTCTCCATATCAATAGCAGTAAATACTGCATATCTTACACCATTAAAATTCTGTTCAGGAGTAAAGTTAACAATGCCTGTATTGTTGTTTATTAAGATTGTTATGTTGATTACAGAAGTGAAGTTGTATTTTAAAATATCTCCATCAATGTCTGAAAAGTATTGGGTTAGGTTTAAAGAAGCATTGATTACATCTTCCTGCCATTTCCATTGCGGGATTGAACCTGTAAATGTTGGAAAGTCATTTACTGGCGTAACATTTAAGGTTACATTGTTGCTGGTTGCTGTTAAACCAGCAATATCTTTTGCTGTGAAGATAACATAATTTATTCCAGTCCAGTTTGCATTTGGAGTCAAATTTACAATTCCTGTGTTGTTGCCAATGTAAACAGTGATATTAAGAGTGCCTGTTGAAGTATAGTTTAATGCATCGCCATCAATATCATAGAAATATTTGCTTAGGTTTAGTGAGTTGTTTACAATATCTTCCGGCCATGTCATGTTTGGAATTTGCTTGCTTGAATTAAAGCTTGGAGCGTCATTGATTGCATTGACAGTAATTAAAATAGTGTCATTTGCTGTCAATCCGGAAGTGTCATTGACTGTAAACTTAACGTTTTCAGAGCCAGACCAGTTTGCTAATGCTGTAAAGTTGGCTCTTTTTGTTGTTTGGTTTATTGTCACAATTACATTGACATTATTCTCAGCTTTCCAATTTAGAGATGAATCAGCATCTTCTGAATCGCTTACGTAATCGCTTAAATTTAAGCTGTCATTATAAGTATCTTCATTAAAGGCAATGTCGGGGATTGGTGTTATAACAGGAGCCGTGTTTGTCGTTACAGAAGCTGTTTTTGTGTCAGAGTAAGTTGTGTTTGTAACTGTGGCTGTCGGAGCATAAGTGCCGCCTGTGCCATAATCATAATTTACAAATATAAATATAGTTTCGTTTGGACTTAAGCTAGATAACTGAGTCGCATTGATTATTTCGTTATTCTTTGTATCCAATGACCAGTTAACATTGCTTATGTTTTCACTTAATTGGTTTTTTGCTTGGATTTCAAATATGACATTTGTGCCCTGGACGCTTAAATCATCAAAGCTGCTTACTATCAAGTCACCAATGCCCACACTAGAACTTAAGGAGGCTGTTACAGAAGTAGATTGCCTCAAGCCAGTAGCGTTTGCTTTTACGTCATAGCTTCCTGTGCCGCTAAAGTTGTACTGCACATAAACAAATGCTTTTTCGTTTGCAACCAATGAGCTTATGTTTGAAGTGCTGTTAATGACAAAATTGTTATTAGTGTCAAACTGCCATTGAATGTCTGTAACTGCTGTCTGACCATCATTTAATATGACAAATTCGAAGATTTTGAGGGTGCTGTTGCTGTACATTGTAATTATGGAGTCTATCTTAAGTGATACAACTACACTTACATTGCCTTGCGTGTAATAAACACCAAAATCAGATAAATTTAATATACCAAAATTATTTGAAGAAAAGGTTAAAGATACATTACAAAAGCCTTCAGCGTCCTCGCTGCAATTTGCTAAAGCATTATTTAATTCTTGATTGAAATCTATAACACTTTCTTCTTTTCCAAAATATCCTGTTTGATTCCAAGTTTGGCTATTATTTATATAAAAAATTGGATTTTGTGTAGCGTTTCTTATAGTCACTGTATTATCACTTTGCTGTTGTGTTCCAAACAGCAAGCCATCGCTTGGAGTTACTTTACAATACCAACTATCTCCGGGTGTTAGATTACTATTAGCTAAAGTTTGCGAGTTAATATTTTGATTAACACTATTTTTCCACCATTCATAGCTTGAGTTCTGCTCTGTAAAATTTTCAGGATCGGAATAGGTGTAATTGCACAATAAGTCTTGTCCTGCGTTTGGTGTTAATGGCAAGACTCTAACATTTGAAACTGATGGGGCTTCATGTATTCTGTCGCAGCTTTGGTCAGAATTTTCTATTACGGCTAATGTTTCATAAACTTTAAACGTTGCAGATAAGTATTCATTAGCATCTACAAAGCCACCACATCCTGCACCATCATAAAGTGTTGTATCTACGTCTCCTTTATCCTTGTAATAACCTTGACCGACTCGACCTACTGTACTTTTATTGTAACAGTCTGTATCACAATTAGAAGTTCCCCCATGCAAACTGCAAGCACCTGTAGTAGGTCCACAATAAATAGAGCTTTCTCCAGCAGCATTATTTCTATAAGTTGAATCCGAATCTTCTTCAGCACTAGCTCTTACTATTTTAATAATACGCTCTATATCTGTATTTGTTTTATCACCAACATACCTGCTCATGCCATTAAACCATGGATTTGCTTCGCCTGCACCTTGCCTAAATCCACCTATCATTTCATCATCGCAATCAAACGAAGGATTTGTTGAGCCCCACATTCTGATTTCTGGTTCAGAAGCAGGTGGACCTTTATAGCTAAAATTATAGCAATATTTAGCATCAGTGGGTGTATAGCCTGTTGAAGAAAGGTAATGCTCGTCATCTGCATTTACATCCCATCCAAATGTGTTAGAATGAACCTGTGTCCATGAAGAACCACATATGGTTCTGGTGCAGTTTCTTACACATGTTGAACCTTGACACACTTCTCCATTATCAGTGTAGCCAGATGGGCATGCTGATGTAGTGCAGTTTATGTAAGCTAAAGTATTTGGAATCAATAAAAATAATGCTAAAATCCATATTAAATTTAATTTTCTCATGGCGCTAATCCAGTTATCTTTAATTTTGAATAAATCACAGTTGCGTTTTTTGGAAGCCTTACATTTACTGTTAGATTTCCTAGCTGGGTAAAGTTAAGTAATTTTTGCGTTGCTCCGTCTGTGAATTGATTTTGTAACTTTGTAGTTTCATTGAAAACAATAACATCAATAAAATTTGTAGTTGATAAGTTACCGTCAGAAGCTTCAACCAAAATAGAGTAATTCCCAGTATCATTTATTGTAGTTTGCCATTGTCCTGATGAATTGAAAGGTGAGCTGTAAAATAAGTTTATACCATTTCCTTCTGCATCTGAAGTTGAGATTAACTGGCTTATGTTAATCAAATTGCCCGCTATAGCTGTAACATTGCTTATTTTAGTTATTTCTGGAGGTGAATTAATATTCGAAACACTAACAAAAACAGTTTCTGGAGAAGCGGCTCTTTTGAACGCTATTTCTGCCATTCCATCATTATCAAGGTCGGCTATTGCTATGCCGTTGTCCATGAAACCGATTACCGAATAATTAAATAATGGGGCGCCATCGTGCTTTAAAACATAAACCATAGAGCCATCATTCTCGCCTAGAATTATATTGTAGTTTCCATCATTGTCTATGTCAGCTATGTTTGGGCTGACAAAGCCTGGGTGCAGGCTGCCGCCATTATTATAGCTCCATTGCCTTGTTCCGCTAACGCTGTCTATTGCAGTGATATTTCCCAGCCCGAGGTCTAAACTAGTTACAGAAGACACAATTATTTCACTTTGCGAATCAGAATCAAGATTTGCTACAGTAACAGTAGGCCTTGGGATGTCACTAAAAGTAACCTCTAATTCTGGAGTATTCCCGCATGAACTGGCATTCACAACATATAACTTGTTAGCACAAGTCTTTCCAGCAGCACATACATGGTTGTTAGTGACGTAAACAATTTCATATTCATTGTCTTTATCCACATCGCTAATCACAGCAGAACCTTCAATTAATCCATGAGTGTTGGAACATTTCTCAGTCAGTGTATTAGTCGCTTTATTATAATCCAACACTTTAATGCCATACTGCGTAGGAACTACAATCTCAGGATTATCATCACTATCGATGTTAGCAACAGAAACACTTGCGTAAGCTCCACCATTACCAACTATGTAGCTTGTTTGATTTGTCCCTGTCCCTCCATCAAGAACATAAACCTTTCCAGGCCATTCGTCATCTGCATCAAGAACATCAGCAACAATGACTTCCATGTCGCCGTCCAAGTCAATGTCAGCAACAGCCGAGCCCCCATTGAATTTAGTTCTGTTGTTTAAGCCATCAAACCTGGGCTCTGTGACAAATCTCCATTTAATTGTCGGCTGTCCGCCGTCAAAATCATAAGCGTAAATAGTTCCGTTTCTAGTCCCTGTTATAATTTCTTTTTTATTATCGCTGTCAATGTCTGCTAATGTTGGTGGGAAGTAAATAGCTCCATCAGTACCGCCTCTTACCTCAACAGGATTTGTCCATTTTCTTTTTGGCGTTGGCTTTACAGTAGTCCCATACATTAAAGAAAAATTCTGCATTACTGGCTTATGGACAATAATAACTTGGTCCATTTTTCCATCTCCATCTATATCAGCTATAGACGGTTTTACAACTTGCTCTATGTTGTCGTTAACAGCGTCTAAGAAGAAGTCTAGCTGGTTTCTTGCAACATCTCTGCTTGTCATATCACCTTTTAGCAATGTGAAGCCAGTTCTTCTGTAGTCGTGGTTTTCTGTTGGCCAGTCGAGAACATGGAGTGCTTTTAGTAGATTAATTCTTTTATATCCTTCGTTGCTAGTGTCGGAATTCTCTCTAAGTATCTCTTCAATTTGATAAATTTTAATAGCAGGATCATGCTGTTTTATTAGATTTACTGCTCCAGCAACTTGTGGAGTTGAAAATGATGTGCCACTCGTACACGTAAAAATCCAACCAAATAAAGGTACGCACCCCAGTAAATCATCAAATATGTTTGTAAATCCACCACCAAGCTTAGTAGAACGTATATCTACACCAGGTGCAACTAAATCTAGACCAGTTGCTCTATTAGAAAAAGGTGCCATTACATTTGAATTCCTTGTTGCACCTACCGAAGTAATATTGTACAAACATGCTGGATAACCTAATTTAAATACTGGATTTTTGCTATCAAAAGAATTACCAGCAGCTACTACTACTGGTATGTTTTTTAATCTTGCATCTATTATTTCTGGAGAGAGGTTATAAAAATCTGTGCAATTATCAGGATAAACATTTGAATAATTACCTATACTCATGCTTATCACAGATATATTATACTTTGTACTATTATCTATACACCACCTAAGTGCCCTTTTCACATTCAAGAAAAATTTATCAGAAACCAAACTAGAACTCGTCCATGAGTCATTTAATATTTTCATAAAAACAATTTTTGAATTTGGTGCAACGCCTGTGTAAGTTGAATCATTTGATACTAATATACCAGACACTAATGTTCCATGCCCATTTTCATCTATTGGATTAGTGTCATCGTTTCCAAAATCGTAACCACCAACAATTCTTCCACAATTTCCGTTTAAAAATTGGACTTCTGTACAACCTCCTAAATTTGGATGGGTGTAATCGATTCCAGTATCAATAATACATGCAGTATAATCATCACCTCGTATACCGGATTGATGCAGAGTTTTTGCTCCAATGATTTTAATAGCGTCATCTAAGGCTAGTACATCTAAACTAAAAGCAACAAAAGTTGCTATAAACACCACAATTAATATATTTACCTTTTCCATTTTGTAACAATTAAATATATAACTAAAATCAATATAAAAGACACAATTCCAAATACTACAAAATAAGTCATTGCAAAATTTTGATACGAAGCAGAGCAAGGACTAAGGTATGCAAGAAATTTCCAATCATAAGTTCTTTTGCAATATACAAGAATGAGAAATAAATAATTTAATACGTTAAGAATTAATGTTAAAATAAACCATCCTATTATCCAGCTTTTATATCTTCTAAAATCCATAACTAACACCTCCAAAATTTTTATGAACATCAGCTACAATTACTTCCATATCTCCATTCAAGTCAATATCTGCAACAGCGCTACCTCCATTAAATTTTGTTTCATTCATTTTCTCTCAACAGAAACATTAACAATATTGTACCCTTCATATCCAAGATGACAAAATCTTCTGTTATTGCAATAATTGAATTTGATTGAATTAACTTTCAAAACATAATTTCCATCCAAATCAAAAGAAGTTTGCTTGTTTATTCCAAATTCTTCAGAACTATGCAGTTTAGCAGCTGGGACACCATTTATTCTAAATGTGCAATACCTTCCATTTATCTCGCAATATAACAAATCAATGACAAAATTACTATTGTTGATAGAGATGCCCTGGGTTTTGTTTTGTTTGGCACCAACATTCAATTTAAAGTCTATTTTTCCTGTGATGTTAGCAAATAAAACATTAGAAAAATTGTTATTCTTTTCTAAATAATTTAATCTGAGACTTCTATCAAAATCCAAATCATCTTCATTGAATAACTTTGCCAATCTAGAAATATTAATAGTGCTTAGATTTTCTATTATAATTGCAGAATCGTTTGTGATTGTAAAATTTGATAAATTAGTATCAATTAAAACTTCACTCAAATTAATACTTTGATTGTTTATTGTGATATTTGAAGTCAAATTACTAATTTCATTTTCAAATGAGATATTCCCTATCGGAATAGTTAGATTTATAGTCTCATTAACGATTGTTGATTGATTTGGTAATGTTCCATTTTCTATTGGAATTGTTAAATTAGCAGTTTCGTTTATTGAAGTAATATTTCCAGTGGGTGATTGGTTATTGATTGATTCATTTATTAATGAAATATTAACCAAAGTATAATTTAAGGTTATATTAACACTAGAATTATCTGTAGAATTAAGCACTTGGGCACTTACAAATACAATAGTGCCGAAAAGCAAGGCAAGCACAGCAATCAATCCGAACTCGCCCTGCTTGTTTTTAAACATTATAGCACCTCTTTTGCCTCACCTCCTTTAACGTCATTTTGTTGCATTAATCAGCTGCTCCACTTGCAGCGTTATGTTGCTGGAAGTCTTATTAGCCAATTCCAAAGTATACAATACAGGAGTCAGGTTGAACATATTCACATAGCTGTCAGAAACTCCAATGCGGTTAAAAGCCCACATTTTGCTGCCTTTTTTTGCAGCCCTGTCAAAAGTTCCTCTTACTTGATCATTGCTCAGATTTCTTGCATAAATCTGCAGGTCTGTGTAGTTAATGTAGCCGCTCAGCAAAGCATTTTGAATACCCAAACCAATAGAAGTTCTTCCGGCAGCTTCCAAGCCAGTTATTGAAAGCTTTAAAGCGCTGCTTGTGCTTGTTGCATTCTGATTATTGCCAGAGTTTTTGCAGCTTATGAAAAGATAAGAAGTGTCATATACAAGCTCGTCCTGATTTGTTAATGTGCAGAAATGCTCTCTTGTGCCTTCTCCAGAAGCATCTCCTGTGCAGTTTCTTGAACTGCCCATATCTGTATAGTTTAAATTTAAGGAGATTGAGCTGCTGCTTCCAGCTACAGCACACCAAGCATTCTCGCTAGTGTTAAACTGAACTGTTGGGGTTACAGAAGAGGTGCTGCATGCTGTATTTTTATTAGTATTCCAGTTTTCACATCCATTATCGCTGCTTGTTAAATTATAGTAAGTTATTTCTGGCGGTGTTGTGTCATTTAGTGTTGTAACATTTTCATAACTCCATATTTCCTGCCAAACTCTTGGCTGTCCGCCAACCTCCATATTGGGGGCAGAGCCATAAGAGACATAGCATCTGCCTGTTATATTCACATTAATCAGATTATATGGCAATGAGGTGTCAAGCGAATAGTTATGCTTTCCGGCATCTGCAACAATGCAGTGCTCAACCCCCTCCTGCATAAACGCATCTGCTGTAAAGTAAAATGTTTTGCCATCTGATGATATATCTGTAGTTTCCGCATAAACATTATTTCCAGATTTGCTGATATATGCTCTGGTCATTGATGTGTTGGTTGGCTGTGTTGCGTTGACCAAAGTTATGTTCTTGTTTGGCTTTACAAGCCATCCATAGCTCCATCCGCTTGCAGTAGTCGATTGGTCCATAACTTTCCCGTGGTCATCCCTTGCATATTCAAGTGAAAAAGCAAAAGGCAAGACTGCTAAAAGCATTGCGATGAGCAAAAATAATATCTTTTTCATTGTGTCACCTCCTGATAAGCCAATTTGCTCAGGTGGAAAGTAGGGTCTTCATAGATAAAATCACTTCTAGAAGCTTTGTAAAGCACTCTTGTGCTGTCTTCGCAAAACAAGAATTTTTGGCATGATTTGCCGCCATCGCATCCGTTAAAGATGCCGTTTCTTGCGCTGCCTCCTTTCAAAGTGCCGCATGTGATTGCCAAGCAATTATTTTCAGTGCTGTTGACGCAAACGCCCCAGCTTGAGAAATCAACCTCTTTCTTTACTTTGCCGATTGATACGATAAACTTATTTGAGCTGCATTCTGTTGTGTTTTTTGCAGCAGTTATTTCTCCTGTTTTGCAGGAATAGTTAATTTGGCTTTGGGTAACTGAACAGTCTGTGTTTGGGCCTGTAGTGTTGAGGCAGCCTGTGGAGTTAAGGTAATGGATGCAGTTGCTATACACGTTCTGCACTTCATTATAAAAGGTAGTGATGCAAGTATCCTTTTCTTCCAGGCTAATTGTTGGTGTTACCTGAGTTGTTTTGCTTTTAGTGTCAATTATGGGGCTTAACTGGCTTAATGCTGTAATTGACAGCAAAACAACCATTACTAGGGCTAATGCTATAACATTTATTTTATTCATAGAAATTCACCTCTTATTTTTATTGTTGATAGATTGTTAAGAGCAGCAGAAGACAAAGAACAATTTCTTATATTGAAAAATCTAGAAGGAGTGGTAAGTTTATAGATTAACCTCTTTTTATAAATACTGAACCCCCCCCCATAATAGAATACTGAAAATGAGACTTTATTTAAGGCTTTCGATTTTGATTTATAGAATTTAGATTGGAGAATATGAAGTTCAGCGTATAAGTTTAAATAAGGTGCAGATTTGCCACTGCCCATGATAGCGGCAGTAAAATTTTTTGACAAGCATATTGGAAATATTATTTGCAATTTTCTTGGCTTGTTCAACAGTGGAAAGCAGGATAATGGCAAAGAGTTCAAAAAGATACTAGTTATTCAACTATGGGGAATCGGCGAGACTATCCTGACTTTGCCTGCCATAGAAGCTTTAAGAAAAAAACTGCCTAAAGCCCAGATAGATGTTTTGGCTACATCAAGGAATAAGGAGGTTTACTGCAGCAATAAAAATATAGATAATATCCTAAGAATAAGCCTTAATCCATTATCCGTCCTGAATTTTATCTTTAGGAACATTAAAAAATACGATTTGGCAATCGATATGGAAGAATACCTGAACATATCTGCAATACTCTCTTTTTTTGCTGGCAAAACATCAATTGGATACTCCCATGGACCGAGGGCAAAACTATACACGAATAAGATAAAGTATAATGACAAGCAGCATGCTGTGCAGACTTTCCTTGATTTGATACGGGAACTTGGCACGGATTTTGACACCGGCAGGCTTCCCGGGCTGGATTTTTCAAAAAGCGACAAAAAGTGGGTGGATAAATTCTTTAAGAGGAACAGCATAAAAAAAGATGATTTTACTGTCTGCGTGGCTCCTGGAGCTGCAGAATCTGCCAGGGCGAGAATATGGCCTTATGAAAGGTATGCAGAGCTTTGCGACGAGCTGGTTGAAAGGCATGGCGCGAAGATAATTTTTGCCGGGGCTTTGAATGAAGCTGAACTGGCTGAAAATGTGCGCAATGCCATGGAAAGCAAAAGCAATGCAATAAATTCCGCGGGCAAACTTACATTGAGCCGTCTGTTCTGCCTTATAGGAAAATGCAGGCTTTTTATCGGCAATGATGCCGGGCCCATGCATGTTGCAGCAGCCCAGGGGGTCAGGACTATCGGGCTTTTCGGGCCGAATTTGCCACAGCGCTTCGGGCCCTATGGAAAAGGAAACATTGGGCTGTACAAGGGATACAACTGCGAATTCAGCCCGTGCATCAACGTCCACAAAGGACAGGTTCCTGACTGCCTGTATCCAAGAAACAGCAATGACTACCAGAAATGCATGAAGAACATAAGCGTCAACGATGTGCTGAAGGAAGTTGAGAAGCTGGTTTAATCAGTCATGTGCAGATATTCCCCATAATTAAAAAATCCGACAAGCTGCTTCATTCTCGCTAATTTCGGAAATAATTCTTTTTCTAATGAGGTAATATCTTCAAACATCTCAAATATCTCCGGGCTAAAGATGTATATCCCTGCATTCACGATGTTTGTCGAGAAATGCTTTGGCTTTTCCTGAAAATCAACTACCAGGTCACCATCAAGGATTGCTGTCCCGTAGCTGTGGGTCTTTTCTCTCGTCATCAATCCCATTGTTGCAAGCTTTTCGGAATCAATGTGCTTCTTTATCATCTTCAGCAAGTCAAAGTCATTGTATGTGTCGCCTGACATTACGACAAAGCTATTGATTATTTTTTCTTTTAGCCCCTTCAGCGCATCTGCGTTTCCTCTTGACTGCCCTTCAATAAGCTCAACATTTATCCTGGAATCTGAGATTTCGCCAAGCAGGAGATTCATATTTTTAGTGTGCTGGGTCACAATATAAACTGTCTTGATGCCGTGCTTTGAGAACAATTCAATCTGCTTCTTTATCAAAGAAGCGCCTTTCACATTTTTCATGGCAAATTTCTGATGCTCTCCTTTAAGCAGTATAACTGCAATGCTTACCGACTGCTCCTGCAGGCCTTTTTTCAGGAAGTATTCTATGGCTTGTGATCTGCTTCTTATGACAGAGCCGTCGACTTTCGAGTCGACAAGCTTCAAAAGGGAACTGTCAACTGATATTGCTATTTTTGATTTTACCATGGTATAAAAAGGTAGTAGAAAGTATTACTATTTATAGATTTGTATTTTTAGACATAAAAATAGCCAAAAAAGCGAAATATTTAAATAGAGATTAGAATTGAAGTATGAAATATTCATACCATACAAGAAATACCATGCAAGAAACCATAGGATCAATGATTAAGGAAAGCGGAGAGACAAATAGGCTTGTGCAAGAGTTATCGCCGCAAATAGGGAAGGCTGCAGTGCTTTTGATTGATGCCTTAAAGAATAACAAAAAAATAATTTTGGCAGGAAATGGCGGCAGCGCAGAAATGAGTGCCCATATTGCTGCAGAATTTGTAGGAAGGTACAAGATTGAAAGGAAAGCTTTGCCAGCAATTGCACTGACAACAGACTTAGCTGCAATAACCGCGATAGGAAATGACTATGGTTTTGATGCGGTATTTGAAAGGCAGCTGGAGGCTTTAGGAAAAGAGGGCGATGTTTTCATTGCACTGACAACAAGCGGAAATTCAAAAAATTTGATAAGGGCAGCTCAAAAAGCAAAAGAGCTTAACATTGATGTAATCGGGCTTCTCGGAAAAGACGGGGGAAAAATGAAAAGCATCTCCAAATTGGATATTATAGTTCCTTCTTATAACACTCCTAGGATTCAGGAAGCCCATCTTATGATTCTCCACATAATTTGCGAGCTGGTTGAAAAAGAGTTGTTTGGTTAAAATGCTAGACTTCAGCAAGATAAAAACAATCTCTATAAGGCAGAGGAAAAACAAGGTCAAATTGAACGGGTTAATCAGGCCGGAAAATTCCAAAATAATGATTGATTCGGATGATTTTGATGAGCTGACAGGCAGCATAATAACTGCAGCTCAAAACAACAAGCAGATAATCCTCATGATGGGCGCCCATGTCATTAAGGTAGGCATGAGCCTCCTCATCATTGATCTGATGAAGAAAGGAGTGATAAGGCATGTTGCTATGAACGGCGCAGGCCCTATCCATGATTTTGAGCTTGCACTTATCGGAGAGACATCAGAATATGTCGAGCAAACCGTAGAAGATGGCACTTTCGGAATGGTTGAGGAAACTGGAAGTTTGCTGAATGACGCAATCAAGGAAGGCGCAAAGAAGAACCATGGAATGGGCTACTCAATCGGAAAAAAGATAGATGAATTAAATCTTCCGAACAAGGAATGCAGCATTTTGTGGAATGCCTTCAGATTAAATATTCCGGTTACTGTCCATGTTGCCATAGGCACTGACATAATTCACCAGCATCCGGGCTGCGACGGCGCAGCGCTTGGAAAAACAAGCTACAATGATTTCAGGATTTTTGCTGACAGTGTAAGCAGGCTCGAGGAAGGCGTAATTTTAAATATTGGATGCGCCGTAATACTTCCGGAAGTTTTCTTAAAGGCATTGACAATAGCAAGGAACCTCGGATTTAAAGTCAAGAAAATAACAGCTGCAAATTTTGACATGATCGGCCATTACAGGCCAAGGGAGAATGTCGTGAAAAGGCCGACTTCACTTGGAGGAAAAGGATTTATAATAGCTGAAATGCATGAAAAAACAATCCCGACACTGCACAGGAAGATTGTTGAGGGGATAAAATGAAGCAAAAGCTGCTGAAAATACTGGAGCAATTCAAAAACAAAAATATCCTTGTTATAGGCGACATTATGCTTGACAAGTACATCTGGGGCGATGTGTCGAGAATAAGCCCGGAAGCGCCTGTCCAGGTCGTGCACGTCCAGAAGGAAACATACGCTCCGGGGGGCGCTTCAAATGTCGCCAGCAATGTGGCTGCATTGAACGGAAAAAGCTTCATGGTGGGCATTGCAGGAAATGACGAGGCCAAAAGAACCCTTCTTAATGAGCTAAAAGGCATGGGAATAAACACAGAAGGCATTTTCACAGACAATGACAAGCCAACCACACAGAAAGTCAGGATTGTTGGGAAGAGCCAGCAGCTGCTCAGGGTGGATTATGAAAAAAAGGAGCATGTCCACAAGGACATTGAAGAATCGCTCATGAATTTTTTGAAGAAGATTATTGCGGATATTGATGTGGTTGTCATTTCCGATTATGCAAAAGGGGTCATAACTCCGGCCATCTGCGATTTTCTGGTCCAAATTTCAAAAAAGCACAGCAAGGCAGTCATTGTTGACCCAAAGCCAAAACACCTTAACCTTTACTCAAATGTCACCCTGATAACCCCGAATAATTCCGAAGCGGGCGAAATGGCCGACATTGAAGACGGAAGCGAAAGCGCTGTTCTTGAGACTGGAAACAAGCTGCTAAAATACCTGAATACAAATGTGCTCATAACAAGAGGCGAAAAAGGGATGTCTCTGTTTGAGATGGGCGGCAAGATAACCCATATTCCGGCGAAGGCAAGGGAAGTCTACAGCCTCATCGGGGCAGGCGACACGGTTGTTGCCACGCTGGCGCTTGCATTGGCTTCCGGCGCTGCACTTGAGGAAGCCGCTGTGCTTGCGAACATAGCGGCAGGAATAAAAGTCGGGAAGATAGGAACTGCGTCAGTCAGCATTGAAGAGCTGAAAAAAGGTATTGAAGAGCTATGACAAAAGCAGTGCTGATGGACCGTGATGGTGTCGTGACAGAAGATTTGGGCTATGTCCACAAGATAAAAGATTTTAATCTTGTTCAAAATGCAGTTGAAGGTCTGAAATTATTGAAGGGATTCAGGCTGATTTTCATTACAAATCAAAGCGGCATTGGGAGGGGGTATTTCAAGTTTGAGGATTTTTTGGATTATAATAGCCGAGTTGTGGAAGAGCTGAAAAAACACGGCATAAAAATAGAAAAAACTTATGTCTGCCCGCATGCTCCTGAAGACAATTGCGGATGCAGAAAGCCAAAGACAAAAATGATTAAGGACGCTGAAAGAGACTTCAAGATTGATTTGAGCAAGTCTTTCGTGATAGGGGACAAGAAAATTGACGTCGATATGGGCCACAATTCAGGCTGCAAGTCAATATTGGTCTTGACAGGCAACGGGATGAAGGAAAAAGAAAATGCAAATGCTGATTATATTGCAAAGGATTTAATTGATGCTGCGAAGTGGATTTTAAAACATGGCAATCAGTAAAAAAATCAAAACATTAAACGAACTCATTAAAATAGTTGACAAACTAAAAAAACAGAATAAAAAAATAATTACAACAAACGGAGTTTTTGACATTCTGCATTTGGGGCATGTTAAATATTTAGAAGGGGCAAAAAAACTCGGAGATGTTCTGATTGCGGGGGTCAACACTGACAAGTCTGTGAAGGCAAACAAGGGCGACAAAAGGCCGATTAACGATGAAAAATCACGAATTGGAGTCCTTGCAGGGCTTGAAAGCGTCGATTATGTTTTTTTATTTGATGAAAAAAACCCCATGGTATGGCTTGAAAAAATAAAGCCAGATGTCCATGTGAAAGCTGGCGACTACAGATTAAGCCAGATCATAGAAAAGGGTGCTGTTGAAAAAAGTGGCGGAAAGATTGTGATTGCGAAAGCGGAGAAAGGGCATTCTACAACCGGGCTGATAAGCAGAATAATCAAAATATATGGAAATCAATAGTTTTTTAAATATTTTATAATTCTGATAGTTGATGGTTAAGCTATCAATTATAATTCCAGCCTATAATGAAGAAAAGACTATAAAACAGGTCATAGAAAAAGTAAAAAAGGTGCAATTAAAGGGCATATCAAAAGAGATTATCATAGTAGATGACTGCTCAAAAGACAGCACAAGAAGAATATTAAGAAGTATCAATGATGGTTCATTAAAGATAATTTTATGTAATAAGAATTCCGGAAAAGGCGCTGCAATAAGGACTGGACTTAATAATTCCACCGGCGACATAATCCTAATCCAAGATGCTGACCTGGAGTACAACCCGGAAGAATATCCCAAATTGGTTAATCCCATAATTGATGGAAGCGCAAAAGTGGTTTACGGCTCCAGGCTGGACGCCATAAGAAAGGATATTAAAAATATGTATAAGCTGCATTATTTCGGTAATCTTTTTTTAACCGGAATTACAAACCTGGTATACGGCACAAAAATAACCGATATGGAAACGGGCTACAAGGTTTTCAGAAAAGAAGTTATAAAAGGCATTAATCTAAGGGCAAACCGGTTTGATTTTGAGCCGGAGATAACTGCTAAAATAATAAAAAGCGGGTACAAGATACATGAAGTTCCAATAGATTTTGTAGGGAGAAAATTTGAAGAGGGCAAAAAAATAACATGGGTGGACGGCGTCAAGGCTGTTTTCCATCTGATTAAATACCGCTTCACTGATTAAAATGCAGAAGCCGAATATAACAATGTTTTTTCCGGCATACAATGAGGCCGAGAATATCCCACGGCTTTTAAGCTCTGCAGTAAAAATCCTCAGGGAAGCTGCAAATGAATACGAAATTCTGGTTGTGGTCTATGAAGGCTCCAATGACGGAACGGCAGGCATTGTCAAAGAATTTTCAAAAAAAAATAAAAATATAAAGCTGCTGATACAGCCTAAGGATAAAAAAGGGGTCGGATACGCAAAAATAATGGGATTCAGAAATGCAAAGTTTCCGTATATTTTTTATGCCGACTCCGACAACCAGTTTGATTTGAAGGACTTCAGGAAATTCCTGCCATACATCAAAAACTATGATATTATTGCCGGCTACAGGATAAAAAGGCAGGATCCAACGTCAAGAATTTTAATATCAAAAATTTATAATGCAATGATGCGGCTTCTATTCAAAACAAAAGAGAGAGACTTGGATTGCGCATTCAGGCTGGTCAGCAAAAGAGTTATAAACAATATCAGTTTAGTATGCCGCACAGGAGTGGCAACAACAGAGCTTCTGGCCAAAGCCCGAAAAAAAGAATTTAGGATAAAAGAGATTGGGGTTAGCCACTACCCAAGGAAATTCGGCCAGCCTGTTTTTGAAGGCGGATTTTTAAATTTGCCAAGGCCTAAAGTTGTCAGCAGCATATTAAAAGAAATTGTGCTGCTTTACAGGGATTTGAACAGAAAATGAGCAATCAAAAAACTTTTCCGATAACCGGCGCTTATGAGTCCATGTTCGGCAGCAAGGCCGAGGAAACGGAAAATTTTTTGCCCAAAATACTCCCTTTAAATTTGAACAAGCGGCTTATAAATTCCGTGATGGAAAAAGCCAAGAAAGAGAAAAAATGGGTCTTGGCTTTTGTGATAGGCACAAAGCCGTGCTTCTACAAGTTTTACGGCTCCATAGCTGCTGCAAATAAATTAGGCATGCCTAATTTCGTAATAAACTCCAACCAGCATTATGATGATGTGCTAACGCATGGGCTTACAGAATTCAATCTGAAAGGGAATGTTGCATGCAATCTTGCCATACGGGGGGATTTGGCGCAGAAATCAGCCGAGCTTATGATAAAAGTAAGCTGGTTTGCAAGGCATCTCAAGAAAAATTGGCCTACAGTAACTGTTGTGCCTGTTGTGCTGGGAGACACAATAATGACAGCAATAGTGCCTGCAGCGTGGATGTTTTCCAGGATTGAAAAGGCTGCGCAGTTTGAAGCCGGCTTGAGATCTATGGCTCCGGAAGTGATGAAGAGGTACAAAAGCGTGGATATTCATACATTCATCGACCAGCAATTTTATGGCAAATGGATTTTGCTCAGGAACGAGCCGTTTCCGGAGCAATGGGACACGTATACTTCTGCGGCTGGAAGCGAATATCTTTTTGCACCAGTAAATCTCAACAAAGAGCATCTGTTAAGGGAAGGCTACCCTGAAAGTAACATCTGGGTTACAGGTGGTGTAGTAGTGGATGCCCTTGAACTTAAAAGAAAGGAAAAATCCGAAAAGAGCATTTTTGACATTTACCCTCAGCTGGAAAACGAAGGGTGGATAAGGGTGGACATACACAGGAGGGAGAACTTAACCCCGACAAGATTCAGGTCTATAATTAACTGCATAGAAAGCCTTGTGAAAAAGGGGAATAAGATAAACTTTATCGAAATGAGTGCAACGAGGAGCGCCCTTGATTTCTACAAGCTAAGGGAGTCCCTGAATAAGCTGAAAAAATATAAAAATTTCCTCCACACAAATGTATGGCCGGAATACGCCAATGTTGTGGAATTTTTTGAGTCAAAAAACTGCCTGGCCGCCTTGACAGATTCCGGAGGAGTCCAGGAAGAGCTTAACTTAATCGGAAAGGCCTGCTTAACCTGTAGGCTCAGCACGGACAGGCCTGAAACTGTCTTTGATGCAAAGAGCAATGTGATTGTGCCGCCTATAAGCGGCGACTACATGGTGAATCTTGTCAGCCACATAATAAAAAATGAAGACTTAATTAAAACAATGGAAAACGGCAGAAAACTGTATGGAAACAGCGCAGGCAAAAAAAACATTTCAATACTGGCAGGGTTAATGAAAAAAGGAGACAAGCCATTCAAGTGGGCCCATGAGGCACTGGGATTATGGGAAGAAAAGTCAAGAGGAATTGAGTATTTGTGAATTAGATACGTTAACAAAAACCAAAAAATTTATTAAGTGACAGTGCTAAATGATAGTATGAAACAAGAAACTGTGACTATACCAAAAAGTGAGTACGAGGAACTTCTTGAAGAAGTTGGTATTTTGAGAAACAGAGAGATGATGGATGCTATAAGAGAAAGTGACGAAGAAAAGAATAAAGGCGTAAGAACTTGGAAGCTTAAGATTTAACCATAAGCATCTTTGTGCGAGCCAACTGCCACAACCACTATTTCTTTATTCTGGTCGTCAATTTCGTAAACCATCCTTATATCATAGCCTAAAGAGCAACTCCATTTGCCTTCCAATTTGCCCTTTAGTTTATGTGCATCTAATTCCCTTCGCGGGTCGGTTTTAAGTTTTTCAAGTTTTGCACGAATACCTTCTCTAGAATTGAGAATTTCATAGAATTGCTTTTCAGCTTTCTTGCTTCTGGCTGTAAACTTATGCATATGAAAAAAAGGGTGTTACTTGTATAAAAATGTTTTTTAAATATAAAAATTCATTTCCAATTCCATAGTTCAAGATTATAGTGGTCTGCAAAGGCTGTAGTGCAATCTTGGATTGGTAGGCTTTTTTTTCTGAATTAAGGAATTATTCATAATCTTCTATAATAATGGATGGATCCTAGTACCGCTAATATGATTATTCCTAAAATGAAAAAATTTTCAATAGTAAAAAATTTTTCATTAATTATAATATACCACAAACCAAATACAACTATACTTAATAAGGTTACGATTCTGAATTTAAATCTTTCCTGATTTGTTGGTTTTAATGCCAATCTTTTAAAATTATTTTTTTTTGATGGTTTCGATACAAATTTTCCAGATTTTAGTTCTGATTTTATCATTTATATTCACCTTCCTTAAATTTTTTACCAAAGTAATTTGCCGCAATTTAAGTTACAAGGAATTATTGTTCCACCCCCTGAGGAACTTTCACTAGAGCCACCGCCTCCTCCGCTTCCTCCAGAGCCCCCACTATCGACATAGCCTTTAGGTACATTATCACCAACCCTCCATCTCAAACCAATAACCTTAATAAATTTAACCCATACCTCGTTCATAGCTGGTGATTGAAATTAAGTTTGAAATCAAAAATAAAATAATAAGCAGTAAAAAAGACATTTTGGCAGTCATTGCCATATTTTTGCTTTCTGTGCTTTTCTTTAAAGATATCATAAGCGCTGAAAAGCTCATGAATAACGGGCACTATCTGCATGAGCAGACCTTTTTTACTTACAATTATAAGGCTGCTTTTGAGCATGGAACTTTGCCTTTCTGGACGCCGTACTGGTACAGCGGCCAGCCACTCTTCGGAGACAGCCAGGTTTTCTTCCTTAATCTAACTCACATATTCATGATACTGTTCAGGAATATATTTTTGGCAATAAACCTTTCAACTTTGGCTTATTTTTTTGTTGGGGGCCTGGGGATGTATCTATTGGCAAAGCACCTAATAGGTTCAAGAACTGCTGCGTTTATTTCTGCAACTGTCTTTATGTTTAATGGGATGATATACGGATTTATAACAGGCGGAAACCCAAGCATTTTAGAGCCGTATTCTCTCATGCCGTTGATTTTTTTGTGTGTCTTGAAGGCTAGAAGCGCAAACAATCCTGTTAATTATTCAATTCTGGCAGGTATCTTGCTTGCCTTCCAGATATTCTCAGGAGGGGCGCAGATATTTGTTTATACAGTTCTGTTAATCGGCCTGTATTTTGGTTCAGGCATTGTAAGCCGGAATTTTAAATCCAATTTAATAAGATTATTAATCATTGGCGCCGTGATGTCAATTGTTTTCTTTGGCGTTGCTGCGGCCAAGCTGCTGCCGGGATTTGACTTTATAAAAAAAACAAACAGGGCATCCGGAGTCTCTTACCAGGAATATGCCGGAGAAGACCATTTTGTTTTCCGGGATTTTTTCAAGATAATGGTGTTTAACAAGCCTTATTCAGGCGTTTATATCGGAATTACATCATTTATGCTTTCGCTTGCTTCACTGGCCTTATGGAAGAAAAGGATGGTTCTTTTCCTCATCTTAACCTCCATTTTTATACTATTTCTGGGCAGCGGCGGCTTTATTGCAAAATTATTTTATGATTATGTGCCTGTATTTTCTCAGACAAGGCATGTTGGGAGATCTTTATTCATCTTTGTTTTCGCAGTCTCTATATTGAGCGGCTATGGATTTAACTTGACTGCAGAACTATTAAAAAGAAAATTTTCCATTTCTGATAAAACAAAAATCATTTTGTTTGCTGTGATTTTGTTCCTGATTTTGGGCGAGCTTGTCGCGGTAAAAGGCCTGCCAGCCGGATTCAACATAAAGGACCAGCTTGAACAGAATGAGCTTGCCAAATACCTGCAGCAGCAAAACGGGAAATTTCGGATTACGACTTTCGATGTAACAGATGAAGTATCTTTCTACGGCAGCAGCTATTATGCGCAATACGGGCTTGAAACTATTTCTGGAGGCGGAGGCGTATGGTTTAATGACTTCACAACATATACGGCAATTGCCAGAAATTACAATGCGTCAAAATTGCTCGGATTGCTGAACCTAAAATACGCGACATCAGCGGAAATGGCAGATGCTCCAGGGTTCAAGCTTGCAAAAAAATTTGAGGAATGCATTCCGTGCAATGAATCCGGATGGACATACTGGATAGACGGCCCGTATCTGTATGAAAATGAAGATTTCCTGCCAAGATATTATTTTGTTAGCAATTCTGTCTTGATTGTCGGAGACGGCAATCAGGCACAGCAGCTTGCTTATGGGATTTTACTGAACAAGAATTTCAACCCAAAAACTACTGCCGTAATCCAGGGAAAATATGGAAAACTGGACAGTTATGATATTGATTTTCTTAAAAAATTTGATGCAATAGTGCTGTTAGGCAGTTCTATAGACCAAAATTCGTATCAATTGCTGCAGAATTACAAGAGTTCCGGGGGAAAAATTTTTCCGGATGTGCTGGAAAATAAGAATACAATAGAAACTTCAGAAATAGAAACTCTGCTCAGCACATTCAAGGGGGATTTAATTGAAGTGGATTCAAAAACAATATCTCAAAATGAGATAGAGCTGATGCCTAAAAATAAAGGGCTTTTGGTTGTCAGCGAGAGATTTTCCGGATTTGAGGACTGGAATGCAGAGTCTGGAGGAAGGCAACTGAATATCCTAAAGGCAGACGGGATAATAAGCGCAGTGCACGTGGATTCTACAGCAGCTGTCAGATTCAAGTATTTGCCAAAATCATTTATCAGGGGCTTGGCAATATCATTGTCCACCTTATTGATAATATTTATATATGCACTATCTCTCCTTGTAAGAAAATGGAGGCTGCTGAAAAAGGAGATATCTGGGAATTTGTGAGCTGTAATCTGTGCAATTCTGATTCTTCAAAGAAAATTATGGAGGTTAATGGGTTCAATATAGTGAAATGCAAAAAGTGCGGCTTAATATATGTCAATCCAAGGTTAAAAGAAAACAAACTGCACCAGATATACAACGAAGGGTACTTTAACAATCAGGCATTCAATGGAAGCGAACTGCCATTTTATGGGTACGAAGGGTATATTGAAGAAAAAGAGGACATACGGGCAACTTTCAGCAGGCGCCTGAAAAGAATAAACAAGCTGTGCAGGAAAGGCCGCCTCTTGGATATTGGATGCGCATTTGGATTTTTTTTGGAGCTGGCAAGAGATGACGGATGGGATGCCAAAGGAATTGAAATATCCGAGCATGCTTACAAATATGCAAAAAATGTGCTAAAATTGCCTGTGTTTAATAAAACGCTTGAAAAAGCGGAGTTTAAGCAAAATAGCTTTGATGCTGTAACAATATTTGATGTTATTGAGCATTTGCCGGATCCAAAATCTATGCTAAAGGAAATAAGAAAAATTTTAAAGCCGAATGGCCTGCTTGCCATAACCACTCCGAACATAGGCAGCATAGCTGCAAGGCTTTTGGGGAAAAATTGGGAAGAAGTAAAACGGGTCAGGGAGCATATCTATTTCTTTTCCGAGGACACATTAAAAAAAATGCTTGAGTCTCTTAATTTTGAGTTGCTTAAAACAGAAAGCGCAGGCAGATTTTTTTCAGTTAGCATGCTGGTTAAGAGGGGGAAGCTTTACAACAAAAATATATTTACTGCAATAGGAAAAGTTTCAAATGCCCTTGGCCTAAACAACAAAAGAATTTATGTTAACCCATATTATAAAATGACAATGTACGCCAGAAAAATGTAATAATACATTTACATTTTACTAATTGTCGGTGTAATTTGATTAAGAAATGAATCCAGAAAAACCATATTTGGCGATTGTTTTCGGTGCACTGCTGTTCCTTGGCATCTCCAGCCTGTGGGGCTACAGGCTGCAGCATGAATTTCCGTACAGTTACCTGGCTTCTGACACTTTCCAGCAGCAAACCAGGGCTGAAGGCATCAAGGACGCAGGCAACTACAGGCTTGAGCCTTATTACATAGTTAAAGGGTATAAAGATGTTGTAGGGTATTATCCCCCTGTGCTGCACCATTTAGGCATTCTGCTGCATTTTTCCTCAGGAATTCCCCTTTATGACACAATATATTTTATGGTGTTTTTCAATGCAATATTGTCGGCATTTGTGATGTATATCTTAATCCGAAACTTTTCAAAGCAAATAGCTCTGCTTTCTCTGCCTTTATCCATACTCCTATTTTCAAACAAGTCCTATATCGGATTTTTATGGGGGCATTGGGCTTCTATAACCGGGCAGTTGTTTCTTGTCTGCATATTTTGGGCGATGAGCAGGATAGATATTGACAAGACAGAAATCATGCTTGGTGCATTCATAGGGGCGTTGGGATTATCACATACTTCAGAGCTGATATACTCCATGGGATTTATAATCATTTACACTTCATATTTGCTATTTTGCAAAAAATTCGGCATTGCTATTTTAAAAAAAATTCTCATAGCGGGAATTATTTCCGTGGCAATCGCTTTTTACAGCCTCTATATCTTTATGAACAGCTTCATGGTTATAAATCCTTACCAATTCGAGGTGTCAAATGACTGGGGAGGGACACCCATCTTATACTTGAGCGATTTTAAGCTGCTGTTGATTTTTTTGGCGCTTGGAGCGGCTGCGTCATTAATCATGTTTAAGAAATTTGATGCTCCGGTTATAGCGGGACTGTATATGCTCGGCATTGGGTATACTAATTATATCGGATTTGGGCTGAGGGCCTTCCAGCCAAGATTGCTGTGGCCAGTTTACTTCTCTTTCTTCTTTGGCCTTGGGATTTACATGCTTATCAAACTGCTGCCTGCAAAATTAAGGGCAGTTTCTGTTTTCATCACAGGAATACTGTTTTTGATGGTGCTGTCCAACATGGTTCATCTGCCTTATGTTCCGACCTCATATAAAATTTCCACACAGGGGCTAATGGACTCTTGGCACTGGAATGCTTTCCAATGGCTGGGCCAGAACACCCCAAAAGACGCGAAGCTGTTTTTCTTTTATGGTGATGTTTATGACCAAGACGCCATACTGCGCAATTCAAAGAGAGTTCACGCCCAGATTGTTCCCAGATCCTATGCTGCATCACTGCAGAACAGGACAATAAAAAAGATATATGAAATCGAAGTTCCTGCCGACCACGGAGCCGGAATGCCGTACATGAAATCATTTTTAAAAATAGGCCTGCACCAGAGGGATAACTTGGATGAATGGGTTTGGCAGAATTTTGCTGATGTCTGCTCCTTTGACTACTTCATTTTTGATAAGGCAAGCAGGCAGCCTGCATTGTCGCAGTACAATTTGCTGATAGCCAATGAAATGCTTAAGAATGGAGCGGCAAATGTATTCGAGAATGATGTTGTCGTTATACTTAAAAATGGCGCCACAGGGGGGGATTGCATTGAAGAAAGAAATTTTTGAACAAATAAAAAAGGAAGCAAAGTACATTGGAATGCTGCTTTTAATATGCCTAGTGATATTCAAGATTGTATTTTTTAAGGAAAATTCGATAGTTTTACTTAGGACCGTGCTGTCTTTGTTCTGGCTTTTTGTTTTGCCGGGCTACTCTGCAATGCTTTACTGGAGAGAAAAATTTGAGTTTATCGAGAGAATTGTAGTTGGAATTGCGTTAGCCATAGGCGTGACCGGAATATTAAGCTATTACCTTGGGCTGGGCGGCCTGAACTTAAAATACCATGCTGCATTATTGCCATTGGCAATTATTGCAGTAGGGCTGATTGCAGCTATCAATAAAAAAAACGGCAACCAAACCGGGAATTAGTTTTCTTTTCTTGAATTTTTGCACTTAACAAATAAAACGGCAATACTGATGAGTGTTATGAATGATGCTGCGATTGCCATTCTAAACGGAATTAGGAACCCAAGAATATATGCAAGGGAAGGCAATGCCGTGAGCCCAAGCAAGGCAGAAAAAACAAATTTTTCGCCTTCAGCAAGCTCGAGCCTGTTTAGCAGGACATAAAACGGAAACGAAACAAAAATGATTCCGAGAACTACCCTGATGCCCGTTATCCCAAACAGTGCATATGAAAAAATAAATATCGGCAATGCGGCAGCTAATGAAAATACATAAACTTCTTTAAATTTGAAATTCATGGCTTGTACACCCTTATTCCGCCTTTATCATAAACTAAAGCATGGTTCGTTAATTTTGTCCTTTCAAATTCCTGCATTTCATCAAATGTTTTTTTGTCGTTCAGGGGGCCGAGCATTGTGTAGTCAAGCATTATGTACCACTCTTTTGACTTCAAAAGCTCTTCTTTGTCTTCCCTCAAATAATAAAACCTCGTGACGTGCTGTGACACTGCAGCGAACCACCTTATTTTTTTGGAAGTTGCCGACTGAAACTGCTCCTGGTGCGGAATTCCGAGGATTGTAATGTTGGCTGAAGAAGGAATATTTTCAAGAGACCATTGCGCTGCCCGATATTCCTCACCGTTTAATGCTGAAAAAAAGTCATTGTAAGTGTCCTTGTTCAGGGTTTTTGAGGCATTTGCCATGTTGACTGAAAATATGAGGAAGACAAAAACAGCTGCAATTCCGTATTTCAGCCATTTGCTGAAACTTGAAGGCAGCTTGATGAATGATGCAAGGTAAACGGCCCCAATCGCCGTCAATGGTGCAAATATGTGGGCAGAAGCTGACAGTGAGCGGTGCAAAAACGATGCCTTTCCTGCAATATCCCTATGAAGGACAAGGTAAAGGCTTACAAGCCATGCCAGCATGAAGATATCGCGCTCTTCCCTTCTCCAGGCCAATGTCAAAATTCCAATAATCAAAAAAGGCAAAGTCCACAAGCCGTGCATGTCACCAAAAGAAAAATAACTTTGAGGAACGCTGCCAGCATAGTCTTTTGGATCCAAAGACCATTGGAAAATTCTTGATAAGTCGAATTGCTTTAAGCTTTCGTCGGCTCCGCCGGCAATTTGAGGAAGAATATTGAACGTTTGGTATGGGAAAATAAAAAATAATGTAAGGAAGATTGCAGCAGATGCAAGGGCATGCTTCAGATTAAAAGCAAGCTTCTTTTGCTTTAACGCCAAAAAAACGTACAAAATAAGCAGGCCTGCAGCGGAATGGAAGAAAGCAAGCGGATGCGCCAGTATGATTATCCCCAAAAACAATGCAGACAAATACAGATATTTAGGATTATTATTTTCCTTTGAATAGCCAATAAAATACCTGTAAAAGCAGTACAGGATAATCGGGATAAGCGCGTATGCAAACCTTTCAGGCCACTGGCCCCACAGGTAAGGCATGAAATCCCTTGGAGAAAAAACAAGGAGAAGGGCAGACAGTATTGCAGGCAAAAAGCCAAACAAGGAATTTATGACAAAATAAACGGTGATTAAGATGAATGATGCCATTATGGCGTTCAGGAGGAATATTGGAATTACCCTGTCTCCTCCAAAAACTTCTGCAACAGCAAGGGACGCATGGAATGTAGGCGGATACCACAAAGTGTGCGGCATGAATCTGTTGTCAAGGCCATACCTCAAGTCAATGTAAGGGGGAAGCTGCATGAAAGACTTGTCATTGTAAGCTATATAATCAGCCACTTCAAAATGGGACATTGCATCGTACTCCCCATAAGGCAATTTTCTTTGCAATGGCTGCGTCCAGAAATAAATCGCGAAGAGGTACAAGGCTATGAATGCCAAGGTCTGGATGTGATTCTTGTTCAGCTTCATAGGCAGAAGTCAAATAGCTGCTTTTATAAATATTTGTTTGCCGGCGCTTTAA
Organism: Candidatus Woesearchaeota archaeon; assembly: GCA_016188245.1. Taxonomy (GTDB): domain Archaea; phylum Nanobdellota; class Nanobdellia; order Woesearchaeales; family GW2011-AR4. The sequence continues at coordinate 34,427 of JACPIE010000019.1, read as the reverse complement.
ATAAAAAGCTTTAAAATGCTCGGATTTTCCTGTATGCCAGATGGATATACTTATTATCAAACTCGGGGCAATTGGAGATGTAATCAGGACAACTGCCATTATTCCTGGATTGAAGGAGAAATACAAAAACTGCAGGATAGACTGGGCTGTCAAAAAGCTGTCATTTGATGTCCTGAAGAACAACAAAATGATTGACAAAGTTTGGATTATTGAAAGCTACAAGCCGGGCAAAAGCTATGATTTGGTGATAAGTCTGGATGATGAAGATATGGCATGTGAATTGGCATCGAAGACCGGCTCCAAAAAAATAATCGGGGCCTATATAGAAGACGGGCAAAAAAAGTATACAAACGACTCTTCATTATGGTTTGACATGGGGCTGATTTCAAGATTTGGCAAGCAAAGGGCTGACGAACTCAAGGCGCTGAATAGGAAAACCCATCCTGAAATAATGTATAATATCCTGGATTTGAAGTATAAAAAACAGGAGCCTATACTAAATTTAGATGAAAAAAATCTGAAGTTTGGAAAAGAATTTGCATTAAAAAATAATATCAGCAAAAAAGATTTTGTCGTGGGAATAAACACTGGAGCAGGCGGGAGATGGGAGGACAAGAAATTAAGCATTGAAGAGACTTGTGAATTGATTGATAAATTAAGCCGGATTAAAAATTTAAAGATAATCCTGTTTGGAGGGCCTGAGGAGATTGAGAGGAACAAGCAAATCATTAAAAAATCCAAAACAAAAGTTATTGACGCCGGCTGCAGCAATTCCCTGATGGAGTTTGCCTCTTTGGTCAATTTGTGCAATGTGCTTGTCACTTCAGACAGCCTTGCTTTGCATATCGGAGTTGCATTGAAGAAAAAAATTGTGGCTTTTTTCTACCCGACTTCGGCAAGCGAAATTGAGCTGTATGAAAGGGGCGTAAAAATAATTGGAAAAGGAAAAGACTATTGCTCATATAAGCCTAAATGTAGTTATCCGCCAGAATGGAATATTAACGGGATGGTTAAAGCGGTTAAGAAATTGGATTGATTATTTATTTTCTTTTGTATAAAAAGGTATAGCCAAGAATTCCGGCTATGGCCAAGATTAATCCGCCAACAGTAAGCTCCTTTAAAGCCTTAGTGTTGGAAAGTAAGCGAGTTACAGCACCGCCTGTAATCTGGGTTAAGCTTTCATTAGTTTTTGAAGTTTGATTTGGTATTGCAACAATTGCTGAGATTGGTTCTTTTGTTTCTATAGATATTGGTGTTGTTTCTGCCTTAATTTCACATTTTTGGTTTTCTAATGGTGCATTTAACTCGACTGGGCATTCTGTTTCCTGCCAATGCTGCGGCACTTTCACAAAATCACACTGCCTTGTCTGAGTTCCATCTGAACAGGCAGACCAATCTCCACACTTCCAATCCATGCTGCAGATGAAGCCTGCTGCTCCGCCTCCACCGCCGCCTCCACCACCACCGCCTCCGCCTGAGGAGCTTCCTGAAGATCCAGAACTTCCGCTACTGCTACCTGAAGAGCCGCTATCAGCAGGAGCTTCTTCTGTAGTATAAACACTAAACTGGCTTACATTAAAAATCAAAGTTCCATTAGAATAGCTTACAATTTTACAAATTGCATCCGGACATGTAAGGTTATCCCTTACAATTTTTGGTGTTGTGTTATATGTTAAATTATAAACATAAAGAGTGGCACTTTTATTTAACGCCGGGAAAGCACTGCTATTTATCTCTACTCGGTTATAAGATATTTTCACATGTTTGTTTATATCATCTATTCCGTTAAGATTAACAGTTTCAGAGAATTTTATTTTACCGGAAGTTACTTGTTCAAAAGTTAAATTCTCTATATTTGATAAATTCACTGCCCCTAAATCCGTTGTTTCGCCTGAGAAATTGTTCATTACAAGCAAAGTAAATATTCTTGTATCCGTTGAGCTTTTATGGCCAAAAATATCTATACAGTTAATGCTCCAATTATAATATTGTGTATAATATTGTGTGCTACTAACTTTTGTCGAGATAGTTAGATTAAATCGCTCGTAATAATTGCCTTCTATCAAAATATCTGTATTATTAATTTTATCATTAAATATCAAAGAACAATTTGCAATTGTAGATAAATCAGTTACATCATATCTAAATCTTATTAGAGTACTATTTGAGATATTTTCTGGATCTATATTAGTTACCTTAAAAGCTCCGTTATCGTATGGGTACCGATGGTAAATGTTTGGAGGAGTTCTATCAAGAGTTATTTTTTTGGATGACGTTCCAGTATTATAAGCGGTATCTTTTATTCTAATGCTAACGTTGTAAATGCCGTCATTGTAGTTTGATGTGTTCCAAGAATAAGAGCAGTTTCCACTTAAATAATCATTACTATAAGTATTTGTCACATTATTAATAGTCCATTCTGTATCGCATTTTCCATCCGAAGCGATACAAACTTCGCAAGAGTTATTTCCTAGATATTTCACATTTAGATTTGAAATTTCCATAATTCCTATTGACTGTGAATCAAAAGTGATTGGGATGGAACAATATCCATTGTTATCCGCTTGACAAGTTGAGAGATAATTATTCGTTGCATCTTTTAAATTTGAAACTGTTGTTGTATTTAATAAATCTCCTGAGTAAATCCATTCAAAGACACTGTTATTTCCAACATCAATTGATATGGATTTAGGACTCTCAGGGACTGGAAAAAGCTTTAATTTCAAGAGGCTGCCTGTACTAGGTAGCACTGCAATATTATCATCAAATAATCCCTCATCACTATCTCCAACTTTTCCTACAAAATAAGTAGATGGATAAGTAATACCTATACAACTCCCAATACAAGTAAATGCAATTTTATATCTATCTCCATTTTTAAGATCGTAAGTGTTATTTAAAATAATATCTTGTGTTTGATTTGCATAATCATATAATGTAAAATTTGGATAATCATATACTGTAAAATCATTAGATATAGTACTTAAAGAATTTAAACATGCATTATTATTATCTATTTTACATATTGCAATTTGATAATGGAAAGGAATATTATCTCCACCTCCTTTTTTATAGAATAATTTTAGCTTATTAACTGTAAAGTCAATCGGGATAGTTTTTATTATAACGTGTGGATTAAAAGTACCAGCACCGCTAATATGACCAAAAAGGTTAGCCCATCCTTCCCCCAGTTTTTCTTCACGTGAAGTGTAAACTTCATTCTCAAAAGAATAATAAACATAATCACTATAGTTGTATCCTTTTAAATCTAATGTGGCGGATGATACTGTAGCATTTTTTGGCAAATTCAAATAAGCGGTTCGAGTTTCATCGGAGTTAAAAGTAAGATTTTTTTCCTTAGAATTATCTAATAGTTCATTTAGGTTAATAACTCCTCCTAAACCACTATCATCAGAAAAATCAGCAAATAATAAAGTAAAATTACTAGTCATATTCGAAGGTGCATCCAAGTTAATTATTGGAGGAGTTGTATCTGCAACAATAGTGTTAGCCGTAGTAAAATTAAAAGTATTATTTACAACCTTATTTCCAACAATATCATTTACTGTGAGATTGATAAAATATGTTGTTGAATTTGTCAAACTTGATAGATATGGTTTATGGGAAGTTGCAAAAGTATTATTATTGAGAGAGCCTACCAATTCGGCAGAGTTATACCATGAAATAGAATAATTACAGTTTTCATTGCAATCAAATTCTATATAGCTATTTTCATTAGTAGTTGACGTATTTCTTAAATTAGAGATTATAGGAGGAACTGTGTCAACAGAAAACTTTCTTGTGGCAGAAATATTTTTGTTATTGGAAGAATCCCAACACGTAACATTCCAGTAATGCGTTGAATCTGATAAACCTGTGATTAGAGTAGTAAAGGTCTTGTATGTATTAGAAGTAATTGAAGTATCATTCTGTGTAGTGTTAACAACACCATCCACCGTAACATTACAATAAACAGTCGAAGCATAGTCATCCGTAACATTGAGTTGCAAAGTTACATTAGTGTTGCTTGAATTATGCCCATCTATTGGGGATATTAATATGACGTTTGGAGACAAACCATCAACTACAGCAACTTGCAACAATGCAGTTGAGTTCTCATTTCCAGTATAATCAGTTGCATTAATTGTAAAATTTAAGGTATCTCCAATTTGCGAGATTGATGCAACATAGCTGAAATTATAAGTAGCTTCTGAGCCAGCTGCTAAGCTTGTAATATTTATCTGATTAACAAAACCATTTACTATTAATTCAGCATTTTTAACGCCAGTTGTTGCATCTGCCCAATTTGCCCATATATAAACAGTTTGTCCTGCATTTAGAGATTTTGCACTGGTTCCATTAAGGCTTGTTGTTGGTGCTATAGTATCTATTGAAAATTTTCTTGTAACAGATGCGTTTGTATTATTCAAACTGTCCAAGCAGGTTACATTCCAGTAATATATCCCATCATTAAAATTACCAATAATGTTAATCTGTGGGGTACCGTTGGCTGCCGTGATATTAGTAATATTGACTATGTTATTTATAGTTAGATTACAGTTTAGTGATGTGTCAAAATCATCAACAACTGTAAAATTTAAAACAATGTTTGTTGTAGTTGAATTATAATAATTGATAGGATTGTTAAGTGTCACGTTAGGAGGAAGTGAAGAACCACCACTGCCTCCGCCTGCTCCAGATGAACCAACAAATACAACTAACAATAACAAAAATATCACGCTTATTACAACTAATAATAATTTTTTCATATTCTTAATTTTTTGCCGGCATGTCAAAAGTAATAATAATTGTACTACTTTTTAGTATATAAAATGAAATAATCTATTTAAACTTTGCCTAAAATACAAGGACAACTAGATTTATAAATGCCCTGCTTATCTATAGGATATAATGAAAACATTCGTCATGATCCCAACCTACAATGAAAGCGAGAACATAGGCAACTTAATAGATGAAATCCTGAAATTAAAGATAAAGGACTTGCATATTGCTGTTGTTGATGACAATTCGCCTGACGGGACGTGGAAGATAGTTCAAGACATATCCAAAAAAAACAAGAATGTCCATCTTCTGCTGAGGAAAGTAAACAAAGGAAGGGGAGCTGCCGGCAGGGACGGGTTTATTTACTGCATGAAGCATGATGCCGGCATTGTTGTCGAGATGGATGCTGACATGTCTCATAATCCAAAGTATATTCCTAAAATGATTGGTGAGCTGAAAAATGCCGACCTGGTGCTCGGCTCAAGGAGAATTGAAGGCGGCAAAGAGACAGGAAGAAGTCTTCTCAGGAGATTTGTGACTTGGGGCGCAAATTTATACATCAAAGTACTGCTTGGAATTAAAGTAAATGACTGCAATTCCGGGTTTAGGTGCTTCAGAAGAAAAGTCCTTGAAGCAATAAACCTTGAAAGGCTTGAATCCAAAGGCCCTGCAATTGTCCAGGAGATTTTATTCAAAGCCCATCTCAAAGGATTCAGGATAAAAGAAATTCCTATTACATTCGTAAACAGGACAAAAGGGCATTCAAAGCTCGGCATTCCGCAGCTGGCAGCAGGCTATTTCATGGTGCTGAAACTGAGGATTGAGCATTTGCTTGGCAGGATATGATTAGTTATACGGAAAGGGGATTGAGAAGATTAAAAATACATTCTTAGGAAAAAGATTGGATGATAGGACTTTTGAGAAGTTTATCGGGAGAGCATTAAAAAATCAGTCATATATTGAGGCGATTTCCTTGCTCCATAACACAATAGAGATATATTTACAATACAGGGTGATTAGGCATCTCACCGATGGAAAACCTATAAAATACTATATTAAAAAAAGACAAAAAATAAAATCCGGAGGAAAACAAAATTCTTTGGCAATTTTAGCTGAAGTTTGTCATTTATTTGACATTATTGATGATTCCATTTTCACCAAGATAAAAACCTTTAACAGAGGGAGAAATGATGTGATACACAATTTATTGCAGACCAAACTCCTATATTCGGAAATTCAAAGTATTGCAAGATTGGGGAGAGAAATACAATTGAAGTTAAGTCCTTTTGATTGGGATGAACAACATATAAATCAAATAATGTCTTATTTTGATAATCCTGAAAGAATACCAGAAGAAGATTTGCCTTAATTTTTTTGGGATCTTATATCCAGAGACTTTCCAGCCCAAAACTTTTTCAGCAATATTTCTAAAGGATAATCTATTTGAATGCCGTATGGAAAAAGCTGTTATAAGCAAGGAAGAGTATGAAAAATTAAGACCTCCTTGGTTATTTCCACTGAGGTATTTTTCATGGTTTTGAAGCTGAAAGTTATAAGCATTTGGCTGGAAGAATTTGATGATATATGGTTTTGGATATATATTTTGTATACTACATTAAATTAAGGTCATTCTACTAACGAATAGCAAAACTTAAATATATGTTCTAAACAAATAATCTTTAGTTTCGCCATAGTATAAGAGGAGTGATGATGAAAAAAGAGGGCAAGTTTGGTCTAATATTTATATTAACAATTTTCATAATTCTACCTATAATTCTTAATGGTTTTACAAGGAATATACCATCTAAAAATGTTTGCTTTAAGCAAAGAATAGGTTTAAAAAGGATTGAAAATTACTTCTATTTAGGGGGTGTCATTCGTTAATGAAAATAGCCATACTTACTCCTACATTTAATTATTATAGTGGTGTAGATAGGGTAGCGCAAGATAGAGCAGAACGGCTTTCAAAAAAAGGTCATGATGTAACTGTTTTTGCATTTGAAGCAAAAATTAAGCCAAAAGGATACAAGGTTATAGATTTTGGAGTACCTGATAACTATTCGTCTTACTTAATTAGATTTTATTACAGATTTTTACCTTTTTTTATTACAAAAGAAAAATATGTTAATATGTTAAAAGACTACGACAAGATTATATCTTTCCTTTATCCTATGGACGCCCTTGCATATCAAGCAAAAAAAAGATACGGTTCAAAATACATAGCTTGGTTTAGCGGTATAGCACCAGGGGAAAGTGCATTTGCAAAAATGCATATGAAAATCTATAAAATATTGTATTACAGCTATCTCAACAAAGCGGATGAAATTGAGTGTGTAAGTAACTTTGTACGTAATAAATTAATTGAAGAGTCATGTATATCTATAGATAAAACGCGTGTTGAATACAATGAAATTGATAAAAAAAGATTCAATGCAAATGTAAAAAAATTGAATTTTGATAAAGTAAATCAAATAATAAAAGAATATAATTTACAAAATAAAAAAGTTTTCTTGTATGTTGGACGACTTGCTACTAGCAAAAGAGTAGAGTTATTAATTAAAATGTTCAAAATGGAAAAAAAAGAGCATCCAGAATATAAACTGTTAATAGTGGGAAAGGAAACGTTTAAAGGTTATTTTAAAAAATTATTAAGTATAGCAGATGAAGATATAATTTTTACTGGTGAAGTAAGTGATAAGGACTTACCGGCTTATTATGCAATATCTGATGTCTATGTGACTGCCTCATCTGATGAAGGGTTTAACTTACCTGCTGTAGAAGCCCAAGCATGTGGAAAACCAGTAGTTGCTTTTGATGTTGGAGTTCATAAAGAATTGTTTAAAGAGTTTATTAAAAAAGGTGTTTTAGTTCAAGAAGGGGATATCGATGGGTTCACTAGTGCTATGAATAACTATGCTAATTCTATAAGTTCAAAAAGACAATTTATTTAAAATAATACATAACATTTTCTAGGATTAAAATGAGCTTAATCACGAAATTCAATAATCTCGACAAGTACACAAAACTATCAATAGCCATAATCATAATAGGCATAATCATAAGATTTTATCTTGCATCAATTTATCATGTTTCAGGGGATGCGTGCTGGCAGCTTTCAAACTCGAGGTTCATTGCTGAAAATCATAAAATTCCTTTATTCGAACAGTTCGGAAGGGACGAGCCGTTTTGGGCGCCCCCATTGTTCCATATTGTGGCTGCATTCATCTATAATGCATTCCGGAGCTTTGGGACAGGGGCAGCGGATTTTGCAGTGAAGATGCTTTCACCTTTACTGGGATCGCTTACATTAATCCTGTCTTTCCAGATAGCAAAAAAATTATTTAACAGAAAAACGGCATTTTACTCGCTGCTTTTCATGGCATTCATTCCGTTGAGCATTGATTATTCTGTGTTCAGCTATGTGGACGGCATGGTGGCATTTCTCGCCATATTAAGTGTGTATCTTGCACTGGAAAACATGATATTTTTATGCGCAATTGCCGCGGGGCTTGCTGTATTAACAAAATACAACGGCATTTTTATTCTGCCTGTGCTTTTGTACATAGTCTGCCTTAGAAATAAAAAGAATGCCCTGAAAAATTCACTTATCATTTTGGCTGTTTCTTTGGCAGTAGGCTCTGTTTGGTTCATAAGGAACTGGGCTTACCTTGGAAATCCCGTATGGCCGTTCATGAACAACCTGTTTCACGGGCTAGAGATGGGCACTTTTGCAAAAACCGGAATAGGCAATGTGACTGCCAAAAACATATTAAGCATTGATGGCGCAGCATCAATCTATCTTGAGGTTTTCGGAGTGCCGAATGGAGACCCAAATTCATTGTTTTTTTTCAGGCTGCCTTATTTGAATATATTAATATGGATTTGGCTTTTTGGAACATTAATATTTTTGATTCCTTTTTTTGCAGGGATAGTGAGATACAGAAGATTAGAGCATAAGGGAGTATTGGTTATCTGGATTGTATCATTCATAGTTTTGGCGCTTCTTTATATTTTAAACTCAAGTTGGACTGTTGCAAGGTTCCTGCTTCCGGCTTTTCCTGCATTGGCGCTTGTATGGGCCCATGGGCTGCAGAAAATGCATCCAAATTTAAGGAAAATACTTATTGTGGCGATTACATTAATCATTGCAGGATTTATATTGGCCTCATTCGTGAAAATAAGCATGGCTGCAAAGGAATGGGATTTCTATAAGCAAGACTTTGAATGGGCAAAGTCAAACACAGGCAAAGATGATAAATTTCTTACCGGCAGCCAGTGCATTTCCTACAATATTGGGAGGCAGACTATCGCTGCTGAAACAGATAACCTTGAAAAAGCAGACTACATTTTTTCAAACCAAAACTTCAGGCTTGACAGGAAGGCTGTTTTAAGCCCGGCCATTGCCAAGAAACTTGATGAAAATTCCAAGATATATGAAAATGAGGCAACAGGTACCAGGATCTATAAGATTAAGAATTAATCCTAAACTTCAGCATGATTAGAAAAGCAGTTATCCCGTCTCTCCAGTTTATTTTCTTGCCTTCCTGAAAGCTTCTGGGATTGTACCTTATTGGAATTTGGATTATCTTGTGCCCTTTCTTCACCAGCCTGCACATAAGCTCTATGTCATACTCAAATCCGTTTGATACAACATCAGTATTTTTTAATATGCTGCTTTTGAACATTTTATAGCACGGTTCCACATCCGTCAATTCTGTTCCGTAAAGGATGTTAAAGGTAGTTGTAAGAAATTTGTTGCCAATGTAATGTGTCGGGTGCGCTATCCTGTCCTTTCCGAAGAGAACAAGCCTTTGGTTGACAAACCTTGAGCCAAAAGCCACATCTGACCTATTGCCGAGGATAGGCTGCAGCAGTTTTATGTAGTCTTGAGGGTCATATTCCAGATCAGCATCCTGGAAAATGACAAAATCTCCAGTGGCTGCCCTGATGCCTGCCTTCAATGCAGCGCCTTTGCCCATGTTCCTTGGCTGGAATATCTTCACATATTTCTTTCCAAGCTTTTTTATTATTTCTCTTGAGCCGTCTGTAGACGCGTCATCTACAATGATTACTTCTTTTCCTATGCCGCCCAAATCCACTTTTTTTATCTTTGCCAGTATTTCCATCAGTGTATTTGATTCATTGAATACCGGAATAAGAATGGATAGTTTCATGCTCTCACTTGACTTTGACCGGCTGGCCGTTCCTGTTCAATGATTTCTGGGCAGCTTCCAGTACTTTTGTGACTTTAAGCGCCTGTTCGCCGCCTGTAATCGGGATCATATTTTTTTCAATGCAGTCGAGAAAATGTTTTAATTCCTCTGTCAGCGGCCTTGCATTGCTAATCTTCGGCACTTTAAATCCTTTATCCTTGATGGAAATTTTGCCGCCTGCCGCGTTTGGACTGATGCAATAATATTTTAATTTTTCAGCCTGCGCGCAGTCATCAAACGATGCATACAATTTTTCAGCTGCAACAACAATCTCCATCTTTTTAACCGGATACATCCAGCTCCCGATTGAAGCTGAAAAAACATTGTCCGGAAAAACCGCATCCATTGTTGCAATGTCCTCGATTCCCTTGTTGATGAATGATTTTCCGCTTGCACTTACAGTTACCGGAGATTTTCCAAGAAGATAAATCAAAATTGAAACGCTATGAGGGAAAAAATCCCAGAGGGCGCTCATGTCAGCCCTTATGGGGCCGTTGCCGAAATGAACGGAATTAATGAAGTTTATCTTTCCAAACATTCCCTTGCCAATATCTTCCTTCATCTTCTGTACTCCCGGATTGAAAAGCTGCTGGTGGCCTGCCATCAGAATCCTGTTTTTTCGGCCTGAAATCCTTATCAGCTCCTCAACATTTTTTGAGCTGAAGGCAATGGGCTTTTCGACAAGGACATGCTTGCCTGACTGCAAAGATTCTTTTGCCAGCCTGTAATGCATCGAACTTGGAGCTGCTATAGCAACCGCATCAACCTCATTGTCTTCCAGGATTTCCCTGTAATTTTTTGTTGTCTTTGCGGCAACTTTTGTATCTGCAAGCGCTTCCTTCAGAGTGGCGTCTCTTGTTGAGCAGACCCATTTTATCCTGCAGCCCAGCTCATTGAATGTCCTCAGATAATTTCTGCCCCATCTTCCGGCGCCAATGACCCCTATCGTCTTTTTCATTTTGGCGATTAAGCCTGCACCATTATATAAAGGTTGTTGGAACAATTATTCAAGCGCTGCTCAATAATTTTATAAATAATGGGTTATTCCAAAAGCCAATGGAATGTAGAATTTGCAGGAACAATGACTTGAAGGAATTTCTTTCGCTAGGTAAAACTCCGCTGGCAAACAGCTTCCTGCCAAAAGAAAGTCTGAGCCTGAAAGAAGAGTCATTTCCGCTGGCTGTGTGCTTCTGCCAGGACTGCAAGCTTGTGCAGCTGACTTATGTTGTGCCTGCCGAAGCCATGTTCAAAAATTATGTTTATGTCAGCTCAACTTCTGGCACTTTCAGGGCGCATTTTGCCAGGATGGCAGAAGACATTTCAAAAGATTTCAATCTCGATGAAAAATCTTTGGCTGTTGATGTAGGGAGCAATGACGGCATTCTCTTGAAAGGCTTCAAGAGATTCAATGTGCGGACAATAGGTGTAGAGCCTGCAGCAAATGTTGCAAAGATTGCAGAAGAAAATGGTGTTGAGACTATAAACGGATTCTTCGGCAAGGATGCTGCCAAAGAGATTGTTGCAAGGAAGGGCCATGCCGATGTCGTTACAGCGGCAAATGTATTTGCGCATGTCAATGACATTGATGATTTCGCGGAAAATGTGAAATTCCTGCTCAAGAAAGACGGCATTTTAGTCATTGAAGTCCAATATCTCGTAGACACCATAGAGAAGATGACTTTCGACAACATATACCATGAGCACCTCTCCTATTTCACATTGACTTCCTTGGCTAATTTTTTCAAAAGGCACGAAATGGAGATTTTTGACGCCCAGAGGGTTGACTCGCATGGCGGCTCCTTAAGGGTATTTGCCAAAAAAAATAATGGAAGCCATAAGGCAGGCAAAAATGTCGGCATGATACTGAAGCATGAGCAGGAAATCGGAGTTGAAGACCTCAAGCTTTACAGGGAATTTGCAGGCAATGTTTACTCTGTCAGGGAAAATCTTAAGTCTTGCCTGGAAGGCATAAAAAATAAGGGTATGTCGATTGCAGGATATGGGGCCCCTGCTAAATCCACCACGCTGCTGAATTTCTGCGGCATTGGCAGGAACTTTCTTGATTATATCGTCGATGAAAACCCCTTAAAAATAGGGCTGTACACGCCCGGAACCCGCATACCTGTTGTCGGCCCAGATGCCCTTGACAAAAAAAAGCCGGATTATGTCCTGATACTTGCATGGAATTTTGCAGAAGAGATTTTAGCCAAGACCAAAAAATACTCAGGCAAGGGAGTAAAATTCATAATTCCGCTGCCTGAGCTTAGAACAATATGAGCGATGGAAATGCCAAAAAGAAAAATTTATAATGGATTGGAAGCTCTAGCCGGATAAACAAAATACAGAGGGTGGTTGATTTGCCAAATGAAACTGTTAAAAAAATAAGCCCTGAATTTGAAGATGAAAGGGGGGCGATTGCCAATATTTTAGAAGAGCCAATATCGCATGTTGCAATAATAAGCTCGAAAAAAGGCTCCATAAGGGGAAACCACTATCATCCTGACCAGATACAGTATGAATACCTCATAAGCGGCAGCTATGAAAGCGTGTCAAAGGACCTCAGAGGCAAGGATTCAAAAGAGGAAAAAAATGTAATAGGGCCCGGAGATTTAGTTATAACCCCTCCAATGGTGGCGCATGCCATGAGATTCCTGAAAGATTCCGTCATGCTTAATCTGACAACCGGCAAAAGAGAAAGCCATAATCTTTCAGAGCACACAAAAAAATACAAATTGATTTGATGCAATGGCAAGCAAAATTATGGAAGAGGACATTGAGGCAATTTCAAAAGACATTGCAAAAGACTCTTCAAAGCTCGCCGGAAAAACTTTGCTGATAACTGGAGGAGCTGGATTTTTGGGCAATTACTTCATTGGAGTTTTAAATTTTCTCAATAAGAATGTGCTGAAAAAGCCGTGCAGGGTAATTTCAGCTGATAATTTCATAACTGGGGTAAAGTATAGTGTGCCGGAAGGCCAAAATTTTAAGGCAATCACCCATGACATAAAGAACCAGATTAAGATAGATGAGGACATTGATTATGTTATACATGCCGCAGGCATCGCCTCGCCGAAGTTCTACAGGAAGTATATAATAGAAACAATTGATGTCGGGGTGTTGGGAACAAAAAACATGCTTGAGCTGGCAAAAGACAAAAAAATCAGGAGCATGCTTTTTTTCAGCTCAAGCGAGGTTTATGGTGACCCTGATCCGCAGTTCATTCCGACTCCGGAAACTTACAACGGGAATGTGTCATGCACGGGCCCAAGGTCAAACTATGACGAGTCAAAAAGATTGGGGGAGACTTTATGCGTGGCATACCGCCAGGTGCACAAAGTTCCTGTAAAATCTGTGAGGCCTTTTAATATTTTTGGCCCGGGGATGAGGCTGGATGACTACAGGGTCATACCTAATTTCGTGTCCAATGCCCTCCAAAACAAGCCGATACCGGTTTACGGCGCAGGTAACAACACTAGGACTTTCTGCTATGTGACGGATGCAATGACCGGATTCTTCAAGGTGCTGCTCTCCAGCCATGACGGGGAAGCGTTCAATGTCGGCAATGACAATGACGAGATCAACATGTCGGCTTTGGCTGGGATCATATCTGGAATATTCGGCAACAGGCCAAAGATAGCCCACGTGGACGGCCCGACAGACGCATATGCAAAAGCAGACCCAAGAAGAAGGTGCCCAGACCTTGCAAAAATCAGAAAACTCGGCTATAACCCTAAAGTCAGCCTAAAGGCAGGAATCAAAAGGTTCGTGCAGTGGGCTGAAGAGAATAAAAATTAGCAGTCATATGACAAAAGGCTTAAACAGATATCTTTCGCTGAATACTTTTAAAATAAATTTATCGTCTGCTTTCCTCATTTTCTGCACTACTTTCCTTTTTTTCAGTATAAAGTCCATATTAAAAACAATCCAAAGCATAGCTCTCAGCCTTGCAAGGGCGGATGAAGCATCAAGCGCTACCAAGTCCCTGATGGCTGCAAGCAGCCTCATTGCCAGCACATAAGGAGCAAAAAGAATTATATTTTCAGGCGAAAGAATCTTGAGAAATGTGGTAAGCAGGTTCCTTTCCATCAAAAAAGTTGTGAATGACCTGCCGGATTTCTTTGTTGTCGCGGCATGCATGTGGTACATGACTGCATTTGGCTCAAACAATACTTTTTTGCCGGCCAGCCTTATCCTCAGCCCAAGATCGAGGTCTTCGGCATAAATAAAGTAATCAGGGTCAAACAGGTATCCAAATTTTTCAACAAAATCTTTCCTTATCATCCCAACTCCGAGGTATGGTATCTCTTTGGTGCTGTTTTTTCCGTTTCCCTTTATGTGGCCGTTGTAAAATGCCCTGGAAACCCATGTGCCTCCCGAAACCAGGCTTTTGTTGTAATAGTTGACAAGTTTCGGCGCTGCCATGGCTACAGAACTGTCAGACTCAAGGGCCGCAACAAGTTTTCCTATGGCATTCTTTTCCAGCTCCATGTCATTGTTAAGAAACAGGATATATTTTCCTTTGCAGTGCCGGATGGCATTGTTGATTCCAGAGTACCCAAGATTTGATTCATTTGCAGCAACAATGATTTTTGGGTGTTTTTTCCTCAAAAATTCCCTGCTTCCGTCAGTGGATGCATTGTCCAAAACAATAATATTGCAGTCCTTAAATTCTGAGCGGTAAATTGAGGCAAGGATTTTTTTAAGAAGATATTTTCCATTATAGTTGACGATAATTATGGACACCTTCATAATGCATTAAAAAAATAATCCCTATTTAAATCTTGCCTAGCCCAAAATCAAGGAATAAGATAGCTTTATAAATCTTCAAAATTATCCATAAGAGGTTATCATTGCGAGGGTGGCGCATTTCAAAAGAAATTTCGAATAAAAAATCTGAATTTATTAAAATTACATTTATAATTCTAGTTTTGATTACTGTAACTGCTCCTTTTTTAAACCGGGCATTGGCAATTGATGATATCTACATTGATAGTATTGCTGATCAGCTGAATAAAAAGCCGTTAGACCCTTATGGCTTTGAATGGTACATGCAAAACAGAAACTTGACTAGCGCGATTATTTACACAAGCCCACCGCTTGTCTCATATTACTATGCATCAATACAGTATTTTTTCGGAAAAAATGAATTTATACTCCACGCTTTTTTTATAGTGTTCGGCATCACTGCGGCAGTAAGCATATATTATTTTTCAAAGAAATTCACAAGATGGAACATGGTAGCGGCATTATTGCTGATTTCAACCCCAATGTTCGCAATTACATCACACAATTTTATGCACGATTTGCCGGTAATGGCATTATTTCTCCTATCAGTTATGACCTTTGCGAATGGCGTGGACAGGGATGATAAACTTCTTCTTATTTTGTCAGGATTACTGGCTGCCTTGACTTTTTTCACCAAATATAATTCAATCATCTTATTTCCATTGATAGCCATCTATGCTTTCCTAAGAAAAAAGATGAGATACGGCCTATATCTGGCTGTTCCGATATTCTTAACGCTGATATGGTTTGCAAATGAATGGTATCATTACGGAAAAGTGCATGTTATACGGTTCTTCCTGGGATGGCACGTAACCAAAGAAGTTTCTGCAGGACTAGTTGGAAAATTTCTGGAGAGCATAATTCCTTTTGCAGTATCAAATCTTAGCCAAATAGGCGGGACCACCATATTTTTTATTTTTCTTGTGTACCCATTTATGAAACAAAGGAAAGATTCCGTATTGCTATTTGCACTGGCGCTGATTAACTCGTTATTCGCAGTGCTCCTGTACTTCAAGTCATCATCATTTATATCTGGACAATACACAGTTTTCCAGCTTATTCTTCTTGTAATATTCATGACATCATCATTATTTTTTATTATAAAATTGACCCAATTTATAGCCAAGCCGCTTTACAGCACAATAAAAAATAACAAATACGATGAAACGAATGCAAATAAGCTGTTCCTTGGGGCATGGTTCTTCCTGGGATTAATATTCCATACTTTTGTTGCAGGAGGAACTGCAAGGTATTTGGTAATAATCCTGCCGCCTTTCATTTTGCTGTTCTTGATGATGGCAGAAGAATATGCCGGAAAATTCAAGGCAAAAACAGGCCACATTGCATACATGTTTGCTGCCGTCATAGTTTTGAACATTATTGTTAGCATGGCAGCAAGCATTGCCGACTACCAGTATGCTGCGGTTTACAGGGACTTTGCACAAAATGTCCCGCTTCGATATGCTGAATCAAATATAATTTTTACAGGCCATGAAGGATTTAAATACTATATGGAAAGAGAAGGGTATACCTTTTATGATCCATACAGGCGGAAATTGCAGCAAGGCGATATACTAATTGTCCCTAAAATCCCTGTGCCAAGAAGCCTGGAAAACGAGAAAAATAACTTAGTTTTATTGGACAGAATAGAATACAACTCACATTTCCCGCTTAGGACAAACAACCCCTGGGCTCATGCCGGCTTCTATTCGTATGTTAACGGCCTCCTTCCGTTTTCGTTCTCAAATAAGCCATTAGAGATTTTTGAAGTATACAGATTTGAATAAGTGCCTCAAAAATGAAAAAATTAACTAACTGGGTTGATTACTGGGATTGTAATGCCCCCCTCCATGACAAGGATATGTGGAAAAGCATGGAGATTTTCATCAGAGGCACAGAGTCTTTGCTTGACTATAATGAGAATGACATTGTTTTGGATATAGGCTGTGGCCCGGGATATCTGGCAGACTGCCTCAAAGGAATAGTAAAAGAAATGCATTGCCTGGATACATCGCAGCATAATATAAATTTATGCAAAAAGAAATTCAAAAATTCCAATAATCTATTTTTTCATAAATTAGGCCGTAAAAATTACACTGACTTTTCATTTCTTAAAGGCAAAAAGTTCACCAAGATAATATGCCTGAGCGTAATACAATACTATAGCGGCATTGGAGATGTAAGAAAACTTATAGAAAATGTGAGAAAAATAGCTTTGCGGGGCTCCAAGTTCCTGATTGCGGATATTCCAACAAGAAAAGGAGTACTGCATGATGCAATCGGCATTCTTAAGTCGGGAATAATGGAGAAAAACCTGTTTGAAAGCATTAAGGGCTTATATGAGAAAAGGGCTTCAGAATACCACAAACTTCGTTCAGAAAATGGGCTTTTAGTGCTTCCAATCGGCAAAATAAATGAATTAATCAAGGAGCTTGATTTAAGTGCCCAGATATTAAACACAAGATTGACTATACTTCCAAATAGGAGCCATTTACTTATAATATTTTGACATAATTTGTCAAAAACACTACGCACGTACGTAGCGTGTTTTTGAGCATGCTCGGAAATCGTAGCTATTGAATACTATAAAATTTGCGTTTCCGACATGTAAAAAATATCTGCCATATGCCGGCTGGTGCAGCAACCCCATGGTAAAGTTTATAATCTAACCACCAAAATGGGCTTCCAAATTGCAGAAGCATCTGCCAATACCATAAAAAATGGTTAATCCAATGAGCAAAGATCTTTCAATCATAGTGCCGATTTATAACGGAGGTAAAACTGCCGATAAATTTCTTTCTGAAATTGCAGGATTATTCTCCAAGGACAGCACGAAAGAGGTCATAGTTGTAAATGACGGGTCCACTGACAATACTTCACAAATTCTAGATAAATATGCTTCAAAATTAAGAATAATAAACCATGATAAAAACAAAGGCAAGGGCTGGGCAGTTAGGACAGGCATCATGAACTCTGCCGGCAGAAAAATAGTGTTTATAGACGGCGATGGCGCATTTCCGCTGACAGAGATACAAAAAGTAGCAGAGCAAGTAGGAACCTATGATATTGTGCTTGGCATGAAACGGCACAAGCAATCCCAGTGGATTACGTCCGAATCAAAAGTGAGGAAGCTGTTAGGTAAATGCTTTAACCTGTTTGTTAACGTGCTGTTTCAAATCAAAGTAAAAGACTGCCTTTGCGGCCTGAAAGGCTTTAAAAGCAGCGTTGCCAAGGATCTGTTCTCAGATCTGATGAGGAATGACTGGATTTTTGATGTGGAGATTCTATACAAAGCAAAAAAAAGTGGATATTCTATCGGGGAAGTGCCTGTAAAATTGTACTATGTTGGGGACTCAAAATTCACAATCTTGGACCCGTTAAAGATGATATTCAAATTGCTTCGCCTTAGGTATGATTTGGCGCATCAAACAATTAACAAAAAAGAAAAAACTCGAATTGCCAAGATAATTACTGGCAATGCCGAAAATAAGCAACCCTAAACCTTTTTATATGCACTTTATTTCTTGCCAAAAATGCATTGCATGACTATTGATTTGGAATCCTGGATTCATTCTGATGAGCTGCTTTGGTTTATATCGCCCAAAGACGGGAAAGAGAGGAAAATAAAAGATAACGGGCATATTCTGCAGTCAACTAAGGAGATTCTTCATTTGCTGGATTTATATAAGGCTAAGGCTACATTCTTTGTTGTTGCAGAGATATACGATTGGTATCCCTCCCTTGTGGAGGAAATAAAATCCAAAGGGCATGAGATTGCTTTCCACACATACAACCATCCTTTGCCTATTGAAGACAGTGCTGAGCTGGCTAATCAGATAAAGCTATCAAGAAGATTTTTGAGCCGCTTTAAGCCAAAGGGATTCAGGGCGCCTTTATTAAATGCTAAGAGGTCCCTCTTTCCTACGATTAAGGATCATTTCAAATATGACTCATCGCTGTATCATTATCGAACATTTGAAATTGATGGAATTAAGGAAATTCCGGTATCTACAATGCCATTCATGAGAAGAGAGCCATATTTTCCCAAGCATTTAAATTTAAAGCTGATTGCCGGCGAATTTCCTTACGGCTCTGGGTATTGCTTAGGCTTATTGGGCAAGAGTATTAGCCATTTAATAAAGTATGAAGAAAGAAAGAAGCGCTCTTCCCTTATATTTTTTCATCCGTGGCAAATGCATGCGCCCCCTCCCTGTTTTCTGGAAAAAAAATTTCTTATTACTAATCCAAAATGGATACCCTATTCATCCAATATCAGAAAAACAATTATACATTTGCTTAAAAACTTTAAATGGGGAACTATAGAAAGATTGTACGGAATTTAATTACCCTGCTCTTTGAAGTATTTGATTGTCCTTAAGATACCTTCTTCTAAGGGTACAAATGGCTTTGGGTACCACTTAATAAATTTCTTTATGCATGGTTGCCTCCCCTTCATGTCGCCTTTCTTTCTGGCGGGCAAGTAATTTATTGATGATGTGGAGTTGGATAGCCTTTTGACTAACTTCGCCAATTCCTTAATTGTTATTGGAATGTTGGACCCTACATTGATTATTGTATTGCAGGTTTCGTCATTTGCCAGGCAACTTGTTGTAAAGTTGGTGTTATCCTTGACATAACAAAATGTCCTGGTTTGATTGCCATCGCCATAAATCGTAATTGGCCAGCCTTTTAGTGCCTGAATGATAAACCTGCTCATAACAAAATCAGGGGACTGCCGTGGCCCGTATGTGTTGAAGAATCGAAAAATAGTATGGCCAAAGCCATATTTCTCCGCGTATGTTTGTAGCCAGACTTCTGAAAGGGATTTTACCGCGGCATAAGGGAGCCTTGCATTTAAAGGTGTATCATCCTCATTTTGAGGGTAATGCACAGGATCTCCATAAACTTCCGACGATGAGGAGTACAATACACGCTTAACACCATTATCTGCCGCAAATTTGCATATATTTTCCATATTATAGATGTCATGCAGGACCGATACGCCTTTCTGTAAAGTGCGCTCCACGCCAACTACAGCCGCGTAATGAAATATATAATCAAATTTATAATCCCAAAATATATTCTTAAAAAATTTTTTGTGCTGTATATTCCCTTTGATAAAACGGAAATTTGGATTATTTAATGCGTTTTTTAGATTCTCCATTTTGCCAGTAAGGAGATTGTCTACGCCTACAACAAAATAGCCTTCGCTAAGTAGCTTGTCTACTGTATGGCTTCCAATAAAGCCTGCCGCTCCAGTAAATAAGACTGAAGCTTTATTTTTTGTCATGCTGGCACTATTTTATCTTATATTTTTTCCATCTTTTTGTTGAAATGCTCATATCGATTGTCAAAGGAGGCCCTTCATAGTCGGCCATTGTCATTTTTCCCACATTTTTGGAACCTGCCAATAAAGCTAGCTCGTGCATGCTTATCCTTTTATCACCTGCAATGTGGATTACTCCTTTTTCCTTTTTTTCAGCAATCTCGTATATGCCTTCAGCCACGTTATCGGCAAATAAATAAGTTCCGAACCTATCAACAAAAGCTTTTGGGTATTCCCATTGCTCTTTTGGCGCAAAATTAGTCCTGATAATGCAGGTATTTTTATACTGCCTTGTTATAAGCTCTCCGCATAATTTGGTAAATGAATAATAGTTTTTAGGTGATGGTGTATCATCTTCCGTATAATATTTTTTATGTTCGCCGGCAAAAACACATGCTGTCGACGTGTATATGAGATAGCAGTTGTTGCCTGATTTTATCAGGGCATTGATAATATTTTGTGTGCCTTCAACATTAGTAAGCCATGCTTCTTCTTTATTTTCCTCGCATTCCCTTATGCCGACCAATGCCGCTGCGTGTATCAAAACATCCGGCTCATAGCTTAAAATAGTTTTACTAACTTCATCGGCATCAGTTATGTCCATCTTCCCATGCCGAGGGCAAAAGGCATTCTTGAATGATTTTTTCAGGGATGTGCCCAAAGCTCCACTGCTTCCGGTAATCAGTACTTTCATGGCTTGAAGTGATTTACTTCCATATTTAAAGCTTATGAGAAAAATTTATGGTACACTTAACTTAAGCATAGTCCTTTATTTTTAGTCCATTAAATCCTGCATTAAGAACCGCTATTTAAAAAGTCGGTACTCATTCAAGTTCTACTTTGCATGGGTCTCCTATTTTTGAATTATTTTTTAAACTTTAGGATCTCAGATATCCTTCTAGAAATGTTTATAAATAAAGTAAGAGTCTTTGGAGCAAATGAAAACTATAACCATAGTCGGATTGGGCTATGTCGGTTTGCCGCTGGCGTGCCTGTGCGCGGAGAAAGGGCACAAAGTCTATGGGCTGGATACTGATAAGAATAAATCAGATTCAATCAATAAAAGCCAGAGCCCGATTGAAGATGAATACTTAATTGCCAAGCTGAAAGACCTGAAAAACAGGATAAGTGCAACTTTAAATCCAAGCGAGTGCATTCCGAACTCTGATGTTGTGGTTGTGTGCGTTCCGACTCCTGTTGACAAAAATAATTCCCCAAATCTTACTGCCGTGATGGAATCAGCATCAGCAGTATCCAAATTCATAAAACATGGCACTCTGCTGGTAATTGAATCCACAATTTATCCGGGAACCATAGAGGAAATAATAGTCCCTATCCTAAAAAAGCAGAAATTTGATGCATATAAAAATGATGTGATGGTTGCGCACTGCCCTGAAAGGATTGATCCGGGAAACAAAAAATGGACCATTGAAAACCTTCCAAGGGTCGTTGGCGGAATAACAAAAGAAGCTGCAAAAAAAGCCGCTGAATTTTACAGGGAGATAATTAATGCTGATGTTGTCGAGCTTAGCAGCGTGAAGGCAGCTGAAGCGACAAAAATAATGGAGAACACTTTTAGAGACGTCAACATTGCATTCATAAACGAAATGGCAAAGAGCTTTGACAAAGCAGGCATCGATATCATTGAAGTGATTAAAGGCGCCTCAACAAAGCCGTTTGCTTTCATGCCCCATTATCCGGGAGCAGGGGTCGGAGGCCACTGTATCCCAGTCGATCCGTATTACCTAATCGAAAAGGCAAAGCAGATTGGGTTCAAGCACGAGTTTCTGAAGCTTGCAAGGGAAATCAACAACAGCATGCCTCATTACACAGTCGAACTTTTAGAGAATGAATTGAAAAAACTGAAAAAATCAATAAAAAATGCGAAAGTCGGGGTGCTTGGACTTGCATACAAGGCAAATGTCGACGATGTGAGGGAAAGTCCAGCATCCGAGATAATTAATTTGCTGAAAACAAAAGGCGCAGATGTTTTTGTATTTGACCCGCATGTCAAAAATGGCAGCAATGTGAAAGATGCTGATGAATTGCTGAACAAATCCGATTATCTGATCCTTGCAACCGACCACAGCGAGTTCAAAGCAATGGACTTAAATCTTTTAAAAAAGCATAAAATATTGGCAGTTATAGACGGTAGGAATTGTTTGGATAAAGAGAAGATAAAATCAATGGGAATTGCTTATCACGGGATTGGGAGGAGCTGACAAATGAAAAATTTAGCGCCAAACCTAACAAGGCAAAGATTGCTTATTGAGGGTTTTTATGAAATTAAAGTAGATAGAAAAATTGTTGAAAATTATTTTAAAAATATTGCTAAAGCGTTAAAATTAAAAACTTATCGAAAACCCATAATTTTTTCTCCCGGTGGCGTTGGAAAAAAAGAAAACCAAGGCTATGACGCATTTGTTCCATTGATTGATTCTGGAATCGCCGTGTACATATGGGCTAATGCAAAATTTTTCTCTATAGTTATTTATACGTGCAAAAGTTTTCATGAAAAAAGAGCCGTGTCAGAAACAAAAAGATTCTTTAAAGCCAAAAAAATTGTTTATCAAAAGTTTTAGTGATTTTTCTTCATATTCTCCAATATTTTCTTAATCCCCTCTTTTACCATCGTCCTTGGCCGCCATCCCAATTCTTTCATCTTTGAGATGTCAGGAATCCTGTATTCTATCTCCCTTTCCTTCAGCCTTGTCTCTTTTCCAAAGCCGGCTTTTTTTATCTCTGATTTGCTTTTTGCCAGCTCTTTGATCAGGTTTGCAAGCTCAAGTATTGTTGTCGGGTTATTGTTGCCGATATTGTAAGCTTCACCTTGTTTTCCTTTTTCAAAAACTTTCAACACTCCATCTGCAATATCCTCAACGTAAGTGAAGCATCTTGTTTGAGTTCCGTTGCCGAAAACTTCTATCTGCTCGTTTCTTAATGCCTTGCCTATGAAAATCGGCACAACCCAGTTTGGCTCCTGGCCAATCCCGTAGACATTAAAAAACCTTACAACCCTTATGTCGGCGCCGAATTCCTGGCTGTATGCCTTTGCATAAATCTCTGCTGCAAGCTTTGACACGCCATAAGTTGAGACAGGCCCTTTAACGCTTTCCTCCTTTATCGGCAGCTCCCTTGGCTCGCCATATACCTCAGATGAAGAGGAATAAATCATGCGCCTGACTCCTGCATCAATTGCCGACTTGAATACATTGACAGAGCCTTCAAGGTTTATTTTCATTGTGTCCAGCGGCCTTTTGTCAGAATTTGCAACCCCGAGCAAAGCTGCGAAATGGAAAACTGCGTCGCAGCCTTTTATGTCTTTGGTTATATTATCCAGGATTGATTTCCTGACAAATTCAAGATTTGGATGTGTAAATTTAATCGGATTAACGTCAATAACCTTGACTTTGTTTCCTTCATCAAGGAGATGCCTAGCTAAAATATGGCCTATAAAGCCGCTGCCGCCTGTAACCATTATTTCCATTATGCGGTTAGGTTTCTCATTTTGTTTATAAAATTAACCGATAAAAAATAGATTTTTTTCTATATGGAAGTTTATTAAATGCAGTTTGAATTTTTTTCAATATTGAAAAGATAAATTTAAATAAATGACAAATGTTTTCCATGTCCTGATGAAAATCGTTCATTTAATGGGCTATTTTGTGCCTGAGCTGGGCTATCAGGAGTATTACCTGGCAAAGAAGCACAAAGAGGTAGGACATGACGTTTATGTGATTACTTCTGACATGCTATACCCTTTCCCAAACATAGAGAACATGCTCAAAGAGGCAGGCATTAAAGACACTTCAAGAAAAAGAAAACCGGGCTTTTCCGTTGTGGACGGCATCAAGGTTTACAGGCTTCCGCATATAATTGAATACTCGGATTTCATTTTGGTGAAAGACCTGAAAAAAACGCTGGAAAAAATAAGGCCCGATGTGGTATTTGCACATGAAAGCAGGCAGGCCACTCCTGCATTGGCTGCGCTGTACAAAAAAAAGCTCGGATACAGGCTTGTAGTTGACCAGCATGATTTTTACCACAGGATACCTAGCCATACATTGTGGAGGAAGGCTGCAAGATTTTTGGATTATTTTATTTTCAGGAAGCCCATAGTGGATTACAGCCTAAGAAGAGCAGACAGCATAATAGCGGTGACAAGCGAGACAAAAGATTTCCTTGTAAAAACACATGAGATAAGCCCTAAAAAGATTTTGCTTATCCCATTGGGGGTTGACACTGGCTTCTTCAAATTCAGCGGCAAGGCAAGGCAGAACATAAGAAAAAAATTCAAAATAAGCCAAAGCGAGATTGTGCTTGTGTTTTCCGGGATAGTGGTAAGAAGAAAAGGCATTGAAATCCTGTTGGAAGCCTTATCAGAAATAAGTAATGAAAATATCAAATTGCTCATAGTTGGCAGCGGAGATATTGACTACATGAAGGAGCTGAAGGACTTAAGCAAAAAGCTGGGGATTGGAGATAATACCATCTTCACCGGCTTTGTAAAAAAAAATGAGATAAAAAATTATTTCTCTGCGGCTGACATTGGGATTTGGCCAGGAAACAATTCCGTCAGCATCATGGAGGCAATGGCATGCAGGCTCCCGATTGTTATGGTGGATTTGCAGCTGAGCCACCTGGTAAGCTACGGCAACGGCCTGAAATTCCCGCAGCATGACAAAGAAAAGCTTAAAGAAGCATTGAAAAAGCTTGTTCAAAACAGTAAACTAAGGCAGGATATGTCCAAAAATTCTGTTTCTGCAATTAAAAAACACTACAGTTATGGCATAATCGCGGAACAGTTTTTGAAAGCGGCTAGATGATTTTTTTAAGTATGTTTATTATGTTTTTGACTGAACTCCCGCCGCCATAGTTCTCTCTTTGTTTTCCTTTTGGATTGAATTTTTTCATTGCGTCTAGTATTTTAGGCTTGTCTGCCCCAACAAGCATGTTCCAGCCGTCATTTACAGTTTCGACCCATTCTGTGCTGTCCCTCAGGGTGATGCACGGGACTTTGAAGAAGTATGCCTCTTTCTGCACGCCTCCTGAGTCTGTCAATATTTTTTTGGCATTTTTCTCAAGAACGAGCATGTCTGTATAGCTTAATGGTCTTATGGCAATCACATTTGTATTTTCAAATTTCCTGCCAATGCCGCAGGATTGCATGGCCTTGGCTGTCCTGGGGTGCACCGGAAAGATTATTTTTTCGCCGCTTTCAACAAAAGCCCCAATTATATTTTTTAGTTTTTTTTTGTCGTCTGAATTTCCAGCCCTATGCACAGTTGCAACCATATAAATTCCTTTTTTTATATTCAAATCTTTTAAAATCCTGGAGTTTTTTTCTCCTGATTTTATGCCTTCCTTAAGGGCATCAATCATTATGTCTCCGGCAAGATAAATTTTGCCTTTTATCTGTTCATTTTTCAGATTGCCAACTGCAGTCTTTGTCGAGCAGAACAAGATATCAGAAATTCTGTCCGTCTCTATCCTGTTAATCTCTTCAGGCATTGTATTGTCAAAGCTTCTCATTCCGGATTCGATATGGGCAATTTTAATTCCGGATTTTAAGGCTGCCTTTGCTCCGGCTAAAGTTGAGTTTGTATCGCCAAAAACCACCGCCAAATCTGGCTTTTCCCTGATGAATATTCTGTCCAGGCTGTCAGTCATCGTTTTAATCTGGAGGCTGCGCTCCATAGATCCCACACCCATGTTATAATCCGGTTCCGGTATGTCCAGATTCTTGAAAAAGATTCTTGACATTTCGTAATCATAATGCTGCCCGGTATGGACTATGACTTCGTCAAAGTGCTTTCTTATTTCATGCGATAAAACGGCAAGCTTGATGAATTGCGGCCTTGCCCCGACAACACTAAGAATTTTCATTCTTTTCCGATTCTTTTTTCTTCAGCTCATTCGATTTCTCTATGGCATCTAGAAAATCTGATTTTACGTCTTTTTTCAGTATACTTATGTTTGGCATGACGCAGTGGCCCCCTATTAATCCAGGATACAAAACAGGCCTTACGACATTTGGGTTTGTTATCTTGCAGCCATCATTGTAGGTTTCATTGAACCTTGTGGCCACCTGCTCAAAATCCGCGTCAAATTTTTTGCAGACCCTCTCCATATCCTGGTGGTAGGCTATGCATAGCCCGTAGTAGGTTGTGTCAAAAAGCTTTCCGAGCTCTGTTTCCATAGGCGAATTCAGAATTTCTGTTTTTATTCCAAGAGACTCAAAATGGTTTTTTGCATCCTTGCCGGATTTCTCGTCTATTGGCCCTATAAACTTGATGAAAAGCAAAAGGCCTTCTTTTATCTTTGGGTGTTTTCCCCTTACAGGAGAATGAACTATGCTTTTGCCTGTTTTTTTGTAAATATGATCTGTAGTGTGCGGCCTTACAGTTGAATTTATTATAATCAGGCCAGGATTGTATTTTTTGGCATAGCCAGCAACTATATCCACAAAGTTGTTGCCATAGGGGATGCACACATGCATAACATCTATGTCTTCATCTGTCTCCAGGTTTTCGATGTCTTTTTTGAATAATCTATGCCTGCCTGACTCTTCTATTGCCTGGCATAAAGCGCCCCCTATCTCCCCCAATCCGACGACCAAGACATTTTTCATAAGTATACCACCTTGTTATTTTTTGCTGAATCTAATATTTTGAATGATATCTCCAAAGCTTTGAGCCCGTCTTCTCCTGTCACTGCCGGCATCCTGTCCTGGGCAATGCAGCCGGCAAATTCCTCCAGTTCTGCAAGCAAAGGCTCTTTATTGCTTATCTTAATTTTTATCATGTCTCCTTCAACAACGCTCGCAATTCCTTTTGAATAATCAAATCCTTTTTCTGCAAATTCATTTTTGTAGAAGTACAGGTCCTGGGTCAGGTATTTCGCGACAAGCATTCCGTTTTCCCCGACGACACAAAGCTCCCTTACTTTTTTCGGAGTTAGCCAATTGGTGCTTATTACTCCAGCCACATCATTGTCAAATTTGATTATGGCGTTGAGGATATCCTCATGGCTTGCATGTATTCTTTGGCCGGTCTCTGCGTATATCCTTTTGATTTTTGCCCTATTGAGAAAAGTTATGATGTCTATGTCGTGCACAGCCAGGTCAATTGTAACGCCTACATCTATGACCCTGTGGGGAAACGGGCTGAACCTGAATGAACTTATGCTGTATATCCTGCCAAGCTCATTCTTTTCTATTTTTTTCTTGATTTCGGCAACTACTGGGTTAAACCTTTCAACATGCCCCACCATTAGCTTTACATTATTTTCTTTCGCTGCTTTTATGAGCTCTTTGGCCTCGCTTATGCTGCTGGCGATGGGCTTTTCGACAATTACACTTATGCCCTTGTTTATGAAGAATAATGAAACTTCCTTGTGAATTCTGGTTGGCACGCATACTGAAACTGCACCTATCCCTTCATCAATCTCCCTGTAGTCCGTGAATGGCTTTGTGCTGTATTTTTTTGCAGTTTCGGCTGCTGATTTTACGTCCTTGTCGCAGATGGCAGCTAGTTCCACATTGCGCATATCGGAGTAAACTCTTGCATGGCTTTTTCCCATGGCCCCCGCCCCTATAACAGCAACTTTAAGTTTGTTCATTTTTTGCCCAATCTCATGCTTTAATCCTGCAGCCCGATAATAGATGAATATTTATAAATTATACGTTTTAAAAATTGAGGAAAATATCGGCTTTTATGCCCAGGTCCACAGCAAAATCCCGAATATTATCGGCTGATGCCGGTTAAAATTAATTTTAATTTTTTAATATTATTGCGCTGAATTCCTTTGCCTTCAGCCTTTTAACCGGCTTAAGCCCATACACCTTTGCCAGCCTCTCCAGGCAGCTGAATGAAGGATAGCGCACATGGCGGTAATAATGCGGCAGCTTTTTAAAAAACTTTCCAAGGCTGATTTTTAAGGAGTGCACTGAATACTTATCCTTGTCTATTACCACTACACATCCGTTTTTTCCCAGCATGATTTTTGCCTTTTCAAGGAATTTGCCGAAGTCCTTTTTGTCAACATACTGGAATACTTCTATAAAGAGCACAATGTCATATTTTTTGCTGTCTTGGAATTCCAGATAGTCTGCTGCAAAGAAATTTGCATTTTTGTTTTTTTTGAATATTTTTTTTGCAGCCTCTATCCTTTTTCGGGAGAAGTCAATCCCAACATACGATATTTTTTTTGAAATTCCCATCCGGTCCAGATAGCCGAGCCATGTGCCGTGGCCGCAGCCTACTTCAAGGACATTTATCCTGTTTTTAGCCTTGAGCGGCTTCAATGCTTCCGCAACGCTTTTGCCAAATATTCCGGCAAACCTTTCAGAGGGCTTCCATTCTGCAAAAATTTCAGTTGCGTCGTCAAAATCCTCCACTATGCCGGTTTTTCTGTCTTGCATTGCACCTAAAATAGATTCCTGTAAATTGAAAAAAAACTGCTGCCAAGGCCCGCAATTACCGGCCTGTGCACTTTTTTGAATGAATTGTATTCCACAAGCCTGCCGCCAAATCTCTTCTTGAATTCCCTTACCCCATATTCCTGGCCTGCAACGCCAGCGCCTCCAAAATCAAAAAGCTCATAGCCGTTCCTGCAGCCGTACTCAAGCACATGCCACACCATCGCGTCATTCGGGAAGATGTTGAGATGTTGAGAGGATGCGCCCGCATACCAGTCAAAAATCTTTTTTTTGTAGGCAAGTATCATTCTGCCGGCGATAAACTTGTTGCCATACCTTCCCAAAAAAAGCTTCACATTGGAAGGCATCAGCTCAAATGCAGCATAAAAAAAGGATATGTCCGGGACGTCAAGCCCCAATTTGCCGTAAGTTTCCTTGAGGATGCTGTAAAATTCCGGCAATGAATCTGAATTTGACTCTATGATTTTCATTCCTATTTTTGCTGCCCTCCTGATGTTCTTTCTCCTGGACTTATGGATTGCTAAAAATACAGTTTCGGAATTTTTATCAAGATTTATCTCAAAATTAAGGCATGCTGTTTTTGAATACCCTTCTGATTCATACAGCTTCTCAAGAAAGGGATTATTGTCGATTTTGGCATTTGAATAAAGGGCTTTTCTCTTGATATGGGAATTGTAGTGCCTGATGAGGAACTCGGCAGCCTTCCTGCCCTGCTCGGAATCCTCGTATAATGGAGCGTTTTCTATTATGGCAACTGAAGACAGCTGCTTAAGGAATTTTTTTGACTCTATCTTTACAGTCATGCACGCAAGAATCTTCTCATGAATGTTGGAAACAGCAAGCCTGATTCCGCCCATGTTTTTGGCTTTGCCGTAAATGTCCGCAAATTCATGCCTTTGGAAGACAGAAGAATGCTTATTGCTGTCTGCAAATTCGTTCCACTTTTCTTTGTCCGGTGATGCAAGCTTAAATTCCATTTTGCCAAAATTTGAGGCTTAAAAATGCCAATGAATACTTAAACATTTTGAAAAAAGAAATAACTACGGGCTTTTCTGGCCTGCCGATGACAGGTGCTTTGACAGCATTACCATGTGCCTGAACAATATTTTAGGCAGCTTGAATATTGAGGCAGGATCCCTTTTCAGCAGATAAAGGAAAGACAATGGCCTTTTCTTGAGCTTTGACATTGTGAATTCCCTGTAAAAAATCTCCCTGTATTTTACAAGCTCTTCCTGGGCCATTGTAGGTATTTTAATCATGTAATCCGAGAACAGTGCCAGGTTGTGGTCTGTCAGGTTTTTCATGTGCTCGTCCTTATCAATGTAGTCATTTTTCAGGCATTCGTTGTAAAATGCCGTGCCTGGAAGCACAGAGGGAAACAGCACCGTAATCTTGTCCAAAGGCAGCTCCTTTGCAAGTTCTATGGAATTTCTTATGGATTGCGGAGTTTCGCCAGGCATGCCTATGATAAAGTATGAGTTAAGGATAAATCCAAGCTCGTGGGCAATTTTTGCAATCTCCCTTACCTTGTCTATGGCCAGCTGCTTGTTCATCACGGCATTCAGCATGTAATCATCGCCTGATTCTATCGGGAGATTCAGTGAATAGCAGCCTGATTGTTTCATAAGAGTGAGAACTTCCCTGTCCAGAGTCCTTATTGAGACTCCTGCAGGCACTTTCCAGTATATATTCAATTTTCTTTTAATGATTTCATTGCATATTGCCTTCATCCTCTCCCTGCTGACAGTGGGGTTGTCGTCTTCAAGCGCAATCTCTTTTGCATTGTATTTTTTGACAAGGTATTCCATTTCATCGACTACATCAATCGGGTCCCTTGGGCGCCATGTCGGGCCTCCAACAAGGTGGACGCTGCAGAATGTGCATCTCTGGTGGCAGCTCCTGCTCGTGATTATGGACATTTCCCTTTTTGATTTCCTGTCCCATCGGACTGCAGTATTTTTAAAATACCTTTCAACCTTCAAAAGGTGCCTTGCCGGCCACGGAAGCTCGCTCGGGTTCTTAATGAATTTTGTCTTTGGATTTTTTCTTATTTCGCCGTCGCTGCCGACATATGCAATGCCGTCTATGTCAGAAACATCAGTATTATCTGCCTCTATGTGGTTCACAAGCTCAAGGGTGGTGTATTCTGCCTCTGCAATCAGCACATAGTCAATGTATCCTGTCTTGAGAAAATCTGCATAATTTACGCTTGGGTGGATGCCGCCGATGAAAACTTTTATTTTTGGATTAAGCTCCTTGATGAGCTTGGCGGTTTCAATGACAAATTTTGTCCTTATCGGGAACGGGCATGACACTCCTATGACATCGGGAGATTCTTTCCTAATCTTTTCCTTGAGTTCGTCAAAAGAAAGCCCGACATGAAACACTCCATCTTCAACTTTTTTTATATCGCCTTCAACTGCAGAGTCTATTATACTTACCTTGTATTCATTTTTTTCAAGGACGGCAGCTATGTACGCCAGGCTTAAAGGAAGCACTACATTTACGTCTTTTTTTCTCCTTGTCCTGTTCAAATAAGGAGGATTAATTAAAAGCACTTTGGTCTTTTTCACAGCAGGCGAAAAGTGCTTGCTCGGTATATAAAGTTTTCTAAAAGGCTTGGGATTGCTGAATCTTGGAAGAATAATGCCTGCGTGCTTTAGTTTTGCAATCTGCCGTTTGAATAAATTATTTAAATACGCATGTTACCCTATTTTTGAGGTGGGCTTATGGGAAACATGATAAAAGGAGATGTGTACTTCTGCGAGGACTGCAGGCTTGAAGTGGCTGTAAGCAAGCCGTGTGACGAGGATTATTGCGACATAATGTGCTGCGGGCAGCAAATGAAAAAGAAGCTTGCCAAATAGCTGCAAAACCCGGCTAAAAAAAATACGGAGGATAAGATGGAAGACAAAAAATTCAATGCTGACAGCAGCATAGTGAAAGAGCTTTTGTACATAGGAGAGCTGCACGGCTTAACGCAAAGGGAGAGATGCATAAAGATTGCAGAGCTCCTGAACGAGCATTTCTCAAAAAGTCAGATATAAATGCAATGATCGGAATAATCCTGGAAAAAGCAGAGGAAAAAGCCGAGTACATACTCAAAATTCTCTTCGGCATAATGGGCTTTGAATATCATTTTATTGATGCCAAATCTGCAAAAAATTATCCGGTTGCTGTTTACTATGGGAACAATTCCGATTTAAAGCACAAGTGCCTGATAGAAATACCCTGCTCTGATGATTTCATAGGGAAAATTGGAAAATGGCCTTACAAAAAAGCAGGGCAAAACACAGTTTTTAGCATAGATATCATATCAATGTCATTTTTCCTTTTAACAAGGCAGGAGGAAATTGACAACAAAAAAAGAGACAAACATGAAAGGTTTGACCATTCTGAAACTATCTTAAAAGATTTCATAAAAGTGCCGATAATAAACAATTATGTGAGGCATCTTGAAGGGCTGATTATTGAAGGGCTGAAAAAGCAAGGCCTTCCGATATTGAAAAAGACGCACTGGCCGAAAGGTGAAGAGCTTGCAGTTTCATTGACGCATGATGTTGATGTGCTTTACAAGTACAGCTTTATAGGATGCTTAGTTGAAACTAAAAAAGCGGCAATTTTGCTTTTGGGATTGAATATTAAAAAAGCCTTTTCTGTGCTGGCTGACATGGCCATGTTTTTGATTGCAAACAAAAAGCCATACTGGCAGATGCTGAATGTTGCGGAATTCGAGCAAAAATATGGGTTTAAGTCAACTTTTTATATTTGCGGTAAAAGAAGGCACAGGCTCGATCCAAACTATGATGCCGGGAGCAAAGAGATAAAAGATGCAGTCAGGAAGCTGCACAGCATGGGCTTTGAGATTGGGGTGCATGGCAGCTACACCTCTTATCTTGATTTCAAGAAATTAAGCGAGGAAAAAGAGATTCTTGAGGAATCATTGGGTGGGAAAATAAGCGGCAACAGGCAGCATTTTGGCAGGTTTGAAGTTCCCTACACATGGAGAATTCATGACAAGCTGTTCTACTATGACTCAACTGCAGGCTATATAAACATGAGCGGATTCAGGGCTTCAATCTGCTTTCCGTTTAAAGCTTATGATGCTCTTGAAAATAAAAAGCTGAATCTGCTCGAGATTCCATTCACAACATCTGACGGCACACTTTTCGGGCCAATGAATCTCGGAAAGGAAGATGCTTGGCAGGACACTAAAAATCTCATGGATGAAGTTAAAAAAAATAATGGAGTTGTTGTGCTGGACTGGCACCAAAGGACAATATACGAAAAAGACTATCCGGGATACTGGGAAGTATACATAAATGCTGTCGAGTATGCAAAAAAGCTTGAAGCATATGTTGCCCCATTGGGGGAGATAGCCGAATGGTGGAAAGACAGGGAAGGCATAGATGTAAAATTCAATGAAAAGAACAAAAGCTTCGAGATAAGCTCGAAAAAAACTTTAAAGAATGCATCTTTCATTCTTTATAATTCAAAGAAATTCAGGATTGAAGGAAATGATGATTATGAAATAATAAAGAAAGATGGATATTCCTTGATAAGGTTCAGGATGCTAAAGAATGTAAGGATAACAACTGCTAATTTTCAAAATCCAAAATAACAATTTTCATTAATTAATTATATTCGGAATTATATTAATTATAAACTCTGCCTCTTTTGTCAACTTTTGAAACAAGAATCAGATTATGCTCGTACCTCACAACATAAAGAATGCGATAATCACCCACTCTTACCCTAAAAACTTTTTCATCTTTGTACCCTTCAACCCTTTCTACTTCAGACGGGAAAGGGTCTTCTTGAAGCTTTAGCAGCCTGTTCCTAATGCGCTCTCTTGTTTGGTTGTCCAGTTTTCCTATAAACTTATCAGGCTGGGGGCCAAGCTGGACAGAGAAAGCCATTTTACCCAAAGACTTCTTTCATTGATTTCAGCTTTCCAGCTTTTTCCGCTTTCAGTGTTTCGTCTATTGCCTGCTTATCCTCTTCCGATAAGTATTTGTCTTCAAAGACATCCTTAATAAAATCAATATCCTGTTTCATGCCAGAAACCATTTTTTTAAGCTCAGCAATTTCATTCATTACATTTACTTCTGCCATAGTGAATTATTCAGTAAGTTTAATATATAAACCTTTCTTTAGTTCATAGCGGAAAACTTTGAATGGTGCAGAATGATGACTAACACATCCGGCCTTTTTGGGCAATTTCATTCATTGTGTAAGGCAAATCACAAAATAACCGGGAATTTTGCCTTACGGCAGATTCAGACATTATTGATTGAAATAAAAATTCTTTTTATTATTCTTTTCTATTCAACAGCCCATCCATAACCCCAATGAACCTTTCCGTTGATTTGCCGTCGACTTTGTAGTAATATTCTGAGATGAATTTTTTCCTTTGTTTTTCCGTTTTCTTGAAGAGTTTTTTATTGTATAATACTCTCTTGACAGCTTCAGGCAAATCCTTTTTATCAGTCACTTTCTCAAAGACTTTGCCTTCAAGGCCTTCAAAAAAATCATAATTTTCCAGAAGATTGAGCTGTATGACGGGCTTGCCCATGATTAATGCGTCAAGCATTACAGTCGAGCTTATGGAAATAACAAGATCCGAGCAGTAAAGCAAGGTGTAAAGGTCTGTTTCTTTTGTGACGACGGCATTGTATCCTGAGCCGGATAAAAATTCATGATAAAAAGAGTTGTCATCAACATGATGCACTTTAATGATCAAAGCCGCATCTTTTATGCCTCTTAAAGAGTTTACAATCTCGTTCAGGGCAACTTTTGACTCGGGAGACTGCTTCCAGAGCCGCGGGGCAAAAACAATAATTTTTTTGTTGGGATCTATCCGAAGCGACTTGCACAGCCT
>JACPIE010000020.1 GCA_016188245.1 Candidatus Woesearchaeota archaeon | reverse complement strand
TTTCCTGCCTAAAGATTCTTTAACGGTGAAATAGCAATCACCAATATTTACTCCAGTTCCCCTAATATCAAAATCTTTTGCCATCAGCAAATTATGAATAATCTCTAAAACAACCTGTTTAAATCCATTTTCAATATTGATAGGAAATATTACAGGAGTTTGTAATTTTAAAAGCTCCTGTAAGATTAGCTCATGACCATTAAACTTAAAAAAATGATTTGGCAAAAATAAAACGCCTTTGTTAATAGGGATTTTTATTGGGGATGATTGCGAGTACTTTTCAGCTAAAATTTCAAAATCCTGAATTATTTTATGTCTTGTTTTTTTTATCAATCTGATTATTTCTTTCAAAGAAAGCTTTGCAAGAAATTTTTGAATATTTGGACTAATCAAATCTTTCTCTATTTGAAGCAAACTAACCAGAAATGTTAGTGGCCAATTTGTCTCTTCTTCATTTGGATTTAGATATGAATAAGGAGGAAGATGAAATATCGTGTTATCTAAATAAAATGGTTTTTGGTCGTTTGAGTATGTATAGTATCTAGGCATAATCCTTTCATAAGAATAATAACTTCCCGGTCTATAAAATAATATTACAAAATAGAATAAGTCATTCTTATTTAGACAGTATTGCAAAAGAGATAAAAATTTGTAATTTAATTCTATGTTATAATCTTTTTGCAGCATACTTAAAAAGCGCAAAAATTCTGAATCTTCATATACAAATGCATATTCCCTATAAAATCTCGTTCTTCCATCCTTTTGGTAAAAATCTTTGTATCTTTCATACCTATCTGGAATTAACCTAGGCTCAGAATCAATATAAGACAAAACATACAAAATCTTATTTTCCTCAATTATTCTCAAATAACGCATTATGTCCCTCACCACAGTCTGAAAATATTTGTCATATCGGGCGTCTTCACTCACTATTTTAGCAAATCCTAAAATTTGGTTCAGCTTTTCTTTATTTCTTTTGAGATACTCAAATATTTTATAATAATTTTCAATATTTTTCAGAATAGATTCGTATTCTCTTATACATGATAAAAGAATCGCAAAAGATTTACCCATTATATTTCTGCTATTTATACCGCTTCTGCTCTGAGCCGATGTCATATTAACAAGTGTAATCTCTGGGTAAGAGTCTATGCCTCTAAAATCCAATTTTAATCTTTCTTCCAATAAATTCTCAATTGAGAATACAAAAAACCCGCCATACCCTAAAACATTTACAGCATCACGTTCTGGAGTTCTTGCCATATAGCCAGTATATTTGCCAAATTCCTGGTAAGAAAAAGAAATACCTGCCATTATTCTATCAGAAGCATTGCTAAATTTAAAGCGTGTTGGGTATTTTTTAATTGACCTAATTGTTTCAACAGCGCATTTTAAGTAGCCATCTTTAGCTACTTGTTTCAATCCATCATCATTAGTGGCATGAGTAACCCATCCTTGTGATTTAAAGAGTTCTTCCACATTATTGAGATTAAGACCTATTATTGTATAATCAATAAATGGCAAAAATAGTATTAGTGCTCCTTCAGGCACATAATACTCAAGTTTCATTAATTTTTCAATATCTTGGCTTGAAAGCTTTTCGGCAAGGTCACGCTTGAATAATTCCACATTTTCTTGAAAATCGTGTTTATCTTTGGCACTGAATTTTATTTGATGGCTCAAAATCCCTTTAAATAACCATCTCCTTGTTCTTCCTTCCAAGACTGCCCTTATTGGAACGAATTTTTTAACATGAGCAGTTTTTAACCTGCTTTCAACCAAGATTGAATTCATATTTTACAAATGGGAGTCAATAGTTTATAAAGTTTAATATTTATTTTATTGAGCAGATTAATAGAAGTTAATACTTAAACTTTCTTTCATATTCTTTATGGTCAAACCATTCCAAAATCGCAGAAATCAGTTCAACTTCATTCTCACTTGTTACGGTGTATAAAAGTCGCCATCCTTTTGGCATGTCATATTTCCATAGGTTATTGATTCCCCATTTGCGGATGTATTCTTTTGGAATTAATCTTTTTGGAACATGAATTCCTATAAACGCATTTTGTTTCAAATCTTTAATTGCTCTGGTTATTGATTTTCTGACAAAATCATCTTCCGGCAAAGAGTTAAAACTATCTTCCAGCTCATCAGAAATAAAAACAACTCTAGAAGGCTTTATCATACTTTAATCTCCGCTCTGTGTCTAAGCCTTTTTGCCAATTCTGGATTCCAAATGTATCCAATTTTCCCTTTTCTATCTATCGCAATCTTGTTTATTTCCTGTAGATAATCCAAAATAACTAAATAGGTCTGCCACATTACCCTTTTTGGCAATTTTTTCCATAGTTCTGTCCTATTGAACTCACCACTATACTTATCAACAATTCCTTCTACCATTAGCACTGTATCTAGTGTTGGTGACCTTACGAATGGATTTTTTAATAGCTGTTTTTGCATAGTAATGCTAATATATCAATTGATATATAAATCTTTGCTTTTAACTTTTTAATGGAAACTGCCCTTACTGATTGTTCTTGTCATCATATTCAGGCAGAGGTTATTGATTGAATCTTTCTTGCTCAAAACCGCAAATCTTTAAAATCCAATTATCTTTCCGCATTGGATGAACAAATTTTTTACATTGAATGACCTGGATGTAAGGAGGAAGAGGGTTATTGTCAGGGCTGCTTTTGATGTGCCTCTTGATTCATCAAAAAACCTGTTTGATTCAGAAAGAGTAAGGGACGATTCCAGAATTAGGGATGTGATACCAACACTTTCGCATTTAATAAAAAACAATTGCAAAATAATTCTTGCAGCAGGATGGGTGGGAAGGCCAAAAGGAGAAGACCCGGAGCTAAGCATGGCGCCAGTGGCTTTGAAGCTTCAAAAAATTCTGAAAGAAGAGGATATGCTGAAGCATGATGTTTTATTGACTCCAAATTGTTTGGATGGAAGCAAACCAAGAAGCGTGTACAGAAACAAGGATGAAGTTTTAAAAGACGCTTCAAGGCTGGAAGAAGGGCAAATAATTCTCTTGGAAAATGTTAGATATGATAATGAAGCCAACGCCAATGATTTTGAATTTGCAAAATTCATTGCTTCTTTAGCCGGCAATGGCGCAATCTACATAAATGAGGCAGAAGCCCAAAATCACAGGCCGGAAGCTACCATATCAACGGTCCCTAAAATTATTGCTGAAAACGGCGGCAAGGCAGCTTTTGGATTTAAAATGGCTGAAGTTATAAAATATATGGGGAACCTTTCCACTGCCTTAAATAAAACTAATCGCGGCCCATTTATATTTTTTTTATCAGGCAAAAAAATTGAAACTCAAGTCGGTATAACTTCTAAAATCAGTGTTACTCACTCATTATTAAGTAAAATGAAAAAACATGATGTTATAGTGGTGCAGGGAGCTGTAACCTACACATTTTTATTGGCAAATGAGTATATAAACTCAATAGAAAATAAAATCAAAGACGCTCAAAAAATAATAGAGCAATACAACAAGCAACAGGAAGAAGAAGATAAGAGACTTAAAAAAGAAAACAATCCAGACGCATCAACCTTAATGGCTAATTTTCAGGCTAAGCTTCAAAAAGAAAAAAGTGATAAATTGAAAGAGCTTATTGAAATTAATGACGACAAACTAAAAAAGCTTGTAGGTAATTCATTTGTTGAATGGAAAGAAGTAGGCGAGCAGATTATTTTTGCAGCTGAGGTCTTGCTGAAAGCCGGGCAAAAAAAAGTCGAAGTTCTGCTGAATTCCGACCACACAATAACCAACCACTATCCAGACAAATACGGAAATCTCCCCAGAGAAGCCGAAATAAAAGTTTATAATTCTGCAACTGGCATTCCTTCAGGATGGCTTGGAGTCGCGCCTGGCCCAAAAACTTTGCAAAAAATATGCGAAAATGTCAAAAACTCATACTTGCTGATTTTGGCAGGACCTTTGTCAATCGAGGATGAAAGAGTTGAGAATTTCTCAAACACAAACAAGAAACTGCTCAAATCTGTTAAAGAAGCAAAAAATAAAGGAGCGATTACAATTGGGGCAGGCGGCGACACAGCGGCGATAATAAGGCAATGGAATGGGGAAGATGCTTTTACGGTAATTTCAAATGCCGGCGGTGCAACTTTAGAATTGATAGAGAAAGATGGAAGGCTGCCCGGTATCGAGGTTATAGAAGAATCTTACAGCGAATAAGCTAAATCTTTATAATTACTCCCTCGCCAAAAATATCCCTTACATCATTTTCAATTTCTGCCTTCAAATTTTCAGTGGAATTCTTAAGCCTCTCAGAGTCATTTTTTAGCCTCTCAAACTCCTCGCTGTTTTTCTCAATGCTGAAATTAAGCTCCTCAAGCTGCCTGTTGAAATTCCTGAACTTTTCAGCAACACCTGTTGCATTTATCTTATTGTCCAGCTCCTCAATCTCAGACTTGAATGAAAAATAACTCTTGACAAACTGCTCAAGAAACTCCCTGCTCAGCTTTTTTATCTCCTCCAGTGATCTTTCCTTTTTCTTTTCATCAACCTGCAATTGGCTTTCATGCAGCATTCTTTCAAGATTTTTCAAAATTTCCAGAATAGCCATGCTCCTGTCATCTGCAAGTGTCTCGACAGGCCTGTTAAGGTAATCAAGCACAATCTCTTCATGCTCAAAGGCAATGTGGGAATATTTTCTCAATGGCCTTTCCAGGACCGAAAATGACTGCAATATTGCGTTTTGGCTTTCATAAAAAGCACTTGCCTTGCTTTTCTTTTCATCATTAAGCTTTAAAAAATTGTTGTGCTCTTCACCCCTGCTGAATTTTTCTATTTCCGCTATAGCCGAGTTCTTGGCCTCGTCTGCAAGCTTCAAGCCGGCCTCGGCATTTTTCAGGTCAACGGCAAGATTCACATTTTGCCTGGCTTTTGACTGCAGAGCCTTGATTTTTCCCCTGCAATTATTGATGGAAACCAGCTTTTTATCGCCGAGAATGCGCTTTAATTCTATGAAAATATTATCAAAATTCTTCAAGTTCTGCGCTATTTTGCCAGCTTCATGCGCAAAGAACTCCTGCAGTATGGTATAGCTTCTCAAAGTTCCTTTGTTCAGGTCATTTATCAGCTCGTCAAACAATCTGCAGAAATCCACAAGGTAAAAATAATCTTTGTTGTTTATCTCCATATGCCCGAGAAATGAGCTGACAGACCTTATGTATGATTTCCTGTTTCCTTCCATGTACTGCTTTGCCTTGAACGGAATATTTGGATTCTGCAGTTTTGCATTTTCAAGAGCCTCAATGTTGAATCTTGATTTTTGCAGCTCTTCATCAATCCTCATCAATACCTGCCCAATCTGTTGCTGGACTTCCTCCATCACGGGCTTTGAGCTTTCGTTAAGCCATGCTTCCATTTCATGAAGGCCCATTTCGGCAATTTTTTTGGCCTTCGGCTCTTCATCCCGGAAGATTCTTTTAAGGAAATTAAGCATTTTGCGCTCTTAAGACACCTTGTACATATAATTTTTACTATTTTTTAATAGTAGTTGATTTAAAGAAATGCTTGGGAGTAACACACTTAGATGATATTTATTAAAGCGGGCCTGTGGCTGTGGGCAGTACATAATTGACAAGGCTTTGCAGGACCCATACAAAAACAGCAATGACAAGCGATTTTAGCCAGCCGATATTGTACATGCTGCCAAGGGCAATGAGCCAGGCTATGCCTCCGATTAAGGTTGAAAGAAACCCAGCTCCAAGAAAATAATAAGCAACTGAGTATATCATTGCACCGGCTAAAGCAGACAATATGGCTGTGCCAATGCCTTCTGTTTCGCCAAATAACTTGGTTGTGAAATATATTATTATAGAAGATATGGCTAAGCTCACTAAAAATATGATTAATGTTTCTTGGAATGCCATAGTCTCATTTTCATCTTAACAGAGAGTTTTAAAATCATTAATTATCACATTAAATTTTACTTACCTTTTTTGTGGCCTTTCTTTTTATGATGCTTCAGCACTGTTCTTGCGGCAACTTCTTTAGCCCTTGAACCATAGCGGCTTGATTTCTTTGCCGATTCCAAAATATGCTCATATTGCCTTTGTTCTTCTTCACTTACACCCCTTAAGTGTTTTCTTCTTGGCATGCCCGCAATTATGCAATAAAGATTAATAAGTTATCGGTATATGCTGCATATAATCCAATTTTTCTTATTTGTAAACCCATAATAACCTTTATAAATAACCGTTTTTTCCCAGGCTTATGGATTTATTGAGCATCGTGATTGTTATTGGTATTTTAGCATTGCTTTTTGCCGGCTACCTTACAAGGCAAATTCTGAACAAGGATAATGGAACTCCTGCAATGCAGGAGGTTGCGAATGCAATCAAGATTGGCGCAGAGGCTTTCGTAAAGAGGCAGTACACCACAATCGCAATAATGACGGTGATTTTGGCTGCCATCATATATGGGGCATATGCTGTGCTTGGCAAAACTGACCTTGGCTGGAGAACTTCTTTGTCATTTTTGTTTGGAGCAATAAGCTCGGGATTTGCAGGAATTTTTGGAATGTGGGTTTCAGTCAGGGCAAATTTAAAGACAGCGGCTGCGGCAAAAAAATCAATGAATGAGGCATTTGTCGCTGCTTTTAGAGGCGGGGCAATTGCAGGCATTGTAATTGTTGCAATGTCGCTTCTTGGGGTCGCGGTTATTTATTACCTATTCAGCGCAGGATTATCGGCGGATGACGCTGCAAAAGCAGTTCCTTTCTTAATTGTAGGGTATGGGTTTGGCGCATCTTTTGTTGCGCTGTTTGCCCAGCTTGGCGGCGGAATCTATACAAAGGCTGCCGATGTCGGCTCAGACCTGGTCGGAAAAGTTGAAAAGGGGATTCCGGAAGACGACCCGAGAAACCCGGCAGTCATTGCAGACCTTGTTGGCGACAATGTCGGAGACTGCGCAGGAAGAGGCGCTGATTTGTTTGAAAGCGCTGCAGCAGAAAACATAGGGGCAATGATCCTCGGAGTTGCATTGTACCCGTATTTTGGAATCAACGGAATTTTGTTTCCGCTTGTTGCCAGGGCCCTAGGGCTTGTTACAACAACAATTGGAATAATGACAGTCAAATTAAAAAACGAAAACGAAAATCCTATGGCTGCTTTAAACAGGGGATATTACATTACAAGCCTTCTTTCTGCAGGCGTATTTGCCGGAGCCGTTTATTTTTTGCTCGGTAAGAACTGGTGGTTCTTTTATGCCGGGCTTGTCGGAATTGCAACAAGCATAATAATTGTCTGGATTACAGTTTACTACACTGAAGGAACTTACAGGCCAGTCAAGAGCATTGCAAAGTCATCGCTTACAGGGCATGCAACCAATATTATAAGCGGATTTGCAGTAGCGCTTGAAGCAACTGTACTTCCTGTCGTTGTACTTTCAATTGCGCTTATTTCGTCGTTTTACTTTGGAAAGATGAGCGGCGTTGAGCACGGCGGACTGT
This sequence comes from Candidatus Woesearchaeota archaeon, assembly GCA_016188245.1. Classification (GTDB taxonomy): domain Archaea; phylum Nanobdellota; class Nanobdellia; order Woesearchaeales; family GW2011-AR4. The sequence continues at coordinate 13,617 of JACPIE010000020.1, read as the reverse complement.
ATGGGACAGCGGTTGCTACAATGGGAATGCTGGCTACAGCAGCTTACGTTCTTGCAATGGACAATTTCGGCCCTATAACCGACAATGCAGGCGGAATAGCAGCAATGTCAAAATCACCTGAAATTGTAAGAAAAAGAACAGACAAGCTTGATGCAGTCGGAAACACGACAAAAGCCCTTACAAAAGGATATGCAATTGGAAGCGCGGCGCTCGCGGCATTCCTGCTTTTCAGCGCGTATCTTGACGATGTCGTAAAAGTTGCAACAGAAAAAGGAATACTTGACCAGATTACTATCAGTCCCACTACTGGCACAGTTGCTGTTGATTTGGCAAGAGTTGATGTTTTCGTTGGCGGGCTGCTTGGAGCAATGCTCATATTCCTGTTTAGCGCGTTTGCAATCAAAGCAGTCGGAGACGCGGCATATTCAATCGTAAATGAAGTCAGGAGGCAGTGGAAGTCCAATAAATCCATAATGGCTGGCAAATCCAAGCCAGATTATGCAAAAGTTGTGGATATCTGCGTTAAGGCTTCGCTGAAGGAAATGATATTGCCTGGGCTTTTAGTGGTTGTTGTAACTGTGGTTGTCGGGTCGGTCTTAAAATACGAGGCAGCGGCAGCATTTTTGATGGTTGCAACTATCGCCGGAATACTGATGGCTTTGATGTTTAATACCGGAGGAGGAGCCTGGGACAATGCAAAGAAGCTTATTGAGGAAGGTGAGCATGGCGGAAAGGGAAGCGATGCGCACAAGGCAGCCATAACCGGAGATACCCTTGGCGATCCATTCAAAGACACGGCAGGGCCTTCTTTGCATGTTTTGATTAAGCTGCTGAGCACTATAACTTTAGTTCTTGTGCCGCTGTTTGTTTAAATAAATTTATTTATCCTAATTATATTCACCCTAACAGATACCGATTAATATAGCCTTCAGTAAAATATGTGCTCTCTCTCCTCTTTATTGGGATTTCTGCCATCCTAACTAAATGGCCATCCTCATAAATTAAAACCTTTAATGAAGTTTTAGAAAAAACACCGGCTTCCAGCTCTATTCTTTCAGTAATCTCTTCAAGACCAACTATAAGTTCCCCTTTTGCATTTTCAGGTAAAAATCCCGGTGCAAAAACCTTATAGCTTAAAGAATGGTCAATTAATCCAGCAGGGGCATTTTGTGGATGGTAATTAATCTTAAGGGCAACTCTGCGTCCTGGGCGAAATACATCAGGAAATTCTAAAGCGATTCCTGCAACCCGGCTTGGGTTTGTTTCTCCTGACGCAGATTCTGCCATTCCTTTTAACATATATTTACAAAATATTTAAATCTATCTTTAAAATTCAACATAGAATGCCCAAAAAACACCACCAAAAGCCGGCAAAGCAGGTCAAGATAGCTAAAAACAGGATTAAATTTCTTTTTCAGCATGCCAAAGAAACATTCAAAGAAGACAGCAAGCTTGCTGACCGGTATGTGAAAACAGCAAGAAGGATTGCAATGAGATACAAGATAAGGCTGCCTTCTTCACTAAAGAAAAGGTTTTGCAAGCATTGCCATAAATATTTTGTTCCAGGCGCCAATTGCAGGATTAGGATTCACAAGCATAGGATTATTTACTATTGTTTTGGATGCAAGCACCATATGAGGCATCCGATTAAATAAGTTTATTTCTGTATAACTTCTTTGGAGCGATTTCGTATTATAAATGAATTAGTTATTTACAATATTGAAAATAATCCTTTTTCCTACTTCCAATCGAAAGCTTTATATACTAGTTATATCACTAGCCAGTAATAACATAACAAAATTTGGGGGTTGTTAATATGTGTTTAGCGTGTTCGATAGCGGAAGGAAATCCTAATGCCAAAAGCAAGGAGCAAGTTGACTATTCGGCTAATCAGGAATATAACAGCTCAAGCTATTAAAGGATAAAAATGGAAACCGAAGAGTTATTTTTTGATGAGGACATGGAGCAGATTGAAATGATGAGGAGCGAGAGGAAGAAGATGAAGGACAAGGATTTCGCTAAATTAATAAACAAAAAGGATCTTTCTGAGTTTGAAATGGATGAAATGTTTTTGTGAAAAGCAAGATGATTCCTAGAGCCAGATTGCAGCAAAGACGTGAAGTTCCAAGAAGACCAGTCTTAGGAAATAGACCAGCCACTAGCAGAAGAGGCCTGCTAAAAGCAGCAATTGGCACTTTGGGTTTTGCCTTGCTTGGAACTGCAGTTTATGGGCGAAAGGCAATATCTGATTTGGCAGAAAGTGCAATCAATCCAGATTATGATATTAGTTCTGTAAGAGTTCCCGGCGATTTTTATGTTGGCGGATATGAAGTTAGAGGTTGGATAACTTACTCAAAATTTGATGGTGGAATTTATATGATGTGGCCAGTGACTGCGATAGAGGGAGATATGTCTCCTTTGGGGTTAGTTCGCAGATTGCACAATCACATTGGTCAAGAGATAGATAATCACACAGTAAGAAGAGCAGCAGATTTGTTTAGCATAGTTAACAGCAATAAAAGAGAATTTGAGAGTTTGCCTACCGGTAAAGTAACTATAAAGGCTAAGATACCTGCAACACCTTATGTAATAGCCGGCAATCGATACTTGGTGCCAATGGCAACTGTCTACAGCTCTTTGGATGATATTCCGGGAAAGTAAACCGCTAAATAGCTTTTTAAATCAAACCATCTTTCTAAAGGCAATGTCCACCTACGACCTCGAACTTTCCAAAGTAATTGAAAGAATCAACAAGGACAATGCCAAACTGGTATGCGTGCAGCTTCCTGACGGGCTGAAGCCAAGGGCAAATGAGATACAGCATGCAATAGAGAAAAACACAAGCGCCTCTGCAATAATCTGGATGGGCTCCTGCTTTGGAGCCTGCGACGTGCCTTTGCAGGTTGAAAGGCTGGGAGTAGACCTGCTGATTCAATGGGGGCATTCCACCTGGAGGGGAAGCTGGCATTAAGGCTTAAATATAACTGCTTATTCTGATAAACAATGAAAACTTATTTTGCCGTAACAAGCATTGTAATGAACAAAGGCAAAGTTCTGATTCTCAAGAAATCGCCAAAAGACTGGAATTACCCAAATAAATGGAGCTTCTGCTCAGGCTACGCAAAGGAATTTGAGGCTGCAGAAGAGACTTCGTTAAGAGAGATAAAAGAAGAAACAGGATTAAACGCCAAAATTGCAAGGAAAGGCAAGCTGTTTGAAACAAAAGACGGCAAAAGCAAAAAAATATGGATAGTTGTCCCTTTTCTCTGCAAAGCAAATTCCAGAAATGTCAGGCTTGACCACGAAAATGTGGAATACAGGTGGATAAGCCGCAAAGACATAAAAAATTATCCCACAGTGCCGGGGCTTGAGAAAGATTTAAAAATATCGGGATTGATATGATGGCTATGGCGCAGAAGATATTTCTCGGGGCAGACCACGCAGGATTTGAGCTTAAGGAGCGCATCAAATCATTTCTCGTAAAGGGAGGATTTGATGTCATAGACAAGGGTGCTCACGAATACAATAAAAATGATGACTATCCTGATTTTATAGTGCCTGCTGCAAAGTCAGTTGTGAAAAATAAAAACAGCAAAGGCATAATTTTCGGGGCTTCCGGGCAGGGAGAGGCAATTGCCGCAAACAGGGTAAAAGGAGTAAGGGCTGCTGTTTACTACGGAAACAACCCTGAAATCATAAGGCTTTCCAGAACCCATAATAATGCAAATGTGCTTTCGCTTGGCGCAAGATTTATCACAAAGGAGAAGGCACTGGAAGCTGTAAAGTCATGGCTTAACACGGATTTCAGCAATGAGGAAAGGCACATAAGGAGAGTAAAAAAGCTGGATAAACTGTAAGATGCAATTCATAAATTATTTTTTTTCTTCCGTTGCAGCGTTTTTTGGATTGTTGATTGGGCATATGCTTGTGAATATTGCCCCTGAAGAGCAGAAGCCGCTGGAAAAATATTTTGTGCTGATGAGGAAGGCGTTGCTGCTGCTTATTTTCGCTTTTTTGGCGTTTTACTATTCCGGCAGCTGGCTTTATTTTGCTGCCATAAGCCTGCTTTTTGCATCTTTGCTGCTCATTGAATACAAGACTAATGACTTGGCAAAGAAGATTACTTTAGCTTATGCAATACTTGGAGTTTTATTCTATTTAAGCTCCAAAAACACCAATTTGTTTGCGATAGAATCAAGCCTGATACTGCTCTATGGTGTGCCAACAATGTCGCTGGCATACAGCAAAAGAAAAAATGGCCACAATGCAATTTTCAAAAACATCTGGTTTATTGTAATTTCAAATTTGCTGTTTCTTTTCACCACTTTTCATTCCTTATTTTGAGGTAGAATGCAATGTGGTTTACTGCAATATGCAGAACAAAGCTTAACAGCAATGAAGCCATAAATATCTTCAATGTCAGGTCAAAAATTGGCATGATAAAAGCCAAAGCGCCTACCACAAAATCAGTCTGGTCAAACGGAATAAACCTTTCACCTGGATTGATGCCAAGCCTCCTCTTGAAAAAGCTCTTGATTAAGTCTCCAGCCAAAGCCCCAAATCCCATCAAAAATCCAAATGAAAGCCAGTTTTGATAAGTTAAAAATGAGATATTCCTGAAAAATTCCACGTCATAAATCAAAAACTGCGCATACGCGATAATGACTGCAAAAATAATGCCGAAAAGTATGCCCCTGAAAGTCTTGTTCCTGCCAAAAACCGGCTTGCTGTTTATCTGCCTGTTGAAATCAATTGGGGATACGAACAAATTTACCTTTTTTACCATTACGGGCGCCATATTGGCGAAGTATGCCGGGAGCATCAAGTAGAAGCATTTCAACAGGAACAGCACAAATTCCGCCATAGAAAAACTTTTAAATATAGGTTTAAATAGTTTTTGAATAAAATGAAAGTGGCTGCAATTGTCCCGGTCTATAATGAAGAAAGGACTGTAGGCGGCGTACTCAATACGCTCGCTTCAAGCGATAGGGTAAACGAGATTATTATAGTGGACGGAGCAAGCACCGATAAAAGCCCGGAAATAATTAACAAATTTAAAAAAATCAAAAAGCCAAAAATATATATAATTAACCTGAAAAACAGGAAAGGCGGCAAGGGAATGGCCATAAAAATAGCCTCGAAAAACCTGAAATCCGATATAGTAATGCTTTTTGATTCTGATTTGGTAAATCTAACAAAAGAGCATGTAAACAAGCTTGTTGAGCCCATTATCAATAAAGAAGCTTCCATGGTCATAGGATTGAGGGACAAAAACAATGCCATAGGCAATATGCTTATGCCCTATTTTCCCCTGACTGGAGGCGAGCGGGCGTTTTCTTCAGATGTTTTTATGAAGATAATGGGGGTGCCCCTGATAGAAGGATGGGGCCTTGAAAGCGTGATGAACAACTACTGCAAAAAGAAAAAACTAAAAGTGGCCAAAGTCAAATTGGACGGAATGGACCATATAGGATTGCAGACTAAAAAATTCGGATTATCTGCATTTGTAAAAGAAATTTATGACGTTATTTTGACAAAAATCAAACTTATCGGTGTCAAGTACAATTAAATGACATACCCTATAACAAAACTGTGGTTTTACCCCTTTAATTGGATGATGGTAAGGAGGATCAAAGGCATGGAAAACATTCCGAACGATAAGCGGTTCATAGCGGTTTCCAACCACGAAAAGCTGGTAGATCCACTATACATAATCTATGCCATACTGCAAAAATTGAACAAAAAGGTGCATTTTCTGTCGTCAGCAAAATGGTGGTTTTTAGGAGAAACTATATGCAGGCAATGGGCGGGATGCATACCCCTGTTCAACAAGAAACAGGCTTTTGAAGAGTCCAAGCAGCTGCTAAAATCCGGAGAAATAGTTGGGATTTTTCCAGAAGGCGGCCTAAAAAAAACCAAAAACCCGAAAACAGGAGCTGTAAGGCTTGCGATTGAAACAAACACGCCAATACTGCCGATTGGGGTAAAATCTTCTTATATCCCATTTTCTTCAACATTGAACATTGGAAAATTAACTTACATAAAAAATAAAAAAAATATTGAAAGGCAAACATTAGAGCTTATGAAACATGTATACGAGCTGAGAAATTCCGGCTAGATTGATTTCTTCCTTAAATAGCTCAGCATTCCTCCAAGAGCCCCGGACTTTATCATGCCTTCCCCGGTCTTGTAGTTTTTGCTTTCAATGCCTTTCTAAGCTCCCCTTCAAAGCTTGTCCAGCCTTCTTCCAGGATAAGCGAAAATGACATCTTCGTGCAGTATTTCACTTAGAATTCCAACATCCCCCGTTTCCCAGGCTTTTGCGTGCTTGTAAACGAGCTCTTCTGCAGTCTTGTCATTTTGCCCGTCACTGCAGCCGATGACAAAAGCCAATAAAGCGGCAACAAGCCAAATTTTTGCGGCTTTCATTATTTAGAAAGATTATTTAAGCAGTTATAAATCTTATGCCTTTATGAAATTTAGGTTTAATGTCCCGAATAATATTACTCTTATAAGGGTTGCTTTAATTCCCTTATTTGCAGCCATTCTTTTGGCGGACATTCCATATAAAAATGTTCTTGCAGCATTTATCTTCGGCATGCTTTCTGTCTCGGACTTTCTTGACGGCTATTTTGCAAGGAAGAAGAAGCAAGTCACGGAATTTGGCAAGCTTATTGACCCGATTGCAGACAAGCTGCTGATTTCAACTGCGCTCATATTTTTGCTTATTCAAGGATACAAAGGAATTGAGCTATGGATGGCGGCTGCAATAATTTCGAGGGAAGCAATACTTACGGGCGTAAGGATTTACCTTCTCCCAAGCAAAATCATGATTCCTGCAAGCAGCTTCGGAAAGGCAAAAACTGTCTTGCAGAGCATAGCGATTGTTTTTGTCCTGTTAAGCCTGCCGTTAAGCCGTTATGTGATGCTTGCAGCGGTTTTCCTGACATTAATATCGGGAGCGGAATACCTGTACAGGATAAGGAAGATGACTGGCAACAAAATAGTCAATCTGCCAAACTTAATTACTTTGTCGAGGCTGCTGCTCATATTCCCCCTTATAACACTCTTTCTAGATTCAAAAATACAGGCATCACTGCTGATATTTGCGATAATCGCGTTAAGCGACAAGCTTGATGGAATTTCAGCAAGGCTGATGAACCAGAAAACAGAGTTAGGGAGCGGCCTGGACTCATTTACAGACTGGACCCTGATAATAAGCATGTTTTCCCTCCTGGCAATCAAAGACTACATTGGAGCTTATTGGATTATACTGCTGGCAATCCCTTCAATCGTGAGCGGAATAATGAAAATCACTTATGCCAAAAAGCAGAAAACCGTGCCCGTGACTTTCATAGCAAGAATGAGCGTAGGGTTAACCTACATGACAATAATCTCGATTATAATAAATTTTAGATACTCATTTTATCTGCTTGTGTCAACTTTTATACTGGTTTATTTTTCTATGGCAGTATACATCTTCAAGGCCATCAGGCTGCTCAAAAAAAGTCCTGATTAGGGCAGTTTCTTCAGCCTGAAAGAAGAAACCATGAACACTCCAAGAACAAGATAAATGTACGGATAAAACCGTATAGGCACGTCAATGAAGAATACTAATGGAATGATTATGCCATTCAAAGTTATTGGCATGCCCTGGAACCCCCCTTTCAGGTTCATTATATTGTATCGTGCAAGCCTCAGGATGCCGCAAAACAGAAAGACGGTGAAGGAGATGACTGCCAGCGGAGTCTGAATCAATCCAAACCCGAATATGGCAGGAGCAACGCCAAAGCTTATTGTGTCGGCAAGGCTGTCAAGCTCTTTTCCAAACTCATTCTGCTGCCCCATTATCTTCGCTATTTTGCCGTCAAAATAATCTGAAACGACTGCCAGCAGAAGCATCAGGCTTGCTGTGCTGTACCACCCTTTTATGGAAAAGAGTATGCTTATGATGCCGAAGATCACGTTAGTAAGCGTGAATATGTCGGCAAACTTGATAAGGCGAAGCATCTTGAATTCGTTTAAATCAGTCCGTTTCCTGAGCCTGAACTCCGACTTGAACAATGACTCAATTCCGGATGCAAAAGTGATTGCTATTGCAATCCAAATCAAGACGCTGTCAAGATTGCCCATCACGGCAGACATCAATGCTATGATCTGGAAGAACAGGCTTATCTTGCCGAGAGCAGTAGGCTTGAATTCCCTTCTAGAATCACGGTAAAACAGTATGAACCCTATTAGTACAGTAAGCAAATCCCTTACAAGGAAAACAAGCATGGCCCATAACGGCAGCCTTGCTTTTATGACAAGCGCGATTGCAACGAAATTAATCAGGAACCTGTCTGCAAAGAAATCGAGCACTGATCTAAGTAATGATGCTTCAAGCATCCTGCGCCTCATCATGCCTTCAAAAAATGCAATAGTGGCTGTTATAATGAAAAATATTGTCGCGATATTGCTCCTGCTGTTTAAAATGAGAAGGGCAACAACAAATGCAAGGACAAACCTTAATAATGTCAGCGCAAAGAATATCCTCTCCCTCTTTATTTTAAACTTCATTTGGAATCTTTCAGGACAGCTATGATGCTGGAGCCGGCTTTGACTTTTTCATTCAGACTAACTGTCAAATCCACCCCGGACGGAAGCACCAGCGTAGCCTGGCTTCCCAAGCAAATCATCCCTATTTTGGCGCCTTTATTAACTTTTTGATTTTTATTCACATAACATCTTATCCTTCTGGCAAGAAATCCGGCTATCTGGATTACTTTTACCTTCAGCTTCCTGTTTTCGATTATTATCTCATTTTTTTCATTTTGCAGGCTTTTTTCAAGATTGTAGGCTTCAAAGAACTTTCCTTTTGTGTGCTTTATAGATTTTACAGTGCCTTCAATCGGAGACCTGTTGATATGGACATCCAAAGGGGACATGAAGATGGAGATAACATAGCAATTGGCTGAAATATCGCCTGTCAATGTTTTTATTTTGCCAAAGAGGCCTTTGCTTATTTTGATGCTGCTTTCAGAAGTATTAATAATGTTTATAATCTTCCCGTCAGCAGGAGAAACTATTGAATTCCCTTCGGGTATTATTCTTTTTGGATCCCTGTAGAAATTAATCAGGAACAGGATTACGGCTAAAATGACACCAATCAAGATATTTAATATCCACGCCATAAGCAATTAGTTTTAATTTTCTTATATAAATGTTTTTATAAATCAATTAGGCAGCATTCAAAATCTCGCTAAAGCTTGGTTTTAGCATCAGTTCGCATGTTTAAATGCAGCCTTATTGCAAAAATTCCCATTGCAATTCCATTTTTGCTGAATAGTTTAGGCCTAACATGCTCACAAAGCAGATGCTAAAACTGACATTTTGAACGCTGCGTAAATCAGTTTTGCTTACTTTTGAAATTTTAATGCATCATTGTTGTACACAAGAATCCCCAGCCCAAGAAGAATCAGGATAAATCCCGTTATGACATGCTTTATATGCGAATCATCTTCCAAGCCAATACTTGAATGAAAAGCATGCGGCAAGAAAGCCATAACCGCGCCTGCAAACAAAATCAAAGTTCCTATTATATCGATAAACTTATTCTGTTTCATAAAAAAATAAAAAAAGAAATATCTTATACAGCTGCTGCTTCGCCTTTAACTCCGTAAGCAACTCCCAATGAGACAACTCCAACTGCAAGGTGCAGGTATGTTATTGCTGCATTGATTGCAAACACGCTTGCCAGCAAATCTTTTGCAACTGGCGCCAATCCAAGAACGCCTACAACAAGCGCTACAACACCCAGCCACATGTTGGTCTTTTTGCCTGCCTGCCATATAATTATTCCTCCGCCTACAAGATGCAGGAGATTCTGCGCGAGGTTCACTCCGAAAATTCCAAGTATTGGTGCGTTGACGAATCCTACCAGCCCCAAAAGGACTAGCACAGCGCCAATTACCATTGCGTATGTCTTTTGTACATCTGCGATTTTAGACCACCTCCATGGTTTAACCATAATTTTTTTAGAGTATATTTAAGCTTTTCGCACTCTTGTATAGTCTAAAACATATATTGCAAAAGATTTTAATATGCTGCCAGTTTGCATTTTCATATGGTTTTTACAATACTTGACTGCTACACAGACGAGCCAGCCGGATTAGGAGTTCCCCCTTACCTTGGAACATATCCAAGGTACATAGCAGGATACCTAAATGAGGATGTTCACTATATCACTATTGATGATTTGAGATTATGGAAGAAGCACAATGGTATTTTAAGAGAAACTAAGAATTCGCAGAAAACAGACATTACAACTTATAGTCTGACCATTAACCAAAAAAATATTAAAAAAATACTTCAGGAAACTGATACTTTGATTGTTGTGCTTGGCGTCCATGTTCCGGGAAAATATCTGTCTGCAATACCCGGCACTTTGAATGAGATAATCCCGATGATAATGGATTTGAACTGCAAGAAGATACTTACAGGGCCTGCAGTATTCGGAACACAATTATTCGGTGGAAAATTCCATGAAAAAGCTGATTTGAGCGTTTTCGACAAGGTTTCTTATGAGATGTTTAATTTTAAGTATAGCGATGTAAGGAATTATGCTGTTGAAGGCGCAAAAATAATAAAACAAATTCCTGACTTAAGAATGATTGAGATAGAGACAGGGCACGGCTGTGATATCGGAAAATGCTCATTTTGCACGGAGCCTTTGAAGAACAAGGTTGAGTTTCGCGAGAAGGAAGACGTTTTGCAGGAGATTATTGAGTTTTACAAGCTTGGTGCTCGTTATTTTAGATTAGGCAAACAGACTTGCTTTTACACATTGCCTTATGCTGTGGAACTGCTGAAGGAGATCCATTCCAATTGTCCTGATATAAAAGTGCTCCATATTGATAATGTTAATCCTGTCAAAGTCGTAATGGACAGGCAGAAGGATTTTGAGATAACAAAAGCAGTTGTTAAGTATTGCACATCCGGAAACATAGCTGCTTTTGGGGTTGAGAGCTTTGATTTAGAGGTTGTTAAAGCAAACACACTTAATACGCCTCCACAGATTGCTTACGAAGCTGTTAAGATACTTAATGAATACGGCGCAGAAAGAGGCCCGGACGGAATGCCTAGATTCTTGCCAGGAATCAACATTATTTTTGGACTTCGTAATGAAAGCAAGAAAACACACGATGAAAACATGAAATGGCTTTCAAGAATTTATGATGAAGGGCTGATGATTAGGCGAATTAATATTAGGCAAGTTGCAATCTTTGAAGGAACTTCGCTTTACAATGAGGGAAAAGACAAATTCTTAAGGAAAAACAAAAAACTGTACTGGAAATGGCGTAATGAAATTCGTCAGAAAATAGACAATCCGATGCTGCAGAGAATAATTCCTTACGGAACAGTATTAACCAATTGCTACGCTGAGATTTATGACGGGAATACTACTTTCTGCCGGCAGTTCGGAACATATCCGATAATTGTCGGAGTGAAAGGAAGGATTGAACTGAAAAAATTCTATGACTTGGAGATAACGAATCATATGCTGAGAAGCCTGACTGGAAAAGTTGTTAAGAAAGCGGAAGTGCTTAAAGAGATTTGAATGTATCGCAATGGATAAAGAAAAAGAAATTAATATAAATGAAATTTTAACTGAGGCATTGAATTTTGAAGGTAAATTTTTTGAAAACTTGGTTATTGATAAAGTTAAGAGTATTAATCCATGGGAAATCGTAAAGGTTGAGTACCCCTTTTCTGATTATGTAGATAAATCCCCAAGGGCAGATTTTATAGCAAAAAGAGATGGAGAAGGCTTGCTATATTTAACTGGTGAAATAAAAAAAGCACATCCAAATTTTAAACGCTGGGTATTTTTTCCATATAAAAAAGCAAAATCATCATCAGGTCTTCCAGATGTATATTTTATGGAAGAACACATTAGTATAGCAAAAACAGAAATTAAAAAAGAATTACGACTTATATTATGCCACCATTTATTTTTAAATAGTGATTTATTTTTTTGTAATGATGCCAGAGAAATAGCATTTTCTAAAAAAGATAAAAAACCTACAAGCAATGAGAGGATAGAAAATGGTGCTATGCAGGTATGTTTGAGTCTAAATAGTTTTGCAAATGAAGAATACACTTATTTACAACATCTTGTCAATACAAATGAGGGTTTTGATAGATTAATAAGGTTTATTCCTGTCCTTATAACAAACGCCGATTTGTTGGTTTGTGAGACAAATGACAAGAAATTGAATGAAAATTTTGATTTGGATAAAAATAGTGCAATATATATTCCAGTTAAATGGTTGGTATACAAATATCCAATAAATTATAAGGCATTAACACCAACTCCATTAAGGGTTACAAACCTAGAAGTGAGGGATTACATGAAATATAAAATGATTTATGTTGTGAATTATAATGCTTTAGAAGAATTTTTGAAAGTAATACACTTCCCAACAATTATAATGAATCCGAAATATACAGGGAAATCTTTTATATGATTTTTAAATAAAATTTCCGTAAAATAATTTCAAATTCTCTTCCAAAACCTTTAAATACTCCTGTAATACATATGTATTACACAGGTGATTTAAATGCCAACCGCGAAAATAAGGAAATCAGGAAACAGCACTGTGCTGGTTCTGCCGCCATATTACCTAAAGGAAAGGGGATTTGAAGTGGGTCAAGACGTAGGTTTTGAATTATTCAGGAAAGAGAGCTTAAAGAAACTTTTGGGCAGAGGAAAGCACTTAAAGATAGATGCTCAAAAGGTGAAGGATGAGCTAAGGAAAGAATGGTAGTATTCTTAGATACATATGCTATAGTTGAAATAGACACCGATAACCCCAGCTATAGGAAATATGTCTTAGATTCAGATGTGGCAATTACTATTTTTAACTTATCTGAAATCTATTTTGTTTACCTGAGAAAGTTTGGCGAAAAAGAAGCTGATGAAATATACAATATTGTAAAAATAATGGTTGTTCCGATAGATGATGATATTATAAAAGAAGCCATGAAATTCAAGATTGCACACCAAAAAAAGAGATATAGCATGGCAGACTGCATAGGATACATTACCGCATTGAAATTAAGCGCAAAATTTGTGACGGGAGATTATGCTTTCAAAGGCATGGAAAACGTTGAATTTGTAAGATAAAATGAAGAAACTCAGTAAGAAAGAACAGGATTTGGAGTTTGCCAGAAGAACTGAAGAAGCATACAAAAGATATGAAAAAGGTGAATTTATTTCCATGCCTGCTGATAAATTTCTCAAAGAACTCAAAAAATGGTAAATGTTGATTACAATCTGTAATTTGCCAAGATATAATCCTTCTTGACTTATACCGCAAAGATGAGCGGTGGCTTAAGATACCTATCTCAAAAACTGAGTATAGTACAATATAACTATTGAAAAACCACTGGACATTCTCGCACAAGCTTTATAAGGGAATTGATTATCTAAAATTAAAATGAACCTCCTTGGGCTAAAGCCCAAGGTATCATACAAAGGAAGTAACTTTCCTTTGTTGCACAAAATTCCAGCTTCCTTGGGATTGGGAAATGTAGTGCTGAATTACATCAGTTGTTACATTGCCAACAGAGCGA
>JACPIE010000018.1 GCA_016188245.1 Candidatus Woesearchaeota archaeon | reverse complement strand
TGTGCTTGGCTCAAGAGAAGCCATTTTTAATGAGAATGACCCTGTTCCTTTTTCGTCTGCCGTGAAGCTGTTTTCCGAGCCGTCTTCTGCGCCGCAGGGCATGTCAGATGTGCTTGGCTCCGGAGGTAAAATGATTTTTGAGCACCATACAGTATAAACGCCGTTTGGCACAAGGTTTTTGAAAGACAGGTCAAGCTCTGCATTTCCGTCATCAACGCTGTAGATTCCGATTCCGGATGCAGACAGCCACTGCTGCAGTGTAAATCCGAGCGATTTGCCCTTGTCAAACGGCCCAAGAGGAGCTTCTCCGGCTTTGAAAAGGTCATGAGATGCCGGCGCTGCTGATGCATAAAGCATTTTTGCTGAGTTTGAAGGATCTTTGGCGCTTTCGCCTTCCAGCCTTATAACTTTAGTTATGGCTTCCTTTGGAGCCTCCCGAGGGGCTGTCCCATAAAGAGTCTGGTAAACCTCGCAGCTGCTGAGCAAGAAAACAGATAATGTTAACAAAATCACCATAACTTTCGTTTTAAAATTCATTATGCACCCTCCATTTTTTCAAAAAATAAGTGTTGCTATTCTAAAATAATAACTTATATTTAAACTTTATGGTAGTTACTGATTTATTTTCAGGTTTTTTTTGCTAAACGCAAATAATTTTTCTGAACATTGTGCAGAATAATTAAAGTGGGCCTGCTCAGATTTGAACTGAGGACCACTCGATGTCTGAATAAGCTTATCAGTCGAGCATTCTAACCAGACTGAACTACAGGCCCGAATAATATCTGAAAATAAGGTTAATTTATAAAGTTTGTTGGGGAAATCTTTTTGCAGTTTTTAGAATTATATTTATAGAATTAGATTTACATTTTATATTTACATTATTAGCGTTGCATGTGCTTTTCGAGAAATTTTACAATTATCTCGAACACTTCCGGGTTTGTCATGCCCTTTGACACGCTACGCCATGCTTTTGGGTCTTCCAGAAAAGAATGCACATATTCGCCTGTTTGTATCTCTGCATCACCGCAGCTTAAGTAAAATTTCTCTATTCTTTTTCTAGTAGATGGAATCATAGTTCTTAGAAAGGCGTCCCATTTTCCGTATACGAAAAGTTTTGGCGGCGCAATCAGGTACTTTTTCAGGTAATATTCAAAAAAAGTTATTTTCTGGTCTTTCCTCCTGAATTGCCCCATTTTTTCAACTAGTTCCAGAAAATCACCCGGTTCTTTAAGGCCCATGAGGTAATCTAGAAATTCAGGCACATCTTTTATTTTAAAGAACAGCCAGTTGGTATATGCCACATCTTTTTCAGGGACAAACTTCACGATATTTCCTTCTTCCATGGTCAGCTTAACCAGCGGCTTGTGAAATAATTTTTCTATTAGTGCTTTCTGCCATTTGGGCTTTAATTTTCTCAATACTTTCAGCCATGGCACTGCTTTTTTTGCTTCAGGAGGGGGGGCAAGCAAAACATAGCAATCAACATTCCATCCTTTCTTCACTGAATTTCTTAAAGAATAGAAAACCAATTCTTTCATCTGGGCATAATTGGCTTCAATCTGTTCAACAATTTTCCTGTTTTTATCGTAGTCCTGTATTCCGTCATAAGTGTCCTCTCCAATTTGCTCCATTAATTTGATTGTGTTTTCCCATAATGGGTAGATATTATTCTCGATTTCGGCAGTATAGCCGCATCGCGAGAAAAGTGCTCCGACAGCTCCAAGGCTGTGGGCAATGACGGCAATATAGCGCATTCCGTACTGGCGCAGCAGTATAGTGCCTTCAATCATTGTCTCGCTTATCTCGCCTAAACTCAGCTTGTTTGTGTTCAGATAATGGGAAGGCAGGTCTATGCTCAGCACAAAAAACCCATAAGAAGCCAGCCTCCTTGCAAACTCCGTAAGGCAATACCTGTTGCCACCTATCCCGTGAGAAACAAGCAACCCCCTATTGGGTTTTGTATTTTTTTTGAAGAAAACGCTGCCCCTGACTTTTCCAACGAATACATATTGTTCAATTATATCATACTTATTAGCAGCTATTGCTTGTGCTGCTTTATCTTTTATTGTTACCTTCACTCCAGGATCAATATCTTCCATTTGGTTTCACTGCACTATCCCGCCTGAATATCCATCATTTAAATAATTTTGTCAGAATCAGATTGATTTTAGTATAAACTCCTTTATCTTCTGCACTTCTTCCTTTTTCACTTCCTTGAACCACAGCTGGTCTGGGTAAATCACGATTGTTGCGCCTGAATTGTTGCAGAACCCCAAGCATCCTGTCCTTGTGACCCAAACACTTCCGGCAAGCCCGTTTGCTTTTGTCCAGTCCTTCAGCTCCCTGAATATTTCATAGCCGTTTACATGCGAGCAGCAGTCTTTTCCGGCTTCCCTCTCGTTCGTGCAGACAAGAATGTGCTTTAGCGGCTTTTGATGGATTTGTTGCATTATTTGTTTAGAATTGCCGATGCCGTATATAATAGTTACGGCAAAAAAATAAAGCGCCCCGGGTCAGACTCGAACTGACGACCTTATCGTTAACAGCGATACGCTCTGAACAGTCCTCTTTAAAGGAGGATACCTGCTGAGCTACCGAGGCATATAAATCCAGAATAAAAGTTTGATTTAAAAATCTTTAGATTAGTTTATCGCAACAACTTTGACCTTGAAATTCAAGTCCTTTCCGGCCAGCGGATGGTTTAAGTCAATGAATATCTCTTTTTCCTTCACATCCTTCACCACAGCAGGGAATCTTTCTCCGTTGGGGCCTTTCATCAATAATGTTCCTCCGGCCTGGACTTCAGGGGGAAACTTGTCTCTCGGGACAGAAACAACCATTCTTTCATCCCTTTCCCCGTAAGCGTCCTTTGCAGTTATATTGATATTTTTTTCCTCGTTAAGCTTCATTTCCTTTATTCCGCTTTCAAATCCTGCAATGACTTGATTTTCCCCAATCGTGAATTCCAAAGGCTCTTTTCCCTCGCTTGAATCGAATACTGTGCCGTCGCTTAAAGTTCCTGTGTAATGGACTTTTACTTTGTCTCCTTGGTTCATTTTTTGCAAAAGAAATATACGGGATATTTAAGGGTTTTGGGCTGATAATCCTAAAAATGCCTTATTAGTGACTTTGATTATTGGATATCCTTTTTTTCTTATTTTCCGCTCCTGTTAAATAATTCTCATCAGAGATTATTGGTTTCCCAATTCTTTTCTCAGCGTCTTTTCTTGCATTTCCTGCAACTCCCCCGCCTTCTTTGGCAGCCGCTTTATTTTGGCCAAATCCTATTGCATCTTTGCTTTTGGTGATTTCCGTGGTTACTCTTTCTCCCAGCATAGAAAAAATTAATTCTAGGTCATCCATATGATCCCGCAAATTTTCTTTTTTCAGCCCTTTGAGCTTTTGGTATTCGCTTGGGGTAAGACCAAAGGTGGCTTTTGAAATTTCAGCAGTAAGAATTCCATACTCTTTATCTGTTTCAACTCCTCTTTTCTTCCATTCGCCAGTCAGTTCATCTTATAGCAATGCCCCTAACTCGCTTCTCAATCCAATCCTCAGAATAGCCTTTCTGCTTGTAGATTTCTTTCATCCGCTTTTGGGCTAGTTCAGGGTTTTCTATTTCTTGTACTCTTTCATAGCCGACTTGAGCAAGCCATTGCTTAAAAGGCTCGACTTTCGGAGAAGGAATTGATTGTATGACTCTGAATATTGATTTTACATTTGCGCAATCAGTTTCCCTTAATTTTCCATCTTCTGCAGGTAATTTCAAACGGTGACAATTTGTCACCACTTCACTTCCTTCATCCCTTAACCTTTGGCTTAGTTTATTCCAGTATTTCCTTGCCGTTTGAAAGTCTTCCTGTTCCGTTAGAACAGCTATAATATCGATTACGGAAAACCACCATTCCCCATTATGCCATATTCTCCTTATTTTCTTGCCTTGGAAAACTACAAGAGCATTTTCTTCATTCATTACATACAAAGGATACCTCGGGCTTCAGCCCGTTCTTATCCTTTCCTCCGTTAGTTCTTTAATCATGTGAATAAAAAATTTGAGCGTGCAGCGAAATTTTGGCACGCTCAAAC
>JACPIE010000017.1 GCA_016188245.1 Candidatus Woesearchaeota archaeon | reverse complement strand
GAAAGCTAACGCTAAAACGGTAAGAGTTTGAGCGTGCCAAAATTTCGCTGCACGCTCAAATTTTTTATTCACATGATTAAAGAACTAACGGAGGAAAGGATAAGAACGGGCTGAAGCCCGAGGTATCCTTTGTATGTAATAAAATAAAAACGAAATCTAAAAAAATAAAAAAATCAATAATTAATGTTGATGTTTCAAATCCAAAAGAAAAAATTAAAATTTATACCTATTCAGACAAGCCACAAAAAAATACAAAATTTATTGCGAGTATAGTTTTTCTTGTGATTAGTCTATTATTTTTAGTCATATTTAAAATACCAACATGGACAAATGACAATATTAAACAAAATCCTTATTTGTATTATGATAAATCCACTATTGATTTAGTAGCTCTAAGTGGCACTGAAAAAGCCTTTTTATGCGACCATTGCAAAGGTGGCTACGGGTTTTTTAGCTATCCATTGGCTCGTGCATACACTTGTAGTTGCAATGGTGCTGTTCTACCCACTTATCACGATTACCCTTCCAGGAAAATAATAACTGAAGAGGAAATTTTAGATAGAAAAGAAAATGCCATAGATAAAAATGACGATGTCATGAAAATGCTTAAATCAACCCAAAGCCATTGTTTTAAAGTATGTGGTGATAATTTTTTATCGAGTTGGGCATATCCGAGTATAAAAGTGTTACAATGCTATTGTAGAGGTGAAGAAAAATCAAGATTTTTTGATGCTGATAGTTTGAATCCAATAAAAGTTAGTGAAAATAAAGAAATTAAGGATTGAAATTAAAATGGAAATTATTAGGGAATTAAAAATTCTATGGAATAGTTTTAAATTATGGAAGAAAGTGGTTTTATCAATTGCTATGATTCTTATGGTTTTGTTATTAATTTTTGCTTACTTTAATATAGTACATCCAGCATGGATTTTATGGAGTATTTTTATCATAATTTGCATATATTTAGGATTAAAAAAGAAATCATAATTAATTCTTAAAAGAAAGGAGTTTGGGAGAATTGAACTCCCAAGCCTCGTAGCGGGAGGAAGATTTGAACTTGATTTGAACTTCCGACCTCAACCGCTTAGCTTTTGGCTAAAATGGGTGACCAAGGACACAAGATGTGCACCATATGAGCCTTCCGTTTCTACTAGGTCAGTAGAATCATCGGGCACTCCTGGCTGCCCTATCCCGCTATAACATTTGAGAATAAAACTCGCTTTATAAACGTGTCGGAAATTTTACCATTTTAAATTTCCGAGCATGCTCAAAAATTGCCGTAATTCATCATTAGTATTGGCGATTTTTGACATTACTGAAACAGCTTTTCCATTATCTCTTCCCTGCTTATTTTGATTATTTCTCCAACTTTGATGTTTCCGATAGGCAATCCGCCAATCGAAACTCTCCTCAAATAGACTACTTTGTTGCCAATAGCATCAAACATCTTCCTTATCTGCCTTTTTTTTCCTTCTGATATGGAGATGTAAACCTCTTTTTCTCCCACGACTTTAATCCTGCACGGCTTTGTTTTGTACCGCTCATGCTCGACATCAATCTGTATTCCTTTTTCCAGCAGCTTC
This sequence comes from Candidatus Woesearchaeota archaeon, assembly GCA_016188245.1. Classification (GTDB taxonomy): domain Archaea; phylum Nanobdellota; class Nanobdellia; order Woesearchaeales; family GW2011-AR4. Next base: position 18,540 of record JACPIE010000017.1, on the reverse strand, counting down.
ATGTTGTTGATGTCAACAACATGCTCCAAAACCGCATAGTACCTCTTTATCAGATCATCTTCAGGGTCCATAACTATATTTGATAATTTTCCATCGTTTGTTATCAGCAGCAGCCCTTCGGTTTCCCTGTCAAGCCTTCCGACTGCGGACAGCGATCTGATGTAGGGCTTTGGCAAATCAAGCTTTTCCAGCAGATTGTAGATTGTCTTCTCATTTTCCGCCTTTTGGCAGAGATAGCCAGCCGGCTTGTTCATCAAAAAATAAAGCTTTGGGGCTTTCCTTATCTTTTCATTGTTAATCTTCACCAAGTCCTTTTTAGGGTTGAAGAAATAGTTTGGATTTAATGCGGTTTTTTTGCCAATTGTTACTTTGCCGCTTTTGATTGCCTGTATGCAGTCGTACACCTTGTCAAACTTTCCGCTCCCCATCAAGAACTGCTTCAGTGAAATTTTTTTTGACATGTGCAAGAGTTATCTTTTTTCTATGATTTTTACATCCCCTTTCAGATCTATGAAGGTCACCTGGTCTCCTTCATTAAGGCTGTTAAAAATATCCGAAGCGGCGCTCGCATCAAGAGTTTCATAGCTTACCATGTCCATGATTTGGGCTTTGCCGCCTGTTTTTGATATTACCTGGCCAAGCTTCCTTATTATTTCAACAACATCAACTTTGTCAGCGTGCTGGAGTGTTATGCTTTTTTCCCCTCCCCCGCTCAGGGGCTGGTAGAAAATCTTAAGCTTGCTGTGGGAATGTGTGCCGAAAGCCACAACTTCCTTCCTTGTGACTCTGACTGGTTCACCATTAACAATAAAATAGCTTCCTTTTTCAAGCTCTGAGGCGGTTGGCATTTTATAAAAAAACGCCGAGGGGAGGACTTTCAGCAACCGAAGATTTGCGAAGCAAATCCTCTTAGTTTCCGGAGGAAACTATTTTTGGTCAAGCTTTTTGCTTGCAAAAAGGTTGATTTGAACCCCCGAGTCCTTTCGGACAGTGGATTTTTGTACACTGATGAAAGGCACAAGCCTTTAGCAATCATACGGTTCATCAAGCTTAATGAATCACCGCAATACCAGGCTATGCGACCTCGGCATTAGCCTGATGAATTTTTATATGTTTATTAAACTTATTGGTTTCTGCTGTCAACAACAAAACTTATAAATCAGCAAAGTTAATCTGCAATAATGAGAAAACTCTTTTTATTAATTATATTCCTTATGTCTGTTCAGCTTGCTTCAGCTGACTGGTTCTACAACAGCCAGAGCATAACAGCCAATGTTGACATTTATGAGGAAGCCGAAGTCGTTCCAACAACTCCGAGCGGCTACATAGAGACTGCGACAATCAACATGACCTTCTTTCCGAAGCAGATGGACACCCAGGAGATTTTAAAATTTTACACTAATCCGGCGGCAGAGCTCGCTGGCAGCTCATTAAAATTTACTTTCAGGAAGCCGGAAGGGAAATTTGATTTCAGGGTTAATGCCGATGTAAAGACAAAAAACATTTTTCCGGAGATAAGGCAAAAGATAAGCTTTCCGATAGTGGAGCTGCCAAATGACATAATTATTTATTCAAAGCCAAGCGAAACAATAGATTCAGGCAATGAAGGTATAATAAGGCTTGCATCGGAGCTTGTCAAGGGAGAGGATGATTTATATGCTGCCGTGTTCAAGATAGCGGACTGGACAAAAAACAACATAAACTACAACCTGAGCACTTTGACTGCGGAAGTAAGCCAAAAGGCATCATGGGTGCTGGAAAACAGGCAGGGAGTCTGTGATGAGCTGACCTCTTTGTTCATTGCTTTGTTGAGGGCAGTAGGCATTCCGGCAAGATTCATTTCAGGAATTTCTTATACAAATTCCGAGCTGTTTGCGGAAAACTGGGGCGCCCACGGATGGGCGGAAGTTTATTTTCCGGGCCATGGTTGGGTGCCTTTTGATGTGACCTATGGGGAATATGGGTGGGTTGACCAGACGCACATAAAGTTTAAGGAATCAATTGACTCTGATGAGCCGTCAACATACTACCAATGGCTTGGCAGGAATGCAGATTTGAAGACTGGCAAGAAAGAAATAAAGGGCAGCACAATTGAAATAACAGGCTACTACAAGACTCCACTAAATCTTGAAGCGTCAGCTTTAAAGCAGTCTATTGGCTTCGGCTCGTACAATCTGCTGACTGCAACAGTGGAAAACCCAAATGATTTCTATTATGCCACTGAGATTAGGCTGAGCAAGCCAAAAGAAGTTGAAATCATGGGAAATAATGAGAAAAGCATTTTGCTCCTGCCAAAAGAAAAAAAGAAGGTATTCTGGATACTAAAATTGGAAGAAAGCCTGAACAAGAAGTATGAGTACACTTTTCCCCTGCTCATAAGCACAACCCACAATATAACATCGGAAGCAGGCTTCACGTCCAGCATAAGGGAGAGGTATGTTTCTTTTGAGGAGATTGAAAAAATAGCGAAGCTGCTTGAAGAGGAAAAGGAAAAAAAGTACTCGGGAAATGTTGTTTTGGACTGCAAAATTGACAAGAGCGAGTTTTATGAGTATGAAAGCGCGGAAATCTACTGCAATATAAAGAACACCGGCAACATTTTCCTTGAAGATTTGAATGTTTGTTTTGAGAGCGCATGCAAAAAGATGGATTTGGGAATTGCTCAGGCAAAAAATGCCACATTTAAAGTAAATAATTCCATCACAGGCTTAAGGGAAAGCCCTATGACATTAAGGAATGGGCTAGTTTCAAAAGCTTACCCTTTTAGTTTCAAAGTAAATGACATTCCTGACATTGAAATAAAAGACTTGGAATTTCCAAACAATGTTTCATACAATGATGAGTTTGAAATCTCCTTTAGTTTAGCAAAAAAATCCCAGTCAAATCCGAGAAATGTTGGGATCGTTTTTGCGCAAAACGGAATTGAAAAAAAATGGAGCATAAATGAGCTGGATGAAGACAGAAAATTTGTGCTGAATTTTACAGGCAAAAATATGAAATACGGGAAAAACAGCTACAGGATAAACGCCGATTATCTTGACGGGTTAGGCAAAAAGTATAATGTGAATAAGGAATTTTCTATCGATTTGGCAAATGCCGCATTGTTGCAAAGATTGTTATTATGGCTGAATTCTTTTGAAAGAATAAGCTTGTCAACCGTTGTCATAATGTTTTTTGTGGTTGCCGCCGTATTCATTGGGCTGGTTAGGTGGATGTGGAGAAGGAAGTAAAAGTTGAATATACTTCTTTTCCATATTATAAATAAGTAATTTAAATCATTTTAGAATATCATTCCATATAGAAAATATCTAAAATCCAAAGATTTATATACAAAAAGGGCATCATGAATATTATGGAACAAGCACAGCTGATTGAAAGGATTGTGCCGGATACTTCTGTCATAATTGAAGGTTTATTGTCAGAGAAGGTAAGCCATAACCATATCAAATCTAATGAAATAATCATACATGAGGCGGTTATCGCAGAGCTCGAGCACCAGGCTAATCTTGGCAAGGCAATAGGCTTTCTTGGCTTGGACGAGATAAAAAGAATAAAAGCGCTTTCACAGGAAAAAGGATTCGAGCTTTCTTTCAAAGGCTCAAGGCCAAAGGCAGCTGAAATAAGGCATGCTTCATTGGGAGAAATTGATTCCCTAATAAGGCAGCTGGCTTTTGACGAAGATGCCACTTTGATAACATCCGACAAGGTTCAAAGCGAAGTTGCCATTGCGAAAGGAATGAAGGTCATTTACTACAAAAGGCCTGAGAAGGGATTGAGAAAACTTAAGCTTGAAAGGTTCTTTGATGAAACAACAATGAGCGTTCATTTAAGGGAAAATGTTCCGCCATATGCGAAAAAAGGCATGCCGGGAAACTGGCAGTTTAAAGAGCTTAGAAAAGCGCTGCTCAAGCAGGACGAAATCCAGGACATGTCCCGCGAAATCATAGAAGATGCTAAGCTAAGGAAAGACGGATTTATAGAGATAGAAAGGGCAGGCTCCACAATTGTCCAGCTTGGGTTGTTCAGGATTGTTATCACGAGGCCGCCTTTCAGCGACGGATGGGAGATAACAGCTGTCAGGCCTGTAAAAAGATTAAGCTTGAGCGACTACAAATTAAGCGACAAGCTTATGAAAAGGGTTGCGGAGCAGGCAGAAGGAGTCCTTGTTGCAGGCGCCCCTGGAATGGGAAAAACCACATTTGCCCAGGGACTTGCTGAATATTATGCAAAGCAGGACAAGATTGTCAAAACAGTGGAAGCGCCGAGAGATTTGATTTTGCCTGAAAATATAACCCAATACGCCATAAGCTACGGCGATGCGCAGGAGATACATGATGTGTTATTGCTTTCAAGGCCCGATTACACAATCTTTGATGAGATGAGGAACACGGATGATTTCAAGCTTTTTGCTGACTTAAGATTGGCAGGGGTCGGAATGGTGGGGGTTGTGCATGCAACTTCCCCTGTTGATGCAATCCAAAGGTTCATTGGAAGGGTTGAGATGGGAGTCATTCCTCAGGTGATTGACACGGTAATTTTCATTAAAGACGGATTCGTGCAAAAGGTGCTTGAGCTGAGGATGACTGTAAAAGTCCCAAGCGGAATGACAGAAGCTGATCTTGCAAGGCCCGTTGTTGTGATAAATGACTTTGAAACAGGCAAGCTGGAATATGAGATATACAGCTATGGCGAGCAGACTGTTGTAATCCCGGTACAGGCAGGAAGGGACAAGACAAGCGCCCATAAGCTTGCGGAATCAGCCATACTCTTGGAGTTTCAAAGATATTCAAGAAATCCGGAAGTTGAAATGGTTTCAGACAACAAATGCATTGTTTACGTGCCTGAAAGCGACATTGCAAGGATCATCGGAAAGCAGGGCGAGAACATAACAAAGATAGAGCAAAGGCTCGGATTAAGCATTGACATAAAAAGCCTGGATGAAAAGTACGATACAAAAGGCGCTGCAAAGGAGCAGAAAGAGATTCCTTTTGATATCAGCTTTAAGAAAAATCAATTGATGATTGAGCTTGGCATTGACATGCAGAATAAAGACGTTGACATTTACGCAGGGGAGGAATTTGTGTTAAGTGCAAAAGCAGGCAAAACAGGCACGATAAAAATCAAGAAAAGCAACAACATCGGCAGAAGGCTGATGGAAGCAATGAGCAGGAAGGAAAAGCTAAGGATGGTCGTATGATGCATCTCTTAAAGATTTAGCAGTATCTCTTGGTCTGCCTGGCACAACTCGCCATTCTGAATGGGGGATTTCAAAAGGGGATCCATAAGGCGGAATTATCCCAGGACTAATTTCAACATGAAAACCAAATAAATCGTCTAGTTTATTTCTTGTTCTGGTATCGTTGCTTCCATTATGCTGGAGAGGGGCTGAATGTATACTCATGTGTACCAAGCTAAAATATCTGTTCGGTCTTCTAGTCAGAATGCGCATCACCCCATCATACATCATTTCTGCCAAAATTTTCTTTTGTTCTACTGTTAACTTTGTGAATCGTGCTGTATGATGTTGCTTCATGGTGTAAATATTTATCGTATGTGGGTCTGGTGAGGCATATGGCTGCATAGATACAAAAAAATCATTTGCAAGAATAACGCGATGTTCCTGTCCAGCTTGCATAGCCTTAACTTCTGTTTCCGCCATATCACAATACAAACATTTCCTCACACCATGCCCCTTACTGTCAAAGTAATCATCTGCTGTCTTAATTTCCGAAGCTATTTCGGGTGCTATGGCCCTTGAAACAAGAAGCCTCCCCATCAAATCTTTTTCAAAAACACGATAAGTCGCATAAGGATAGAAAGAATTTATGAAATCTCTTTTTTCTGCACGGGTCTCCAAATCTATCGCCCTTACACTAAACGCTTCTATCATTGCGTCTAATGTTAAAGGGGTTAGTGGTAATTTTCCTTCCTTGGCACTTAATCTTTCATCGCAACCAAATGCGGCACTTTTATCATATATGTTGGTATAGCCTTCTCCAACATTTATTGTCGGTTCTTGAAGGAAAAAAAGTGATTCTGCTGGAGTTCTTGCTACTATCTCTATTCCATTCTTAGAAATTGTATCTATATATTCGCCATCTACTGCCATCTGAGATATAGCCAAATCACTTTTTGCATCAGGCAGCACAATTACTTTTCTGCCATTTGTTGGAACAGTGCGTATTTCTCTCCTAAAAGTCTCATCCGCATTAGCATTATCTGCCATCTTTTCAACATTATCTATGAAAACGCTTCTATTTATACTTTTCCAAAACATTTTTATAAACTATTAAAATTGAGCACAGTATGCTCAGCATAAAATTCATAAGGGAAAATCCGGATGTCATCAGGAAGGATCTAGAAAAAAGGAATGAGAAAGAAAAGATTGAATGGCTTGATGATCTGCTCAAATGTGACACCGAGCACAAAAAGCTTTTGCAGGAGAACCAGATTTTAAGGCAGCGCAGAAATGAAGTTACAGAAGAGATAAACAAATTAAAAAAACAGGGAGAAGATATAAAAGAGAAGGTGCAGGAAGCGAAGGAGCTGCCTCAAAAGATAAGGCAGAGCGATGAAAAGATTGAGGAATTAAAAAACAAGATTGAGTATTACTTAATGAGGCTGCCAAATGTCCTGCACGAGTCTGTTCCGGTAGGCAAGGACGCCAATGGCAATGTTGTTGTCAAAACATGGGGGGAAAAGCCGAAATTTGATTTTGAACTGAAGCCTCATGGTGAGCTTTTGCAGGAGCTTGGGCTGGCAAATTTTGAAAAGGCGTCCGAAGTTTCCGGGCATGGGTTTTATTATCTTCTTGGCGACATTGCAAGGCTTGAACTGGCGTTGGTTAATTTTGCAGTGGATTCTTTGGCAAACAAAGGCTACACTTTTGTTGAACCCCCCTTGATGCTGAGAAGAAAGCCCTATGAAGGAGTTACAGACTTGGAGGCATTTGAAAATGTCATGTATAAAATACAGGATGAAGACCTGTACCTGATTGCAACTTCCGAGCATCCAATCGGCGCAATGCTCATGAACGAAACTTTGGACGATAAGCAATTGCCATTAAAATTTGTCGGCTATTCGCCATGCTTCAGGAAAGAGCTTGGCAGCCACAGCATTGACACAAGGGGTATTTTTAGAGTGCATCATTTCAACAAGGTCGAGCAGTTTGTTTTTTGCAGGCCTGAAGATTCATGGAACTTGCATGAAGAGCTTTTGAAGAATGGGGAAGAGATATTCCAGAAATTAAAGATTCCGTACAGGGTTGTCAACATATGCACAGGCGACATCGGAACTGTTGCTGCAAAGAAATATGACATAGAAGCATGGTTTCCCCGTGAAAACCTGTATCGTGAAGTCATAAGCTGCTCAAACTGCACTTCTTACCAGGCAGTAAGGCTGAATGTAAAGTACCGCAAAGGAGAAGAAAAGGAGTTTGTGCATACTTTAAACAGCACGGCAGTTGCAACTTCAAGGGCAATACGGGCGATTGTTGAAAATTATCAGCAAAAGGATGGAACAATAAAAATACCCCAGGTTCTGCAGAAGTTTATGGGGAAGAAAGTGATTGGTAAAAAAGGATAGTTGTTAAAAAGAGGGTTAAATTGAAAATAAAAGAAGTGTTTGGATTGCATAAAATTGACAAAAATATTATTTATTACGCACTTGGTGTATCTCTATGTGCAATAGGGGTTGGAATCATTTTTGAGCATTACTTTAGAATTGGTAGGCTAATAGCGACAATATTTTTAATTTTAGGATTAGTAATGGCTAATATTTTTTATAATAAAATCTTAAAAAAGTCGTAATTTTTCCATCCAAAAAGATTTAGCAGTCCAACGTTCAATAGCAAACATTTAAATACAATATTTGATTGATAATCAATATGCCAAAAAAATATACTGTAATCATAGAGAAAGGAGAGGATGGCTACTTAATATCTGACGTAGTTGAATTGCCAGGCTGCCACACTCAAGCAAAATCCCTTGATGAATTGCTAAAAAGAACTAAAGAAGCCATCTCATTATACCTTAAATCTACCAAAGACAACGATGTTTATTCTGAGTTTATAGGTGTGCAGCAAATAGAGGTATAAATGCCTAAATTGCCTTTATTAACGGCAAAAGAATTAGCTAAAGTTCTTGAAAAACTTGGCTTTGAATTCAAAAGGCAGCAAGGAAGCCACATGTTTTTCGAACACCAAGATGGAAGAACAACAGTTATTCCAAATCATCCGGGGGAAGATATTGACAGGGGATTGTTGAACAAAATTGTTAAGCACGACTTAAAAATAACAAGAGAGGAATTTCTGTCAAAACTATAAAAATGGCAAAAATCCACGGATTTGTTTATATTTTAGTCGGCGCATTCATCTCCATAATGTCATGGAAGCTAAACCGGGAAAAATTAATTTTTTTCTATTATGCAGGCTTTGTTTTTGTTTTTATCGGGGTTGTAAAGCTGATTTTCAGTTGGATAAAAACCAAAGCGAATGAGCCCAAAACCCATGTGCAGCATAAAACTTTAAAGAATCACCCTATAGCTCCGCAGCAAGTCAAATACTGCAATAAATGCAGGAATGTTGTCAAAATAACTGACAAATTCTGCAATAGGTGCGGCGCCAGAGTATAGCAAAAATTATATAAACAGTCAACAACTATAATTCTAAAATGTGCGGATTATTCAAAAATATTCTGGGCAGCTCTGAAAGCCTGTTCAAAGACAGCAGCGACACTCCTTTGGACTTTTCTTTCATACCGAAGCCGATACTTTACAGGGAAAAGGAGCAAATGGCGATTGCCGCCTGCATCAAGCCTTTATTTCAGGAGAAGACTGGGAGGAACATTTTTGTCTATGGCCAGCCCGGAGTTGGGAAGACGGCTGCGTGCAAGCATCTTTTGAGGGAGATTGAGGAAGAAACAGATGAAATAGTGCCAATATACATAAACTGCTGGAAGCACAACACGACTTTCAAGATAGTCATCGAGATATGCGATTTGATGGGCTTCAAATTTGTGCAGAACAAAAAGACAGAAGAGCTTTTTAGGTGGATAAAGCAGAATCTGAACAAAAAATCCGCTGTTTTTGTCCTGGACGAGGCAGACAAGCTTGAAGATATAGATTTCCTTTACATGATTCTTGAAGAGATAGGAAGAAAATCAATTGTGATTATAGCAAACTTCAGGGATTGGGCCATAGATCTTGATGAAAGAGTTAAGTCAAGGCTGATGGCCGAGGCGATAGAATTCAAGCCATACAATTATGAGGAAACTAAAGGCATACTGAAGCAGAGGAAGGATTACGCATTCCAACCAAATGTCTGGGAAGACAGCTCATTTGAGATGATAGCGAAGAAAACAGCTGAAATGCAGGACATAAGGACCGGGCTATACCTTATGAAGCAGTCCGGGCTGATTGCAGAGGATAAATCATCAAGGAGAATAAAGATAGAGCACGCCGAGCTTGCATTGGACAAAATTAAGGATTTCAGCATTAAAAACCCAGGCGAACTTGCTGAAGATGAGAAATTAATTTTGAGCCTGGTAAAAAGTAATTCCGGCAGCAGGATAGGGGATTTGTTTAGATCATACCAGCAAAATGGCGGCAAGCTTGTCTACAAGTCGTTCCAGAGGAAGATAGACAAATTGCAGAAGAGCAAGTTCATAATTGTCGAGAAAACTGCCGGCGGCGAAGATGGCAACACCACAATCATAAAGCATGTTTCCGAGAAGAAGCTGACTGATTTTTGATTGCTCAAATTGAGTTCATATTCCGCAGCTTGCTGCGATATTTCAACTCAATTTGAGGCTTAAAAATCCCCACAGATTGCTGTGATTGGGATTTTTAATGCTTTAAATTTTTGTTTGAAAATTGTGATGTGAATTTTGATTTTTTAATGCCTTATCTCGAAGCTTTTGAAGTTTTCCGGCGCTTTGTGGCTTATTTTTACATTTGTTACCTTGGCAATGCCCGGATTTTTCTTGATAAACTCAACCAATTCTTTTATTTCTTCTTCATCCCCTTCCGCAGCAATCTCCACACCTCCATTTTCAAGGTTTTTAGCATAGCCTTTGAGGTTTAGCTCATTCGCCTTGTTCCTTACATTTGCCCTGAATGAAACGCCTTGGACTCTGCCGGAAACAATGAGATGGGTACATTTCATAAAGCAAGGATTTTTTTGAGTTTTATATACTTTATTGTTTATTTTCAATATAGCAAATAACCACTGGACACTGGACATGCTTGGCTGATATATTTAAAGCAATAAATTCCCAATAAAGATGGCAGGAAAAGAACGAAGAGGCTTCAAGCCGCTTTTAACCCCAAAATTTTCCTGCTTTTAAAATTTGGAAGTGGGAAAATGAGATGCACAATATGCGGAGCAAAAATCAAGCCTTGGTTTGAAGTGTGCTATGGATGCTGCAATCCAACATTAAGCAGCATGGATATTCCAGAGCCAATAATCGCTAAAGATTTCATGCAAAATATGGGAATCAATAGTTGGAAATAAAAAAGAAAAGGTAAGATAATCTGGAAATCCGGGAAACTGAAACCTTCCTGCCCGAAAGGGCTTCTGGGTTCAAATCGCGGAAAGGATTAAGCCTTTTTGGGTGAGACTCCCAGCTGCGGCGCATAAAACAAAATATGAAAAATTAAATAAAAAAATATGAGGTGACCTAAAATGGAAATGACAAATGAGTTCATAGAAGATTTGTTTTTGCAGCAAATCAAGGAGCTTACAACAAGGACAAACAGGCAATTAAAAAGCTTTGACGCCCAGTTCAGCGGGATAAATATAAAATGAGGTGATGGAAATGAAAGAAAACAATGAGGAGCCTGAAGAGGACTTCTACAACCCCGAATATCTTGAGGGGTATGTGGAAGACGACGAGATAAGCGGGATGGAACAGGGATTCATGATGGGCTATCTGGAATAAATTGTTTAGCGCAAATTATTTATACCCTCATTCATTCCTGCCCTTATGCGAATTTTGAATTTTGAAGAGCTGAATCTTGAAAGGCGGCAGATAATTGAATCTGTTGTAGACGGTTCTGTTTTTATACATCCGACTGATACCATTTACGGCATCGGATGCAACGCGCAAGACTCAAAAGCAGTAAAAAAGATCAGGCAGCTGAAGGGAAGGACTTCAAACCCATTTTCTGTGATTGCCCCCTCCTATGACTGGATTAAGGAAAACTGCATTGTGTCAAAAGAAGCCGAAGAATGGCTTGAAAAGCTCCCGGGCCCCTACACATTGATTCTTAAGCTAAAAAGCGATTGTGTTGCAAAAGAAGTGAATCCGGGACTGAAGACACTGGGCATAAGGATCCCCAACCACTGGATAAGGAAGATTGCTGCAGAAGCTGAAGTGCCTGTTGTAACAACATCTGTCAACCGGGCAAATGAGGACTACATGACTTCTCCGGAGGATTTGGACCCTGCAATAAAGTCAGGGATTGATTTTGTGTTGTATGAAGGCGAAAAGGAAGGCAAGCCGAGCAAAATAGTTGATTTGACTGAAGAAGTAAAGATTGTTGAGAGATAAGTATTTAAAAGTACTCTAATTCTAGTTAAATATGAAAGAAGAGGATGTTGAAAAAATAGTTCGAAAATATGTTAATACTGATTACCTAAGAAAAGGGTGGAAATTGAATAAAAATTGCAAAAATTTAAAAAAACAATCTGAACATGGTTGCGACTTATCTTTGTATAATCAGAAAAAAGGAGGCCGGATCATAATAGAAGTAAAGCCCATGTCACAAATTAATCCAGCAAATCATAATACTTTTTATCAGATGTTTGGTCAATTACTTTCAAGAATATACTCCATACCTTCAAAGAATTATCAAAAAAGAAGAAAGATGGTGATAGCTGTACCGCAAAATTTTTTAAAATTAATACATAGAAAAATTCATAAAGTAAAAAATAACCAAAGAAATGGAATGAAAGGCGGTTGGACTTTATTTGGTCAAATAACAAATTTACGAATTTGGTCTGTAGATATGAAATTAGAAACAATAAAAGAATATCATTGGAAAAGCTTATTAAAAGAAAAAATAAATTAAAATGGAAACACGCGACAAATCCAAATTAAGAATCCTCGCAGCCGGCGACATTCATGGAGACACAAACCAGGCAAAAAAGCTGGCCGACCAGGCTGAAAAAGAAAACATTGACTTGGTTGTGCTGTGCGGCGATTTGACATATGCCGAGACTTCGACAGAGGGAATCATAGGGCCCTTTGTCAAGAAAGGCAAGAAAGTGATTTTGATTCCCGGCAACCATGAGACTGTTGCGACGGCTGATTTTCTGGCTGAGCTTTACGGGGCAACAAACCTGCACGGGTATTCCATCAAATACAAGGGAGTCGGATTGTTCGGGTGCGGAGGGGCTAATATAGGGCTGTTCCAGCTTGGCGAAGACGAGATTTTTGACCTGATAAAAAAAGGGTATGACAGGATCAAAGACACCCAAAAGAAGATTCTTGTAACTCATGTTCACCCATCCGGCTCCTTAATGGAAAAATTCACAAGCATATTTCCGGGCAGCGGAGGAGTAAAAAAAGCAATCGACACTTTCAAGCCTGATATTTTGCTCTGCAGCCATGTCCATGAAGCAGAAGGAATAGAGGAAAAAATCGGCAGGACAAAAGTGATAAATGTCGGGAAGAAAGGAAAGATTATTGAGATTTAATAAAGCTCTATGCCGTATTTCCTGCCTTTCGCGGGCTTAACTTCTTCCTCTTCTTTAACCTCAACCTTGTCCATCTTCTTCAGCTCTTCTTCGCTGAACAGCTCTGCAAAAAGGTCCTCTGTTGACTGTGAATCTTCAGCTGATTCTGGATTTTCAGCTGGCTTTTCTTCAGCCTGCGCTTCCTGGCTTGTTTCAGAAGAAGATGGCAAAGTTTCTGCTGCAATTCCTGGATTTTCATCTCCGAATATGTTGGCTATCGGGCTCTGGGCAGCAGCCGGCTCATTCGTAAAAACCTCCTGGCTGTCTCCAACCAGGTGCTGCAGCATCTTTATGACTTTCTTTATGTCATCGTGCGAGTCATGCGATGTATCAATTGTTACTCTCATGTTTGCTACCCCCTAATAGCAAGCTTAAAAATTTTTTGGTTTGGGTTCATCGGGTTTGGCTTCTTCTTTCGGTTTTTCCATGGCTTCATTTTTTTTTGATTTTTCCTTTCCTTATTTTAAAAATGGTGATGACAACAATGAGAAATGCAGCAAACCCCGCCGTGCCTAGGATTATAAGGTTCCTATTGGATTTTTTCGGCGCTTCAAAGCCGGCTGTTACAGCTTGCTGCGCTGTTTTATTGGCTGGCTCAAGCATTGCTTCACCGGTTTTGTTTTCAGCTGCTATTTGGGGTGTTTGTACACCCTGGATTGCGGCGATATTGGCTGCAGTTTCATTGGGCTTCTCCTGTTTTGCCTCAATTATTTTAGCTGGCTCATCGCCGATGACATCAATAAAAATGGTGTTTTCAATCTCCTCATTTATTCCCTTGATTGTGTATTCAAATTTGTAGATTATCGGCTCTTTGCCTGCTGAAAGCTTCTCAAGATAAAGGGAATAGTTTATTGTGTCTCTTGGTTTCAGGATAAGGCTGCGCTTCAAAACCTTCGCATCTTTCTCAAATGTCGGCAATTCTTTAATCAGGGAAACGTGGCTTGGAAGCGCGACTGTTGAAGTTCCGGCTATTTCCTCGCTGGAATGCAGATTCTGCAGGGACAAGTTAAGGTAAAAAGGCGCCTTTATTCCGGTATTGTTGTCAATGAGCTGATTGGCTCTTAATTGCTTTGGAAGGACAGTTATTGCCAAAGAATCTGTTGTCTTTTTCTCTGTTTCAAACCCGTTGAAATAAGTGAAATTTCCGGACAAAATGTAAGTTCCATGCTTATCAGCAAAAATTTTTGCAGTGCATACTTTGTCATATTTTGGCTGTATGGCCCCTTTCCATTTCAGTTTATTGGTATTCAGCTCGCAGCCCTTGGCATCTATTGCAGAAAAATTTTGCAAATCGTAGCTGAAGTCTATATTTGTAATGTCAAAATCAGTCGGATTTGTGAGAGTGACTGTCAATTCTGTCGGCTCATTTTGCAATAAGCTTGCTGATGCAGCTTTGCTGCCCGCAGCCATGCTTCCTGTCAGCTTGTATATGTCTGCGTCAATTTCATAATAATAAACGTAAGTTGTGACATTCTTGTCGGTAAAATTTGCGCTGTTTATGCATACCCTGAAAACATTGTTTGGCTTGCAGGCGCCGTTGTCCACTATCAGGCTCCCGGCAGGCGTCTGCACAAAGGCTTTTTTGCTGGTTTCATCGTATTTGAACCTGAATACGCCTCCATCTATGACCTTGTCATTGTCTGTTATGACCTTGCCGGAAAAAATTTTAGTCTCGGCATATACAAGTGGAAGCACAAAAAAAAGGGCAAAGATAAGCGTGTATATCTTCATATGGCAATTCTTTGGCGCATTATATTTAAAATTAACTACTCAAACACCCTTTGCCAGTTCATGTAGATGTTATTGGCAACTTCATTGATGTCCATGCCTTTGAGCTTGGCAATCATGCTGTAGCTTTCAGCCACAAAGGCAGGCTCGTTTTTTTGCTCTTTGATGGGGCTTAAATAAGGGCTGTCTGTCTCGCAGAAAAGCTGGCTTATCGGCACATTCTTTGCAATATCCTGGAACTGCTGGCTCCTGACAACAACTGTCGGAATGGTTAAAAGCCATCCGTTGCCTGCAATCCGCTTCACAAGTGATTTTTTTCCCGAGAAGCAGTGCATCACGATATTTTTATTTTTTGAAGACTCGAGCATCTCGATGCATTTCAGTTCCGCTTTTCTGGAATGGACAACAATCGGCTTTCGCAGCTCTTCGGCAAGCCATATCATTTTTCCAAAGTCTTCAATCTGCTGCCTGCTTTCCCCATTCACAAAATCCAGGCCGACTTCGCTTATTGCAACAAGATTATTCCTGTTTTTTTTAATGAATTCTATCTCTTCATCAATGTTAAAATCCCCTACTTTTAGCTTTGCCTCTCCTGTTTCAGCTTCTTTCTTCAGCGCATCTCTTGGATAAACCCCCATTCCGCATTTGACAATGCTGTATTTTTTTGAAAGTTCGAGGCATATCCTGTTTGTCTCGGGATTTATGCCGTTTGTTATGATGTGCTTTAACCCTGCATTTTCAGCTCTCTGGATAATTTCATCTATTTTATTGATTAGCAAAGGATGGTCCAGATGGGAATGAACGTCTATTAATAAGCTCATTTTCAAAATCCAAATTTGACAAGATTTAAATAAGTATTGTGTTTTCTTTAACGCATGGACAATGTCAGGGAGAAGGGAGTATAAGTTCAGATTGTTCTATTATCAGTTTTTTTAGCTTGAGTTAAAACATAATGAAAATGAAGCCCGTCGACCACATAAAAATAAAAAAATCAATGACTGTCAATGAGCTAGTCAGGCAAATGGATTCTGCGGGAGTTTTGGGGGCAGGCAGGCTTGGAAAAGCAGCCAATATATGCGAAAGCATGATTAAAGATAAAGACTGCAAAGTTTTTCTTGGGTTGGCAGGGCCTTTGGTGCCGGGCGGCATGAGGAACATAATAATTGACCTGATAGAAAGCAGCTGGATTGATGTGATAGTGACTACAGGCGCCACATTAACGCATGACTTGGGAGAAGCCCTTGGCTACAGGCATTATCAAGGGAAAGCAGATGCAGACGATGCCGAGCTGCACAGGAAAGGGTTTGACAGGGTTTACGAATCATACATGCCGAACAAGATTTATGAGGGGATGGAAGATTTCATTTCAGAAAATTTTGACGATTTAAAGGGAAAAAAATCAATCAGGGAACTTTTATGGGAAATTGGGAGATTGACGCCTCATCAATCAATTTTGAAAGCCTGCTTTGAAAACAAAATCCCGATATTTTGCCCTGCAATATCGGACTCTGGAATAGGGCTGATGATTTGGGGGCAGCTGGCAAAAGGCAAGCAGGTTGAAACTGGGGCTTTTGATGACCTGAAGGAGATAATTGAGATTGCATGGACTGCAAAAAAATGCGGCGTGATATACTTTGGAGGGGGGGTTCCAAAAAACTACATACAGCAGGCGATGCAGCTGGCTCCGAAATCCGCGCAATATGGGGTGCAGGTAACGATGGACAGGCCTGAGCCCGGCGGAAGTTCCGGAGCAGAACTAAAAGAAGGAATTTCATGGGGCAAGCTTAATCCAAAAGCAAGCTTTGTTGATTTGATATGCGATGCTACAATAGCACTGCCGATTATTTACGCTGCTTTGAAAGAGAGGATAAAGTTTTAAAAATAGGCACAGTTTCTTTTGATGTTATGGATGCGGTGCAAAAGATAAAATCAATGAAATCAAGGCAGAGGATAGTTATGCTTACTGCCTACGATTTTCCGATGGCAAAGTTGATGGACGGTCTTGTCGATATAATCCTTGTCGGTGATTCGATGGGGATGGTGGTTTTTGGATATGACAACACGACAAAAGTCACAATGCAGGACATGGCAAGGGCTGTCGGGTCTGTGTCAAGGGGGGCAAAAAATTCATTGGTTGTAGGAGACTTGCCGATAGGGACATATGACAATGAAAAGGATGCCCTGAAAAATTCAAGGTTATTGATTGATGCAGGCGCTCAGGCTGTAAAAATCGAGAGAAAGCCGGAGATTGCCGGTTTTCTGGCTAAAAACGGGATCAATGTGATGGGGCATATTGGATTGACTCCCCAGACCATAACAAACTTCAAAGTCCAGGGCAAAAATGAGGAAGACGCAAAAAAGCTGCTTGAAGAGGCAAAGGCAATGGATAATGCAAAATGCTTCTCTCTTGTGCTTGAGTGCGTCCCGATTGGCTTGGCAGAAAAAATAACGCAATCAGTCTCAATTCCAACTATAGGGATAGGGGCAGGAGTCCATTGCGACGGGCAGGTGCTTGTTACTCATGATATTCTCGGATTATTTGACGCTTTCAAGCCCAAATTTGTAAAAAGGTATGCGCAGATAGGAAATGAAATGAAGGGCGCATTTGAAAGATATGCAAAAGAAGTAAGGGAAGGAAAATTCCCAAGCGATGAGTTCAGCTTTCATTGATGAACAAATTTTATAAACCCTATTTTTCCCTTAATTGATATATGAAAACGGCATTTGCAAATAAGAATGTAGTCATGGGGGTCACAGGAGGAATTGCCTGCTACAAGGCTCTGGACTTGATTAAGGAACTAAGAGATCTTGGCTCCGAAGTTCATGTGATAATGACAGAAGCCTCTACGCATTTAGCTAACATCAAAGATTTTGAAAAAGCTTCCGGAAATGAGGTTCAAACCAGATTGTTTCATCCGAAAATAGATTACAGGGGATACATAAGCAGGAACATCCCAATAAAGCACATTTCGCTGGCTGACATTGCCGATATTTTTCTCATATGCCCTGCAACAGCCAATATAATCGGAAAAACAGCAAATGGAATTGCAGATGACTTGCTGACAACTTCAATAATGGCAACAGTTGCGCCTGTCTTGATATGCCCTGCAATGAATGTAAAGATGTGGAAAAACCCGATTGTGCAGGAGAATGTAAAAAAACTGAAGAAGCTGGATTACTACTTTGCCGAGCCGGAATATGGGGAGCTGGCATGCGGCTACAAGGGAGTAGGGAGGCTGGCAAATCCAAAAAAAATATTTGAGATGATTGGGCTGCTGCTGAAGCAAAGAAGTGATTTGAAAAATAAAAGAATCCTTGTGACAGCAGGAGCAACTGTTGAAGAGATAGACCCTGTAAGAGTGATAACCAACAAAAGCTCCGGAAAGATGGGAGCTTCCATAGCGGAGCAGGCATTTTTGAGGGGGGCAGATGTTTTATTGTTAAGAGGCTGCAATTCAGTTGAGCCTTGCTACAGCTTAAAAGAACAGAAATTCACAACAGTAGATGACTTGCACAAAAAGATTAAAAAAGCAATAAAGGGCATTGACATTGTGGTGCATTCCGCTGCTGTATCGGACTTTACAGTCAACAAACATGATTCAAAGATAAAAAGCGGAAAGGAATTGAAGCTGGAGCTGGCCCCTGCTGCAAAGATATTCGAGAGATTAAAAAAGCTCAATAAAAAGGCATTTCTTGTGGGATTCAAGGCTGAGCACAATGTTTCAATCAAAAAGCTGGTAAACAGTGCTTACAATATCCTAAGAAAAGCGGATGCAGACCTTGTTGTGGCAAATGACGTGGGCAAAAAGATGAGGGGGTTTGATGTTGAGACTAACGAGGTTTTTGTTGTTGACAGATACAAAAACGTTCAGCATATCAAATTAGCCGGCAAGAGGGTTGTGGCCGATAAGATACTGGATGCCATAGTGAACAACCTAAAATGAACCTCCTTGGGCTAAAGCCCAAGGTATCATACAAAGGAAGTAACTTTCCTTTGTTGCACAAAATTCCAGCTTCCTTGGGATTGGGAAATGTAGTGCTGAATTACATCAGTTGTTACATTGCCAACAGAGCGA
>JACPIE010000013.1 GCA_016188245.1 Candidatus Woesearchaeota archaeon | reverse complement strand
TTCGCTCTGTTGGCAATGTAACAACTGATGTAATTCAGCACTACATTTCCCAATCCCAAGGAAGCTGGAATTTTGTGCAACAAAGGAAAGTTACTTCCTTTGTATGATACCTTGGGCTTTAGCCCAAGGAGGTTCATTTTTAGCGGATTTTGAAAATCTAATACCATGCCCTATTAAACCCTCTTGGATTATTTTGTGAGTATGAGTTAATTGATACGGATATATAGCAATAAACTTTTGATTGTTTAATTTGTAAACACGCATCTTTTCTTCGTATCTTTGTCGGTGCTCTCTGCTAGTATTCCAATTCCCTAAAACTTCTATACAAATGTCATATTTTGGCAAATAGAAGTCAGCTACCCTAAATTGCTTTGTATCTGCTTTTAAGCCATAAATCTTCTTTTCTTGCTCAAATTTTAGCTTTAAATGCTTTAATTCTGCCTTAACTGCCCTTTCTGCAGGAGTTTCTTCGTGAGATTCCATATTTATGAACTTATATAAAATCTATTTAAACTTTGTTAATAATAAGATGAAAATCCAATTTATATCACTGGACATCTCCGCCTAAGATTTATAAAAGAAGACATCAGCTAATTCTGAAAAAGAGAATACGCAAAACTGCCAAATTAAAATTTTAGATTTTATCAGAAAACCAATTACGCAGTTTCGCTCAACATTCTCTTTTTCGTAAGACTCCAAAGTCTTTATAAAAATAAAAAACTTTGGAGGTTGATTAAAATGAATAAAAAAATAGCAGAATGCGTTGGCTTATGGTTAGCCGAAGGAGATGATAAATGCAATAATGAGATTACTTTTACTAATAATCAGTTTGAGCTAATTGAATTCTTCCATAAAAATATCAAGAAATTGTTCTCAAATTATAAATTCAATATAAGAATCTATGTTTACACTCCTAATAGCGAAAATGTAACAGTTCCGTTAGAAGTTACTAAAGTAAATAGGTACATAGACAATAGGGCAAATAAACCTTATTATATTTGGAGATTAGCCTCCGTAGAATTACATAGAAAATGGAAGAATATTGTGGAATTGTACAAAAATAATCCGACTTACTATGCAGATATTTTAAGAGGATTCTTTGCTGGAGAAGGAAGTATAAAATCAACTTCACATAACAGCAGGTCAGTAATGATTTCCCAATTGCCTAGCATTTTCTTAGAAAAAATGCTTAAGCATCTTGAAATGGAATTTAAGTATAATCCAGGAAATAGAAGTTATTTCATTACTCACTGGGATAATTGGGATAAATTAGCTAAAATCAAAATAGCAGATTTGCATTCAGCAAAGAAAGAGAAGTTTTGGAGAATATATGGAGAATTTAAAGAAAGACATTATAAAAGCCACCATATAAGAGATGGCACTCTCCAAATGTTAGTCAATCCATTTATGACTTCTGATCTAGCAATTAATTTCAATAGAACTGAAGCTAGACTTCAAGATGTTTTAATAGATTTAAAAGATAAAGGTATAATAAAAAATTTTAGGTCTGGTAGCAGGAGTTACTGGATTAGAAATGACCAAAATGCCGCAATAATATCAAAACTTAAGAATGATTATCTTAATTTTTTAAGTAAAGATAAAAAAACTACTAGTGAAATAGCAAAGTATTTTAATGTAGGTTTTCAATCATCTAATAGAAGACTTAAAGAATTGGAAAAACAAGGATTAATAAAAAGAAATAGTGATAAAAAGTGGGAAAAACTGAATTTCGCTGAAAAGGTGATTGTTTTATGACTGTAGTTTGCGGGATTGATGAGGCAGGCAGAGAGCTTTAAAGGCTCGCCTTAAGGTCCAATCATCGGTCCCTTAGTAATGTGTGGTTTTCAGATAGAAGAGAAGCAAGAAAGCCAGTTAAGGAAGATAAAAGTAAAGGATTCAAAGCTTTTGACTAGAGGGGAGAGGGAAGACCTGTACACTCAAATACTTAAAATTTCTGATAAATACAAAATAGTAATAATAAATCCACAAGAAATTGATAGGGCTGTGCAAGGTCACGATGGTTTAAACCTAAACTGGCTTGAAGCAGATAAATCAGCAGAAATATTGGATGACCTGGGCCCAAATAAAGCGATTATAGACGCTCCTGGAAATAATATCGAGAAATATAAAACTTATCTATCAAAGAAACTGAAAAACAAAGAAATTAAATTAATACTAGAGCATAAAGCAGACGTTAATTATCCAGTTGTTAGTGCTGCTTCTATTTTAGCTAAAGTGACCAGAGACACTGAAATAGAGCTATTAAAAAAACAAATAGGCATAGACTTCGGCTCCGGATACATGTCAGACCCGAAAACTGTTGAATTTCTTCAAAAAAACTTTGAGAACTATCCTGAGCTGTTCAGGAAAAGCTGGTTTCCTTACCAGGATTTAGTCAACAAAAAATTCCAGAAAAGCCTTTCCGATTTCACTCAGTTTTTGAAAGAAGAAACAAGGCACAAAAGCCATACTTTGGAAGACTTGAAAAAGCTTGAAGACTTCGGGTTCCATTTTGAAAAGCCGAAATCAGGGCACGAATTGGCAATCATGAAAGGCCCATGCACAGTCATTCTTTACAAGAATGGAAAATTGCTTGTGCAGGGGGAGGAAGAAGATAAAAAGAATGTGCAAAAACTGCTTGGGTTATAAATTAGCTGACTTCGAATCAAATATCTCCCTAGGTACTTCACTATATGTTCTTGTGGCCGGGGTTCTGTGATTTCCATAGGGTTCAAGCCAATAATCTCTAAGCAGTGCCCAAAGTCTTTCTTTTGCCCTAAAAATTCTTGATCTTACAGTTCCGACAGGACACGATATGACACGTGCGATTTCCTCAATTTGCATCCCTTCACCCTCTCTAAGTAGAATTGCTGTACGAAAATCTTCAGGCAGACGGCGCATTGCGCGCGCAATATCTATGCTATCTTCCAGTGCTCTACTGTCTTCGTAAGGGGCGTCATGGAACATCGGAATATCCCAATCTGGAACACCATCTTCTGCTGTTGCAGCCTCCCGTTCACGAAGCCGGTAGAATGTAAAAGAAGTATTCATCATTATTTGAAAAAGCCATGCTCCCATATTAGTCCCTGGCTGGAATCTATGTTGAAATTTAAAAGCCCTGAAATAAGTTTCTTGCACCAAATCATCTGCCCTTGCAGGATGCCTTTCAAGGGACATTGCAAAGTTGTAAAGAGCATCCAAATGGGTTAAAGAATCCCTTTCAAATCCGGGCTTCGCATCATCAAGATAGCTCTTATTTCTCAAATAAGGAGGCTTTATCAGAGAAATCCTTTCTTCCCGCGTGACTATATCCCCAATTTCGCCAACAACCGGTATTTGGGCTTAATTAAAATGCTGATATTTAATTATTACGCTTTTGCTGCCGATTTATTTGGCGAGTGTTACACTATGGAGTTACATTTTTTAAAAATCAAAACTTTTATATAATCCATAAATCAAAATTTTCCCCAATGCACGACGTAATCAAAAAAGACATACTGGCTGTATTGAACGGGCTGGCTGAAATCCTTAAGGTGAGGGAAGATGCCGATATCATAGAGATCAAGACATTGAGCAACAATGTAATACATAATGCAAGTGTTTTTCAGGATGAAGACTCAATTTCTGTGGCTATCCTGATTTACGCTTTGTCAAAAATAATCGAAAGGAATCAGAAAGGCCTGGACTACGGAAAGATTGCAAGCATGCTGAATTCCTGCATTTATAATTTAAACAGCGGCCAAGACGACATGTTCAGAAGATCAATAAAATCATTTTTTGGATTCATAAGGACAATTGACGGGAAAATAAACCTTTACATAAATGAGGTAATAAACCAGGCACAGATAAAGAAAGGGTGCAAGCTGTGCGAGCACGGAATCTCAATCGCAAGATCTGCCGAAATCCTTGGGATTTCCCAATGGGAGCTAATGCATTACATCGGCAAGACAACTTATATAGACAGCTTCAGCGAGCCTGTCAACGTGTCAAAAAGACTGAAAATTGCAAGAGGATTATTCTCATGAAATCATTGATATTTGATGCAGGTCCTGTAATAAGCCTGACAATGAACAATCTTTTGTGGATTTTGGAGCCGCTCAAGAAAAAATTCGGCGGCAAGTTCTACATAACAGAAGCGGTAAGAAAAGAGCTCATTGACAGGCCGCTTGAGACAAAAAAATTCAAATTTGAGGCGATACAGGTCGAGAAGCTCATAGAAAACGGGATACTTGAAATTGCAGACAACAGCGTTATAAGGGAAAAAACCCCTATGCTGCTCAACACCGCAAATGAGATATTCAAAGCTTACAAGAACAACATCCAGATAGTCCATTTTGCGGAAATGTCAGTTATCGCGGCAGCTGTAAGCTTAAATGCGGATGCAATAGCCATTGATGAAAAAACAACAAGGTATCTGATAGAAAACCCGAAAATAGTTGCCGAAATCCTGAAAAAAACTCTCCACACCCCCATAGCAATAAACGAAAGTAATTTAAAAGAATTTAATACTATGGCCGAGAATATAAAAATAATACGCTCAATAGAGCTTGTCGCAATTGCCTATGAGCAAGGAATCCTGAACAGCTTCATAACAAAAATCCCGGACGCAAGAAAGAGCTTGCTGGAAAGCGTATTGTGGGGAGTAAAATTAAGCGGCTGCGCAGTGTCAAAAGAAGAAATAGAGCAAATCTTAAGGCAGGAGATAAAATGAGGCATGTCCATGAAGCTGAAGCAAAATCTGAAAGCCCCTCGAGCCAGCAATCTAACAACGTAAGCCCTACTTTCTGCGTTGCCATGCTCAAGAACGGCAGCACCATCAAGATTGAAGGGACTATCGAAGAATTTTTGCCCACGCTGAAAGATGCTGATTTTGCATGGGTAAACGCCCAAGTCACCAGCCTGAAAGAAGACGGAAGCAAAGTGGCTTCAATGCTCGGGTTCACGCCTTCTATAATCAAAGAGCTGGTAATGCAAAGGTTTTCAGGCTATGACGACCATACCACGGAACTCGGGCTGCTGCTGCCGGCTGTCCACGTTACAGGGCTTGAAGTGGATATAAACAAGCTGATAATACTGATAAAGAGCAACCTCATAGTAACAATCCATACAGAAGGAATAACCAGGCTGGTGAAATTTGCAAGATATGCCGTCACATCATTCAAGAAAGTGCCGAAAAACCTGGATGATGTTGACAAGATATCCCTGGTTTTGATAAGAATTCTTGACGAAAACAATGAAAGGAATTTTGACGGGATAAGGGGAATACAGGAGCAGGGCGAAGAAATCAG
Source organism: Candidatus Woesearchaeota archaeon (assembly GCA_016188245.1). Taxonomy (GTDB): domain Archaea; phylum Nanobdellota; class Nanobdellia; order Woesearchaeales; family GW2011-AR4. The sequence continues at coordinate 85,674 of JACPIE010000013.1, read as the reverse complement.
CAAGTACCTCATTGAAACAACTGGATTCAGGCAGGAATTAGGCTCTGACATATACAAAATGAAGCATGCCCTCATCTCATATCTTGAGGCTTTGTGGGCATCCCTTGATGTGGTGCATTACTTAAGATATGGGGATGCCGAACTTATAACTGATGACCCTGTAATACTCCAAAAAGTAGGCATGCTGAGCACAGACTTAACAAGGCAGATCTCCATCAGCGAGCAGATGTCTTCAGTGCTTGCATCTGGATTAGAGGTGCTGCAGAGCATTTACAACAACCAGCTTACAGTTTTGAACAACCGGCTTTCATTGATGGCTGTATGGATGGCCATACTTGGAACTGCGTTTATAGTGCCAAACACAATAGCGACTATCTTTGGAACCCCGATTGGAGAGCATCTTGGGTGGCATACCATGCTGATAATCCTGATAGCCTCAACAGTATTCTCAATAGTTATTGCCTATCTTATCGTGAAAAAGAAAGGGATACTTCCTCCAAAAGCCCAATAAAAACTTTTATATACGATTCTTTATTCTTTACTTTTGGGTGGCAATGTGATCAAGGGTCAGGTTATTTCCGGGGAGTTCGGAAAGATAATTGCGAGGCAAAAATCCGGAAATGAGGTAGAGATTGGAGAGCTTCTGATTGCCGATTCCGCTGATGGAAAAATCCTGATGCAGGTCTATGATTTATTGTACGGGAGCCAGATATCCCAGCAGAACCTTGAGATGATTTCCGGCATGAAGCTTGAGGAAGGAACTGACTTTGAGCTTTTTGACGCAAATCTTAGAAATTACACGCTTGCAATGATGAAAAGCCTCGCCACAATAAAAAACAAAAGCGCTTTTGTTAGCAAGTCGCTGCCAAATGTTTTTTCTGAAGTGAGGGAAATCAATGAAACTGATCTGTCGTTTCTGGCCAAGCCGAAAAATCCGGTATTAATCGGCAATCTAAGAAGCGGCTCAAAGGTGCTTGATGTGCCTATTTTTCTCGACGGTGAAAAAGTTTTTTCACACCATATTTTAATTGCTGGAACAACAGGCAGAGGAAAAAGCGTGCTTGTCTCCAACCTGCTATGGAACTCTGTCGGCAGAAATTTTGGAATTTTGGTGCTTGATCCTCATGACGAATATTACGGAAGAAACAGGACTGGGCTGAAAGACCATCCTAACAAAGAGAACATTGTTTACTACACTGCCAAAAATGCCCCCATCGGAACAAACACATTGAGAATAAGCCTCGATGCCATAAAGCCGCTGCATTTTGAAGGCTCAGTCAATTTCAGCGATGCCCAAAGGCAATGCTTGAATCTTTATCACAAGGAATTCGGCGACAAATGGATTGAAGCCATAATACTGGAAAAAGATCTGAGCATCGGAAGGGTGTTTAAAGACGACACAATGTCTGTGGTGAAAAGAAGGCTGCTTTATGTTCTTGACCTGGAATTCAGCAACAGCCAGCTATTCTGCAATGGGATTTTCCAGCTGAATTCAGGCTTTGCTACTGTTAATGACATATGCAGGCATCTGGAAGAAGGAAGAATCGCAGTCATAGACACGTCAAATTTCAGCGGGGCAGTCGAGCTGCTGATAGGCAGCCTGATAGCAAATGAAGTTTTCAACAAATACAGGAATTACAAGATGAGCGGAGCTTTAAATAACAAGCCAGTTATTTCAATTGTGCTGGAGGAAGCCCCAAGAGTGCTTGGAAAGGAAGTCCTTGAAGCAGGCCCGAACATATTCTCGACCATAGCAAGGGAAGGAAGGAAATTCAAAGTTGGACTTTGCGCAATCACCCAGCTGCCTTCCCTTATACCAAGGGAGATATTGGCAAACATGAACACTAAAATAATCCTTGGAATAGAGATGAAGCCTGAAAGGCAAGCAATTATTGAGAGCGCCTCACAAGACTTAAGCGACGATGATCGGACAATAGCAAGCCTTGACGTGGGAGAAGCTCTCATAACAAGCAACTTTGCAAAATTTGTAACCCCAATCAGCATCCCTTATTTTGACGACATTGTCAAGGATACTTTGGGCAATAAGGAAGAATTTGCGCATGAGTTCAGCGAGCTGGGATGATCCTATATACCTCTATATACACATAATACCAAAGTTATATATACTTATTTTGCCATATATAATTTAAGGGGTGGCAAAGTGAAAAGCCTGAAAGCATTCTATTTGGAGAAGAAAAAAAGCCTGCTTAATGCAGTCTACATTCCTCCAAAATACAAGCATAAAGAATCGCAAGAAAAGCTTAATAAATATGTTGGGTATTTTCCAAGGCTAAAGAGGCTAAAGGAAGCGGAATACTTCAGGGAAGAATTCACAGAGCCTGAAATTGAAGAGGCAAGAATTCAAGCATGATTATGGGAACTGCACTCCATATCCTCAACACCGGCTAGAAGCTTCAAGAGCTTTTTAGCAACAAAAACAAGTTGGGAAGTCTTTAGTCACCTAACGAATGCCCGAATGAAGTACGGCATTCTTTTGCATAAAACAATCTAGGTGATGCAAAGGAGAAATGCAGTTTCCAGATATTTTTTCTGAAAATAAGAATTATATTAAAAAAATAAAAAAAAGAAATAAATTATCTTTTCTTTTTCCTGCCGCCCCGGTTCATCTTTGCCATTGCTACATTTCCTTTCTTGTCCACGAAATAAAGGTAGCCTGCTTTTCTCTTGATGCCGCACTTGTGCAGCACTTCAACCTTCTTCCTGTATGCTTTCCCGGGCCTTTTCATGTTTACCCTGGCGCAGTTTCCGTGCTTATCCACAAAATAAAGATAGCCGGACTGCCTCTTAACTCCGCATTTACATACTACTTCTGCCATTTAATCACCTTTTGTAATGTTTTATGACGTGGATAAACATTTCGCTTAAATAGTTTGCGGTTTTGAAAAACTTTTGCTGAATAGTTTTAAATAATGCAATTCATTACCTTTCCCGATGAAATTCGCACACATGGCAGACTGCCACATAGGCTCATGGAGGGACCCAAAGCTGAAAGACACAAGCACGCTGGCTTTCTGCAAGGCAATTGACAAATGCATAAAAGAAAAAGTGGACTTCATTCTTATTGCAGGGGATCTGTTCAACACGTCATTTCCAAGGCTGGATAACCTAAAGACAGTCGCTGCAAAGCTAAAGCACCTGAAAGACCTAGAAATTCCGGCCTATATCGTGCCGGGGAGCCATGACTACAGCCCGAGCGGAAAGACAATCCTTGACGTTTTGGAGGAAGCAGGGCTGTTTGTAAACGTATTCAAGGGAACTGCTGAAAACGGCAAATTAAAATTAACTTTTACGATAGACAAAAAGACAGGAGCTAAAATAGCCGGAATCCTTGGCAAAAGAGGCTCGCTGGAAAAAACATATTATGAAAAGCTTGTTCTGGATAACTTGGAAAATGAAAAAGGCTACAAAATATTCCTGTTCCATTCCGGCATAGACGAGCTGAAGCCGAAGGAGATGGAAAACATAATATCCCAGCCGCTGTCGCTGCTGCCGAAGGGTTTTGACTATTATGCAGGCGGGCACGTCCATATAGTCGATGACAAGGAAATTGAAGGCTACGGAAGAATAGCATATCCCGGCCCTTTGTTTCCTAACAGCTTTGCCGAGCTTGAAAAGCTCGGAAGAGGGGGATTTTTCATTGTTGAAGACGGAACCGCAAGATGGGAACCAATCCAGATTTACAATGTTGAGAGATTCCAGCTGAAATGCGACCACAAAGCTCCAGATGAAATCAAGGATGAAATTTCAGCTTATTTTAAAAACAAGGAGCTGAACAACACGATTGTGCTGATCAGGCTGCATGGCACCATAGACGGCAAGCCAAGCGACATAGACTTCAAGGAAATTTTTAGCGAGCTGTACGGCAAATCAGCCTATTTTGTGATGAAAAGCTCGCACGCATTGGCATCAAAAGAGTTTGAGGAGATAAAGACAGACGCAAAGAATGTTGAGGATATAGAATCTTTCTTGATAAAGGAGCATCTTGGCCAGGTCAAGCTGGAAAATTTAACATTGGAGAGAGAAGAGGAATTAATAAAAAACCTGATGAATATTTTAAGCACGGAAAAGCAAGAGGGAGAAACAGTTCCTGATTTCGAGAGAAGGGTGAAGGAAGAAGCTGAAAGAGTCTTGGAGACTGAGCTGTAAATTTCTAATTTACCTTTCATAAATTCTTGCTTTGTCTGTAAATCCGGAAACCTCTGCAGCCTTTTTGCCAGGAAATGCCTCAAATTTAATTTTTCTGCCTTCAAGCATCTGGGCAAGCACAACACCAGCAACCTGCCCGTCATAGCCGTATGCCTTGGAAATTCTCGCAAAATTCCGCCTGTTCCACTCGTTTCCCTCTTCAGTCTTGTAGCCAAACAAGACCAGCTCATATTTTACCAATCCATTTTGAATGCCCACTTCAGCAGGATCAGGAGCATTCCCTTTGACTGCAAATTGCTGTGCTTCGCCGTTGTAATCCCCAACTGAAACAATCACCAAGGAAGGGTCCAAGCCGTCATATGCAAAGGAGAGGTGCGTACTCCAATAGCCGGACATGCGCTGGTACTCTTCCTTACCAAAATAACCGTTGGTGTTTTCTTCAAACCAATTGCCCACTAACTTACCATCAATATCATAATCAATTTTTCCGCCTCGGGGCTCTTTTTGGCGAATGTTTTTCTCCAAGAGCTGTGCTCGTGTGGGCTCAGCAAAATAATCAAACATATCGACGTTGTGAAGTTTCCATGGCTCAGCAGCATATGTCTCAGGAATAATGAATCCGGAAAGGGTGATATCATCATTATGCACCGAAAAATCAAACCCCGGCGCTTTTCCTATGACTTCTCCTGCTTCGACTGCGACAATGTTTTGTGTATCGGCAATGGCAAGTAATTTTTCTGATAATTGGTTGATATGAATATAAATGGTATAAAATGAGCAAGTGTGGTGAATGATGAGCCGATAATCACCAATACTGCTGGAGGAATATTCTTGCGGCATACTCTGGACACTGGTTACAATTCCTGATGCCGGTGCCATAATGTCACGGAATTTTGTTGCGTCTTCCCTGTTACCCGGAGAAAGCCATCCTTTTGCGTAATAATACCCGTGGTCAATAGGCGTGACATGGCCGCCAATCATCAAGCCAATCGGCTCAATCAGCTCAATATCCCCTATTCGCATAGGGGGCGATGTAAATGTTATAATCCCTTTTCCTTTGCAGCCTGTTACAGCATTGTAATCTCCATGGCTATCTTCGCCAGGAGGAAAGATAACCCTGCAGATTTCTATTTTTTTGCCGCGGCAATAATCCTCGCATCTGCCCCTATTCTTGGAGCAAAAATCCCTGCAGTCGTCTTCTCCAGAACATAGATCTTCTAATCCTTGCTTTTTAGTTGCTGGCGGCTCAATTGCAATTTCGCTGTTTGCATCATCATTGTACTCCTCAACATTAACATCATTTTTAGGAACGCAGCTGATGATAACCATAGAAAGAACTAATAAAAGAAACAACAATCTTTTTTTTGACATAAAACTTATTTTTTAAAAGTAGGTATAAAAGCTTTTTGCTAAAAATCACCTGATAAACCTTAAAATTATCTCATTGACCTCTTTTGGAGTCGCTTTTCCCTTTGTCTTTTTCATGACGCTTCCGACTATAAAATTCAATGCTTTTGCCTCTCCTTTTTTGTAGTCTTCAACAGCTTTCGGGCTTTCCTCAATTGCTTCCTTGCAGTACCTTTCCAGCTCCGAAACATCAGAGACAGCTTCCAAGCCTTCTTTTTTTACATATTCTTTTACATCAAACGGCTTTTCAACCAGCTTTTCCAGGATTTTTGACGCAACGTTATCGGTTATTTTCTTGTTTTCAACCAATTTTAGCAAGCCAATCATATGTTTTTCATCTATTTCCACTTCATGCAGCTCTTTTTTGCTGTAATTAAGAACTCTTACTAGCTCCCTTCTCAGCCATTTTGCCGCCAGTATGGGATTAATTTCTTCTGCAACTTTCTCGAACATTTCTGCCAATCCTTTTTCAGCAGCGATTATCTCCGCATCTTCTTTTTTTAGCTTGTGCTTTTCAATGAATTTTTTTACCTTGTCCCGGGCAAGCTCAGGCATTATTTTTTTTATCTCTTTAATCCACTTATCAGTTATTTCAATTGCAGTCAAGTCAGTGTCAATTATATACCCATAGTCCTCTTCAGTCTCTTTTTTTCTTAATGAAAATGTAACTCCTTTTTCAGAACTCCATCCTCTTGTTTCCTGCTCCACTTTATGGGCTTCTTCTTTCTGCCTTTTTACCTCGTAAAGCAAAGCCATTTCTATTTCTTTAAACCCGGTAATATTTTTTATTTCGACCCTTTTGTAACCACTTTCCTTCACTGACACATTTGCATCTGCCTTTATTATCCCCTCATTAATGTCAAAAACATCAAGATAGTTTAGCACAGTTATCAATTGCTTCATGAAGTCCCTTGCTTCTTCAGGGCTTCCTAATTCCGGCTCTGTGACAATCTCAACAAGCGGATTGCCGCTTCTGTTGTAGTCAACCAAAACATAAGTGGATTCTTTCAGGCCTGCCGGATGGATTAGGGAAGCAGGATCTTCTTCAATGTGAACTCTGGCAATCCCAATTTCCTTGCCTCCTTTTAACATTAGTTTTCCGCGTTTTCCAAGAGGAACTTCATATTGCGAGATTTGATAATTTTTTGACATGTCAGGATAAAAATATGATTTTCTTGAGAAGATTAACTCAGGCGATATCCCGCAATCCAATGCGAGGCAAAGCTTCAGTGCAAACTCAACTGCTTTTTTGTTCAGCACAGGCTTTGAGCCCGGCATTCCTAGGCATATCGGGCAGCATTTTGAGTTTGGAATGTCATCCTTTTTTGCTTTTTGGCAGCTGCAAAAGAGCTTTGTCTTTGTTGAGAGTTCTACGTGCACTTCAAGTCCAATGATGATGTCTGTTGTGAAGTGTTTCATTTGATTCCTTCTCCATAATGATTTGGAAGTATTTTTTCAACATTTGGCCTTTTTGCATATTCCATTATTTGTTCTCTTGTCATTCCGGCTCTTATTGTTTTTTGGTCGCGCATCTCTCTTTTGGCTCCCATGTCAGAAAGAATGGCCCAATCCATAGCTGAAAATTTTGTTTTGTATATTATATGTATATCTGCTAAATCTGTGTCAGGATATCTCGGATAATTCCCGCCATTAAGCAACTGAATCAAGTCTTCCTGTATCTTCCAGCTTATGTCTTGTGCATGTCCTGCTACGGGGCTAAGCAAGGCAATTGTAGCTAACTCTAAAAATTTTCTTCGGTTCATTTCCCCTTCTCCACCGCGCTTCCAATCTGTATCAGCTTGCCTTCCTGCAGGTGGTCTGCAATGAGCAGCATGCCTATCGGAAGGTTTTTCTCAAAGCCGACCGGAACATTCAAGTGGGGCAAGCCAGCAACATTTGGGCTAACTGTCATTACATCAATTATGTAATGCTGCAGCGGAGTCAATTTTTCAATATCTGAAAATTTTGGCGGCAATATTGAAACTGCCGGAGAAACCAGGGCATCAAATTTCTTGAATGCTTTCTTGTATTCGTTAATCATCAATGTCCTTACCTTTGCAGCTTTTAAATAGAAAGCATCCCTGTAGCCAGCCATCCTTGCAAAGGTCCCTAGAATAATCCTTCTTTTTGCCTCCTCTCCAAAATTATTGCTCCTGACTTTTGTGAAGTATTCGTTAAAGCTGCCTTCAAGCTTTTCGCTTGCCCCATAGCGCATTCCGCAGTATTTTGCAAGGTTTGTGCTTGCCTCGCTTGCTGCAATCATATAGTAAGTCGCTATGCCGTATTTAATCGGCAATTCCAAAGAAATCTCTTCAACTTTTGCGCCTTCTTCTTCAAGCTCTTCAATCCCATTGTACACATTTTTTTCAACTTCCATTTCAACACCAGAGCCAAATGCCTCTTTTATAATGCCAATTTTCATTCCTTTTATTGATTTTTTTACATAGCTTTCATAATCCTCATTTTTAACATTCAGGGAAGTGCTGTCATTTTTGTCATGGCCCGAGATTACATTCATCAGCAGCGCAGCGTCTTCTATTGTTTTGCCTATTGGCCCGATTTTGTCCATTGAATTTGAGAAGTCAATCAGCCCATTCCTTGAAACCCTGCCATAAGTCGGGCATAATCCATAAACTCCGCAGAATGATGCAGGCGTTGTTATGGAGCCGCCTGTGGATTCTCCTATCGCAATATGATTGCCTAATTTCCGGCTTAAGCCGGCCGCCCCGCCGCTTGAGCCGCCGCAGCTTCTCTCACTGTCAAAAGGATTTTTTGGGATTCCGAAAGCGGAATTCATGGAAAATGTCCCAAATCCAAATTCATCCTGGGCAGTTTTTCCGATTATTATGCCGCCTTCTTCCTTCACTTTTTGAATCACGAAAGCATCAAACAGCGGCTTATAGCCCTGCAATATTTTAGAGCCTGCTGTTGTTTCAACGCCTTTGACGCAGATGCTATCCTTTGCAGAAACCGCAACCCCCAGCAGTTTTTTATTTTTTATCTCTTTATTTTTTTGCTTTAACTGAATTTTGATTTCTTTTGCCTGCGATAAAGCCAATTCCTCTGAAATCGTGTTGAAATAGCCGTATTCCTTGTTTATTTTTTTGCATTCTTCGATTAGCTTATAAGTATACTCAACTACATCAATCTCATTATTTTTTATTTTGCTGATAAAATCTTTCAAGGTCGTTTCATCTGTCAATTATATACACCTTTTCCATTTTGTCGCCTGTCCTTAATTGCTCCGCTACATCCATCCCTTCCGCCACTTTTCCGAAAACGGCATAGTTTCCGTCAAGAAAATGTATATTGCCAAGAGCAATGTAAAACTGCGAGCTGGCGCTGTTCGGGTCATTTGCCCTTGCCATAGCCAGCGCCCCTTTTACATGCTTAAGCTCATTATTTATCTCGAGGGGGATTGTTTTTGCTGAGCCGCCTGTGCCGTCTCCATTCGGATCTCCTCCTTGGATTACAAATCCCGGCTCATACCTGTGGAATTTTAACCCGTTGTAAAAGCCGGAATTTGCCAAGTCAATGAAATTTTTGGCTGTTATCGGGGCTTTTTCGGCATAAAGCTCTGCTTTTATTGTTCCTTTGTTAGTTTCAATTACAGCATATTTCACCATTTGTTTTACCTCATTTCCACTAATCTGTTTTTCTGTCTTAATTTGGCATGATGCAATCAAAAGCAGGAGTATGGGCAATAAAAAAAATATTTTCATTCAAACCGCCCTTGGGCCCTTAAAATACCCATTTTTCTTGTGCTCAGCCAATGACAAAGCATCGTCTTGTGACAGGCATTTTTCTTCCTTGTCTTCCCGCGTTGCGTTTTTTAGCTCAACCGGATGGAAGCTGGGCTTTACATTGCCTGTATCTATCTCTTTCAATCTTGAAAAGAATTCCAGGGTTTCCTTGAGCTGCGGCAGGAATTTATTCAGCTCATCTTCGCTTAATTTCAGCCTTGCAAGCCCGGCAACATGCTCGAGAAGCTTCTTGTCTACTTCCATATCATAGGCTGTTTTTCAGCTGTTTATATATATTTTTGTTTTGGAAATTCAGAAATTTTCAGGCATGCTTACAAGCCAAACGCCTTCTCAAACTCCCTCATCTGCTTCAGCTTCTGAACAAATTCATGCCCCTTGTCAGTTATTATAACATAACCATAATTGCCTTCTTTGACCTCCTTCACCAGCTCTTTTTGCACCAAGTCATCAAGATAAGCCTTCATCTGCCCATGAGCCATGTTGGATTTGTACATCAAATGTGTGGGCTTGATTCTGCCCCCTTTGCTTATTATGGAAGACAGCATATCCTCAATGATGCCGACTCTTGTCCTTTTCCCTTCCATGTTTTAGCACCGTTATGAAAGTCACTAACAGCAATATGTACCCTATAAGCTGTATCCCTTCCCCAACAACATAAAAATGTTTTGTAAATTTTACAAACATGAAAAAGATCTGGCTTAAGGCTATAACTGAAAAGCTGGCCGCAAGCATGCCTGAAGTCTTCTTTCTGTTTTTCCTGTAATTCTGGTAATACCTGTTGGAGATTACGCCCAAGAAAATAAGGCAGGTCAGGTAAAAGATGTAATACTCCTCTTTGCTGAAGAAAATTGAGATTATTGTGAAGTATATCACAAGAATTATGTTGGCTTTAGACTGCTTCTCATAAATTGAGTAAAGCATGAAAAAGCCCAGCAGGGTAAACAGCCTATAGAGGAACAGGCCGCTGACGGCAAGTATCTCAGAGGATTTTAGTATGACTTGGGAGTATTCGATAGAACCTATCATCCGTGTATGGAGCACCTGATAGTAGATGGTAAAATTAATGAGCATTTTTGAAAAAAATGACAGTGCAATCAAATAAAATGAAAGCGCCAGATATAGGTAATTCTTGCTTTTTTTTACCCTGTAGAAATTTGTAGCAAAAATTGCTATGGACAGCAGCACAACCAGGGCAATGGAGTCAATAAAAATATCCTTCCCCCAGAACCATTTTGGGCTGAAAACCACCTGAACCATTGGAATCATTCCTTGATTCCCATTTATAAACCTTATGAAAGACAGTTCTAGAAGCCATGTTCACATGATATATAAACAAGCTTCCCATCCTTTATTCTGGATTAAAAGACACGAGGTGATAACCACAATTTGAGAATCTCATCTGCGCCCTGGATAATCTCCTCTTTTTATCCGGGGCACACCTCCTTATCTTACCAATTCCCTTCTTCTGATCTTGGAAACCATCCTTTCAAGAGTGTCAATCTTTCTCATCAGTTCAAGCTTTTCCCGGTCCATATCTATAAGCTGCCTTGCGAATCTTGTCAACTCAAAGTCTTCTTTCTTGATGTTCCTGCTGATTTCTATGAACTTGTTTATTTCCTCTCCTGTCAGATCAAGCCTTGAGAGGATTCCAGAAACTTTATTTCTCAGCATACCATAATCCTCAGCGTCCTTTTTCAGGATTTCCCTGTTGACTTCCAAATCTTTTTGCAGCTCTTCCTCGAACTTGTCAAGAATCTTCCTTTGAAGCTGGCTTTTCAATAATTTGAATTCCACCAATTCCTTTCCAAAGTCTTCCCTTAGGTTTTTGATTACTGACAGATTTTCCCTGAAACTTTTAAGAAATTCATCCTGGACTTTTTTGTTTTCAGACAGCTCTTTTTTCAGCGACTCAAGCTCAAGCTTCAAATCAGAAATTATTTTATTGTTCTCTTCAACATTGCCGTTTATCGCATCCAAGTCCTCTTTTACTTTCATCAGGCCTTTTATTTTCTGGAGCATAAAAAGAGCAAAGTTTGTCGTTATTTATATTATTTTCTTTTTTAGCAAATAACCTCTTAATTTCAAGACGGCCATCCTTCTGAATTTCTTGGCTTCTTCGCAATTTTTCATTTCACCGTAAGTTTTGCTGCTTCCTTCTGGAATGAAAATCGGATCATGCCCAAATCCAAAATGCCCTCTTACGCTTTCAGCAACATTTCCTTTTTCCTCTCCAAGAAAGCTTAATGGCTTTTTATCTGGCTCGCAGTATGCAACAGCGCTTTTGTATTCGCATTGCCTGCCCTTGGTGCCTTCCATCAGCTTTATAATCCCATTCAACCCTATTCTTTTGTGGATGTAGGCGGAACATGTGCCGGGAAATTCATTCAAATCATTGATAAACAACCCAGAATCCTCGACAACAACAACCTTTTTCAATTTATTTGCAAGCATTTGCGCTGATTGCCTTGCTATTTCTTCAGGATTGTCGCTTCTTAATTCCGGATAAGAAATTTTGATGTGATTCACCTTTAGTTCCGGCTCCAGAATCTGCCTGAATTCTTTTACTTTGCCGAGGTTGCTTGTTATTAAATTGATTTTCAACATTTTTCATTATGCCATAATTGGTTATATTTATATATTCTTACATTTGATTGCCTGCCATGAAAAAAATACTGCTGATTGCGCTGGTATTCCTAGTTTTAACCCATCATGCTTATGCAGCGCAGATACCTGTGATAAACTCTTATGTGACTGACAATACAAACTCGCTTTCATCCTCTGCAAAATCACAGCTTGAGCAGGACTTAAGGGATCTGGAAAAAGCCACCAACGGAGTCCAGTATGTGATATTCATCGAAAATGAATATCCCAAAGAATATTCTCTTGAGGAATACACTTTAAAGATTGCAGAAGAAAACAGGATAGGGAAGAAAGGAAACGACAATGGGATTCTGCTTTATGTTGCAATAAAAGACAGGAAGTACAGATGGGAAGTGGGATATGGCGTTGAAAGCACTTTAAGCTCCTCGCTTTTGGGAAGGGTTTCAAGGGAAACTTTGGTTCCAAACTTCCAGGATGGCAATTATGAAAATGGGATTTTGCAGGCTTTTGACGTAACGAAAAGAGCATTATTAAATTCAAATGATGCCGATATTGTTGCTTTGAAGGATGCTTCCGGCATAAAACAAGACAGTTTGAGCATTGTTTTTGGAATTGTCCTTTTGCTGCTGATCATTTTTATCCTGTTTGCATCTGTCAACAGAGCAAAAAAATTCAGCAAGGGAATCAAAACAAAAGAGAAGCACAAAGATGATTTTTACAAAGGCGCTGCGTGGGGCTTGTTTGCAGGCGGATTTGGAAGAGGAGGTTTTAAGGGAGGCTCAGGAGGTTTTGGGGGGTTCTCAGGCGGCGGAGGCGGATTTGGCGGCGGAGGTTTTTCTGGGAAATTCTAGCACTGGACATCTTCACGTGATATTTATAAAGGAGTTCTACATTTATAATTGAAAAAGTGAACACGCAAAACTGCCAAATTAAGTCTTTTGATTAGCATCAAAATCTTTTTACTCAGTTTCGCTTACAAGTTCCCTTTTTCCTATAACTCATAAGCTTTTGAATATGGCAAACTTTTGAAGTGATTTATATGAAATTTTGCAAGAACATCAACAAATGGAAAATAACAAAGGAATTCCTAATTCAAGAGTACACTCAAAATAAGAAATCTCTTCCCCAGATAGCCGAAGAAATAGGAATGCCTTATGAATCTCTTTTCTGGTACAAGAAAAAATTTGGAATGTCTTCTCATTCAGCATCATTTTGGGGTAAAGGTCGAAGAAATTCTCCACAAACAGAATTCAAAAAAGGAATAATACCATGGAACAAAGGCAAAATAGGATGGATAGTGCCGTGGAATAAAGGAAGACAATTAACTGTAAACCATAAGAAAAAAGTGTCAATTGAAACCAAAAAAGCAATGGCAAGACCTGAAATAAAAGAAAAAGTTCAAATGACACAATTTCGTAGAGGATTGGTACCCTGGAATAAGGGAAAGAAAAATGTCTATTCCAGTGAAACCATAAATCAAATTAGAGAAGCAAGATTAAGGCAAATATTTCCGAAGAAAAGCACGAATGCAGAACTAATTTTATTTGAAATTTTAAATGAGTTGAATTTAAACTTTAGTAAACATAAATCCATCAAAACAATTTGTCAGGCTGATGCATTTGTAGAACCTAACATTGTTTTGTTTGCAGATGGAGATTACTGGCATTCTAATCCGATGTTCTATCCAAAACCTACAACAGAGGCTCAGATAAAGAATAAGGCAAGGGATGAAACTGAAAACAATAAACTTATTAAAGAGGGATATCTTGTAATAAGATTCTGGGAGTTTGATTTGATAAATAACAAAAATAAATGTAAGGGAATCATCAAAAAGTTGATTCAAAATGGATAAGGAAATCCATTGCCCGAGGTGCTCAGGCATCTGGCGCAAAAGGTTTATGAGGAAGGTCATACATCCTTCAGGAGCAACATTGGATGTGTGCGACAACTGCGGAGGAATGTGGCTCGACAAAATGGAAGTTAAGATGCTTTATGATTTTTCAAAAAAATCAGGCAAAAGAATCAAAAAATAACTCATTGCATCAAAAAAATAAAAAATCAGGCTTAAAACACGGCGAATAATATGAACAAGAAACTGCTTATGTGGATTGGAATTCCCTTGGCAATAATCTTATTGCTTGTTTTTTGGTACGTTGGAACTTATAATTCCCTCATAAAGCTTAACGAAGAAGTGAATAACAAATGGGCCCAGGTTGAGACTCAATACCAGAGAAGGGTTGACCTGATTCCAAACCTTGTCAATACTGTGAAAGGCGCTGCAAACTTCGAGCAGTCTACATTGACAGAAATAACCCAGCTGAGAAGCCAGTGGCAGACAGCCCCTGACGTGAATGCAAAGGTGGAGACCGCAAACCAGATAGAATCAACATTGTCAAAATTGCTTCTTGTTGCGGAAAACTATCCTCAATTGACTGCGACAAAAAATTACCAGGCGCTGCAGGACGAGCTTGCTAACACAGAGAACAAAGTTGCAGTTGAGAGGGGAAGGTTTAATGATGCCGTCAGAACTTTTAATGCAAGGATAAAGACCTTCCCGAGCAGCATTGTCGCAAAAAACCTCGGATATGCCGATAGAAATTACTTCAACGCAAAGCCCGGGGCTGAGAATGCTCCTGAAGTTAAATTCTAATTTTTTATTTTAAATTTAAAATTATCTGGAAAACTCCCCAATCACGGGATTCACAACTTTGACCAAATCTTTTAACTTCATCTTGATGCTTTTTGTGTGCTGGCCTGCGTTGAATGCAACAGTCTCGTTCTCAACAACTGACTTGTCAAAATAGACTTTCAAGTCAAACAAATTTCCAAACGGAGGCACGCTCCCTATGTTGCAGCCAGTTACTTGCCTCACTTCCTTTGCATTTGCCATCTCAACCTTCTTGTAAAGAGTCAGTTTCTGCAGCTTTTCGATGTCAAGCTCTTTTGCGCCTGAAACAACTGCCTGTATAAATCCTTCCTCCGTCTTGCATATCAAGGCTTTTGTCCCCTGTTTCAATTCTGTGCCCCTGACTTCAGCAGCTTCCCTGCTTGTGAAAACGGGCTTGTGCTCAAGAACTTCATACTCTATTTTTTCCTTGTTCAAGGCATCCCTTATCCTGCCGAAAACCGCGTTAACTGACTCTTTCACGAAATCAAGCTTGATGTGAAGCTCCTGCATCTGCTTTTCGGAAGCGTCATTCGGCGAGCCGTCCATTGGATTCTCAGCTGCCTTGTTTTTTGGGAATGCTATCACCTCCCTTATGTCATGTATCCCCTGCATCAGCGAAGCAAGCCTGTCAAACCCCAATCCGAAGCCGGCATGTTTTGGAGCGCCGTACTTGTACGCTTCAAGCAGAAACCCGAATTTTTCCTTTATTTCAGCTTCCGACATTCCTGTAGCCTTGAAAGCCCTCATCTGCAGTTCCGGAATATTGTTGCGCACAGATCCGGAAAAAAGCTCTGAGCCGTTCATGACAAAATCATACTGGCAGGAAACAACTTTGCCAGGATCTTTTTCAAGATGCTGCCAGCACTCCTCATTCGGCATTGTGAACGGGTTGTGCCCGAAATCCCATTTCTGCCCGTCTTCATTCCATTCAAACATGGGAAATTCAGTTATGAAGCAGAACCCAAAATCATTTTCTTTTACCAGCCCAAGCGAATTTGCGAGCTTCAGCCTTATTTTTGAAATCACATCATTCACTACTTTTGGATTGCCTGCAGCAAACAGCAGCAGGTCATTCTCTTTTGCATCTGCCTTTTCAAGCAGCTGCTTCTGCGCATTTTTGGGAAAAAACTTTGCAATGTTGCTCTCCAATCCATTTTTTGTTGCTTTCATCCAAGCCAGACCATTGGCGCCGTTGGCCTTTGCAAACTCTATCAGCTCGTCAATCTGGTTTCTGCTTAATTTTTCTCCGCAGCCTTCTGCATTCAAAACTTTCACGATTCCGTTTTTTTTAATAACATCAAGGAATACCACGAATTCAGACTCTTTGGCAATGTCAGTTACTGTGCAGCATTCCATTCCGAACCTTATATCCGGCTTGTCTGTGCAGAATTTTTCAACTGCATCTTTATAGGCAAACCTTTTGAAAGGAATTTTGATGTCTTTGTCAAGGAGCTTCCTGAAAACATGCTTTATGAGCCCTTCTGTCAGATGGAAAATGTCCTCGGCATCGGCAAAAGAAATCTCCAGGTCAAGCTGGGTATGCTCAGGCTGCCTGTCTGCCCTTAAATCTTCATCCCTTAAGCATCTTGCCAGCTGGTAATACTTGTCAAATCCCGCAATCATCAGTATCTGCTTGTAAATCTGGGGGCTTTGCGGCAGCGAATAAAATTTGCCTGGGTGCAGCCTGCTTGGCACAAGGTAATCTCTAGCTCCTTCCGGGGTTGTTTTAATCAGCATAGGCGTTTCGATTTCAATGAAGTTCTGCCCGTTCAAGTATTCCCTTATCGAGATTGCCAGGGCGTGCCTGAACATCAACTGCTTCTGCATCTTTGGCCTTCTCAGGTCAAGGTACCTGTACCTTAACCTTACCTCTTCAGAAGCTTCTGTTTTGTCATCAATCTCTATAGGCGGAGTTAAGGCATTGTTTACGCTTAAGATACTGCTTACGATAACTTCAATCTTGCCAGTTGCAATCTTCTCATTCTCCATTCCTTTTGGCCTATGCCTTACAGAGCCTTCAACAATTATGACATCTTCCCTGCCAAGCTTTTCAGCTGCCTTGTGGGATTGCATATCATGGGAAGGGTCAAAAACTACCTGTGTAATGCCATACCTGTCCCTCAAGTCAATAAAAATGACCCCCCCATGGTCCCTTCTTGTTGAGCACCAGCCTGCCAAAGCCACTTTTTTGTTGATATCTTTGTCAGTTAATTCACCGCAAGTATTGGTACGTTTCATAATATCATGGATTTAATAGAAGTTATATAAATTTATTTGGTAAACTAAGGCTTTGCAAAATCATTTTGATTGCAGCTTGGATTCGGTTCAGGGCTTTCATCTTCAAATCCTTTTGGGCCATTGTTTGCATAATATCTGAGAACAGATGACGGGCTGCATATAAAAGCATCTGCAACCTTGCCATTTCTTACATATTCTATTACAACACTTCCATTTATACGATAATAAAAGACAGATTCGGAAATTGATTCTACTTTTTTCGACTTCGGTATGGGGATTTTCCAATCTCTGTGTATTGAATTATAATGGTTAAACCCTCTTTGGGCAAGCGGTATGGCTTCCAAAGGTATTTTTGATAAAGATTGCGGATTTGCAATTCCGGGATTAATGCCGATTAAGAATGCACTAGCTAGTGCGGCAATTGTCCTTTCTATCCCCATAAATCAAAAGGATTTGAAGAAGGTATTTAAAATTATTGATAACTTCGATTTCAGAATTTTAAATTCGAAAATTTTTGATTTTCTTTATTTAAAACTATTGAAGAAACTTAAAAATCTAATGCCTTCCTTTCATAGAAATATCATACATCACTTCTTCAAGCTTCTTTAGGTTCCATTTGATTGAATCGGATTTTTTCCTTAATTCACCATTTCTTAAATGAAGTTTCAAAAACTCACCATAAATATCGTGAACCAATTCCTTTATCCTTTCTGCTTCGTCAAACTTCTTGTGTATCACATCATAGACGGCTTTCCTTACCAGCTCTCCTGTCAGGTCGCAAAGCCCGCTTAAATAGTCTTCAGCAGGGACTCCCAAACTCTGCCTTGTAGGTATTTTTTTGTTTTTCACAAACTCGTAGAAGGAAATTGCCTCGACATATTCCTGGAAAGCGACAGCATTGATATTGGTGTCATTGGGTATCCTGAATTTTTTTAATTTTTTGATCTTGCCTTTTATTGCCTTGATTGAAGAGGCTGCTGTTTCCATTTCATTTCTTTGCGCAGCATATATTATCTGCTTTGAGATGTGGATTACATCCCTTGACGTCTGGATAACATCTTCCCTTTGGAGGTCCAGCCTGTGCATTTCTTCCCTTATTTTGTCAAATTCATTTTTGTTGAGCATAGTTTTGATTTGCCAGCCATGTTTATAAATGTTTGTGGGCATTTTCAGACTCAAAAAACAAAAAGTTTAAATATCACGTTCAGCCTTAAAACATTATGGCCAGCCCTTTTAGAGAGGTGATAGAATTCTTTGACAGCATCGGCTTATTTGATGTTGTGCTTCCTTTCCTGCTCGTTTTCACGATTGTTTTTGCCATACTTGAAAAGACAAAAGTGCTTGGCACAGAGGATATTGACGGCAAGAAATACACGAAAAAGAACCTGAATGCGATTGCAGCATTTGTCATTGCGTTTTTGGTTGTGGCTTCATCGCAGCTGGTAGAGATAATAACAAAAGTATCGGCAAATGCCGTAATTGTACTGTTCCTTTCAGTTTTATTCCTGCTTTTGGTCGGCTCTTTTTACAAGGAAGGCGAGCCGGTTTTTCTTGAGGGGGGATGGAAGATAGTCTTCATGATCATAGTTTTCGTGGCAATCATCGGAATTTTTCTCGATGCAATAAAAGGCCCTGACGGAAGGACATGGCTGCAGAGAGTGTTTGATTTTACAGGCACTGGCGGGGACGAAATGACCGGCTCGATTGTGCTGCTGGCATTGATAGTCCTGTTCATAATTTACGCAACAAAAGATTCAGCCCCGGCAAAACATTCATAAGATTTAAATACTAACATCCAAAGAATATTCCCAAAGAGGTAAAAAATGGCTTCAGAGGCATTACAGCTTGAAGGCTTTGTAAGGACACTGGAAAGATGGGGATTGACAGATGTAATGCTGCCTTTTTTGCTGATTTTTGTCATTCTGTATGCGATACTTCAAAAAACGAAAATTCTTGGCGAGGGAAAGAAAAATCTCAATGTAATCATCGCAGTTGTTGTTGGATTGTTGGTTGTTATACCCCACGTCACAGGAAGGTTTCCTGCAGACTCTGACCCCGTGCTTATAATAAATGATGCATTGCCACAAATTTCAATTGTGCTTGTTGCGGTTGTGTTCCTGCTTATAATGATAGGTGTGTTTGGGCAGGATTATGTGTTTTTGGGATTGACAATGCCGGGATGGATTACAATTGGCTCATTAGTTATTATTGTATTGATTTTTGGAGGCTCAGCAGGCTGGTGGGATTCAGGATTTGGGCAGACCCTGGAAAATTTTTTCGGCACAGAAGGAGTGGCAATATTCATCATGCTTGTTGTTTTTGGACTAATCATTGCGTGGATTACAAGCGACTCAAAAGACAGGGAAGACAGGACAATAATGAACAGAATGGGGATGGATTTCAGCAAGCTTTTCGGAAAGAAGTAAGATGGCAACTTTTTTAGACGTGACCGGCTTGGCATATTTCTCAAGCATTTTTGTCTTTATTTTTGTCTGGCTTGTGGTGTTCGCAGTATTATCTTGGGTCAAGGTTTTGGGGGACAACAAGTTCATTCATGCCCTTGTGGGGCTGCTCTTGGCTATATTTGTCTTGACATCCCAGATTGCGACAAGCATTGTGGCTGACATTGCCCCTTTCATAGCAGTGGGCTTCCTCTTTGTGGTGATTATATCTGTCGCCTCACATATGTTTGGGGCAGGCGCAAATTCTTTTCCTGCATTGAAGGGAGTGATGCTGGTATTCATAGTCCTAATAATAATTGTTTCTGCCGGAGTGAAAATAAGGGAGCAGATTGACGTGCCTTCGGAAGTGCAGACAGACCTTTCAAAAACAATAAACCTGATTTTCCATCCTACATTCCTGGGAACAATCCTTGTATTTGCTATAGCTGTTTTTACTATTGCCCTGCTGGCAAGCAAAAGCGCGTAATAATCATCATGTTTAAAAAAACAGAGATTGGTAATGATGACTCAAGACTCTGAATATGTTGGAGTATTGCCTGCAAGCATAGATGTTAGTGGAATTGAATTTATTGAAGATACAAATATAGGTAGTTTTGTGCGAGTTCCTATAGACACAAAATCACCAAATGATGATAGAGGAGATATAGGTAAGGTTGCACTTTATCTGGCACAGTTTACTTCAAAGCATGTTGAAGGAGATATAAGGGTAAATGATTATTCTGTAAATAATGATAATGGAGTTTTATCTGCAAGTTATCGTGTAGAGCAGCATCAAGGTTCAATGTCAGCAATGAGTGGCCAAACACTTTATGTTGTGTGCCCAATCACTATTAAGATACGGGGGGAGCATCATAAATTTGTGTCTCTACACAGCGATCCCGACTTTACCAAAGGCCACGAAATTCTCAAAGCATTTGTTGAAGAAGCAAAAGCGAAATTGAAACCTGCATAAAAATAAAGAATAAATTTGTTTTATTTCTTCTGCGGGCTTGCCCCTTTCGTCATCCTGTCGAGCTTGTTGACGCTTTCCGTAAGATTAGGAAGCACTTTCTGGAACACTTTTTCCATGGCCTTTATTTCAGTGCCGACATCAACAATGTTCTGGTCATAGGCAGAAATCTTTGTTATCATGCTTTTTGTCAATGAGTCAATGCTCAACCTTAAGTCAATCATCTGCTGCTCTATCTTTGAAAGCCTGTTTTCGCTGCTTTCTTTCCATTCAATCACTTTCCTTATGTCTTTGGCGAAGGCTTCCCATTTCTCATCTATGACTGCTTCTGCCACTTCCTGTATCCTTTCTTCATCTATTGAAGCTGGAGCTTTTATTTCAGGAGGAGTCGGCTGGAACTGGTACTGCTGCTGGTAAGGCTGCTGTTGCTGCTGCTCATAGCTTTGCCCGTAATCCTGCATTCCTGTTTCAAGCGGTGCTTGCTCAGGCATTGCCTCAAAGCCGCCGCTTAATCCGGCCTGGTTTATGGCATCAAATATTTGGTTGGTGTTATAGCCTTGGCTCTGCAGCGTCTGTACAATCTGGTTATTTGTATAGCCTTGCTGCTTCATCATGAGGACCTGCTCTATTGGGGATGAAGGTGCTTGAGCCTGAATTTCTGGAGAAGGCATTGGCGTGTCTAACTGATCCTCTTTTTTCTTTTTTCCGAACTTAAAGAAAGCCATCTAGCACCTCTCTTTTAGGGTTAAATTTTAGATAAATCTATTTAAAACTTTCTATTAGCCTTCTTTTTTTGCTGAATCTTTCTTTTCAAGAAATTCATTTATTATCTGCTCTATCTCATTTTGAGTCACAAACTTCATGGGATTCCAGAGGTTGATGTACTTTTCAAGCACTTTGACTTCTTCTTTTCTTGCAACTGTCTGCAGCTCCCTTACCACAAACACCAGCTTGTCCCTCAATTCCTGGATTTCTTTCCTCATCTCCATGATATCAGATGAGATTGTCTTGATTTCGGCAGAAAAATGCTTGTTCTTGGCTATGGCATTCTCTTCAGTCACCTGAAAGAATCTCCGTAGGTTGGTGAATCCCTCTTCCAGAAGCCTTAAGCGCCTGCTTAATGTATTAACATCGGTTGTTATTCCGCTGAAATCAGGCGCTTCCTGCTGCTGCGCATGCCCGAATTTCATCATGCTTTCATGCTTTTTTGGCGGTGGTGGTAATGGCTGCTGAGCTTCCATGAATTTAACCTCTTTTTTTAACTTCATCTTTTTATGATTTATTTAAACTTTGTCATTTGCACCATGCGGGCGCAATAATCGCAAATTTTAAATACAACTTATATTATAAACTAATATGGCCTATAGAAAATATATTAAATATATATTATGTTATAAATGAAAAAGCCAATAAGCGCAACGATTGATGAGCAGCTGATAAGCTGGATTGGTAAAGAGCTTAACGACACCAGGAAATACAGGAACAAATCCCATCTTATTGAAGTTGCGATTGAGCTGCTCAAGGCAAATAAAAAATGATGCAATCAAATAAAACATTAAAAAATAAAAAAAATTCAAAAAAACAAAGAACGACTTTGTTAAGTATTAAATGATAAAAGTAATCCGTTGTAAATATATAGGCGAGTTGTCGCGATGTGGTAGGACAGCGCTGACATAAGCGAGCTTTCGCATGTCACCCGAGCACTAGGGTTTGCGAGCGAAGCGAGCGGATTGAAGAACCAACAAATTAAACTTAATAATTCAAAAAAAGAGGCTGCAATGGCACTGTTCGGTGAGACGAAAAAGCCCTTCACTTATGATACACTCAGGGAAGGGGAGGAAGTAATCCTTATGATTGATTTGGAGCAATACCTCCATATCCCTTCTTTGGAAGATGATCCTGTGTGCATGTCAAGGACTATAGACATACTTTCTGAAACTACGGGAGCCACAAAGATCGTTTATGCCCAAAAAAGAAATTATGAGTATGACTACAACCAGACCATTATGATCCAGGAAATTGCAAAGATTTATTCCCAACTGACAAAAAAAAGAGACATGATGGGGTATTCAAGCCTGCTTGCCGACCCAAAATGCACAAAATGGGCTGCGCAGTGGTATTCAACACTGCAAAACCTGACAGCAGACCTGCTGAAAAGAGACCCCATTGGGGCTTATGTCGAGCTTAAGCGGAATGCCCGAGATGAAAGGATAAGGATTGACAGGACACTTGACCAGAACTACATAAGCTGCGCAAGAAACTACATCTCAATTCTTCAATACCTGATGGGCCTGCTTGAAAAGACCAAGCTTATTGATGCGGCAAAGCAATACCTGTCCGGCTACAAGCTTGATGACCGCTCTGTTTACAGGAGAATATTCACTCCGGATATAAGGCCGGATTTTATGTTCACAAAGCTCATGGCTTCTTTTCCTCCTGAAGGGGAGGAGATTGACAGCTACAATCTTGATAAGAACACAGAGGTCACTATTTTTGAGCTGCCGGACAATGTCCAGTATCTCTACCATTTAATCCCTCCTGAATTCAAGCTGAGCGAGGAAAAATATGAAATACTGGACACGGCAAGGAAAATAATGGCGGAGCACAAGCCGACAAGGCAAGAGTTTATCGATCCTGAGAGGATGAGGCAGGTTTTCTACAATATTGGATATGACATGATTGAAGAGCTTGTTAATTACAGAAATTTAAAAATTCCGTCATCTGAAATAGACGAGATGACCAAGATTCTTGTAAGGTATACTGTAGGATTTGGGCTTATTGAAGTGCTTTTGCAGGATGAGAAAGTGCAGGACATAACAATAAACTCCCCTCTTGGCGAGACTCCAATGTTCATAGTGCATCAGGATTATTCAGACTGCAAGACCAACATCATCCCGACAATGCCGGAATCCGAGTCATGGGCATCAAAGCTAAGGCTTATTTCCGGAAGGCCATTGGATGAAGCAAACCCTATTCTCGACACAGAGCTCACGATTCCCGGCGCAAATTCAAGAATAGCTGTTGTTGCGCCTCCTTTGAACCCATCAGGCTTGGCTTTTGCATTTAGGAGGCATCGTGACAAGCCGTGGACTTTGCCTTTGTTCATGCAGAAAAAGATGATCAATCCGCTGGCAGCAGGCATCATGAGCTTTTTGATTGACGGCTCAAGGTCTTTGCTGATTGCAGGCACAAGAAGCGCTGGCAAAACAAGCCTGCTTGGAGCGGTGCTGGTAGAACTGATGAGAAAATATCGTGTGATTACTATAGAGGACACGCTCGAACTTCCTACAAATTCATTAAGAAAGCTTGGTTACAACATCCAGTCA
This sequence comes from Candidatus Woesearchaeota archaeon, assembly GCA_016188245.1. GTDB lineage: Archaea > Nanobdellota > Nanobdellia > Woesearchaeales > GW2011-AR4. Next base: position 62,092 of record JACPIE010000013.1, on the reverse strand, counting down.
ATGAAAGTCGCTGCTGCCTTAACAAAAGGAACGAGCGAAGTGCCTGCTGACGAAGGCATAAGGACAACGTTGAGGATGGGAGATTCTGCCCTTATAATCGGAGAGATAAGAAGCAAGGAAGCGCTTGCATTGTACGAGGCGATGAGAATTGGCGCGTTGGCAAATGTAGTTGCAGGCACAATCCATGGGGATTCCCCATATGGGGTTTTTGACAGGGTGGTCAATGACTTGGGAGTGCCAAGGACAAGCTTCAAAGCAACAGACGTGGTTATTGTGGCAAATCCTGTCAGAAGCGCAGACGGGCTTCACAGGTGGAGAAGAGTCACTCAAATAACAGAAGTCAGAAAACAATGGGAGCAGGACCCTCTTGTGGAAAAGGGATTTGTCGACCTTATGAAATACAGCTCAAAAAAAGACGAGCTTGAAGCAAGCGAGGAGCTTATAAATGGGGATTCCGAGATTTTGAAGGCAATTGCCGGGAATGTGAAAGAATGGGCCGGAGACTGGGACGCCGTTTGGGATAATATCATGCTGAGGGCCAATATCAAAAAATCCCTTGTTGATTTTGCGAGCAAGACAAACAATCTGGAGCTGCTGGAAGCAGATTTTGTCATACAAAGCAACGACCAATTCCACAAGATATCTGAGAAAATCAGGGAAGAAATTGGAACTTTGGATTCAAAAAGGATATTTTTTGACTGGAATGAGTGGATGAAAAGGCATATCAAGAGGATGGATTTCCATAGCAGGATGTGAAAAAACAAATAATTTTTGGCCACACGCATCAATAAAATAAAAACAAAAAAGAGGTGAGCAGATTATATTCTACAAATATGCCGAAAGAGATAGATAAGCAGAAGCTGAAGTCCTTGATGGAGCTCTACAAGACACAACTGGAGAAAGAGCTGGGCGCAAAAGTTGAGGAATACCCTTCAAAGCCCACAACCAAGGAGTACCGGGAATTCAAAGAGGAATTTCTGCCCAGGCAAATGACGATATATGAGAAGTTATGCAATCTAAGCGAAAAGCTTCTCAAGATAAAGCCTGATGCCAAGCAGGCACAAGTAATCCAGGAATCCATAGACATAACCCATTTAAACATAACCCCGGCAGGCGCTGTTTCATTTTCGTTTTTGATGCCGATTGCAGCAGCCCTGTTTGGCTCATTGTTTGCATTCCTTGTTTTCCAGTCAAATTTCTTCGTGCTGCTTTTTGTAATTGGCGCTGCCTGCATGATCAAGCCGCTTGCAAGAACGCCGGAATTCATAGCGAACAACTGGAGGCTGAAATCAAGCAACCAGATGGTTTTGTGCATTTTTTATGTTGTCACATACATGAGGCACACTTCAAACCTGGAAAAGGCAATCGAGTTTGCGAGCCAGCACCTGGCTCCCCCATTGGCCCTTGATATGAAAAAAGTGCTTTGGGATGTTGAAACGGAAAAATACTCTTCTGTCAAGGAATCACTGGATATGTACCTTGAGACATGGAAGAAATGGAACCTTGAATTTATTGAATCATTCCACCTTATTGAAAGCTCGCTGTATGAAGGGGAAGAATCAAGGAGGCTGAATGCGCTTGACAAGGCCCTTGATGTGATTCTTGACGAAACCTATGAAAAGATGCTGCACTACGCGCATAACCTTCAAAACCCGATAACAATGCTGCACATGCTCGGCATTATCCTTCCAATCCTCGGATTGGTTATCCTGCCCCTTGTTGTAAGCTTTATGGAAAATGTGAGATGGTACCATCTTGCGGTAATCTACAATGTGATTCTTACAGTTGTTGTTTATTATCTCGGCAAGAGCATCCTTTCAAAAAGGCCCACAGGCTATGGAAACACAGACATTGCAGAAGAGAATCCTGAGCTTAAAAAATACAGGAATGTGCTGATAAAGTTCGGCAATAAAGAATTCCAGATAAGCCCGATATTTTTCAGCGTTTTTTTGGGCGTTGCTTTATTTTTGCTGGGATTAAGCCCGATACTGCTTCATGCAGCCGGACTTCCGGATTTTGGATTCGGGGATGAAGACTTGGCAGCTTCCTGCGGGCACAGATACTGTTTTTTGGAGTACAGGACAAGCTCCGCAACCGGCCAGGAAATAGGCCCTTACGGGCTTGGGGCGTCAGTAATGAGCCTGTTCATCCCATTGAGCTTTGGCCTTGCAATCGGCTTGTATTACCGCCTTAAGTCAAAGAATGTTATAAAAATAAGGGACAGGGCAAAGCAGCTTGAGCTTGAGTTTGCAAATGCATTATTCCAGCTTGGAAACAGGCTAGGGGACAACCTGCCTGTCGAGATTGCAGTCGGCAAAGTTGCAGATGTTATGGAAGGCACTGTTTCCGGCAGCTTTTTTCAGCTCGTAAGCATGAATATAAGGAGGCTGGGGATGGGCATAGAAAAAGCCATCTTTGACCCGCTGCACGGCGCTCTTGTCTCGTTCCCAAGCAATCTTATAGAAAGCTCCATGAAAGTGCTGACTCAGGCCATAAAGAAAGGCCCTTTGATTGCAGCCCAGGCTTTGACTAATGTTGCAAGGTACATCAAAGAGATACACAAAGTCAATGAAAGGCTGAAAGACCTGATGGCGGACATAATAGCTTCAATGCATTCCCAGATCAAATTTTTGACGCCCGCAATTGCAGGAGTTGTCATAGGCATAACCTCGATGATTACGGCCATACTGGGTAAATTAAGCGGGCAGCTGCAGCAGGTTACAGAATCAGCAGGAGGGGCAGAGGCTGCAGCCCCGACAGGAATAATAAGCCTGTTCGGCGACGGCATACCAACTTATTACTTCCAGCTGATTGTAGGAATTTATGTAGTGCAGATCACTTTCATACTTACAGTCATTGCAAACGGCGTTGAGAATGGAAGCGATAAGCTCAATGAAAGATACCAGCTGGGAAACAATTTGATAAGGAGCACATTGCTTTATATCTTCATATCAGGGGCCGTGATGCTCCTGTTCAACATAATTGCCGGAAGGATTTTGACTGCTACATTGAGCAGTTAAAAAGATTTGATTTCAGCCTGGAGTAACCATACAATAAAAATAAACATCACAATAAAAATAAAATTAAAAATCACGAGAGCGGCTTCTGGATTAATAACGTAATGGAAGCAATCCGCTTTTGATTTTTCATAGCAGGCATTGCACAAAAAATAAAGTGGGGCGGAAGAGATTTGAACTCTTGACACCACGGTATCGGAATTTCATCGCAAATCTCTTTGCTCAGAATACCGTCCTTCAGCCGTGTGCTCTTTCCTGAACACAGGCAAGCCTGTTTTTACCCAGGCTGAGCTACCGTTCTGGTCCTATAAACCTCAGCTTATAAAATCCCCATAAATACTCAGCCTCTATGTCAGAATCTGCATTTTATTTAAATTACTTTCTGTTATGACGTTTAATCTTTTCATCTTGGCAGAATCTTCCATACCTACTAAGTTTTTAAATTTAAGTAAGGAATTCATTTGTTTGATCTTTAATCGGATTGGTCTTGTTTTAACTCTATCGCAACGCAAATTAAAAGTGTTGCCTGTAAATGGCTCAGTTGTTTTAATATCAAAATAAGCATCCAAATAGAATTTGATTTCCTTGAAAAATAAAATCCCGTTTTCTATTAGGTGTTCAGCCTTATACATTTGAATTTCTAAATATTTGCTTTTTAAATCCACACTTCCCTCACAGCTAAATAATCTATTTATAAATCTTGAAAGCAAAATTCGATCTTCAAGAATCCATTTAGGAATTGAAAATTTAGTCAAAACCTTTGAACCGGTTGGTACTCCTATCAACTTTAAAACTCTAACGAGAGGTTTAGAGTTAATACCTAAATTTAATGTGCCATAATGGTTTGTGTTACATTTTCTTATCTTTCCTTTAACTCCAAACACATTATAAACCTCGGTATTAAATCTGTTAAGCTCATCTATAGATTTTGAAGTATAATCAAGTCTTAATTTAGGATAATCTTGCAAATGGCCATCACCCATTAAATCTGCAACTATTCCAGCTAAACTTGGAGACTCTCTTAAAGGAAACCAATATGAATATTTGGACAGTGCTTTTACTCCGGCTTCAGTTGATTTGTAAGTACTGAGTACATCTTCAAAATTTAATAACACATCAAATTTCATTTTATATCACCATCTTTTTTAAATTGAGACTACGTAAATGGTTTGGGGTTTAAATATTTCACACGCGCATGTCCAGTGGTCAAACCAGAAATCATATTTTGGTAGTTGAAATAGTAGTTAAGGCGATTTAAAATAAGGCAAATTTGAATAATCTATTAAATTGAAGAAAGTTTATATATGGCATTATATCAAGATAAATAATGAAGCACATGGATGTAAAATTTAGTGTAGTTAGGTGGATAATCTTCTTGCTATCAACAGCAATTGGTGCATTTATTGGTATAAACTTAATAAAGATTAGGTATTTAGCTGGAGGAGTCGGCGGAGGAGTAGGTGGAGCATTAGCATATTTTTATTTCTATTTTAAGGATAAAAGGCTAATTCCAAGAACAAGATAATAATTTAAAAGCCTTTCTATTTGGATTTTAGATTTCCCCATCATCGGCATCTTCAACGTCTTCTTCTTCGACATCAAGCTCTTCAAAATCCTCTTTGCTTTCTTCTGCAGGAATGTTTGTCCTTATCTTTGCATCAGAACTATCCTCAGCGCTTGCTTTTCCGACAACTTCAATCTTTCCCATTCTTCCTGTTGTCAGCTGCATCTCTCCCTGCCATTCATTCACATACCCGTTTGAAAGGTGAACCTTGTCTCCTGCTTTTACTTTTTCAATGTCATCATTCCACAATGTAAGCTTTATGTCGCCAGTCTCGTCTTTTGCAATTGCATTTGCAACCCTGCCCGGCTTGCCGAACTTGTTGAACTCCCTAGTTTCGCCGACATCAATTACATCAACAACAACATCCACATTTCCCTGCTTTGGCTTTAGGTCTTTTATCTGCATTTTACAGCTGATTTGATTGATTTATATTTAAATTTATTGAATATTGAAAATTTTAAGCATCCAAGAATCAAATTCGAAAACCTCCGATTTTTTTCTTTAAACTTATATTAAAAAATAAAAAAGAAATTAAAAATTTTGAATAAATATCACATACTGTAATTGGGTCCAGTCAGCAACTGCACTGGTCTTTTGTTTCCTTTTTCTTTTTTGCCATTTAAAACACCTCGCTTTGAATTATCTGTTTTCCTATCGCCAGAATAGCGGCAATTCGGTTTATATGCTTTGCGAAAAAGCTCATAAAATCTTATTTTTTATAATATTGAAAAGAATTCATTTACGAGTGAAAATGCGAATTTCGTTTGCCATATTGAAAATAAAGATCCATTAATTTAATACTGGACATCCTAACATGAATATTTAAACTCCATAACCTATTCATTGATTCAACCATAAGCAAAAACCTTACAGGGTTAAGAAAAGCTTTAAATAAACACAACATTTCTGCGGCTATATTCGGACCTTGGAGAAAGAATGCAGGTTCTAAATATTGTTATCTAATAAGAACAGGAAGGAGGAACTAAATGGAACGAAATTTGGAAAGACCAAAAGACATCAGGCAAATTAGTGATGTAGTTTGGGAGATACCGCAATCCTATAAGAAAGGAATGCTAGTTCCTGCAAGAATATATGCCACTAAAAAGCTTCTTGCGGAAATGGATAATGGTGTCTTTAATCAGGTAACGAATGTGGCTTGCCTGCCAGGAATCCAGAAATACAGTTTTTGTATGCCCGATGGTCATTTTGCTTTGTAGTTAGTTCTACAGCAAGACAAGTGGGGCTACGGATTTCCAATCGGCGGCGTTGCTGCTTTTGACGCAGAAACAGGAGTTATCTCTCCGGGCGGAATCGGCTTTGACATAAATTGCGGAATGCGCCTGGTTACAACTAATCTGACCTATAAAGAAGTCCAGCCAAAATTAAAAGAATTGGTTGACACGATGTTCAAGACTGTTCCTTCCGGAGTCGGCTCAAGAGGATTTGTTGACGCGAGCAAGTCACAATTCAGGGAAATCATGGCTTACGGCTCAAAATGGTGCGCTGAAAATGGATATGGATGGAAAGAAGATTTGGAAAGGACAGAAGGCTATGGAAGGATTGACTGGGCGGAGCCGGAGAAAGTAAGCTCAAGAGCAATGGAACGCGGAATAAAGCAACTGGGAACTTTGGGCTCCGGAAACCATTATCTAGAAATACAGGTTGCAAGGGCAGAAAATATCTTTGATGCTGAAATTGCAAAGAAATTTGGAATTCACACACCAGAGCAGGTTGTTGTCATGGTTCACTGCGGCTCAAGAGGGTTTGGGCACCAGATTGGAACAGACTATTTGAGGATTTTTGAAGGAGTGATGAAAAAATATAATATTGAGGTTTACGACAGAGAGCTTGCATGCGCCCCTTTCCAAAGCAATGAAGGCCAGGATTATTACAAGGCAATGGCATGCGCAGCGAACATGGCTTTTGCAAATCGCCAAGTTATTCTACACAGGATTAGGGAAGGATTTTCAAAAGTTTTCAAAACAGATGCTGAAAAGCTTGAGATGCACATGGTTTATGATGTTGCGCATAATATAGCAAAGCTGGAAGAGCATGTTGTTGATGGGCACAAGAAAAAATTGGTTGTTCACAGAAAGGGAAGCACAAGAGCATTTCCTCCGGGTCATCCTGAGCTTGCACCGCTTTTCAAAAACACAGGGCAGCCCGTAATCATAGGGGGCTCGATGGAAACTGGCTCATTTTTGCTAGTAGGGACACAAAAGGCAATGGATGAAACTTTTGGCAGCACAGCACATGGAAGCGGCAGGACAATGTCAAGGGCTGCTGCAAAGCACCAAGTAAGAGGAGAGCAATTGCAGAAAGACATGGAAAAGAGAGGGATTTATGTGAAAGCAACTTCAATGCCCGGGCTGGCTGAGGAAGCTGGTTTTGCCTATAAAAACATTAACGATGTGATTGACGCGGTTTCACAGGCTGGAATATCAAAGCCGGTTATAGGACTGAAGCCCGTGGGGAATATAAAGGGGTGATGATATAAAATGTTGACAATCCTTGCACAAATCCTTATCGCAGTCTTTATAGTCAGCTTAGTCTCCATTCTGGGGATCCTGATTTTTTTCCGGAAAAAAACCCTGAATAAAATTTTGTTTTTTCTTGTAAGCTTTGCAGCAGGAACCCTGCTGGGGGCGGCATTTCTTGACCTGCTTCCAGAAGCTCTTGAAGAAGGATTTAAAGAAAGCGTGCCTGTTTTTATTCTGCTCGGCATATTGTCTTTTTTCATTCTGGAAAAGTTCCTGCACTGGCACCACCACCATGCAGGGCATGAGCACGAGGAAGTGCACGGCTTCACGTACCTTAATATTGTTGGGGACGCAATCCACAATTTCCTTGACGGCGCGGTTATCGCGGTGAGCTTCATGAACAGCACAGCGCTCGGCATTGTTGCCACAATAGCGATAATTGCGCACGAAATTCCCCAGGAGATAGCTGATTTTTCAATCTTAATATATGGCGGATTCTCAAAAACGAAAGCGCTGGTTTACAATTTTATGACTGCCCTGACTGCAGTTATAGGGGCATTGGCTGCATACTTTTACTCAAGCGCAATCCAAAACTCAAGCACCTTCCTGACATCTTTTGCCGTTGGCGGTTTTGTTTACATTGCAAGCACTGATTTGATTCCAGAAATACAAAAGGAGAAGGACCTGAAAAAATCACTTGTCCAGTTTGCTTTGCTTGCGCTTGGCATCTTTTTAATATGGATTATTGGAGAACTGTTCCGGCATTAAAATGAACATCAACAACGACAGGACAAAATACAGGTTTCTTGAAGATGTAGCGATAGCCGACATTGCATTTGAAGCTTACGGAAAAACCCTTAACGAATTATTCGAGAACGCAGCATCGGCAATCTTTGAATTAAGTGCAGATGTTGAAACGATTGATGCAGTAAAGAAAGTTGAATTTGAGCTGGAAAACGTGAAGCTTGATAATCTTTTGTATGATTTTCTTTCTGAAATCTTATTTTTGAAGGATTCAAAGTACATGGTTTTTAAGAATGTTCATGTTGCAATAAGCGAGGGCAAGAAAAACTGCCTCAAGGCAGTCCTTGAAGGCGACAGGATAAATCCCGAAGTGCAGCATCTGGAAAATGACATAAAGGCAATCACAATGCACATGTTCGAGCTCAAGAAAGAAAAGAATGGCTACAAAGCTACCGTGGTGGTGGATATTTAGATTTATTTTTGTTTTAATCTATCTAATAACTCGTCTAAAGAATTTGCTGGCTGTGCTGCCCCTTCAACTTCTATTTTTTTAACTTTAAGAATTCCTTGTTTTTCTCCTATTTCCTGCTCTGTTCCCAAATCTAATGAAAAATCATTTGAAGATTGAGTATACCCGATGCCGCCACCCCCATATAACCTTTTTTGTAAAGCTATTGCAATAGGCCTCATCTCCTTTTCAAATTCTGCGTCCCCACCACTAAAATGGCCTAGATATAAGCTTAATAGATTTGGGTTAAAACTTATTGGAAAGGCGGTTAAAATTTTTGCTACACCTAAAGCAGATTTTACTGCATTTAACATATTTTGTTGCTCTAAAGGCCCTACAAAGGCATATCCAATACTTTGATACCTTGCTCTAATTTCATCACCAGTATCGGTTACAATAAATAAATTACTGCCGCCCAGGAAAACTTCTGTTGGTTTAAATGTATCATGAAAACTACCACTTTGAAATTCATCCCTAAGCCTATCTAAGTCAATCATATTCATGCTTCCAATTCTTACCGTGTACTTCCTTTCCATCTTTCCAATATAAAAAAAAGAATTCCCCTTTTTATAACAAATAAGGGATATTTATTTAAAAACCTATCTAAACCTGACAGATTTTCTGCCAGTTTTTTCCCCATAAGCCCAAAAATCATCAGAATAGCCAAACTCTTAAATGGCTGAAGCAACAAAAGAAACCGCTAGACAGCCAAGGTGTTATTGATATTTAAGCCAGATTTTTGTTCTTTATAAAATAAAACAGCGATTTGGCAAAATAGAAATACAATTCATAAAACATGTTAAACAATAAAATGCCAATCATCACGATGATTATTATCTTTATTTTTTCAAGCATAGCCCGCCTTCTTCTGCTTCTTGCCGTCAAATGCGCTTTTTACAGAGCTTGTAAAATTTGACATAAATCTGAAGCCGAAAACAGATTTGTTTCTGGCCATAATCAGCTCTCTCTTTTTGCCGTTTACAAAATAGTCTTTGACTGCCTTTTCCCTTTGCTGGCCGGGAATGCTTAAATCGTACATGAATTCTCTTTCTAAAACTGTTTTTGTGAATTTCCAGTAGTCTTCCGCGCCTGCCGAGCCTTTGTCATAGCTGAAAATTGACATTTTTGCCTTTGGGGCTTCCTTGAGCTTTGAATTTGCCCTTATCGGATCTGCAACCAGCAGCGGAGTGAACTCTTTTTTCATTCTGGCAAGAGCTTCAGCGCAAACCCTGCTCCTTGCATCAAACATGGTTGGCAGGATAGAGCTGACAAATTCAGTATGGTGGTTGAAGCTGCTGAATTCCATGATCCGCCTGACAGTTTTTTCAAGAGCTGCATAGCCGAGAATATCTGCTGAAGCGGGAATAATAACTTCGCTTGCATATTCCAGCGCATTTTTGTTCAAAAGCCTCCATGAAGGCGGGCAGTCAAGAATTATGTAGTCATACCCTTTAACTTGTGAAAATTTCTTTTCAAGGAAGCTTATGCTGTCTTTTTCTTTGCTTATCTGCTGCTCTGCTTCAGCAAGCTTGTGGTCTGAATGGATTACCTCAAGGTTTTTGCCGAGCTTGCTTGTGCATTCCTGCAGTGAAGCGCCTTCCATGAGAAAATGGCAGATGTTGTATTTTGCGTCAATATTCTGGCATGAATAAACGTCCCCCTGAGGATCCAAATCAATCAAAAGGACCTTTTTGTTGTTTCTTGACAGGCCCGCTGCAAGATTTACAGATGTTGTTGTCTTGCCAACACCGCCTTTTTGGCTGAATACCGCTATTTTTCTCATCCAATCACCTCAAGAAGGATTTTTAATATTATAGGTCATATTTAAATGTAACGTTTTAGTATATTAATATAGGGAATGGTATATTAATTTCTTTGAGGCATATCGGGCAACCCAGAACAAAATCACAAAATCAGACATTTTTTTCCAGGCTGCTAATAACATTCAGTGCCTTAATCAAATCATCCTTTTTTATGAATAACAGCAGCTCAGGCGCGCAGCTGATGATTTCAGCTATGTTTATGTCCTCTGCGCTTAAGCTGGAAGAAATTAAAGAAACTATGCCTTTTGTTTTTGATGCTTCTGAAGCAAAGTGCAAATTTATTTCAACCAGGTTTTTTTCAATTGACGTGCAGTCATTCTTTGAGATGCAGCCAAAGAGCTTCTCCATGTTTTTTTCGTCAATTATTATCCTGATGCCCTCTTCCGCCTGCACAATCCTTATTACCTCCCCTTTCTCGACATCAACTATCGAGTTTATCCTGTTCAGCTGCTCAAGTATCTTTTTGCTCTTTTTGACGCAAATGTCCACAATATTGCTTCTTGTTTTTACAGCAATCCCTGAAAACAATTTTTTTAATTCTGTGCCTGTTTTTGCCTTTTGTTCTTTTTTGTAGCGCCTTATGGCGCTCATGACTGCATCAAGATTCTTTTCCTGCAAATCCAAGGATTTTATCATGTATCTGGAAAGCGCCCTCAGGCTGAGAATGTTCCTGAACAGGCACTTCCTTATGATAAAGTCATTGTCCAGGAATATCTTTACATGTTCAGCTATATTTGTCATAAATGACACAAATAAGCCTTTTTTTATAAATATTTTGTTTTTGTGACATATGTTTTATATACATTTGAATTTGACTTTGGATTTCAAATGAATGCACAGGGGAGTGGTTGCCTTTGGCAGCCTCATACAAAATACGGAACCAAGAGAAATTGACTTATCTAAAAGAACATCCTTTTTAGGGCTCGGATTTGGCTATGGCAGTGTGCCAATTGATATGATTGGCCTTTTTCTGGCTGGGCTTGAAACAAAAGAATACTCTATTTTGCTGGTTGATGAATTCCAGCGTTTTAACAATGTTCCGGAAGAACATATTGCTCTAGGATTAGTACAGACAAAACGAGCATTAAATGGGCTGAGCCGATTATATAATCATAATCCTGCAATTATCCTGTCTTCTGATTTTATGCAATCTGGGGATTACAGCAAAGTTTTGAGAGAGGCGGAAGAGCGAATTGCAGACCAAAAACTTACAGCCAAAGTTCTGCAGACAGTCCCGGAAAAATTCAGATCCAACCCAAATGCGACAAAGTATACAACTAATGAAATTGCCTGCGTCCAATTTCTAAGGAAAAAATTAGGAATAGAAGCCAAAATCGGGCCATCCAAGGAAGCAGCCTATGACGGGATAATGCGGGAATTAGGGATGAAGGTTGACTTTGCATATGTCATAGATGCTTACGCCTTGGGAACCGGAGAACCGGAGAAAGTGACCCATTATGTTCCTGAGCATAGGGGAAGCAATAACGGCCAGAGATTGTTTTTGGATGAACCGCTGCACAAATCAGAGCAAAAACTTCTTTTAGGGCCGGAAGAGGCTTTAAGGTACTTATTAAGGGTAGCTTCCGCCTCTGGCTTTAGATTGGGCAGAACATATCTATCAGAAGATGAAATTCAAGATTTGCAGGGCAGAAAGCTGAAAAAAGCTGCCAAAACACTAGTTCTTGAAAACATCCTCATGCCTTACAGAGAGGCTGCTAAAAATGAATAGAAAAATAGGTGTTCTGGGCGGCATAGGGCCGGAGGCAACAGGGGAATTTTACAATAAACTAATCGGAAGATTGCAGGAAAAAAGACTAATAAAAACAAATGGAGATTTTCCCCAAATAGTAATCAACAGCATTCCTGCGCCTGAACTGATTCACGATACAATTTCCGATGAAGAATTGCATCCGTATATGCAAGGGCTGAAAGAATTAGATAAATTCGGCGTTGATTTCATTGTGATGGTGTGCAACACCATACATCTTTACTACGAAAAGCTGCAAAATGAGATTAAAACCCCAATACTTGATTTAAGGCAAGAGCTAAAAAATACTCTTAAACAAAGCGGAATTAAATCAAACCTGATAATAGGCACGCCAAATACAATAAAACAAGGGTTGTACAGGTGTGAAGGAGTAAACTCTTTTGAGCCAACTGAAAAAGAGATGCGGCAATTAAGCGAAGCTATATTTAATTTCAACAGGGGAATTGATAAACAAAAACAGATAGATAAAGTCAGAAAAATCTGCCAGAAATATTTAGACATGAAAGCTGAAGCTGTAGTTTTAGGATGCACGGAATTTGCAGTAATGCTTGATAATGAAAATTTTCCCAAAATTAATACAATAGATGTGCTGGCTGAGGCAGCAATAAAGAAATTTTCCGGCTAATGCCGGATTATCCCTTCAGCAGATTCTCGTATTCTTCCTCTTCAGCCACTTCCTCTGCCAATAAGTCTTCTGCAAGCTCGTGTGTAACCAAATCCTTGCCGTGGGTTTTATTGGATAGATTGTTGTAAAGCTCTATTGCATGCCTTTCCATCTTCAAAAAAATTTCTATAAATCCCTTGATGTCGCTCCTGTTTTTTGGGAAGCCTACTTTGCCGAACCCAGCCAATTTTTCAATTTCTGCCATTGATGCGCAAGGCTCTCCTCCCAATTCTGCAATTCTTTTGGCAATCCTGCCTGCATGCCCAAGCTCGCCTTCAGCAGCTTTTTTGAAAATTTCAGCATAAACAGGAGTTCTCAGCCCAGAAACAATATCGCTTGCCAAAGCCGCATAATAATGCACAACCCACTCAAACGCATAAGCTTTGTTTAATTCATTAAGCAGCCATTTGTGGTCAAGTTTTGCTATTTCCCTTCCTTTTTGCCCCATATTTTCACTCCAATTCTTTCAGATCTTCAATCAATTGCTTATTTTCCAGCATATCTTTCGGTGTAGGCATCAGATACTTAAATCTTACTGTGCCTTCCCTGTCAATTATGAAATAAGCCCTTTCGCTGAATCCTTCCTTTCTCAATGTGCCGTACAGTTTGCAGACTTCTTTTCCAAAATCACTCAATAACGGGAAGTTCAGCTGTAATTTTTCAGCAAAAGCCTTGTGGCAGTGTTTGCTGTCGACGCTTATCCCAATAACCTGCGCATCCAGCTCATTAAGCTTGCTTAAATCGTCATTAAAGCAGCCAAACTCAACCGTGCATACAGGAGAAAAATCAAAAGGGTAAAAAGCAAGAATCACGTTTTTGCCTTTGAAATCGCTTAATCTGGTTTCTTTTCCGTCCTGATCAGCCAAAGTGAAATCAGGAGCGTTTTCATTGATTTCGGGCATTTTGTTAAAAATATGGACACTATCAATTCAAAGACTAATACTCAAAGCTCTGCCCGCAGCCGCAACCGCCGCCGCTTTTGTTGACATTTGGATTGCTTATCTTGAATCCGCCGCCCTGCAATGAGTCAACATAATCAAGCTTCGCGCCTTTCAAGAAATTCATGTTTTCTTTTGTGATGATTATCTTTACGCCTTTTTCCTCTACAACCAAGTCAAGGTCCGTTGTGCTGTCATCCAGCTCCAGCCCATACTGGAATCCCGAGCATCCTCCTGGAACAATCTCAACTCTTAAGCCTGAGCCTTCCTTGTTGTTTTCCTTGAGAACTTCCTTCAGCTTTTCAGCTGCTTTGTTGGTTACAATGAATTCTTTGCCTTCGTCAAGCTTTGAATCTTCAACTGCCTTGTTTAGCTTTTCAATGGTAGTGCTAACCTCTTCATCTGACATGCCATGCCCTTTAAAGCCCTGTTCCAGCGTCTCATGATAAGACACATGGCAGCCTACGCAATGAACTCCTGCAGCCTGCAAAGGCTCTATCACAGAAGGGTATTTTGCCACAACATCTCCTATTGTCATGTCTTTTGAAATGACCTGCTTGAGCTGTTTTGTTTCCTGTTCCATAAATCAAAGTTAGCTATCCAAGTATATAAATCTTGTTGTTGCTTTTTTTGTTTTTTAAACCAGAATGTTTAAATATTAATGCTGGAAGGAAATCAGCATGTCGCTGAAAAAGGCCCAAGTTTCATTATTCGTAATTCTCGGCATCTTTATGTTTGTAGCTGCGGTGGCGGGGTTTTATGCATACAGCAATGCCAAACAATCCGAGGCGCAGGAAGAAGCTGAGAAAATATCGGGATTGAGCCTGAAAGCAGAAGAAATAGAAAAATTTGCAAATGACTGCATAAGAAAAACAGCTTTTGACGCCATTAAAAAGATTGGGCAGACAGGAGGCTACCTTGAAGTGCCAAGCCTTATCAGCTTTAAAGGCACAAGCTACTGGCACCTTGACCAGGCGAATATCCAACCGTTTTTGAACCAGACACAGGAAAGGATGATAGGGCACATGAATGAGAATATCCCTTCCTGCATAGATGATGCGAAAATAAGGCAGCTCGGATTTGATGTCGAAAAAGGCAGAGTAAAAACGGCAATTGAGTTTGGGGCTGCCGATATAACAATAAAGACAGATTACCAGATTAAACTGAAACAGGCAGGATATACCAAAGAATTTTCTGAATTTTTTAATACCTTTGACATAAGGTACAGGGCAATCTTCGAGGCAGCTGCTGAAACAAACGAAAAGACATTTGATGCAGATTTTGATGATAAGGCGCCGTTGAAGAATCTTGGCTACCTTAAAACTTTGGATTTTGACATAAGCTATAAAGCGCCTGAAACCGATATCTTATATTTTACAATTACCGACAAAAAATCAGCCACGCCGGAAAACCAGAACTATGCATTCAGTTTTGCAGCGAAGCTTGGAAGGTCGGAGCTTAAAAAGCTGACTGACCTGCAGAACAGAAGTGCGACAAACAATGTAGTTTTGCCATATACTGTGTTTTCAGTTGACAGGAAAGCCCAGCTTGATATTTCTGCAGGCACCACTGTAAACCTGAATGGGCAGGATGTTTCTTCTATAAGCGTACAGCAGTCTTATCCTCAAAATGTTGTGACAAAAAACATACCGGTGGAAAAGGAAAATAAGGAGATAAAAAGGAGGGAAGACCTTGTGTATGTAACTGACAATCCCATCTACAGCTTTGAGCCAGATGGGCTAATTTTCAACAAGCCGCAAAAGCTTGAGATATACTATGATAATCCGGAAGGCAAAGACGCGAAAGGAGTCGGCATATTGAAAGGCAAAAACAACTTTTGGGTTCCAATACCTTCAACTGAGGACAGAATTAACAGAAAAGTTTTTGCGAATATAATCGGCTTTACAGATTTCACAGCCATTTTTTGCGAGAGCCAAAAGCTAAAGAATGTCATAGCAAGGCAGGTGTTTGATGCCAATGCTGGGTGTTTTGTTACGCTGGTGATAGTGGTAATATCAATTGTGCTTACTGTATTCACTGGAGCTGGCGGAGTTTTGCTAAGCGCCGCCTGGAATGCAGCTACTACTGGTGCAACATTTGCCTCAGCATTAACAACGGCTGCAGCTGCAGCTAGTGTATCTGTGACTACAGTGGTAGTTGTAACGGCAATTGGTGTTTTATCTACATCATTAGGAATAGTTGGTTCGGCAACAGAAGCATTTTACTCAGAAAGTCCTGATAATTGTGTCGGATTTATCCCGACATGCACTTGGCAGGTGGGAGTTGACACAGTTGCAATTGACGGCGAAGGAAAATGCATTCCTGAAGGAGGCACAATGCAGGCCGGCGTTCCTGTAACATTATGCGCACAGGTTGAAAAATGCAATTTCATAGAGAAATTCACGTGCCAGTCATGCAGCGTTGAATGCACTGCCCAGTTCTACTGAATGTAGTGCCTAAAAATTGTTAAGATTTATTATTTTATACTTTATTTTGTAGTGTCTAACACCATATTCCTGTTTTTATAGTGCCTAAACTAATAAATCTGATTATACCTTTTAAATAATAATTTTTTAGTAGTGCCTAAAAATTATATATAAATAATGCCTAAATTTATCAAAAAACAAAAATTCAAAAGATTTAAATATGTAAGTAGTGCCTAACAAATTTATGGCATACATACGCGTCAAAAAAATCAACAACAGGAGCTATTACTACCTTGTAAAAAGCGTCAGGATTAACGGCAAGGTCAGGCAGAAAGTTGTCAAGTACATAGGCAAATCAAGGAACTTGGTCAATATAATAAAAAATGCTGAACAAAAAAAGGATAGATAAAAAGCTGAGGAGCTACATAGGGGAGCATGCAGCCAAAGGCTATTCGAAGCATGCAATAAGGCACGTTTTAATAAGCCACGGCTACGATGAAGGCTATGTTGACGGGCTATTAAAAAAACATTCAGAATTGAGGCTTGTCAAAGCATATTCCATTTTTGTTTCGCTATTGTTTATGCTTTCGATTTTTGCATTTAACTTAATCCCTGCAAAAACCAAAGAACAGCAAATAACCGGATTTGCGGCCAGCAATGACGAAGGCTGCTGCACTTCCATATGCAGGCAAACATCCAAGGCGGAATGCTATGGCGGGCTTGTTGCAGGGAAAAAATGCAATGAGCTTGAAGAATGCAATGTGGGCTGCTGCATAGACAAAGAAGGGTACTGCCTGACAAATTACCTTCAGGGAAACTGCATCAGCGGCTATGGAACGAGCATCAATAAGGATTGCAGCAACCTGGTGTTCTGCAGGAACATAACAGACAAGTCATATGGGGCAAGAAGATATAACCTAAAAAACAAGGCAGCGGGCTTTTCCTATTCAAAATCCAATGCCGATTATTACAAATCATCTTTCAGCATCCAATATTATCTTTATGACAAGACAAATGTTGCGTCAGTGATTGCACAGATAAAAGACAATGGAAATGCTGTTGACTCGATTGCATTGTATGATGACGGCTCCCATAATGACGGCTCAAAAAATGACAATTTATACGGAAACAACTGGCTCAGCTCAAAAATAAAAGATTTTGAGGGGTTCAAAAAATTTGATGTGGACATAATGGTAAGCTATGCTGGCGGCATACTACAATCAATAAACAAAACCCAAAGCATAACCCTGCTAAAAAACAACAAATGCCTGCCGATAGTTAATGAATGGGACAGCAGCAAAAAACACAGCATGATATTTGCGGCGCAAAACTACGAAGATTACGGCTTCCAAAGATTTGAAACAGACGTGCAGAACTTCCTAAACGTTTTGTTTTCAGCCGACAACTTAAAAAATAATAAGGAATTGAATATTTACAGGCTTGAGCAGTCTCTTTCTTACTTTAACATTCCGACTTTGGCCAGCATTGCATCAAGCTCCTGCCCAGCATACAGCAATAAGAAGGACATGCTCATAGTTTTGGACCCCAATGAGGAATATTGTATCATGGAAAGCAGCAGGATAATAAGGGTGAATCCCCAGGCATTATTCTACCGGAATATAACAAGCAAAGAGCTAAATGAAACTTTTGCGGATTTCTGCAGCTATACAATAACTCCAAAAAAGCTTGCAGACGATATAATCGCTTTTGCAACGCCTCCAAAAATCACGGTGCACACATTGGAAAATGGCACATACAACTCCAGTTTCATTAACTTATCGTTCAGCGTTTCAGCAATAAACTACCCTGTAAACAACTCTGTATTTCTGGATAACCAACTTGTATTCAACAATGCAGCTGATGAGGAAACTGCAGAGAATGTTGCTGTAAACCTGGCAAACGGAACAAATTATTTTTTAATCAAATCCGTTGACAAAAATAAAAACAAGGCGTTTGCCCAAGTATTATTGAACACAACAATACAATGAAAGAAAGAATGTTCTTGCACATAATTTTGGCGCTTTTGCTCGCCAGTGCGGCAGATGCCGAGAAATACTTCGTTTTGAATGTAAATAATATTCTAGATTCTGCTTCATTCAATAGCATCAACCTGAAAGAAATTGACAGGGCAGTTAAATCTACAGATACCTCGGGATTTTTGATTAAAACAGTATCTTTTGAAAATTCAGATATTGGAAGAATGCACTACAACATGCCTGAAAATAAGAACTACCTGATCTACATTCCTTATGACGAAAATGCCGCCAGGATTGAGATGTATAATCTTAAGAATTCAAAAGTGATGGACATAGATGTAAGCTCGTTTGCAGACACATGCGGCAACAGCAAATGCGAAGGGCATGAAAGCCATGAAAGCTGCACAAAAGACTGCAGTTCAGGCTCAAAAGATGATTTTTGCGACCAGATTAAAGAAGGAATTTGCGATCCGGATTGCATTCCCAAGCTTGATTCAGACTGCCAAACTGAAAAAAATGTGAGTGAATCATCGGGCATACCGCCAAAAATTCAGGATAAAAAAGAATTCAATGAAGAACCCGGGATTGGCGAAAAGCCGAATTATTTGTTGTGGATTGCAATTGGTTTTGCTATAATCATACCGGTCTTGGCATTTTTATTCATCAGAAAGAGAAAAGAAAACCAGACGGTTCTTTCATTGAAGAGTTATATAGGGGAGAATATAGGGAAAGGATTTACGCTGCAGCAGATAAAAGATGCCCTTTACCGGGAAGGGTATAGCGAAAAGGAAGTGGACAATGCCCTAAAAGCTACCTGACCCTTGCCCCGTCTTTTGCCCTTTCAACTTTTACAATTTCCTTTTCAGTCTTGAGCTCCTTGCCCTCAAAATAAACTCTGCCGTTTTTGACAATCATGCCTATTTTTGCGAATTCCTCGTAAGCAGCCTGCTCAGTTTTATTTTCAAAGCCTTCAAAATACACTTTGTCGCCCGGATTGCTTTGCTCAACAGCCAGCAAGCCCGGGCCATTGCCGTCGTCTCCTGCTAAAAGCATGCCCTGGCTTTCAACACCCCTTAATTTTGCATATTTGAGGTTTGCAACAACAATTATCTTCTTGTTTTTCAGCTCTTCAGGGGAATAATAAGGCTTTATGCCCGCAACAAGCTGCCTTTTCTCGCTGCCCAAATCAATATCCAGAACGTAAAGCTTGTCGGCATTTGGATGCCCCCTGGCTTCCAATATTTTTGCAACTTTTAAATCAAGCGGAAATTTTGGCTGCTCATCTTTTTTTTCTAT
Source organism: Candidatus Woesearchaeota archaeon (assembly GCA_016188245.1). Classification (GTDB taxonomy): domain Archaea; phylum Nanobdellota; class Nanobdellia; order Woesearchaeales; family GW2011-AR4. Next base: position 42,888 of record JACPIE010000013.1, on the reverse strand, counting down.
CTTTTTGACCAGAATCTCGTCTTTCCCAATCTTGTGATTTTTTAATTCAAAATTTATGTCTTCCCATCTTAGATTTTTAACGTTTAATTGATTTTGCAGATTTGCAGAAAAATCAGGCATGACAGGCTCAATCAAAATGGCCAAATTCTTGGCTATATTGGCGCATAGCCCCAAAATCTCATGGGTTTTTTTCTTATCATCCTTCATTAATTTCCACGGCTCATTGTCCTGGAAGTACTTATTGCCGATATGGGAGATCATAAGAATTTCGCTTATCGCCAGGCTGAAATTAAAATTTTCATAATGCTCCCTTGTTTTGGCTATCCTGCTGTTTAATTCGGCTATAACATTTTCATTTTTGTCGATGCCTTCAATAACCCCATTAAAATTCTTATTCAAAAAATTCAGGACCCTGTAGCAAAAATTTCCAAAATTTCCTGCCAGCTCGTTGTTTATCCTTTCCTTCAGCAATTCTTCAGAATATTCCCCGTCACTCTCGAGGGGCATTGCCCCAAGGATGTAAAACCTGAACTGGTCAACCCCGTATCTTTCAATTTGCCCAAATGGCTCGATTATATTGCCTGTGGATTTTCCCATTTTTGTCCCTTTGGACAATATGAATCCATGGATAAACAGCTTTTTTGGCAGCGGAATTTTAGCCGATATGAGCATTGCAGGCCAGAAAGCTGCATGAAACCTCAGGATATCCTTGCCTATGACATGCACGTCTGCCGGCCAAAACTGCTTAAAGCTTTTTTCGTCCCTGCCATACCCAATAGCAGTTATATAATTCGATAAGGCATCGCACCATACATACATATTGTGGCTGTCGTCATCTGGAACAGGGATTCCCCATGGCAGGGAAGCCTTCGGCCTTGAAAAACTGATGTCATTTGCTATCTTGAGAAACGACAGGATTTCATTCTTTCTTATATTTGGAACCACCTTGTATTTGTCCGACTCTATTATCTTGCTTACTTTCCCGCTGTACTTGGAAAGCCTGAAAAAATAGTTCTCCTCCTCTATAATCTGGAGCTCCCTCGTCGGATGATTTGGGCATTTTCCGCTTTCCAACTCCCTTTCAGCCTTGAAAGCCTCGCATCCGGTGCAGTAAACGCCATTGTACTTTTTTTTATAGATATCTCCGCTTTTTACAAGCTCTTCCCATAGCTTTATTGCCCCCGGATAATGATTTTTCCTGTCTGTTGTCCTGATGAAGCCATCATAGGAAATGTTCAGGCCATTGTACAACTTCTTGAAAAGTGATACATTCTCATCAAGAAATTCCATAATCTCCTTTCCATGCTTTTTTGCAGTTTCCCAGTTCTTCAAGCCGTGCTCATCTGTGCCAACCTGAAAACGGACATCTTTGCCAAGGAGCCTGTTAAAGCGCGCAAACGAGTCTGCCTGGATTATTTCAAGGGCATGCCCCAGATGCGGCGCTGAATTTGTGTAAGGAATTGCCGCAGTTATGTAAAACTTTTTTTTGGATTTCATTATTCAATCTGAGCAAGAGGTTATTTTCTGCTGTTTTTAAATCTTTACTGCTCACCCTCTGCAAATTGTTTTCGTTAGATATTTATATGCTCCGGCATTTGCTTTTGATATACTTCTGAATATTGTTGAAATCGGCATGATAGACGCCTTATCTTCCATATTGTTACCCCTTGAAAATAGTAAACTTTATAAAGGGGCATTATTTCCATGAATACTATGTTTGTAAGCAATTATGTTGGCAGAGCAGCCGGCGGACCGGCAACACAGGTAAACAAAGGAGAGGCAGGTATAACCTATAATCCGCTTGAAATGCGAAGTAAATTGGCTTCTGCATTGGGCATGGATGATGGCAAAGCTGATTTGTTTGCAAGAAAGTTTGTTCATGGCTATGATGTTAGAAAGTTTTATAGTGGCTCACATGAAAAAGCCTTGGAAAGTATGCTTGCCAATTCTAATATAAATCCACGGGGAGAGGCATTAAATGAGCAAGCATTCCAATTAATGCGCCAGTATGTTGATGCGCGTAAAGCAGGATTTGGCCAAAAATTTCAACCCGGCGTTAAAGACGAAAATGGAGAGGCATACCGAGGATTAAAGCCGAGCTATGGTCAAAACGCACAAGCAAGTGTTCCAAGCAATGTAGTGCCAATATCAAAACGTCCAAAATATAGCGGACCAAATGCCCAAGATTCCCATGCAAAACCTAGTCGTACAGGAGTTATTTCTTATTTGGCAGGAAGCAGATTGACAAAATGGGCGGCAGGAGTAGCTGTAGCAGGTGTTTTTTTTGCATATATCAGTCCAGCAGCGGCTAATTTTAACGGATACCCTCCACAAGGCAATGACGGGAAAACCACATATACTGCCACTTCTAGACCAGTTTATTCAGAGACTAATGGAGGTGCCCCACAATCACCAAATAGGAAAAATACCCAATCCGTAAAAAGCACTTTGCAAAAAAAAATATCGAAACCAAAAACAGCTGCCTTTCAATATCCAGTACCTCAATTGGACCCATTGCTTGCGGTATTTCCATCTGAATTAGGGCATGAGCCAGATACTAAAGGAACAAATCCAGATTCTGTTTTAGAAGTACGAATTGCATCTGCAAATAATGAACATAATGGTATATCTACAAACCTATCTGGATTGGCCAATAATCCACCTTCAACAACTGGAAAAGCCGACAATCGATTACCAAAAGAATTAGAACCAAAAATTGGCTATGAACAATCAAATCAAGGGAAGATGTATTCCAGTTCAGAAGGAGCAACATCAGCAGCAGTTAATTTTGAACAGCTTCCATTATACAATGCTATACAAAAAGCACATAAAGTTTTCATAGAAAGACCAGGAATAACAAACGAAAATTCAAGATACGAGCGACACAAGGGCGGATGGGTATACTCAGTTCGTGTGATGGGCTTCCTTTATTTGCCTCAAGGGGAAATACAAGGAGGCATAGATGAGATGTTGTACCATATTACAAATAATCGACATGGCGGATTAGAGCATGGATATATTTTTAGAACTGTCACAACTGACGGAAGGCACTCAGAATTCATAGTTGATGGTTTATTGCTGCAATATTCAAGACGCGTGAAAAATAATGGAACAATGCTTGTCAAGTTAGGTGATTTAAAAGCTGCCGAGTACGCAGCAAAGACATTGGATAACTTGTCCACACCTGAATCGCATGAAGCTGCGGCTCAATTAAGAAAAGATATCAATGATTCGGAAATGAAAGAGCATAAGGAAAGAAGATTAGAACAAGAAAGTGCCAGAAGAGCAAAACAAGCGGAAAGGGCAGCAGAAAAAAGGAGAATAGCAGAAGAAAAAAAAGATAAAGTCAAATCATCGAGCATTGAAATGCAATCTCCAAGAACAGATGATAGGGTAGAATCGCCTTAAGCAATAATTTAAACTTTCTCGATAGCAATTTCCTAGGACATCAAATCACAATAACTTTATATACTTTAAAGTATATATCTTTCAAATACAATAAAATGGAAAACAAGAAGCTCGGATTCGTGATTTTGTCTTTCAGCGTACTGGCAAGCATACTTGCATTCGGCTTTATGGGGATTCTTGGCAAACAGACAGCTGCTCTGCAGTGCTACCCTACAAATGAATGCCAAAGGGTCGAGTCATTGGTTGGATTAAGCCACGTTGCAGTCGGATTGATATCATTCATAGGCGCGCTGGGCGTTTACTTACTGTTCTTCAGCACAAGCGAGGAAGCAATCATGAAAAGGCTGGAAGAAGAAAAGAACATGAAACTTGAGGGGGACAAGTTTGATTTAGTTTTAAAGGCATTGGACGACAATGAAAAGAAAGTGCTTAAGGCAATCAGGGAGCAGGACGGCATCACCCAGTCAACACTTAAATACAGGACAGACCTGTCAAAGGCAAAAGTCAGCCAGATCTTGACAGGCTTTGAAAGGAAGAACCTTGTCAAACGAGAGGCAAAAGGCAAAACATACGCTGTTTACTTGGCTGAAAATTTCTGATAGAAAATTATAAATATAAAGTTTATAAGCGGCAAAAGGTAGTATTATGGCAAAAAACATAATAAAATTGCTTGAGAAGGACATAAAGGAAAGACATCTTTCAAAGCATAAATTCTATCAATTGTGGAATGAGGGCAAAGTAAGCATGGACGCTTTGAGGGGATATGCCCAGCAATACTACAAATTTGTAGCAGAATTCCCAAGGCTTGTGAGCAGGGTTCACTCCAATACGCCTTACGAGGAAGAAAGGCTTACGATACTTGAAAATCTCAATGAAGAGGAAAATCCAAAGCTTCCGCATTCAGAGCTTTGGCTTAGGTTTGCAGATGGGCTTGGACTGAAAAGAAACGAGATGGATGCAAAGATGCTGCCTGAGACAAAAAAGATGCTAAAAGAAATGCAGAAGCTTTCCTCAAACGATTTTTTGGAGGGGGCTGCAGCATTATTGGGATATGAATCGCAGATTTCAGAGATAGCAAAGCTGAAAATGGATGGCCTGAAAAAACACTATGGAATGAAAGATGCGAGAGCGCTTGAATTTTTCAAGGTGCACAGCAAGGTTGACATTGAGCACCAGAAGACATGGAAGAAGATGATTGCAAAGCATGCAAGGACAAAAGAGCAGCAGGCAAAAGTGAGAAAATCCTTGAATAAATCAATGAAAGCTATGTGGAACATGCTCGATGGTGTCTATAGGAAATACTGCTAGCTATTTCTTTTTTATTATTTTTAATACAAATATTATTAAAGGGAAATTTTTATCCATTACTTGTTGGGGTAAAATGGATAAGGAAAAAATCAAGAAGGCTGTTTCTGAAATAATCAAAGCAATAGGCGAAAACCCAAACAAGCCTGAGTTAAAGAATACTCCTGAAAGATTTGCAGAGATGATGGAAGATATCCTTTCTGGGAAAGGAAAGGATGTCAAGGATATCCTTAAAGTGACTCATGAGCTGAAACATGATGAAATGGTGCTTGTGAAGGATGTCCCTTTTTATTCAATGTGCGAGCACCATCTTGTGCCTTTTTTCGGGAAATGCCATGTTGCTTACATCCCAAAGAAAAACAGGATAGTTGGGGTGAGCAAGCTGGTGGAGATAATTGATGTATTGAGCAGGAAGCTGCAGCTGCAAGAAAGGCTGACAACAGAGATAGCAAACAGCATCATGAAGCATCTTGAGCCAAAAGGTGTTGGAGTTGTGATTGAGGCAAGGCATCTGTGCATTGAGATGAGAGGGCTTAAGCTGCCTGCAGAGATTGTGACATCTGCTGTAAGAGGCTTGTTCAGGGACGATATCAAGACAAGGGAAGAATTTTTGAAGCTCATAAAATAGGTTTTCTATGTTAAAGGCAATAAAATGCGGGAATCACTTGCTGAATTTTGACAGGACTCTTGTAATGGGAGTCCTGAATATAACCCCTGACTCCTTTTCTGATGGAGGATTGTTTGTTGATGTTGACAAGGCAGTAAAGTATGCTGCACAAATGGTTGAGGAAGGCGCAGACATGATAGATGTTGGTGGGGAAAGCACAAGGCCGGGCTCCGAGCCAATATCAGATGAAGATGAGCTTGCAAGGACTGAGCCGATAATCAAAAAAATTATTGGCCTTGGTGTTCCAATATCTGTTGACACTTACAAGCCATTTGTGGCAAGAAAATGCATTGAGCTGGGAGCGCATATTATCAATGACATAACCGGGCTTGGAAATCAGGAGATGATTAACTTGGCGTCTGAATTGAAAGTGCCAATTGTCATCATGCACATGAAAGGCAAGCCAAAAAATATGCAGCAAAACCCAGCCTACAGAGATGTTGTAAATGAAATTAAGGAATTTTTAAAGGAGAGAATTTTAAAAGCTAAAAAAGAAGGGATTGATGATGTTATTGTTGATCCCGGAATCGGGTTTGGAAAGACGACAGAGCACAACCTGCAAATATTGAAGAGATTGGAAGAATTTAAAGAATTAAAATGCCCTGTTTTAGTCGGCCCTTCAAGGAAATCTTTTATAGGGAGTGTTACAGGGCTAAATGTAGATGAGAGGCTTGAGGGGACTTTGGCTTCTGTTGCAATTGCGGTCATGAATGGCGCAAATATTGTAAGGGTGCATGATGTGAGGCAATGCAAGAGAGCAGTGCAGATAGCTTATGCTGTAAGGAGCGCATGATGGACAAGATAATAATAAAGGATGCGGCTTTGTTTTGCAATATTGGAGTTTCCTCTAAGGAAAGGAGCAAGAAGCAGAAAATTTTTGTTGATGCTGAATTATTCTTGGATACTAAGAAAGCAGCCAATAGTGACGATATAAGGTACACAATAAACTATTCTGATGTTTTCAGCTTGATGAAAAGCATTGCGGAGAAAAAGGAATACAATCTGGTTGAGGCGCTTGCAAATAAAATTGCAGAAAGCATTTTGGACAAATTCAATGCCAAGAAAATAATTGTAAAAGTTAAAAAAAAGATTCCAAATATGAGATATGCTGCTGTTGAAATGACAAGAGAGAAAAATGACTGATGTTTTTGTTGGCATAGGCTCGAATATTGGACATAAGGAAGAAAATATCAGAAAAGCAGTTGATTTGATAAAAGAAAAATGCAAAATTTTAAAAAAATCTTCATTGTATGAGACAGAGCCTGTTGGGTACAGGGAGCAGGATTGGTTTTTGAACTGCGCAATTGAAATTGAGACAAAACTTGAGCCGCTTGAATTGCTTGAATTTCTGCAGTCAATTGAGAAAAAAATGGGAAGGATCAAGAAAATAAAAAATGGCCCAAGGATAATTGACATGGATATATTGTTTTATGACAACCTATTCATCAATGAAAAAAATTTAATCATACCTCATCCCAGGCTGCATGAAAGATTGTTTGTGTTAGAGCCTTTAAAGGAGATTGCTCCTTATTTTGTGCATCCTGTTTTAAACAGGAAAATAAAGGAACTTTACAAGGAATTAACGGATTTGAAGTAAATTCTTGTTTATAGACGCCAGCCGCCATTTACCTTTATATTCGCGCCGGTTATGTAATCTGATTTCTCGTCAAGCAAAAACAGCACAGCGTTTACTATATCATCATAACTCCCGTACCTTCCTTTTGGAACTTTGTCAGCAGGCTTGACAATGCTGTTTTCCATGACGCCAGGAGACACTGCATTGACGTTTATGTTATGCCTTGCTTCTGTAACGGCCAAAGTTTGCGTCAGGATAAGCACGCCGGTCTTGCCAATCATATACGGGGTTAATTTTGGAGATGCCTGGATCCTGTCAGCCAATGAATCGGCTATATTTATTATCCTGCCGAATTTTTGCCCCCTCATATACGGCAAAGCGCATTTGCAGCAATGGTAAGTTGTGTTCAGTGTGGTGTCTATGAGATAATGCCATTCTTCCGGCGAATACCCATCAATATCCTTGAATATGAAATTTCCGACATTATTTATCAGAATGTCTATTTTTTTGAATTTTTTTATTATGGCCCTGAACATTGCCTTCGTTTCCTTCAGGCTCCTTAAATCTGCTTTAACAACCATTGATGGATTCCCGAAAGATTCTATCTTTTTCCTTACAGCTTCCGCTTCCTTTCGGCTTTTATTGCAGTGAACCGCAACACAAGCGCCGTTCCTGGCCAGGGCTATGGCCATCTCCTTTCCGATTCTTTTTGAGCTTCCCGTAACAAGGGCAACTTTTCCGTGCAGCATCTTCACATGCAAAATCAGAAAACTATTTAAATTAAACTATTTTGCTTTGCAATGGTAAGTATAATGAGGCTGAATAAATTAATCACAACAAAAGGCTTGCTGTTTTTGCTCATATTCAGCATCCTGGTTTTTACAGGCGACAGGATAAATTTCTCAAGGCTGATTGGCGCTGACAACCAATTTTTTACGCTGTTTCAGTTTTTCGGGCCTGTGGCCGGGGCTTTTCTTGGGCCTGCTGTCGGAGTGCTGTCAGTCTTGATTGCAGAAGTCGCAAGCAAACTTTACACAAATGCCTCATTTGATTGGATAACTGCGCTCAGATTGCTTCCGATGCTTTTCGCAGCATGGTATTTTGGCGCCAAAAAAGACAAGCTCAGCTTTTTGGTGCCTGTCGCAGCAATACTGCTGTTTATAGCGCATCCGGTTGGAAGGCAAGTCTGGTTTTTTTCACTGTTCTGGACAATACCGATTGTGATAAAGCTGCTTCCTAAAAAATACAGCGAGAAGGCTTTCCTCAAAAGCTTGGGCGCAACATTCACAGCCCATGCAGTTGGCGGTGCCATGTGGAACTATATTGTTCCGATGACTCCTGCCGCCTGGATTGCGCTGATACCCATTGTAATTTATGAAAGGCTGCTGTTTGCAGGAGGCATAACAGCATCTTATGTCGGCCTGAACACCTTATTGGACAGGCTTGATTCTAAATCAAAATCAGATTATATAAACACAGACAAAAGATATGTTTTGTTCAAGCAGGGGGCTTGATTGCTTATTTGGTGATTTATGGATAAACTTGACTTAAAAATAATAGATTTCCTTTCAGGGAATTCCAGAACTCCTTTCATGGAGATAGCGAGAAAACTGAAGGTTTCCGAATCAACGATAAGGAAGCGAGTCTCAAATCTTGAAAAGAACGGAATTATCAGGAAATATTCCCTGGAAATCGATGCAGGCAAGGTAGGCATTTCAAACATTGCCCTGATAGGAGTGGATGTCGTGCCGGAGAAATATCTTGACGTGGCAAAAAGACTGGCAGAGTTCGACGGCATAAAATATGCGGCATCAACAGCCGGCGACCATATGTTCATGATTGAGGTTTGGGCAAAGAACGATGATGATCTAAGGTCTTTTTCTGACAAGCTTAAAGGGCTTGACGGAGTTACAAGGATATGCCCTGCTATAATAAAAGATACCCTCAAAGGCAGCCTTTAGCTGATTCTCATAGTTAAAATGACGAATTTCGCACTTATCAAAACACTATTAGGAAACCGCCCAGAAAGCTTTAAATACAAGCAACTGCTCCAATTAACAATTGTTAAGTTTTGATTGGTTAAACGATGATTGAGTCTTTTTTGGTAACTTCAAGGGAAACTTTGGAAGCAAGCTTAGTTGTAGGAATTGTGCTGGCTTACCTTAACAGGACAAACAACCAAAGCTATAAGAAAACTGTGTATTATGGCATAGGCGCTGGAATCCTAGCAAGCATAATTGCAGCTTTGGCATTCACGTTTTTTGCAGGAGAGTTTGAGGGAAAGACGGAGCAGATTTTTGAAGGGATAACAATGCTTATTGGAGCTGTTTTGCTCACGACCATGATACTCTGGATGATGCAGCAAAGGCACATCTCAAAAGAGATTGAAGGCAAGGTCGGGAAGCATCTTATGAGCGCGCAGCCATTATTTTCACATATAGGAATCTTTACGCTTATATTCATAGCTGTAATCAGGGAAGGAGTTGAAACTGTCATATTTTTGAATGCAATAAATTATGCAAGCGGCATCAATTTTGTCGGAGGCACGCTCGGCATCCTGGCAGCCATAGTTGTCGGCTACCTTTTCTTTGTAAGCACAAAAAAGATTGATCTGAAAAAACTATTCAGTGTCAGCAGCATCCTGCTTATACTGTTTGCAGCCGGATTAGTGGCGCACGGAATACATGAGTTTGAGGAAGCTGGAGCTGTAAGCGGCATTATATCCCCTTTGTTTGATATCAACCACATTTTGAATGAAAAAGGAATTTTAGGAAGCTTCCTGAAAGGACTGTTCGGCTACAATGGAAACCCGAGCCTGCTGGAAGTGGCTGCATGGGCTTCTTATCTGGGATTGATACTATATTTGTACCGAAGAATAGGGAGTTCTAGGGTTAAGGCAATCGGCTAGCCCTATACAAAACTATAAAAATCCCTAAAAATCTCATTTCTCAATGAAAAACCTGTTGTGGTATCTGATAGCAGGTACGAAAGGAGGCGAGACAAGAGGCAAAATAATTGATTTGCTTAAGAAAAAGCCGTCAAATGCAAATAAAATCGCTGAAATTCTCAAGCTGGATTATAAGACTGTGAGGCACCATCTTGAAGTTCTTGAGAAAAACAATGTGATAACCCCAATAAACAAAGGCGGCTATGGGGCGGTATACTTTTTGTCAGAAGACATGAAACTTAACTACAAGCTTTTTGAAGAGATTTGGGCGCAATTTGGGAAAAAGTAATTAAATAAGAGATTCTTTGCTTAATATTATGGCAATGCTGATGAATCTGACAACTATCCTGGCTGTCGTCTCTGTGTCGGCTTTGGGAATGCTTTTGCACATTTACATCAAAAATCTCAGGAAAATAAAATCAAGATTCACAATAGGATTGTTTATTTTTGCGCTGCTGTTTCTTGTACAAGGCCTTATTTCTCTTTACTATTACCTGACCATGATGGATTACTACAGCCCGGAAGTCGAAGTTCATGTTTTTATTTTGACGCTTCTGCAAACCGTTGGATTTTTAATTTTGCTGAAAATAACATGGGAATGAGGTGGAAAAATGAAAATTAATCATATGGTGGTTTTATTGCTTATTTTAGGTATTGCTGTATTTGGATGTGCACAAGCACCATCGGATGCAATGGATAAGGAAGATGCAATAATGGAAAAAGACAACGCCATGATGCAAAAAGAAGATACAATTATGGAAAAAATATATACAGGAAAAGTTTTGGCAGGTACTGGCGCAACAAAATACCTAGATTTCAACAAAGCTGACTACGACAAAGCACTGAAGGAGAAAAAGAAAATCTTGCTTTATTTTTATGCAAGCTGGTGCCCTACATGCAAAAAAGAGCAGCCGGAAACTTTGGCGGCTTTCAACGAAATTAATGAGCAGGAGTTGATTGGATTCAGGGTAAATTTCCGTGATTCAGATACTGATGCTGACGAAGAGGCTTTGGCAAAAGAATTCGGAGTAAGCTATCAGCATACAAAAATAATATTAAAAGACGGCCAGAGAATAGGCAAATGGCCGGACTCGTGGGACAAGCAAAGATATCTGGAAGAATTAAGCAAGATTTAGGTTATAACAGCCAAATCAATAAAAATCAAAAATGGTCGAGCCAACAATTGTAGTCGCTTTTATTGCAGGCATTGTTTCTTTTGCCAGCCCCTGCGTTTTGCCTTTGATACCGGGATTTTTGGCTTACCTGTCAGGCACAAGCACCGGGCAGCAGAATGCAAGATTAAAGGTATTTTTGAACAGCGTGGCATTCGTTCTTGGCTTTTCAGTCATATTTGCATTATTGGGAGTGCTGCTGAACACGGTGCTGGAAAGAGTGTCTTACAATGTCCAGACATGGCTTTCAAGGGCAGGGGGAATAATAATAATTTTGTTTGCAATGTACATCCTTGGATTGATAAAAATAAGCTTTCTTGAAAGGGAGCACAAGTTTGCCGTCAAAAAAAAATTCAGCGTAACTTACGTAACCTCTTTCGTGTTTGGCGCGGCTTTTGCAGTTGGATGGACGCCATGCGTCAGCGCCATTCTCGGCAGCGTGCTTGCCCTGGTTGTGGCAAAGCCTGCTTTTGGATTTGTCCTGCTGATGTCTTACGCGCTTGGCCTCGGCATTCCTTTCCTGATTGTAGGATTGTTCACGACACAGGCAGCAAGCTTAATCAGCAAATCGGCCACTGTGCTGAAATATTTTAATATCATAGTGGGAATCCTATTATTGATATTGGGAATACTTGTATTCACGAACAAGCTTAACATAGTTGCAAACTGGTTTTTTGCAGCATCCTTCCTGTCATGAAGTCCCCAAATTTTATCCAAAGGCCATTTTTGGCACTGATTGTTGTAATATTTGTAATTGCATCCATCCTCTATATAGAATCCCAAAAGCCAAAAACAGGCAAAATTCCGGACCAGCCTGAAAATGAATCAAAATACCCAAGAGCGCCTGATTTTGCAGGCATAGACCGATGGATAAATTCCGAGCCACTGAACATCGCGCAACTAAGGGGAAAAGTTGTGCTGGTAGACTTCTGGACTTACACCTGCATCAACTGCATCAGGACTCTGCCTTACCTGAAAGACTGGGACAAGAAGTACAGTGACAAAGGGCTGACAATTGTGGGAGTCCATACCCCTGAATTCGGATTTGAGAAAAAATACGAAAATGTCCTGAAAGCAGTCAATGACTACAAGCTGAAGTATGCAGTCGCCCAGGACAACAATTATGTCACATGGAACCTTTACCAAAACAGGTATTGGCCGCACAAGTACCTGATTGACATAGACGGCTACATCAGATATGACCATATCGGAGAAGGCAATTATGAGGAAACTGAAAAAATGATACAGACTCTGCTGCACGAAAGGATGGGGAGGCTAAACCAAAAAGGCAGAATTGATGTGGATATGACGCATCCAAGCGGCATGATGAATTTAAGCCCACAAGATATCGGGACTCCGGAGCTCTACTTTGGCTACCAATTCGACAGGGGCAATCTGGGCTACCAGGGCTTAAAGCCAAATGAAATTGTTGATTTCAAATTTCCCGCAAGGCCTTTCAGGAATTTTGCTTATCTTGACGGGGCGTGGAAATACAATGCTGACAATATGGAACTCATAAGCGATGACGGCTCCATCCTTCTTATTTTTAAGGCAAAAGATGTGAACATTGTGGCAGGCTCTGAAAGCAACTCAACCATATTTGTGTTCCTGAACAACCAATATTTGGACAAAGAAAATGAGGGGATGGACATTGCAATTGAAGGAAACAAGAGCATGTCAAAAGCCGGAGAATTCAGGCTTTACAACATTGTTTCCGGCAAGGACTATGATGAAAAAATTATCCAGATGGATGTTTTCGGAAAAGGGTTCAAGATTTATACGTTTACTTTTGGATGAGCGGGCGCAGCGAATAATAAAATTCCCTCCGCTCCAAATTAATTTCCATATGGCAAACAACTTAATTTTAAAACCTAAAGCTTTAAATACAACGATTTATTGCATTTTTTAATGGGGGTACTGAATGCTTCGTTTAGGAATTTTAGCATCTACAAAAGGCACAGATTTGCAGGCCATAATTGATGCTATAATCTCCAAAAAGCTAAATGCCTTTATTTCAGTTGTCATAAGCAACAAAAAAGATGCCTATGCCCTTGAAAGGGCAAAAAACCATGGCATAAATGCCGTTTTTCTTGAGCCAAAAGGCAAAACCAGAGAAGGATATGACAAGGAGATTGCAGGAATTCTTGATGAAAACAAAGTTGATCTAACATTACTGATAGGCTACATGAGATTCCTAAGCCCTTGGTTCGTAAACAAGTACCGGAACAGGATAATAAACATCCATCCGAGCCTGTTGCCCGAGTATGCAGGCGGAATGGACATTGATGTTCATGCGGAAGTGCTAAAAAACAATGAAAAAACAACAGGAGCAACGCTTCACTTTGTTGATGAAGGGGCAGACACAGGCCCAATAATACTGCAAAAGGAAGTCAGGATAGAAAAAAACGAGACTGCCGGCTCATTGAAGGCAAAAGTCCAGAAAGCGGAGCAGGACATAATTGTCAAGGCGATAAACCTGTTTGAAAAGGGAAAAATAAAAGTCAAGGGCAGCAAAGTGATAATAAAATGACTTATGCAAAACTGTCAAAGGAATTGTGGAAAGACAGGAAGCTCTTGACAGGGTTTATACTTGTTTTGTTAAGCATAATAATCGGATTTTATGGAAAGATAATATCTATTGCAAAATTTTATGAGCCGATAGGATTAATAACCGGGCTTTCAATTTGGGCGTTTAGCTGGGTTCTGCTTTTTATCGGCATTTTTATGGTAGGCTGGGAGACGGTGAAGCTTATGCATCAAAGAATACACCACCATGTCAAAAAAACCGCCAAAGACACTTATGAATACACAAAAAAACTGCCTAAAAAAGGGTACCATTACACCAGAAAGCTGCATAAGAAAAGCATGGACAAGCTGGCGAAAACATCCAAAGCAATCGCGGAAAATATTAAAAATGATTAAAACAGCAATTATATCGGTTTCTGACAAGGGGGGAATTGAAAGCTTTGCAAGAGAATTGTCAAGACTGGGAATCAAAATAATCTCGACAGGCAAAACAGCAAAATTATTGCAGCATGGCAAAATCAAGGCCGCGCTGGTTTCAGAAATAACCAAATTTCCAGAAATGCTTGACGGCAGGGTCAAGTCATTGCACCCGAACATTTTTGCAGGAATTCTCGCCGATAGAAAAAACGGCAAACACATTAAAGAGCTTAAACAATCAGGAATTGAGCCAATTGACATGGTTGTTGTGAACTTTTACCCTTTCGAAGAAGCCTACATGAAAGGCGCAAAGCTTAAGGAAATCATTGAAAAAATAGACATAGGCGGCCCCTCCCTGGTGAGGGCTGCAGCAAAAAATTTCAGGAATGTCTTGATTGTGACAGACCCCAATGACTATGGAAACGTAATTGAAAAAATCAAAGGCAGAAAAATTGATGAAAAATTCAGAAAAGAATTGGCTGCAAAGGCATTTTTGGAAGTTGCAAGATATGACGTGATTATAGGCAGGTATTTTTCAAATGAATTTCAGGGGCAGAATTTTCCCGGCATATACAATTTTACTTTCAAGAAAATACAGGACTTGCGATATGGGGAGAATCCGGACCAGAAAGCAGCCTTTTACAAATCTTTTTTAGTGCCGGAAACCTGCGTGAGCAATGCGGCACAGCTTCAGGGAAAAGAACTGTCTTACAACAACATCCTTGATGCGAACGACGCATTCGAGCTTGTCAAGGAATTTGACGAGCCTACATCTGCAGTCATCAAGCACACCAACCCAAGCGGTGTCGCATCGGCACCAAAAATAGAGGATGCCTACAAGAAAGCCTATGAAACAGACTCAAAATCGGCATTTGGCGGAGTTGTTGCGCTTAACAGGAACTGCAATGCGGAAATTGCAAAAATGATGAAGGCATTATTTGTCGAGCTTATCATCTGCCCCAAATTTGACAAAGAAGCGCTTGGAATTTTGAAGGAAAAGAAAAACCTCAGGCTGATGGAAACTGGCCGCATAATACGAGATTACAAAAGCTTTGACATGAGAAGAGTTGCAGGCGGTATGCTAATGCAGACAAGGCAGCAGCACGGCATAAGCAGAAAAAGCCTGAAGGTCGTATCAAAAAGAAAGCCGACAAAAGAGGAGACTAATGCGATGGTATTTGCATGGAAGGTAAACAAGCATGTCAAGTCAAATTCAATTGTTTTGGCAAAAGGCAATGTGACAGTCGGTATCGGAGCAGGCCAGATGTCAAGGGTGGATGCCGTCAAGCTTGCTGTAATGAAATCGGAAGGAAAAAGCCAAGGCTCGGTTATGAGCTCCGATGCTTTCTTTCCATTCAGGGACGGAGTTGACGAGGCTGCAAAAGGCGGAGTGGCGGCGATAATACACCCTGGCGGCTCGATAAGAGACAATGAAGTAATCCAGGCTGCAGACGAAAATAATATTGCAATGGTTGTTACTGGAATAAGGTTGTTTAAGCATTGAAAAAATTTAAACACAGGGCTTTGCCGCAAACCGCAATATTTAAATAAATCAAATTCCAAATCAATTATATGGCACCTGTTGTCAATGTGAATTATCTTGCAGTTTTGGCTGCTGCAGCTGCATCTATGGCTCTTGGATTCTTATGGTACGGCCCGCTGTTTGGCAGCCAGTGGAAAAAGCTGATGGGCATTACCGACAAGAGCATGAAGGAGATGAAGATGACTCCTGTCCAGTCCATGGTTGGCGGCTTTGCCTCAACATTAATCATGTCTTATGTTTTAGCGCATTTTGTTGATTATACTCGGGCAGCAACTTTTGTTGACGGGGCGATTGCAGGCACCTGGCTGTGGCTCGGGTTCGTAGCAACAGTGCAGTTCGGCACTGTGCTGTGGGAAGGAAAGCCTGTAAAATTATATGTGATAAACACGCTGCATTACTTGGCTGCATTGGTATTGATGGGCGGCATTTTGGCTGTGTGGGCGTAAAAACAAATCTTTAAAAACACCATTAATTCTTTTGCCTGAATGCCATTGGAGAACTTATTGACAGCTTATTTCAGCTCATTATACGGATTATCCATCACCCTGCTCCCATTTTTCTTGCTCGGCTTGGTTATTTCAGCTTTAATACAGGAATTTGTCTCAACCAAAAAACTGCTTAAGTACTTTGGCGGCAACGACTGGAAGTCATTGCTAAGGGCTACAATTTCCGGGCTTTTCATATCTGTATGCTCCTGCGGCGCAATTCCGATAGCTTCAACATTAAGGGAAAGGGGGGCTTCAACAGCATCTGCCCTGACATTTTTATTGGCTGCCCCGTGGGGAGGCCTTCTGCATGTTTTCCTTATCTCAGGATTTATAGGAATGAAAAACACAATAATCCTGCTTATTTTTTCTCTGCTCGCTGCATTCATTTCAGGATTAATGCTGTCAAAGCTTGAGAATAAGGGATTGATAGAAACCGGAATCCCAAAAAGGCATAAAAAAATAGAGGAAAATTTGTGCGTTGAATGTGTAGATGCCGAAAAGATGAGAATGGCCCATGACAATGAGAAGTTAAGCAGAAGGATAGTTTATTGCACTCCAAAAAATGCATGGCAGATTTTCAGGGAAATTGGAAGATATATACTCATCGGGCTGCTGATTGCAGCTGCCCTGAAGGCATTTTTGCCATCTGATTTTGTAATCAAATACTTGGGCAACGGAGGCAAATTCCTGCCGGTCATTACGGCAGTTCCAGCCGCAGCAGTACTGGAATTGGCTTCAGAAGGGCTTGCTGTCGTGGGAGGCCAGCTTTATTTGCTTGGAGCTTCGCTTGGAGTGGTTTTTGTCATACTTATGGTGGGGGTGACAACAGACATAACAGAGATTTCGATGATTTACGGCAAATTCGGAAAGAGGTGCGCATTGGCTTATCTGGCGACTGCAACTCCAATTGCAGTTTTGTTTGCATGGATGATTAACCTGGTGTTTTAAGATGGAAGGCTGGATTTATTTTGTGCTGATGGCTTACGCCGTTTGGTCTGCAACTTCCATCATAGACAAGATTGTGATTTCAAAAGGCTACATACAAAACCCCCTTGTCTACATTGTCCTGAACGGGTTCATGAATGTATTTATGCTGTTCTTATTGCCTTTTGCCGGCCTTGAAGCGCTAAGACCAGCCGATTTCCTGATTGTGATGGCTTACGGCATATTCTTCAGCGCAGGAATCGCCTTTTATTACAAGGCTGTGGAATATGAGGAAATCTCAAAAATCATAGTGCTTAACCAGCTTACTCCAATATTCACTTTGGGAATCTCATTTTTATTTTTGGGAGAATCTTTGACAAGAAGCCATTTGGCAGGCTTTCTTATGTGGATTATGGCCGGCTTAATTGTTTCCTACAAGCCGTCAGGAAAAGCTTTCAGGCTAAGCAGGGCAGTTTCATTGATGATAATTTCGACATTTTTGATCGCTGTTGCGCTTGTAGCTTCAAAGCACGTATTCAGCGTAACAAGCTTTTGGAGCGCATTCCTGTGGCTCAGGCTGGCAAGCTTCAGCGCAGTTTTTGTCCTGCTGCTCCCTTCTGTCAGGAATGATTTTGTTAAAACATTCAAATCTGCAGGGAATAATGCAAAAAAGCTGCTTTTGTTCAAGATGGCCATTGATTTCTCGGCATTCATACTGCTTGGCTATGCCATAACAAAAGGCCCCATATCATTGGTTACAGCGTTGAGCAATGCAGTGTGGCCGGTGTTTGTTTTCATCATTGCCTTGGGCTTTTCAATTTTCCTGCCGGGCATAATAAAGGAAGATATAAGCAAAAAATCGCTTTTTGCTAAATCTGCCGCTGTAATTTTAATCTTAATCGGAGTGTATCTTGTAAACTTATAAATGCAAAAAAGCTTAAATATAACCCGTATTAAACTATGCCATACCAAAACTTTTATATACTTAACAATTGTTAACTTTAAAAAATGACTGAAGAAATGCAAACTATGCAGGAAAGCGCAAAAAAATTCAAGGTAGAGCACGATAGGCCGAACTGCATAGGATGTGCTGCATGCGCTGCTGTCGCCCCTGATTTCTGGACAATGCACGAAGACGGCAAATCCGACATTGTTGGGTGCAAAAAAAGAGACGATGAATGGGAGGAGCTTGACATCGAGGAAAAGAATTTCAAGGAAAACAAGGAAGCTGCTGATTCCTGCCCTGTCAATGTCATTCACATCACAAACAAGGAAACCGGAGAGAAAATAATTTAAACTTTGTATTCCTTTAATTCTAAATGCCAAAATGCCCGAAGTGCGGTTCTGATAATGCTAAACTAATAAGATATCTTGGTATAAAGGTTGTTAAATGCAGCAGCTGCGGCTTTGACGAAAGCGCAGTTTATGAAGTCTTTCCGGAGCAGAAAGCAAGCCAGAAGGCAAAGGGAAATTATTCAAAATACAAAACAGGCGGCAGCAGAAGAACAGCAAAAAGGCGGGGATAATGGATATAAAGCCAATTCTTAACCGGTTCACAGTCTACCAGTATATGACTGTTTTTTTGGTTGTTTTGCATCTTGTCAGCGCATTTTTCTATGGCTTTGGCATTAGGGCTTTGCTGCCTGTTTTGATTGCAGTAGCCACAACAACAACGCTGGATTTTGCTATAACTTATTTTAAATTCAAAGCATTTGAGTTTCCGCAGAGTGCCTTAATCTCCGGATTGTTCATCGGAGGATTATTGACCCAGAATCTTCAATGGCATGTTTATGCTATTGCAGGGGCAATCGCAATACTGTCAAAGCATTTAATCAAGTTTCAGCAAAAGCACATATTCAACCCTGCAAATTTCGGAGTGCTGATCTCGATAACTGCATTGCCGTTGTTTGGAATCACTGCTTTTGAATCTTGGTGGATTGCTTCCCCCCTAATTTTAGTTTTGGTTTTTGGCGCATTCATAGCATGGAAATTAAAAAGATTTGACTTGGTGCTCAGCTTTTTGCTGGCATATTTTGCGATAAGCCTTCTTCTTGATGTTTCCCAGCCGGCAAGATGCGGCATGATGCGCATGGAATGCCCAATGCACCCGTCGCCATTGGCAGAGGCATTCTATTCTGTTGCAAACGGCGGAATCCTGTACTTTTTTGCAATGTTCATGCTAATTGAGCCGAAAACCAACCCGGGCAAAAACAGGGTCGTTTATGGAGTTGCTGTGGCAATAGCCTTGACAATACTGCTAAGGGCAACAACGCAAGGCTTATTGCTTGCGCTTGCAATCGGGAATATGGCAGTGCCTTTGCTGAGCAAGATGAATGTTGAGTTTAAGAAAAAAGGCGGCGCTGAAAAAATGCCCCTTTCCGAATCAATAAAAAGAACAGATTATTGAATTCTCTCCAAATCAACAAAAGCAAATTTATATTTTTCATTTTGATGCTCTTCCCCTTTTGCTTCTTTCCACTCTTCTTTATCGTATTCCGGAAAATAAGAATCGCCTTCAAAATCTTCGTCTATGAATGTAAGGTACATCCTGTCTGCCATCGGAAGAAATTCTTTGAAAACCTGCCCGCCGCCGATAACCATTATTTCTTCGTTTTCTTTGGCTGCGTTTAATGCTTCTTCAGCCGAATGCACGACAATGCATCCCTCTTTTTTGTAATTTTTATCCTTTGTCAAAATTATGTTTTTCCTGTTCGGCAAAGGCTTCCCTATTGATTCAAATGTTTTCCTGCCCATCACGACAGGCTTGTTTAAAGTAAGCTCCTTGAACCTTTTCATGTCTTCCGGCAGCTTCCATGGCAGCGAGCTGTCTTTTCCAATGACGCGATTTCTGCCCATTGCAGCTATTAGGGATA
Source organism: Candidatus Woesearchaeota archaeon (assembly GCA_016188245.1). Lineage (GTDB taxonomy): Archaea > Nanobdellota > Nanobdellia > Woesearchaeales > GW2011-AR4. Next base: position 23,042 of record JACPIE010000013.1, on the reverse strand, counting down.
TTTTCATTTTTATTTGTTTTTTGCCAAAACCCAGAACTGTTTTTCATTGCCGATTTTTAATACTTTGCTCCATAAAATAACAAAGCAGGCATCCTTAATGATTTTTAAGGTTTTTTCAGGGCTGAAAAAACTCCAAAACATTGGAGCGCCAAGATAATCTTTTGCAGTTTCTTCCCAGGTGCATGTGCCGCTTGCATTTGCAAGAAGTATTCCATCTTTCTTCAGTATTCTATGGAGATTTTTGTAAATATTTTTATGAAACTTTCTCGGTATGTGGATTATTGCATAAAAGGAAACAGCTGCGCCAAATGAATTTTCCGTGAATCTCATTTTTGTTATATCCATTTTAATGAATTTTGCTTTCGGAACATTTTTTCTCGCCAATTTCAGCATTCCTTCAGAAAAATCAATTCCAGTGATTTTGCAGCTTTTTTTACGAAGAAACTTTGCAACAGAAATTCCCGTTCCGCACCCTAAATCCAGCACTTTGGCATTTTTAGGAATGTATTTCAGAAACTTCAATAATAAAGGCTTGCTTTGGTAGATTTTTCTTTGCTTGTTGTATTTTTCCGCTATTTTGTTGTACCCTTCCCTCACAAGCTCAGAATTTTTATTTGGCATTATCACAACCAATACTGAACATTAAAAAACTTATCTTCAAACAGCCATCTCTGCCTTTATCGCAGGATGGAACTGGTAATTTTCCAGCTTAATGTCTTCCATCTTGAAATCATCAATATTCCTGATGTCTGGGTTCAGCCATAAGCTTGGCAGCGGAAATGGCTTCCTTGACAATTGCTCCTTGACCTGCCCAAAATGGTTATGATAGATATGCGCATCCCCTAAAGTATGCACAAATTCTCCCGGCTTTAAGCCCGTAACCTGAGCCACAATATGCAGCAATAAAGAGTAAGATGCAATGTTGAAAGGCACTCCAAGGAACATGTCGCAGCTTCTTTGGTACATCTGCAATGACAATTTTTCATCTGCAACGAAAAATTGAAAAAAAGTATGGCATGGCGGCAATGCCATCTGCTCAATCTCGCCTGGATTCCATGCATTGACAATGATCCTCCTGCTTGCCGGGTCTTCCTTGATCAGCTTTATGGCGCTTGCAAGCTGGTCAATCTCTTTTCCTTCAGGAGACTTCCATTTTCGCCACTGCACCCCATAAATCCTTCCCAGGTCGCCTTCAAATTTCGCCTTTGGCTTCCAATAATCGGCTTTGGCATTTGCAGCCCATATTGTTGCCTTGCCAGAATCCCTTGTGCCATAAAGAATTTCAGCCAGTCTTCTCTCGTCATCTGAGCCCTCTATGAACCACAAAAGCTCGCTTGCAACGCTTTTCCAGGGCAGTTTTTTTGTAGTCATGGCCGGAAAGCCATTTTCCGTATTAAATCTCATCTGCATGCCAAAAACCGCTCTTGTCGATATGCCTGTCCTGCTCTGTCTGTCAGTTCCATTATCCAGCACATGCTTTAAAGCATCAAGGTATTGCTGCATCTCAGTTATGGAAATTTCTCTAATTTTTAAAAAGTTATGGTTTTCGGCATGATACTTGTTGTTTTCTCCAGTAGTAAAATTTCTTAATCACTACCAAAAAGTATTTATATAACTGTGCCGAAGGAAACATGCAATATGAAAAAAAAGACAATGCAGCTCATTTTTGGGCTTCTCTTTATTGCCGGGATTGTTGTCGGCTATATTCTTCCGGGCGATTTAAGGTCTCTTACCAAAGTTCCATTGCAGTCCAATGTTTTTGACGTTCCGAAAAAGCTCGGGCAGCTGGATATTGAAACTGATTATTTCAAATATTCCGTTCTTGCAGAGGCTGAAACCGGAAGCGTTGAACTGCTAAGAATTGACGATAAGATACCGATGCATATGCATCCAAAAGAAAACCATTTTGTTTATATCTACAAGGGCAGGGCTAAAGGAGTTGTTGGGGAAGTCAATGCCGAAGTCGGGCCTGGGCAGATGGTTGCAATTCCTGCCGGAGTTCCCCATAGCTTTGAAAGGATTGGAGATGCGCCGGTTGAAGCAATACTGTTTTCCACGCCTCCATTTATGCCCGATGACACGGTTTGGCTGGACAGCAGGTAGGATTTTAGCTGCTCAAACAGCAAACTTTATAAAATTAGAAATAACGCAATTTCTGTGATTGAGCATGAGCGGCACTGTCAGCAGGGAAAATAAAGGCAGACTGATTATGTTTTCAGGCACTGAATGCGTACACTGCAAGGAAATGGATCCTATACTTGAGCAGCTTGAAAAAGAGCATATCCACATAGACCATGTCGAAGTCTGGCATGATGCTGAAAATGCAGCTTGGCTTGAAAGCCTTGACAAAAACCCTGACGGAAGCGTTTTCTGCGGAGGCATTCCGCTGTTCTACAATGAAAAAACCGGAAAGAAGCTCTGCGGCAACCAGAAGATAGAGAAATTGAGGATGTGGGCTTCAGGGGAACTGAAGTAATGCAGCAAAGATTAGCCAAGCCGCAATGGCTGAAAATCAAATTAACCGTAAATGATGAATTCTCAAATATTAAAAAAACATTGAACAGCCATTCGCTGCACACTGTCTGCGAATCAGCTCATTGCCCAAATATTTCAGAATGCTGGAACGGAGGCACTGCAACATTCATGCTTATGGGTGATATATGCACCAGAGGATGCAGGTTCTGCGCTGTCAAGACAGGCAACCCTATGAAAGAGATTGACGCTGACGAGCCGAAAAAGCTGGCAAAAGCGCTGGCGGAGATTAGAATGTTTGATTACGTTGTTTTAACTTCTGTCAACCGTGATGATTTGGAAGACGGGGGGGCAAATCATCTTGCAGAGTGCATAAGGGAAGTAAAGAAAGCTTATCCTAAGATTATTATTGAAATCTTAATCCCCGATTTTAAGGGTAAACTTGAAGCTTTGAAAAAAATTGCTGATGCAAACCCCGAAGTCATTGCCCACAACATTGAAACTGTTGAAAGGCTGCAGAAGAAAGTCCGCGATGCAAGGGCCAGCTATAACCAATCGCTGGATGTCCTGAAAAATATTAAAAAATTAAACCCGAAAATTTACACAAAATCATCCATAATGCTGGGATTGGGGGAAACTGACAGTGAAATTATACGGGCAATGGAAGATTTAAGAAAAATTAATGCTGACATTTTGACAATAGGACAGTATTTGAGGCCTACAGGATGGCATCTTGCTGTGAACCAGTATATTGCTCCTGAAAAATTTGAGTATTTTAAACAAAAAGCTTTAGAGCTTGGATTCTTGTTCTGCGCGTCAGGGCCTTTTGTAAGGAGCTCTTACAGGGCGGGGGAATTGTTTGTGAAAAATGTTGTGAATAATGATAATTTGGAATCACTTTAAAGTAGAAAATATAGATAAATTTAAATACTCTTTACTGGTACTTCAAAAGATGATTAGCAGAAGAGATTTTCTGAAAATTGCAGGCGGCGTATTAGCTGGAGTTGCAACTAAATCTACATCTGCGGAAGCCTCAATTTTTGCAGAAAAAGAATATAGCACTTTTAAAGAATTTGCAGTAAGTAATTATGCCAGTCAAAATGCCGGGATTACAAAATCTGGCTCGGCTGGAGCTTTTTTTTATGAAAGAGAAGAAGATGATGGAATTGTAAGGAAAGAAGATTTTTCCATATCAGGATTAAAAGAGGATGTCACAATTGATACTGTGATAGCTGATGCAAGCTCACTTTTTTCTAAACAAGGCTTTAAGACTATAGGTGAAAATTCTGGAAAAGGTACGTTGGTTATGGCTAGAGATTCTGGTAAAATAATGGAAAGGTATGAAGCGACTATCGGGATATATGAAGGCGTAACAGCAGGAAATCGAAGATTAGAATTTGTATTAACCGGAATAAAAACAACTTATAGCTAAATTTTAATTTCTGTAATAAGATACATATAAATAAGTTTTAATAATAAACAATTCTTTCAACAAAATTTATAAATTAGCCAAAAATCTGTTTTCAGGGGATACCATGCCAAAAAAGGTGCTGAAAGAATTCAGGGTAGAGTATTTGCAGGTGCTGGATGAGAAAGGCAGCTGCGATGAAACATTGATGCCGAAACTTTCCAATGATGAGATTAAAAAATTATATGAGATGCTTGTTCTTATACGTGTTTTTGACCAGAAGGCTTTCAACATGCAGAGGCAGGGCAGGCTTGGGACATACATCCAGTTCAAAGGCCAGGAAGCATGCCAGGTCGGAAGCGCTTTCGCGTTGAATGATGATGACTTCATATTTCCAATGTACAGGAACAGCGGCTTATTGATAGCAAGAAAGCATCCGATGGTGCAGGTGCTCCAATATTGGAACGGGGATGAAAGAGGATTAAAGTCTCCTCCAAATGTAAACAATTTTCCGATATCAATACCGGTTGGAACGCAGGAAATTCATGCTGTCGGCGCTGCCTGGGCAGCAAAGCTAAGAAATACACGGCAGGTTGCTGCAACTTATTTTGGCGACGGGGCTACCTCAAAAGGGGATTTCCACGAGGCGATGAATTTTGCCGGAGTCTTCCAAATTCCTGTTGTCTTTGTCTGTGAAAATAACCAGTACGCGATTTCTGTCCCGAGAAAAAAGCAGACTCATTCGGAGACAATCGCGCAAAAGGCAATCGCTTACGGGTTTGAGGGAATCCAGGTTGACGGCATGGACATTTTTGCGGTTTACAAAGCAATGAAGGACGCTGTTGAAAAGGCAAGAAGCGGGAACGGCCCAACATTGATTGAATGCTTTACCTACAGGCTGTGCGACCATTCGACAAGCGATGATGCGTCCAAATACCGCCCAAAAGAAGAGGCTGATGAATGGGCAAAAAAAGACTCGATAGAAAGGCTTGAAAAGTACATGCGGAAAAAAGCACTGCTTGATGACGCTTACAAAGAAAATGTCTTAATTAAATCAAAAGACATTGTTGAGAAAGCAGTTACAGAGTTTGAAAAGCTGCCGTTGCCGGATCCAAAGGATATTTTTAAGTATGTTTTTGCGGAAATGACTCCGCAGCAGAAAGAAGAGATGGAAGAAATGTTTGGAAATTAACAAAAATGACAGTCGCAACAATAGTCCAGGCAGTTACGATGGGATTAAGGCAGGAGCTAGCCAGGGATAGGAATGTCATTGTGCTTGGCGAGGATGTCGGGGTTAACGGCGGCGTTTTCAGGGCGACAGACGGCTTGCAGAAGGAGTTTGGTTCAAACAGAGTCATTGACACTCCGCTGGCAGAGCTTGGGATTGTCGGAGCATCCATTGGATTGGCTGTGAACGGGATGAAGCCGGTTGCAGAAATACAGTTCAGCGGATTCATGTACTCTGCATTTGACCAGCTGCTTTCTCATGCTGCAAGAATAAGGATGAGGAGCAGGGGAAGGTATACCTGTCCTTTGGTTGTCAGAGCCCCTTACGGAGGAGGAATAAAGGCTTTGGAGCTGCACTGCGAAAGCGGAGAATCATTATTTTCACACATTCCGGGGCTGAAAATGGTCATCCCTTCCAATCCTTACGACACAAAAGGGCTTTTGGCGTCAGCAATAAGGGATCCGGATCCTGTGATTTTTTACGAGCCGATGAGGATTTACAGAGCGATAAAGCAGGACATTCCCGAAGAGGGATACACCGTGCCGATTGGCAAGGCAAATGTTGTCCAGGAAGGCGATGATTTAACCCTTATTGCATGGGGCGCAATGCTCAAGACATGCCAGGACGCAATACAAAAATTAAACAACAAATATTCTGTTGAGCTGATTGATTTGAGGACAATAAACCCATATGATGCTGAAACCGTGACTGCATCTGTCAAAAAAACAGGAAGATGCGTGATTGCCCATGAGGCAATGAAGACATGCGGGTTTGCAGCAGAGCTGATTGCATCAATAAATGAAAAAGCCTTGCTGAGCCTTCACGCGCCTGTTGCAAGAGTCACATCCCCTGATGTCCCGTTCCCTTTGGCTAAACTTGAGAATTACTTTTTGCCTGATGTGAACAGGATTATCAAAGGGATTGAAAAGGTTATGAGTTTTTAGGGGAAAAAATGGCAATACGATAAAAAAATTAATTCAATAAACAAATTAACTAGGGCGAGCGATATGGCAGAAAAGCGAGCCCGAGCACAAAATATTGTTGCCAAAAGCAACGGATTGAAAAAATAAAAAACAATACAAAATTCCAATAAAATGCCTTACGAATTCAAGTTTCCGGACGTTGGCGAAGGAATCCACGAGGGCGAGATAGTCAAATGGCTTGTCAAAGAAGGCGACAAGGTAAAGGCTGATGAGCCCCTTGGTGAAATAGAAACTGACAAGGCAATTGTGGAAATGCCGTCTCCAAAGTCAGGCAAAATACTGAAGATTCACGTCCCAGCCGGGGGGATAATCCATGTCGGGGAATCAATGGTCACAATCCTCGAGGAGCACGAGACAGAGGAGGACGCAAAAAAACATTTTGAAACAAAAAAAACAGAATCAAAAGATGCAGAGGCAAAATCAGATATTCCTTACACCGGCTCTGTTGTAGGATTTGTAGAGGAAGCAAGGGAAGTTTCTCCGATTTACGGCGCCAAATCTAAAATAAAAGCTTCAGATAGCGTAACTGCAGTTCAGGCGACTCCCGCAGTCAGGAATCTTGCAAAGCAATTGAATGCTGATCTGGCAAATATAAAAGGCACGGGACCTGAAGGAAGAATAACAATAGAAGACGTACAAAAAGCTGCCCCTAAAAAGGACGAATCTTCAGGAATAAAGGTGACAAGAAAATACGATTTCTTCGGCTACATTGATAGGGTGCAGCTGCATGGAATAAAAAAAGTTGTTGCGCAAAAAATGACTGAGTCTATTTTTACAGCCCCTCAACTGACAAACATGCACGAAGCTGATGTCACTGGGCTGGCTTCATTAAGGGAAAAAGAAAAAGCTGCTTATGAAAAGGAAGGGACAAAGCTTACCTTTATGCCGTTTATCGTGAAGGCAGCTGCAAAATGCCTGAAAGAGCACCCTTATCTTAATGCCTCCCTTGAAGGCGAAGAGATTATCCTTAAAAAATATTACAACATAGGAATTGCTGTTGACACGGAGGATGGGTTGTTTGTGCCTGTTGTCAAGGGCGCTGATGCAAAAGACGTTAAAACAATCGCAAAGGACATTGACAAGCTTGCCGGTGATGCAAAAAGCAGGAAAGTTAACCTAATGGATTTAAAAGGCGGCTCTTTTTCCGTCTCCAATCTTGGCTCTGTGGGAGTTGAATTTTTCACTCCGATAATCAACTATCCTGAAAGCGCGATTCTCGGCATAGGCAGGATAATGGAAAAGCCAGTTGCGAGAAGCGGCAAGGTTGAAATAAGAAAAATGCTGCCGTTGTCATTGACTTATGACCACAGGATTGTGGATGGGGCGCAGGCTGCAAGGTTCATGAACGATTTGATTGAAATGTTAAGATTGTGCGAGTTTTAGTTTGCTCCCCTCTCGATATAGCATACTCCCTTGTTCTTCAAAAGGACTCCGGGAGACGCCAATATCGTGCTGTAAGCTGTCTTTGCCAGGTTATTTGCCCGCATCAGCTCAGTCTCAGAAAGCTCTTCTGCTTTGGATTCCTTGTCTTTGGTGAAATCATTTTTCAGTGTCTCGTAAATTTTTTTTTGGTTTATCTTGTTGTGCTGCGTTAATGAGGTTACTTTTTCCTTTACCAGTTCCTCAGAAATATTCAGGATTTTAGGCATCACTTCAAAATCAATGTCATAGATCAAAGTCCCGTGCTGGAGATAGACTCCATTGTTCATCAATTTGGCCGCATTCCCCGATATTTTTTTTCCGTTAACCACGATGTCATTCTTGTTTTCCAAAGATGAATCTATCCCCAAATCGCTTAAAGCATTTACAATCCAGCAGCAAATCTGCCTGTAGGCATTTTCTATGCTGTAATTGAATGCCCTGATTGGAGCTATAACGCTGTATGTGAAGTCAGCTTTATCGTGGAAAACAGCCCTTCCGCCCGTCATCCTTCTGACGATTGGGACATTGAGCTTCTTACATGCCGCAATGTTTATTTCATTAGGATTCTGGTATGCCCCTATTGAAACAGAATTGCCCTTCCACCTGTAGAATCTTATTGTAGGCAGTTCCCTTCCGTTGGCAACGCTTTCATAGATGGCATGGTCTATTGCCATGTTCATTGCTGCTGAATATGTTTCCTGCTCAATAAGGCGCCATTTCATAAAGAAATTATTTTTTATTGGAATTTAAAAATTTGTTGTTTTATTAAAGAAAAAATCAAAAAAACCTACAAAAAAGCAGCAATATGCAAAAATATTTAAATTATTAATAATAACTATCATAAAATGCCATTAGATTCTAAAGTTAGGGAGTTGTTAACTAAAACAAAAGTATTTTTTGTAGGTAATGGTAAACAGCTTAGAGAAAATTTGTCACCTCGCTCTATTAAATTGGCATCAATTGCTGAAGCTGTAATTCCTTTTGGTGCAACGCTTGCATATATGTCCTGGAACCAAGGAGAACGCCCACCCTATAATTTGGATGAAATTACATCAGTTTTAGCCGTAGATGGAGCATTGCGCTTACTACTTCCTCCAATTACTAAGAAGTATAATGAATTATGGGATAGGTATGCCCAAGGTACATCCTTCGAAGAAATGAAATTATTGGAAGAACCAACAGGCTTGGTGGGAAAAGCAAGAGATGCTGTGTATATTTATTTTAGACTATTAGGCCAAATAAAGTCCATAGGCAGTGATAATTTTCCAAATCATTAAATAAAATTCTATACAAAAAAATCTATACGAGTTTCAATAAATCTTCTTTTGCCATCCTGCTTCAGGAACACCCATCTCTTCAATACATAATTCACAGGCTTCCTTTAGATGTTTAATAGACTCTTCTATGGTGTAACTTGGCTGACTACATCCAACTCAGGGCACAAAGCAACAAATTGCGTTTCTCCTTTCTTGATGATAGCTGTGAATTCCATTTTATCCTTATTTTTATAAAATAGCCTTACTTGTATTTAAATGTTTATTATTTAATATTAAGATAATATTAAGAAATCAAAAAAAAGAAAAATAAAATCTTTAAGAATACTGTGATCTAAGGATTAGAATCCTAGAACCTTTTCTTCTTGCTGTAACAGTCTCTGCAATACACTGGCCTGCCTTCTTTTGGCTGGAATGGCACTTCTGCATCCGCGCCGCAATCAGAGCACTTTATCTTGTGCATTGTTCTTTCAAAACTTCCATAACGCATTTTCTTACTCACCCGATTATACTTAGTTACACGAAAATACTAGAAATAGCCTTTTCGATGTACCATAGCTTAGTATGCAGAGGTACTATATAAAGATATTGGTCTTGTAATAGCTATTTTAAAGTAGTAACAAAGGAAAGATTTAAAAATAGTTGCCATTACTATTGCTATAAAGATGGAAGTTAGCTTAAAAGCAAAAATTTTAGGAACAGCAGCCGTTAGCGCAGGACTTGCAGGAGTGATAGCTGGTGCAATAGGGTTTCTTGCTGGAAGGTCTGATTCAGGTTCATCAGCAGAGCAGTTAGCATATGAAGCTGGAATCCGTTTAGCAACTCCCAACTCTGCTTACGTAATTCTTGTGCAGCCAGCACAATGTCCAGATGAGTTAGTAGTGCAATCGTTTGGAGAAAAGATAAGATTAAGAATAAAAGATACCGCAAAACAGGATAAATCAGGAGCTTTTATTTGTGAATATGCTGCAGAAAAGAGAAACTACTAATTCTGTATCGGAGTAGGTGTAAAAATAGCATGTTGTCAATAATTCCTATCTCGCCGGCACACTCACCAATGTTTTTGATTTAATATCAATAATGTAATCCAAAGACTCCACCAGCGCATCGTACATGCTGTCGCAATAGCCGTGGTTGCAGCTTGTGTCATTGACCAGGGCAAACTGCTTTGGCTCCTGCGCCCTGGAATATGTGTTCACAGCAGATGTAATGGGGACATTCCGGTCATTTGAATTGTGCATCATCACAATCTTTCTTGGAGTTATCAGCTCAATGTAATTGTCTGCATCAATCGACTTCAAAAACCTGTTTTTGTCTTCATCAGGGCCCCCCTTGAAGTCAAAGCCTGCCGAGCTTATGGCAAGCACTCCCTTGATGTTCCTGTCAATGGCTGCTGCTATGATTGCTATCCTTCCGCCAAGGCTCTCTCCTGCAATCATTATCCTGTCAGAGTCTGTAAAAGGCGCATTTTTCATCAGGTCATAAGCCCTTAGGGCATCATAAACCATTAAGTGCTGCAAAGGCTCCCTGCCTGCAATAAAGCTTGAGTAATCATCGTCCAGGCTCGGCACGATTCCGCCTGTTTCGCCAACCCCCCTTTGGTCTATGACCAAGACAGCTGCGTCCAGTAAAGCAATTTTCCTTGCCAGCCCAAGCTCGCTTTCTTTCGAAACTCCTGCTCCGGGAAGAAGCACAACTCCAGGCAAAAGCTCAGGAGCTGTTGTTGGCAGAACGAGCAGGCCGTATACATTTCCGTATTTGCTTTGGTAGGCTATCTTGTGTATTGTAAGGTCTCCGTCAGCGCCATAGTCTTCTCTTCTGAATTTCACATCACCCCTGTCTAAAGGGTAAGAAAGATAGCCATTTTTGTCAACCTGTGAAGGATTCTTGTCTTCTTCTTTTACAGGAGCTTTTTCTGCTGTTTGCGCTTCTTTGATTTGGGCCTGCTTTATGATTGGTAATAAATAAAAAACAGCGCCAAGTATAACTGCAATAGAGATTATTCCAACATAAATGTGATTTTTTTTTAGTCTCATATTCATATTAGTGCAGTTATCTTTTTGAAGTTTGATTTGCTCGGGCTGTTTTTATAAATCTTTGCCAGCTTTATCATCTTGTTCCTGTCAACGCTTATTTTTTTGCTCTTCAAAATAAAGCTCAATTTGCCGCTTGTCAAAAACTGGCAGAACTGGGTCACATTTTTTGGATGCGGCGAATAATGGCATCTCTCAAAATCAATCATGCATGGCCTGCTTTTAGCCACAATTATATGCTTTAAGGGATGGTGCATCTCTTCCTTGTCTATGTTCAGGCTGTCCAGTATGAAAAGCTGGTGAAAAACGTTTTTAATTACTTTTTTAATGCTGTTTTTGCCTGATTTCCTTGCATAATCCGCTATAAACTCCCCTTCAATGAATTCATACGCCAGAAAATTCTTGTCAAAAAACAGCAGTTTTGGGCCTATGTTGTGGCTGTTCAGCCTTCTGAGCCATTTTGCCTCGTTCTCTATCCTTCCAAATGCCGCGCTTTTTGGGTTTTTTGCCTTGATTGCTGCCTTTTTATGCTTGTAACTGCCTGTGAACAGCAGTCCCCTGTGCCCTTTTGCAAAATACTTCACATTTGAAATGCGCTTGGCCTCAAGCTGCTTCAATAAATCATTTTTTTTCAACAAATAAGCATGGATGTCCTCAAAGAATATGTGCCGTTTTTCCAGCTCCTCAAAATCCAGCAGATTGTTTTTTATGAATTCCTCAACTTTCTCTTTTTTTGTCAGCGAGGAAAAAACCAGCAGCACAACCCCATCTGGTTGCAGGAATCCATTAACCTGGCTTAAGAATTTCTCAATCACTTCGTATCCTTTTTTGCCGCCCTCGGCAGTCAGGTCCTTAAGCTTCAGCTCCTGCGGAAGGTATGGCGGGTTGAAGATGATTACATCAAACTTTTCCTTTACCTTCTCAAATAAATCTGATTGGATAAATTTTATTTTGGGGTTCCTGATATTTTTTTTGCAGTAATCAATCACTCCTTTTTGTATGTCTGCGGCCAAAACATTTTCAACCTCATTTTTTTGGGCTGCGGCAATTGCCTGTATTCCCGAGCCCGTTCCCATGTCAAGGACTTTGCCTCTGGCAAGCCGCCTTACATGCTTTTCGAGCATATTGCTGTCTTCCTGCGGATCATAGACTGATTTGCAGCTTGCCATATGGACTCGGCGGGATTTGAACCCGCAGTCTCCGCCTTTTAGGCTAGCGATGCATGGCATTCAGCTTGATGCGAAGGCGGTGTCATAGCCGTTAGACCACGAGCCCAAGAATAAGATTTCTTGCTTGTTTTTAATTCTATTGGAATGATTTATCTGTCTCTCTTGTAAGTTCCCATCAATTCAGCTTTTGCGATTATATGTCCCTGCATTGCTTTTTCCAGTTCTTTTTTTGTTGAATTTTCCGGCAGGCCAAGCATTATGTCCAATGCATACATCTTGAAGAAATACCTGTGTGTTCCGGAAGGCGGGCAAGGCCCTCCATAACCTGCCCTTCCCCAGCTGTTTCTGCCGGCTGTGCCGCCTGGCTCTGCCCCTTTGGTTATTTCTTTTATCGAAGGATTTATATTGAAAACAGCCCAATGGTCCCATGTGCCGGCAGGGGCGTCTGGATCATCCATGACCAAAACAAGGCTTTTTGCATTCGAAGGAACATCGCTTATCAGCAATGCAGGCGACAAATCAGAGCCGTCGCATGTGTATTCAGAGGGAATCGCCGCATTATTCTGAAATGCCGGGCTTGCAAGCTTCATGTAATCTCAAATATTTTTGGGATTTATAATTCTTTTGCAAACTCTTCAGCAGCTTTCTTCATGTCTTTCGCTTCGTAAATTGCCCTTCCTACGATAGCGTGCCAGGAGTCAAGCTGCAGTGCCAAATCGCTTATGCCGCCGCCCTGAGTTATCAATCCAGGGCTGTAAAAAACCGGATTCTTGATTTTATTTTTTATTAGCTTGGCATATTCCATGGACTTTTCCGGCTTGTTGCCAGGAATCACAAAATCTGCAACTCCCATTGAGGCTGCAATTTCATAAATTCTCTTTGGCGCATCGTCATCAATAAACCCGCCGGCTTCTTTAAGGAAAGCCTGGTGCGTCATCTCCCCCCCTACAATAATCTTGGTCTTTGCCTGCTGCGCTGCCTTTATCCATGCAATTTCTGTTTCAGGCCCCGCCTGGGGAAAGATGATAACGGCGTCGGCAAGCCTGCACGCCTTCATGAATTTACCGCCCATTTCCGGAATGTCAGTTCCTGCCTTTTGATGGTCATATATGATTGGCAGCTTTGTAAGCTTCCTTATTGTTTTTACAACATTTTCCATGCCGAACGGTATGACAAGCTCAAAGCCGATTTTATATGCGCCGATTCCTTTAACAGAGCAAGTGGATTTGACTAATCTGCCCAATTCCCCCAGGCTGCCGACATCGCAGCTCGGTATTACTGATTTTTTCAGTTTTATCATTGCCATTTTAATTAAAAATTCTGTAAATGAAAGCCGTCAGCAAAACTCCAGCCAGCACAAGCAAAGCCCAAATGCCGGAAATAGTGCCCATTTCCGAGCACACTCGAAAATCTCTGATTTTCGATGAATCTTTGGCAAACTGCTTGACAGTCATATTGCAGCCCACGCTTCCGGATTTTTGTTCCATTCCTTGATTTTTGCCAGCTGTTCCTTGCTTATGTGCCCCTTTTTCACGGCAGACTTTGCCAGGCTTGTGAAATTTGTTAATGTATGGAGATTTACATTTTGCCCTGCAAAATTATTTTTTGATTTTTCAAATTCGTATGTAAAGATTGCAATGCAGTCTTCAACAATGCCGCCCTTCTCCCTGACTGCGTTTATTGTATTGACGGAACTTTTGCCGGTGCTAACCATATCTTCAACTACCAAGTATCTCTTATTCTGCTCCATCATTCCCTCAACGAGATTTTCCCTGCCATGGTCCTTGATTTCCCCCCTCACATAAATCATCGGCTTGCTTAGCTTTTGGGAAATCCATGCGCCCCACGGTATGCCTGCAGTTGCCGTGGCTGCAATAGCATCAAACTGCAAGTTTTTTTTCTTCAGCAGCTTGATAAGCGATTTGACAATAAACTCCCTTTCTTTGGGATAGCTCATGAGCAGCCTGTGGTCGGTGTAAATTGGAGACAGCATTCCTGAGACAAACTTAAAGGGATTTTCAGGCCTGATAATCACTGCATTCAGTCTTAACAATGTTTCCGCTATTTTATCTCCCATACTGGACCTCTTTGGCCTTCACGCCAAATACCTCTCCGTTGCCGTAAACGACATTTCCGTTCACGATTGTTGTTACCGGCCAGCCTTTTAATATTTTGCCTTCGAATGGTGACCATTTGCATTTAGTGAGCAAATCCTCATTTCTTACGGCCTGCCTTTTGCCCAAATCGGCAATGACCAAATCAGCGTCATACCCCTCTTTTATGAATCCCTTGTTTTTTATCCTGAATATTTTTGCGGGATTCTCACAGCAAAGCTTTTGTATCGTTTGAATTGTAATTATATTGCTGCTGAATGCGTCAAGCAGCAAGGGCAGCATCGTTTCAACTCCCGGTACCCCAAACGGATACTCCGCTTTTTCTTTTTCTTCCTTCAGGTGGGGGGCGTGGTCGCTTGCAATCATATCGACAGCCCCTTCTTTTATGCCGTTCCACAATGCCTTCTGGTCATGCTCCGCCTTCAGGCTTGGCTTCATCTCTGCAAAAGCTCCAAGCGCCTGCAGGTCTTTTTCATTCATGAAAAGGTGGTGCGGGCACACTTCGGCTGAAACTTGATTCCTCAGCTTATTTGATTTGGCATATTCCAGCTCTTTTGCTGAGCTCACATGCGCAACGTGCAGCATGTTCTTTATTTTATTTTTTATCATTATGCCAATAACATTCTTTATGTTGATGTCTTCTGCATGCACTATTGTCAATTTTGATATTCTGAGAATTTCGGCAACAATTTCAAAGTCATTTAGTTTTAAGTCTCCGGTTGTATTGTCAAGATAAAGCTTTACAGCAGCGATGTTTTTCGCTTTTTTTATGTCAGAAAGGTTATCCAGTGTTCCGCCAAAATTAAACCCGTAATTGACAACGCTTTTTGCAGCAAGCTTTCTTTTCTCCTCAAGCGCGTCAAGTGTTGTTGTCGGTGGAATTGTATTCGGCATGTCCAAAATTGTGGTGATGCCGCCTTTTGCAGCAGCCATCGAGCCGGTGAGAAAATCCTCCTTATGAGTTAACCCCGGCTCCCTGAAATGCACGTGGCAGTCAATCAGCCCCGGCAGGACAAGATTGCTTTTTGCGTCGATTATCCTGTCGGCTTTTGGCTCCATGTTCGTGATTTTTGATATTTTGCCGTTTTTGACCAGGATATTTTTTTGGAATATCTTTTCCTTTACCAGGATTCTGCAGTTTTTTATTAAGAGCGGCATTTTTGGTTTTTCCTGTTTTTATAAAAAATGGACCGGCCGAGATTTTCATTGAATTTTGAACTCGGAGCCTCACCCAACATGGGCGCATAGCGCATGCCATGGGCGCATTATGCCAGGTTTAACTACCGGCCCATTAAACTGGTGAGAAATGCAGATTGTTTAAAAAATTTTCTTTAAAAATGCATTAAAAGAATAAAAAATTCAAAAATCACGAGAGCGACTTTTGTCAGTAATTGTGATAAAAGTAAACCGCTTTTGGTGTTTATTGAATTAATTGGCGAGCTCCGAACGATTGGCAGGGAAGTGAGGGGCGAGCACAAGATATTGCGAATGAAGCGGGTTGATCGATTAAAAGAATTAAACAAATTTAAAATACTTAATTCTTAGCAGCCAGCCTTATGTCCCCTTCATGTACTGTCTTTCTCCCTGCATGCCTGGATATTTCAGCCGCCTTTTTGGAAATCTTCAGGGCAATTTCAGTAAGAACCTCTGTAAACGCGTCCACGCCGTCCTGGGCAACTCTTTTCGCGCCTGCTTTCACCAGCATTCTTGCAACAGACGCTTTCGGTATTATAGAAGTTTTTCTTGGCATGATTCCCCAATAATCTGCTTGCCATCGTTCCGAGGAACTTTAAGTTCCTCATTGCATAGTTTTGGTCAAGCTTTTTCTAAAAGATTGAGGGAGAAAATTCAAAAAGAACCCCTTAGCCTTTGTGCGATTGTCTTTTGTGCAACAAGTTATTTAAATAACTTTCTATTTTACCCATAATTATGGATGAAACTCTCAGGAATACAATAAGGATATATGCTCTTCAAAACGCGGTCAGGTACAAAGGCAAGGCAAATCCCGGCGCTGTGATTGGCAAGGTGCTTGCTGAAAACCCTGAACTTAGGGCAAATGCAAAGGAGATAGGTGATGAGGCTGCAAAAGCGGTAAAAGAAGTCAACAAGATTCCGTTTGAAAAGCAGGAAAAAAAGCTCCAGGAGATTGCGCCGGGGCTGCCGGAAAAAAAAGAGGAGGAAGAAAAAGGCATTTTTGCTTTTCTTGGCATAAGGGAAGGGGAAACGATTGTAACTGCTTTTCCTCCGGAGCCGAGCAAATACCCCCACATAGGGCATGCAAAGGCAATCATTGCAAACTATGAGCTTGCAAAACAGTATCACGGAACTTTTTACCTTAGGTTTGAGGACACAAATCCTGAGCTTGCTGACGAGGAGTTCTACAAGATACACCTTGACAACTACAGATGGCTCGGCATCAGCCCAGACAAGGTAGATCATGCTTCAGACTTTATGGAAGAATTTTACAGGCATGCTGAAAAGATAATCAAAGACAGCCATGCCTATGTGTGCTCTTGCAAGCAGGAAACAATAAAGGAAAACAGGAAAAATGGGAATGAGTGCCGCTGCCGCTACAGCCATCCTGACAAAAGCCTGGAGCTTTGGCATGGGATGTTCAAGGCTAAGCAGGGAAAATGCGTACTCAGGCTGAAAGGACACATGCAAAGCCAGAATACAGCATTAAGGGACCCTGTCATTTTCAGGATTATTGACGAAAGCCACCCAAGAAAGAAGAAAAAATACAGGGTATGGCCAAACTATGACTTTGAAAGCGCCATAATGGACGGCATAGAAGGAATAACCCACAGGCTGAGAAGCAAGGAATTTGAATTAAGGAATGAGCTGCAAAGGCTGATACAGACATTGGCAGGATTCAAGGAAACAAAAATCTATGAGTTTGCAAGATTTAACCTTGAAGGGGTTGAAAGCTCCGGCAGGATCATAAGGGAAAAGGTGCAGAAAAAACAGCTTCTTGGATGGGACGACCCTTCATTGACAACGCTTGTTGCATTGAGAAGAAGGGGATTCCTGCCTGAAGCGATAAAAAGCTTCGTGCTTTCAACAGGATTGACAAAAACAGAGGCTGTACTAAAATGGGATGACTTGATAGTTCACAACAGGAGGCTGCTTGACCCATTATGCAATAGGTATTTCTTTATAGAAAATCCAAAAGAAATCGTTGTTGAAAACGCGCCAGAACAAATTGCGGATTTGAAGCTTCACCCGGAGCACCCGGAAAGAGGCCTGAGAAAATTCAAGACTAAAGATAAATTTTACATTGCTGAACCGGATTTTAGAAATTTCAAAGATGGAAAACTGATAAGGCTCATGGACTGCTTAAACTTCAAAAAATCCAAAAATAGATTTGTTTTTGACTCGCTGGAATATGAAAACTACAAAAAAAACGGCGACAAAATAATACACTGGCTGCCTGTGCGGAAAGACTTAGCCAAAGCCGAGGTTCTGATGCCGGATAAGGAAATTAAAAAAGGGCTGGCTGAGCCGCTTGTCAAGAATTTAAAAGTGGGGGATATTGTGCAGTTCGCAAGATTTGGGTTCTGCAAGCTTGACAAAAAAGAAAAAGGCAAATTGATGTTTTGGTACACGCATGGTTGATTTTTTGATATTTTTTGAAAATTAAACTAATGCGTCATGCGGGGAAAAAATAAGAACAATGAACACATAAAATCAACATTAATAAAAACATTATGAAACAATAATGAAAATTAAAAAATAAATTCAAAATGACAAAATCAGTTATCGTAAAATCCCAGGTCAAGGAGCTTGCCAAGTTAGACAACAAGCCGTTGAGCGTTGCAGACGAATTCTACAATGCGCTTGAAGAAAAAATCAGGAAAGACATTGAGGAAGCCTGCAAAAGGGCAAAGCAAAACTCCAGAAATACCGTAATGGCAAGGGATTTATGAATGATAATACCTGTGCAGGTCAATCTTTTCGTTTATTTTCTTGTCCAAAGCCTGCATTCTTTGCTGCCTCCTGGCCTTTTCAAGGTGCAGATGCTTCATCTGGTCTTTTATGCCGCTTAAAGATTCCGTCAGCTGGGCAATCTTCTCATTATTCTCGCTGATGATGCTGTATTTTTCCTCCTTTTCATTCCTTAATTCCTGCTCAAGCGCAGCAATGTGGCTTTTCAGCTCTTCTGTTTCTTTGTCTTCAGGCCTGAACAGCTTGGCGTACTTCCTTTCCCAGCCAATCAAAGCATCAATCTTCTGCTTCAGCCTGCTTATGTCGCTGTAGCTCAGGCTCATCCTTACGATGGATTTCCCCATCCTGCGGAGATGCTCGTCAACATCTTCAGCTGCTTTCTTTCTTGAGGCATATGCCTTGCTTACAAGAAAAAGGTGCCTTGCAAAGTGCCTAATGGAATCTGTGTTTTGTACGGCCGGCATTTTGACAAATCACTTTTTGAACATTCCGAACAGCCCTTTTTTCTTCGGCTCTTCTTCCCCTAAATCAAATTCCGGAAAATCAAGGTCCTGTGTAGGCTGCATTGAAGGCATCCCCATTTCAGGAACTGATGGAATTGGGGGAGTCAGCTGCATTGGGCTTGGCTGAGGCTGCTGCTGGAATGCCGGCTTTTGCTCCGGCATCGGCTTCCACTCCTGCTGCGGCTTAATGAACTGCCTCGGCTCCTGCCTTGGCCTGAACATCGGCTCTTCTTTTGCAGCAATCTTTTCCTTGACCATCTCGACAATCGCAACCATCCCCTCTGCAATAGTTTTGTTTTGGTCTATCAGCTTGTCAAGCTTCGTGATTATCATTTCATGCTTTTTCAAGCTTGCCTCATAGCTTTGCTCCTCGAGCTTCATCTGCTCGGCTGCCGCGCCAAAAACATCAAGCATGCCTGTGATTGTAGTGTTCAGGCTCTGCACGGCGTCATAAAGCTCTTTTGAAGAGATGTCTTTCTTTCCCTTCATACCTTCAAGCCCTTTTTTAATTTCAGAAATATCCTTGTACAGCTCTTCTTCCATTTCAATCAACCTCTTTTTTTTGGTGATAAGACTAATCCACCCTGATAAACTGAAAATAAGAACAGATGTATATAAAGATTTTGGATTTTTGAAATGTCGGAATTGCTAAGGCACAATCCATAGTGCTTTAGCTCGGGGTAAGCCAGCAATTCCGAGCATGCTCAAAAGCACGCTCCGTGCTTTAGCTCGGAGTGTTTTTGACAGTTAGAAATTTGTTTTGCTAAGTTCTGAATTATTTCTACCTAAATTCTGGCTGGCGATAAACCCTGATAAAATCCCCTCCTCTTAACTCGTAAGAAAAAGGATATACAACTCTTATTGGTTCTCCCTCAACTAAAAACGCAGCCGAAGGCAATTTTTCTGCATCAACACTTCCTCTTAAAACTGCATATTGCACTAAACCAGGTTTTCCGCTGCCATTTTCATTTGTTCTGACCAGTAAATCGGCGCTTGGAATGATGTCTGTTTCTAATATTTGTTTTCCTTTTCCATTTGGCTTTAATTCCCTAACTCCCAAATGCTTAATTCTTAACTTTCCATCCAAAGTTGTCATTTTATTTTTATTTATTTAAATTTGTTTACCTGTTCTTGCATCAATTACATTGGGCGCAGGTGCCATTAATATTTTCACTCCGTCTGGAATTGCATATGTTGCATATGCCCTCATGTTGCCTTTTACATTTTCATCTTTCAAGTTGGCATAAGATGAATGCAAACCGCTTAGATTCAAAAATATGGCTTTAAACTGTATCGCTTCATCTGGCTTTTGTTCTTTAGGCACAAAAACAACACCACGGTTATTGCCATCAGGCAATGCCAAATTTAGAGAATGTCCGCTGTATTCCTCAAATTGAGTTTCGCTAATTACTGCATATCCGTGCCTGCGCATTTGCTCAGATTCTGTTTGAGATTTGGCAATGATTCCATCGATAGTTTTACCATCCCTATTGCCGTTTCCTGCATATTCGACATACCCTACTCTACGTGCAAGAGGAATGTCTCCAATAAAACTCCCCGACATATTTTCAATCTTCCCGCCGACTGCGGGAGCATATGTTTCACTCATGTTTTTTCACCTTTAATTTGTTATAGAATTTTAAGCAATCAAAGGCGGGCTTTACAGCACGCCGATAATCAGCACTAGCAAAATCACAGAAATTCCCAATATTGATTTATTGCTTTGCGCCATTCTTATGTGATAAATCAGGCTGCCATATTTAAATGTTTTGGTAAAAGTTTGTTGTTACTTGATAAAGGCAAAAAATAGAAAGGTTTAAAAAGATTTGAACTACCCTAAATGGCATATGGATAGGAATATAGCTGAAAGGTTAGTAGCGGAATTAGAAAGTCGTTCACCATTATCTCCAGAAGTGTTAAAAAAAGATAGAGATAAACTCATTGATTTGTTGGCTTCTACTGATGTGCCTCCTTCCAAAAAATTTTATAAGGAAGTCAAGCCAAATCAAATTTATATCCCTGGCAATGACAGCGACCAACATCATTTTTTATCTATTAGAAGGGTTTTAAGGAATGATAGGGCAAGAGAATATGAATTATCAAGAGCAAAACAAATTTATGAGGTAGGATTAGCTGCTTTAGGCATCCATGATTCTGACGTTTGGACAAGAAGGTTAAGAACAAACAAGGAAATTGTCCGCATGATGTCCCAAGCTATGGTCCAGCATGGGCAGCCATACACCCTCGTTGCAAAACTTGAAACTTTTGAGGATGTCCAAAAAACAGTTGAAATTATGCCACTAGTTGTAATACCATCCGCCCAAGATTTGCAAAAAATAATAGGATGGGAAATTTCAAATGCTAGACCATACAGAGAAACTCCATTCGGCAGGATAAGAATGAGTACAAGTTGGTACTCAAGAAGTTAAGCAATTTATCTTGGCGTTCTTTGGTAATGCTCCAATATTCTCGGCAATACGTATGGCATTTGCAAAATAGCAGCCCCGTGGCCGCCTTTAAGCAGCATAGATTCACCACGCTTCCATGCGAGAGCAAGCCTTTTAGGATATTCAATCGGCAATTTTTTATCGCTTTTGCCATTAATCATAAGAAGATTTTCTCCTTTATAGGGATTCGCATAAGAACAAGGATCTATCTCACTAAATTCCTCTCTGATTTTTTCGCCAGAAGTTCCGCGCTGAGATACTAAGGATTTAAGATAAAGCACAAAAGGGTCTTTTGATCTTGAATCAAGGATTAAGTCCGCAAGATCGCCAGCGCCCATCAAAAGGCAAGCAGCGGAAACCCTGTTATCAACTCCATAAACAATGCTTGCGTACATGGCGCCTTGGCTTATGCCGCAAATTCCAATTCCCCTCTCAGTTGCGAAATCCAGCACGCCTCTAACTTCTGCCACAGCCTGCTGAAATGTAGATTTAAAAGTTTCAAGATTCGGAAAAAGCTCGTCAATTGTTTTTCCCTTAGGGCGCCTTGTTCCGCTTAAAGGAGTCTCAATCTCATAAGCGCTAATTCCGTTTGTTGCTAAATATGATGCAATGACCGGAGCAAGGTTATAACCTTCGACTTTATTTGGCCTGGTCATCCTTCTTTGCGGCAAAACAACAACGGCAAAATCATCTGAAGCCCGATAATGCCTTACCCTAACAACATTGTTTTCAGGCCATTTAGTCTCAACAGGTGGCTTGAAAGTGCTTTCAGTTATATCAAGATTTTCGCTTATATCCAGGCCTCGCTCCAGGAAATTATGGACCAGCCAGTTGCTTAATGCATTTAGCCAAACCCTGCTGCTTATTTGCTGCTGCGGCAACGTAATTTGAGATGTTTCGGCAATTTTCTCCAATGGCTGATATTTAAACTGCATTTTACGCTTAGAAACAATCCAAGATTTAAATAATCATCTAATCTAAAACTCCTTCAGAAACCTAACCAATTCATTCGCCTTGTCAAAATCCATAAACTCCTCTTTGGTCATTGAAGGAATGTCCTTTGGTTTTTTCTGGCGGAAGATGACAAGATTGTCTGCTTCAAGCAGCTTTGAAAGCGACTGCATCTGCGGATTGACTTTGTCGCTCACTTCAGTCAATATCAGCTCATCGCCTTTCTTTGCAATGATGTCAAAAGGGGTTTTTTTTGTTTCAGTCGCGTCAAACCCAAGCTCAACATATTTTCTTGAAACTTCTGTCTCAAAGCTGCTTTTGGGCAGGGCACGCTGCGCGAAAATGTTAACTTCATTAAAAACGTCATGGCCGAACAGGTCATAAAGCTTCATCGCCTTGTTTATTGTTATCTCGGAATTTTCATTCTCGTACTTCACCATCATCCTGCTTGTAACTCCAACTTTTTTTGACAGCGCATTCAGGGAAAATCCAAGCTCCTCCCTCTTCTCTCTCAGCTTCTTTCCGATCAGCGAGGCTGTCAGGCCTGCTTTGCCCCTCTTTACAAACGGAAACTTGTTGTGGATGCAGCTGGCAAATGTGCTGTAGTTTAGAGTGTATATGCCAAATCTTGAATAGACTATGTTTTCATCCAGGCTATTGCCTGCTTTTTCCGCCACAATCAAAGGGGATGCATTTATGTATGATGCGACAGCAATCATCTCCTCTGCGTATTGCCGTGTTATGGAATTGGCATCCTCAAGAACTTTTATAAGCAGGATTTGCTCATTTCTTCTTGCCAGGGCGTCAAAGCATGCCCTTGTGAGGTTCTTTAAGGTGAATCCTTTCCTAAGCAGAAAAATGCAGACTTTATCGAGCAGTGTTTGCTTCATGCGCTAAACAGGAAAAATTCTTGTTTAAAAATGTTGCGGAAACCAAGGCTAACGTGAAAAATTCCTAGAAAAACAACCTTAAGGTTGTGTAAGATTATCCGAGCTGCCACTTCTGAATGTTGCGTTCTGAAATTATGGCTTCTGACATAATCTCCAAATACTCTTTTCAAGCTGGAATTGTTCCATTCTGCGCAATTTCTTTC
>JACPIE010000016.1 GCA_016188245.1 Candidatus Woesearchaeota archaeon | reverse complement strand
TCGGCATAAATGCCGTATCATCGGACAATTCCAGGAAAAGCTTGGCATTTGACGTAAATGTTGAAAGATGCCGTTCATTAAGACTGGAGCTGCAGGATAACGACAAGGCTTGCGGAGGCATAACAAAAGAATATGGCGCAGAGCTGACAAATGGGGGCAGCCAAGAAATAAGCGCTGAGCTGAGCCTGAATGCGCCGAACTGGATTAGTTTAAACGTCAATTCTTTTTCAATTGCTGCAAATGAGACTAAAAAAATTGTGGTGACTGCAGACATTCCGCCCAACGCAAAAGGCGTTTTTAATGTCATCCTGGATGCAGCTGCAAAAGATTTTCCCTCAACAAAATCCGGGAAAAAGCTCAGCATAGAAGTTACGCCAAAGTATGACTGCTATAAAGCCGAGATAATAGCTGATTCAGATATAGAGAATGATTATTCCAATGCTTACGTTCCGGTGAGAATAAGGAACATCGGCATAAAGCAGGCAAGCTATGAAATAAGCACGGAAGCGCCAAGCTGGGCGTCAATCGAACCTAAAGAATTGAATGTAAATCCCGGTCAATTCGGCAGCCTTAACCTCAACATTAATCCGGGCGATGAGATTGCTGAAGGCAGTTACCCTGTAAAAATCCACGTGAATTTCGAGGACATGACCTATTCAAAAGACATAACAATCGAATTAAGCAGAAACAAATTTCTCAAGGAGCTGAAATTATTTTTTGCATTTTATCAATATTATATTTACGTCATTTTGGCAGCAGCGGTTCTTTTATTAATCTTTAGGCGGCAGATTTCAAACAAGATAAAAACTTCATACAAAAACTACAAAACAAGAAAAGCAAGATTAAAATCTTTGGAGTCAGCCAGAAAAGCGCGGCAGCTGAAAAAGAAAATGCATCAGCTGGAAAAGACAGAGCATAAGGCTGAAGAAGCAAAGAAATCCGGATACGGCAGATTTATTTTATTTTTGATTGGACTGGGTATTTTGATTTTGGCTTTATCTTTTTCAGTCTATAAATTTAACTTCCCGGTTTCAAAAGAATTTGCAAAAAGCTACTACCTTTACATCATTTCGGGATTTCTGATTTCCGTCTTTATCATATTTGTAATGGAATTCTATAAGCCGATATACAAGCTTTTGGAAAGCATAGACAAACCGAAGAAGAAAAGATAGATTATAATCTATATGGTGAAGCAGCACTGGACACTGGACATCCTCGCCTATAATATTTAAACTTTAAAGCATGTTAATTCTGAAAAAGAGAACACGCAAAACTGCCAAATAATGATTTTCATTTACTTCGTAAATGTCGGCTTATAGCCTAAAATCAATTACACAGTTTCGCTTAACGTTCTCTTTTTCTTAAGACTCCGAAGTCTTCATAGAAATAAAAACTTTGGAGGTTGGTTAATATGAAAGATAATCAAAAATTAAATGAAAAAAGAATGATTGTAAGGAAATATATTCAAACAAACTCTGATTGCACTTATCTAGATATAAGAAGAGACACGAGAATTAAAGTAGAACGAATTTACAAAAATATGAAAGCAGCTTACGAAGACGCAGGTGTAGTATTTTCTAAAAATTTAACTAGAAGAACTATAATGGAGCAGAAGAGAGATGTTATAAGATTTATTCAAAATAACCCAAATTGCTCCGTGACTGATATTCAGAAAAAAACTCGTGTAAATGTGGGAAGGGCTTTTGGAGGTATTATAAATGCATATAAAGCAGCAGGTATAAGATATCCAGAAAAACAAGTGACTTCTGGCGTGATGAACCCCATTGTCATTAAAAGATGCAATAACTTTGAAAGGGATATAATCAAAAATTTAAGAGATTTAGGGGAGGTTATACCAAAAGTTAGGACACCAGCAGGTATCATTGATTGTATTTTTATCTATCAAAACAAGAAATATGTAGTTGAAATTAAGGATTTTAGGGGTAAAAATAATATAACAATGCATGAGCTAAAACAACTTATAAAGTACATGAAATCATTAAGTCATAAGAATGGAATTATAGTATGCCCAAAAGACAAATTCCCAAAAAGAAATCTTTGCAGAAACGTTTATATAGACGACATGAAAATCACATTTCTATCCGAAGAGGACTTAAGGGGACGTAGTATAATGGATTTCCAATAGTCCGTACATCCTGGCTAGTATAGACGGCTCCAGTCGTTTTGGAGCGATGAGGAGTAATTTCCAATGACTAAAAAAACGGGCTATACCGTCGGATCGGGGTTCGAATCCTCGCGTCCCCATTTTTTATTCGTTATTTAAAAGTTGTTGTTTTTTATTTTCAATAATTTTAAATATGTCAGCAAATCTGTGTTTTTTATGAATGCAAAAGAATTTTTAAAGCCTAACTATTTGAAACTGGCAATCTTTGCCTTTGTCGGGGTTGTTTATCTTTATTTTGCAGGTGAAAATGTTTGCGGAGCCGGCTTCTCTTTTGCGTTCTGCTATAAATCCTATGGTTTTCCGTTTCAATACCTTATAAGTGGGCAAATTGATGCAGCCTCAGGATTTGTAAAAAGCACTTTCCTCGGTGAATTTTTCACGAAATCAGGGGAATTTTTGGTTAATTACATCGCTTTGCTTTTGGATATTGCCTTTATTTACCTGTTGTCCTGCTCCATATCTGTCCTAGTCAGAAATGCCAGCCTAAGAAAATAAGACAGTCATTTGAATTTCCAGCTGATTTTATCCCCTAGCCCCGTCTTTGTCCTTTTTATCGTGCCTTTTGGAATTTCAATAACATACATTGCCTTTTTCTTTGGATTGTAGAAAGCAAATGGCCTGAAATTTTCTTTTTTATCAACCACTCTCCTGTTTTTGCCCAGAAACAGGACATCAATGGGGCGGAAGACAAAAAGCATGTGCAAAGGAACAAATTTTTCCCTGCCGAACCTGAAAATCAGGGCATAATCATGGCGCTTTGAGAACATCAACCCAATGGATTTTGACAATATGCCGTCTGCCAGCCTTAATTTGCCCATTATTATCATATTTTTGGTTGAATTTTTTATCATTTTTTCTCAATTTGTTCGATTTTTTTAAACATCGGAATTCTACCACCTCTATGACTGGTGGTTTTTGACAGTTTTAATTATTTTCCATATTGGAAAATCATATTTTTACCAATATATATATGCGTATGCTTTGAGCATATATGCCCCCCTTAAATCAAAAGATTTAAATATATGCTGCAAAACCAATAATCTTTGGTTTAGCCATAAATATAAAGAGGAGTGATGATGAAGAAAGAGGGTCATAGCGCTTATTTTAATTCTCAAGACGGCAAGGTAAATGTAATGCTGTTAATTTCTGTTGTTTTGATTTTTGTGATTATGATGATTTCTGCAGAAGCTTTGACAATCAAGCTTATCAGCCCCGGCAATTTAACTTATAATGGCACAAACACAAGAAATGTTAATTTCACGTTTACAGCTAATTGGACATTGAATACAGAAGCTGAGGCAGGAAATTGCAGCATATGGATAAACTCAACAAATCCTCCAAATGCTTGGCAATTAATTGCTGTTAACAGCTCACAATCAAACATAACTAATTTTACAATTGGAGGGCCGACATTAGTGAGCTGGATTAATTACACCTTTACATCAGACGGCAACTATACATGGTCAGTAGGATGCACAAATGCTTCAGGTGCAGGAGATATTTATACATTCCCTGTAAGAAATAACACATTCTTTATTGACACAGTAGCTCCTGAAGTGCGCCAAGACAGCAATGACAGCAACGCCTTTATCGGAATTTTGGGTGATGGTACTGCATATAACATAACTTCGTACAGCAGAGCCACTTTGTACATAAATGTAACAGACAATTCCACTAAAAATGTATTTATGATATTGAATAGCGGAGCTTTTATCGCGCAGACTGTTGCCCCGAATACAGCAAACGACACTATAAATTATACTATGGTTGCTGGAACTTCAAGCGGCTTTGACAAGAGGCAGTATTATTTTAACTTGTCAGGCATCCTAAATTTCAGTGGCAGCTTTGCAAGCCCGGGTCCTCATAGTGTGTTTTTCTGCGCAAATGATTCTCTTGGAAGGATAACTTGCAGCAATCGTTCTGATTTTGTTATAATGGGAATGAATGTAACGCTTATGGAGAATATGTTTACTACGATGCAGCAATTTGATGGCGCCGGAAATCCTGTAGGACCTGCTTTTGGTGGTATGAACATAACATTCGGTAATGGAAGCGAAATACCAACAAGCACATTCATGAACCCCGTAGATGGTGTAAGCTTTGGCGGCCAAACCCAAAAGAATTTCACTTTTATCATCAATATTTCACCCAGCGTTATTGTGCATATTGTCGCTGGCAGAGTTGATGCAAACCAATTCGCAAATGCCAGCAGGACAAAAGCCAATAGTACACCAAGTGCAGAAGTTCAGCAGCAATTAGGCACTGGATTTTCAGCGCAACTGGGATGGGTAGATATTGCGAGCTTTATACCAAGTGAGGTTTCCTACGAATTTGGAATTTTGCAATTAGGAGGAATAGGCTACTCAAAAAAGATGTATTGCAATGGCACTACTGTTGCAAATCCCTTATGTCATTTAATAAGCCAATGCAATGCTTCGGTATTCACAATATATAATCATACTGCGGGTCAAACATCATCCAGCCCAGGAGTTATACCAACAAATGATGCCTGCTGGCTTGAAACAGGCACAATAAACGGACAAGCCTTAAAGTCAGGATTTACATATATATTTGTTGACCACTTTTCAGGCGGCTTGGGAGGAAGCGACTTTTCACAAATAAATTCAACATTCCACGGTTCCTTGTCTAACTATGTAAATACCACAACTGCATTGCACACCATAAACTTCACTTTGGACGACATAAATTCAACAGGGCTTAATTTGACTATGAATAATTCTATAAACCTTACACTAATCCTCGGAGGAAGTGTAGTGGCTTTCTTTAATTTCACCAACAGTTCCATCACGGATACAAGACTAAGCTGTACAACATCTGATTTGGTAAGCAAGCAAAATACAACATCTGTAACATGTAATGCTAGTTATGCATTTTCAAACGGCACTTATTCAATTAATGTTACAGCAAGAGACACAAGCAATAATACCAATCCAGTAAATTTGACCACAAGTGCAATAACAGTAACTATTGATCAGATACCTCCTGTTCTTAGATACTTTAACATAACTAATTCATCTATACTTAACCACACTGTGGGAATTGATGTTGCTAGTGCACGGCCATTTGATAAATCAAATGCCGGCTCAGCAAGGCAGGGAGGTCCATTAACGAAGGGAGGTCAAAATAGGACAATACTGTTTGTAGTGGCAAACTTTACTGAAAATTTGACTTCAGCATTCCAGGCTGCTTTCCAGTTTTATAATATCACAAACAGCTCGTGGCAGACTTTGAATACTACTCCCGTTAATGAGCGCCTGTACAATATATCGGGCTTGGCTAACTTTTCTTTCCCGATACCGCAAGGGCATAACGAATTTGAGGGCGCAAATGTAAGCTTTATAGTAATAGCAAATGATACACTCGGCAATACCTTTGCCAATTATACACATAACATTACAGTACAGATTAACGACACAACACCCCCGACCATAACCATAAACGGCACTATAATAGTTAATAACACTAATACATCTAATACACTGCCTCTTGTCAGCTGGTCTGTTGTTGAAGGCAGCAGTTTACTTGAAATTAACGTAAGCGTTGATGGTGTTGTAACTGATGACGGCTGCAATAAATTTAAAAGGTTTACAACCACTGTCAACGAGAAGAGGAATGACTCTTTTACACCAACAAACAGCCCTTCCTGCACACTGGTAAACGGAACACACTTTATCGAAGTTAAGTCAAGAGACACATGGGGCAATGTTGAAATATCATTCCACAACTTTACAGTGCAAAGTGGAAGCACTCCGGGGATAAGATTAACAGCGCTCCAAAATGGATTGTCTGTAATACAAAATGGATTGTCTGCAAATAAAAACCAGTCTAATGTTACCCCATACACAGGCATAAACTTTTCAGCTTTTGTTGGTAATACAGGCACACTAAAAAACATAACATTTTATTCAAGCTGCAACTCAACTGAGCAGGCATTTGCTCCGGGAGCTTCGATTGTACAACAAAATCTCTCATACATATGGCCGTTTAATTATACTGACTGCAAAAATAGGGAAGCCAACCAGACTGTAACGGTGACTGTGTTTGATACTGCTGGAAACTCTGTCACTAACACAACTCAATTCTTTGTTGATGATTTAGGGCCTACCATATCAGTAAACGCCCCCGCTAACGGATTTACTGGTGCCAACAATATTCTAATCAACGTATCTGCAAAAGACGCTCAAATGCTTTCCAAATTTGTATATTACCTGGATGACGGCATAAATAGCGGAACCTTTACCAATATCTCGAATTCAACCCCATCATCAGGCGCAGCAGGCACAAACATTACGCATATCCTCTCCGTTAACTTCACGGCTGGAACCCACACAATAAAGTTTGCAGCCTTTGACACAGCAGGAGGAATAGCCAATGGCATAGCCAACAACAGCGGAAATGGCAGCGTAATCACAATAACCGTAACCGGGTCGATTCCACCAGCAAGCCTAATTAACACCAGCATTCGCTCTTATTTAATAAACACAAATCCCGGAATCACATTTAATACAACTTTAAGATTGAAAGACAGCAGTGATGCGTATACAGCTTTAGGGGCAAATGCAACAAATTCCAATCAAACATACGAAATACAATTGTTGATTAATAATACAATCAACGTAACTATAACAGAAATAAACGGCTCTGGCGCTAATTGGAATAAGATAAATTTCTCAGTCAAGATTAACGAATCGACAGTCAGAGACAATATTCAAACTAATTGGTCCAATAGAATAAGGAATTTGGTGTTTTTCAACAGCAGCATTGATGAATTTGTACCTAGCCCAAGTGATTATTATGGAATTGTTGAATTGCCTATGAATGTGAGCGGCGGATTAGAGATATGGTGGATAAGCAATGAATCCAATTTGGGGAGCAAAACAAATGTAAGCCGATGCACAAGTGCCTTTACTGCAGCAACTGAAACGCCATGCTTTAATTTCACTTCTGGAGGAAAAACAATTGTGAATGTGCCTCATTTCAGCATTGTTGTAGTTTCCAACGATTCAAACGCGCCAACAATTAATGTAACAACTCCGGATTCCAATAACGGGACAGGGATAAGCATGTTTGTGCCTAACATAACTGTTTCAAATGATGCAACATTGTGCGAATACTCTATTAATGGAACAGAAAAAGTAACAATGACAAAGAGCGGAACTGTGTGCCTTGGCCAGACTGAAAGATTTAAAAACCTCGCCGGGGTAAATGCAATATATAACTTTACATTTAATGTTACAGATTCATCGAGTAATGTAAACACCTATATTTTCAGGTTTAATGTATCAGACGCAACAAAGCCAAACAGTCCAAACGCTTCAAGAGTCTCCCCAACATCAGGCTCAGTCTCCGGAACAACTTCAACATCAATCACAGTCGGAGATGCAAATGCTGACGATGGTGTGGTTGGCGTTAATGAAACATTTAATGTAACACTCATTTATGGCACAGCTATAGGAACTTTAAGCAGTACAGCTATGGAAACAGACTTCAACGCATCACAATCAGTGTCTTTGACAGGATTGAGCGCAAGCACATTATATTACTTTAATGTGAGCGTGTGTGATTTCAATGGCAACTGCGCAACAAATGGAACATTCAACTTTACAACAAGCGCAGTAGCAGTTACTGGAGGAGTTACAAGCGATACTGGAGGGGGGACAAGTGGAGGAGGAGCAGCACCCCCAAGCAATGTAGAAGCATCAGCAGGAAGGCAATGGGATACTTTAGCAGCAGGCTCAAGCGGCGTATTAACTGTAAATAATGAAAAGATAGCAGTGACAGGAGTCATAATAGATGTCAAGAATCCAGTTACAAGTGCATCCATAACTGTTGAAAGCTTTACATCAAATCCATTGTCAGCATCCGCAGCTGCAAAAACATACCAATACCTGCAGTTGAAAAAAAGCAACATAGCAGATACAGACACTTCAAAGATAACTGTTAATTTCAGGGTTCCAAAATCATGGCTGTCAACGAATGGCGTTGCAGAAGGTGATGTTGTCTTATACAGATATAGCGATTCAACATGGAATGCGCTGTCAACAACAATGACAGGCTCTGACGCAAATAATGCCTTATATTCAGCTGTAACTCCTGGATTCAGCACATTTGCCATTGGAAGCAAGGAAGCAGCACCAGAAGCAGCTCAGGCAGAAACTCCAGCAGAGGTTCCTGCAGCAGAAATCCCAGCTCCAACAGCTGAGGCAGAAACAGCAGCAGTTCCTGAAGCTGCAATGGAGAAGAAAGGCCTAAGCACAACAGCAATCGCATGGATAGTTGTTTTAGCAATAGTTGTTGTTGCAGCAGTTGGCTACTTCATGATGCAGAAGAAGAAGGCGCAATAAGAAGATTTATTTA
>JACPIE010000014.1 GCA_016188245.1 Candidatus Woesearchaeota archaeon | reverse complement strand
TTTAAAAAGGATTACGGGAAGTTCTGTACGCTCAATAAAAGTTTCGATGCAAAATAAGGAAGTTGCATTTAAAGTTCTCGCTTGCTCGGCACTCCGCCGAGCAATGAGTTCCTTATTCAAGGAACTTTTCTACTGAGCTGAAACTCCGGGCTTTAATCCTCATATTATCTTCACTTTCAGTAGTTTGTTCACCTCTTCCTCATTATAGCACGTCTGCCTTAAGCCGCATTTCACGCATTTGTTCTTGTTCTCGCAGTAATCCGGCAGCTCCTTTTTTTCCAGCAAAGCTGCAATCTCGTCAACAAGCTGGCTTATTTCCTCTTCCATGAAGGGATTTATTGCAATATGCCTCTTTTCCTTTGTGTCAAGGTAAACAACAAATCCTTCCTTTACCGGCTTTTTGAAATGCTCCTGCAGAAGCAGCGAATAGGCTGCTATCTGGATTCTGTGGCTCGGCCACACTCCATCTTGGGGAGTTCTTCCTGTTTTAAGCTCAAATGGGACATAATCATCCTCATAGACATGAACTTGGTCAATAACACCTTTCAGCCTTAGTATGCTTGAATCAAGCCTGAGCTCTGACAGGATTTTTGGCGTTAATTTCTGCCAAAGCTCCCTGCCAAAAACATCATTTGCCTCAATAAAGCTGAAAACATGGCTTGCCCTCATCTCCGACTCTTCAGCTATGAAGGAAAATGACTTTTTGTAAGCATACATCATGCCTATATTGGCATTTTCAAGCCTTTTCTTGTTGTTGGCTATTGATTTCCTCAGCATCTGCAGGTATCTTTGCCTGTACAGTGCCTGAATCTCACTCAATTCCATCCTGCCGGTTATTGAAGTGATAATCTCCTCTTCTTTTTTGTTTATTTTGTCGTAAGTTTCATGCCTTATCGAGCCAAGCACGAGACTTTCCTTCGGAGGCTCTTCAAGCATCAGCACTCTTTCAAGAAACAATTTCCTGGAGCAGTACAGGTAAGAGGAAAGCATAGATACTGGTATTTTCATGCAACTCAATGGGCATTGTTGGTTTATATAGTTTATGTGAAGATGTCCAGTGCCCAACCGCAAACTATTTTAATCACCTTTTAAATAACCTGCTTATGAAAGAAGGTGCCTATATAGGGGCTTTAGTGGCATTGCTTGTTTATTTCATGCTTCCTATCTACGGAGAAAATGGCCCGGCTAAGATAATCCCAACAGGAAATGCAATTTCCGATGCCACAGGCTTTGCAACTTATGTAAGCAATCTCCCATTCAGCATGGTGGTGTTCTTTGCCTTGGAGATACTTGGCATATCAGTAGGCGCAGCTTCCCAGATGATACTTAAAAAATCGCAGGAAAACAAGCTGCAATAACCCTCACAAACTTTAAATATCTAACACAAAAACTGGTTCTTTATGGATGATGAAAGCAAACTAGCCCTAATAAAGCAAGTTGGGGAAGAGATACTGACAGAGGAAGAACTAAAAGAGCTTCTAAAGACAAAGCAACACCCAGTTGCTTATGATGGATTTGAACCATCCGGAACCGATATTCACATAGCGCAGGGAATTCTAAGGGCAATTAATGTCAATAAAATGACCGAAGCTGGTGTAAAATTCAAGATGCTTGTTGCAGACTGGCATGGATGGGCCAATAACAAGATGGGAGGAGACCTAGAAAAAATTCAGGCAGTTGGAAAGTACATGATTGAGGTCTGGAAACATTGTGGGATGGACCTAAAAAATGTAGAATTTATCTGGGTCAATGAATTTGTAAAGGACACAGAATACTGGAAAAAAGTTATGCAAGTAGCTAGAAATTCAACAGTCAACAGGATAATTAGGACGGGCCAGATAATGGGAAGAAAAGAATCAGAAGTGCAGCATGCTTCTCAAATTTTGTATCCTTGCATGCAATGTGCTGATATTTTTCAGCTAAAAGCAGATATCTGCCAGCTGGGAATGGACCAACGAAAAGTTAATGTTCTTGCAAGGGAAATTGGGCCTTCTTTGGGCTTTTGGAAGCCAATTGTTGTGAGCCATCACATGCTAATGGGGCTGGGCGAGCCTCCGCAGTCAAAAGATATTGATAGGGTTCTTGATTTAAAAATGTCGAAGTCAAAGCCAGGCACAGCCATTTTCATGAACGATTCTGAAGATGAAATAAAAAGAAAAATTAGCAAAGCATACTGCCCGGCAAAAATTGTTGAAGAAAATCCACTAATGGAATATTCAAAATACCTGATTTTTGAAAGATTCGAGGCATTGGAGCTTAAAAGATCTGAAAAATTCGGTGGAGACATAGTAATTGAAAATTACAAGAAACTGGAAAATCTCTATGAAGAAGGAAAAATCCATCCAATGGACTTAAAGAATGCAGTTGCTTTTTACATAAACGAAATGATAAAACCCGTAAGGGAAAGCTTCCATAAGGATGCAAAATTAAAGAAACTCTTAGACACAATAAAAGAATTTCAGATAACAAGATAATCATTTCTGCTCTATAACAACCATCGCATATCTGTCATTCAGGTATTTTTTAGCAGCCCTTCTCACGTCATTAATTGTAATTTTATTTATTTTTTTTAAATATGATTCAGCAAGCCCTGCATCCTTTATTGATTCCCACATGGCAAGATTGTCAGCCCTTGAAAAATTGTCTTCTGTCTCCAAGGTATGGTTTCCCTCAACATAAGTTTTTGCATCCTCCAAATCCTTACTGCTGATTGTCTCCAGCCTCCTGAACTGCTGCAGGATTATCTCTTTTGCTTTCCCTATGTTTTTTTTGTCAAGGCTCGTATAGACTGCAAAAGTCCCGTAGTCGCTTTCATTCTCATCATTCACTCCTGCCTGGTATGCCAGCCCTCTTTTGTTCCGTATCTCGTCGAAAATCCACCCTGACTGACCTCTTCCGAGCACAGCTGCTATGACATCAAGGGCGTAGCTGTCTTTGTGAAGCCTTGGAACTGTCTTGTAGCCGAGAACCATGTACGAATTAAGATTTTCTCTCTTTTCAACAATTTTTTTGCCCTTTTTTTGCAGAGGCTCGTTCACTCTTGCCCTATACACTATATTGTTGGGCTTTAAGCTGCCAAAATATCTTTCAGCCTTTTTTCTTGCATTTGCTATATTGCCGACAATTGATATGATCATATTGTTTGGTATGTAATGGCTGCGGTAGTAATCAGCTACCTGCCCTTTTCCAAAGCTTTTAACTGTATGCACAGTGCCGTAAGTCGGATTTTTCACCGGATGCTTCTCAAATAGGGCTTTGTGAAACAGTATCCACTGATGCAGCCTTGAATCATCAGTGACCATGTTGATTTCCTTTAATACTACCCGTTTTTCCTTTTCAATTATCTTGTCATCAAATACAGGACTGGAGACCATGTCGCTTAATATATCCAAAGCAGTGTCAATCCTTTTGTTGATTATTTTTATAAAGAATGCCGTCCTGTCGCCTGTGGTGTACGCATTGAATTCCCCTCCGAACCTCTCGATCTCATTTGCAATCTCTCTTGAGTCCTTCCTTTTCTTTGTGCCCTCGAAGAGCATATGCTCCAGAAAATGCGCCAGCCCAAGAGTCTTTTTGTTTTCAAAATTAGAGCCAAATTTGAACATGACTTCGACAGCCACCGACTTCGAGTTATTCTTCTCAAAAAGAAGAGTTATTCCGTTTTTCAGCATGTATTTATTCATGATAAAAGAAAAAATTTAAATGGTTTATAAGATTATTGAATTAAAATGAATTTTAATGGCATTAAGGAGATTCTGAGCAGGAAAAAGAGCGATTTTGCCGTATTCTACAATTCAGACTCATCAAAGTCAAATGCAAACATGCTCTATTTTTCTGGATATTCGGGATTGGGGGCAACCATAATCCCAAAAAACAAGCCTTCTTTTCTTGTAGCGCCGCAGATGGAATTTTACAGGGCCAAAAAATCAGCAATTAAAAAAGTTTACTCAATGGAAAAGAAAAAATTTTTCGAGTCAATCCGCGAAATAGCCAAAAAAAACAGGCTAAAGGCGGGCAGCATCGCGATAGACAAGAGCAGCGTAACTTTAAATGCGTACAGGCACCTTAAAAAGCAATTTGGCAGCTCTAGGTTCAAAGACGTATCATTTGAGTGCCTTAAGCTTAGGGAAATAAAGTCTGAAAAAGAGATCAAATTTTTGAAAAAATCATGTGCGTATGCTGACAAAATACTCAAAAAGGCAATAAAAAATTTCAAAAGCTTCAAAACAGAAAGTGAAGCAGCCGCTTTTCTCGAATACGAAGCAAAAAAAATAGGGCTAGGGCTGTCTTTTGACCCGATAGTCGCTTCTGGAAGCAATGCAAGCATGCCTCACCATAAGCCGTCAGGCGAAAAGATAAAAAAAGGATTTTGCGTCATGGATTTTGGCGTGAAATGCAAAGGATACTGCTCAGACATAACTCGCACGATTTATGTTGGAAAGCCAAATGAAAAAGAAAAGAAAATCTATGATTTTTTATTAAAAATCCAGAAAGGTGCAATAAATGAAATTGATAACAACAAAAAATGCTCTGAAATTTACAAATTTGTAAACAAGCAATTGGGAAAATACAAAGGTTATTTTACCCACGGGCTCGGCCATGGGGTCGGAGTGGAAATCCACGAGCTGCCGAACCTTACGCTGAATTCAAAAGACAGGATAAGTAACAACATGGTTTTTACAATCGAGCCCGGAGTCTACATGCCGAAGAAATTAGGGATGAGGATTGAAGACACTGTCTTGTTCAAAGACAAGCCGATTATCCTTACAAAAACATCAAAAGATTTATTAATTGTTTAAAACTGCCAGCTTTCATGAAATACAGCGAAAGCTCATTTAATTCTGCTGTTGAAGACTATAAAAAACTGGTTAAAAACGTCAAAAACAAGAGCTTCTTCATTGTTTTTGGCATAAACAACAAGGATGCTTTCTACTCGATAGCTCCCCTGTCGAGGGCTTTGCACGAGCTTGGGAATGATATAAGCTGCACAGGAACAGGCAAAAAATCAGAAGGGCTGGAAGCGCTGAAGGACATCTGGGATGAATTTGCCGACTATGAAAACAGCATCAATAATGAAAAAACAAAAGCCTTGGCTGAATTCATAAATGAAGCAGACAAGAAGGCAAAAGGCGAATTCAGGAAATTATTCAAAA
This sequence comes from Candidatus Woesearchaeota archaeon, assembly GCA_016188245.1. GTDB lineage: Archaea > Nanobdellota > Nanobdellia > Woesearchaeales > GW2011-AR4. Next base: position 42,748 of record JACPIE010000014.1, on the reverse strand, counting down.
AGCCGGATTTTATCCTGGAAGCCAAAGAAAGCAAATTCACAGGCGCTTTTGAGCTGCCGTTTCATGCAGAATGGTTCAAAGATTACAGGATGAAAGAATTAATCCAGACTGCCGAAATCTTGTGGAGAGATGTTTATTCCCTGAAAAAAGGAGAAAGAGTCGGCATCGGCTTTTCGCTCATACCAACCAAAGAGATGATTGGCCATCCTCTTGAAGATTACCTCGATTCATATTCAATAATCTGGGCCATGGCGCAGTCTGCATCAGGCAAAGCAGAGCCCTTGATGAGCGCCTGCACTTTCAGGGCATCAATGCTTGAAAAAAGCGAAAGGGTTTCTGAGCTGAGAGCCACGCTGCTCGGATGCGAGCTTGAAAAGGATATTGACGAAGAGCCGTTTATCAAATACAAAAAATTGTCAGGGCTGCTGAAGCTTGACAGGATAAAGCCCATAGGTTTGTCTTTCTCCATAAGCGCCAAGGGATACCCGGGCAGGCATTTGTTCGGGGAATCAATCGGCTACCCTTCTTTGAGCAAAAAAACAAGGTGGCAGACCCCTGCCCAGATGATATACAAGCTTGATTTTTACCCGCAGACAAAATATGAGGAAAGAGATCCAATTGCAAGAGTCGCCTTTACAGAGACAATACCTATTGACATATTCATTGAGACAAACCTTGTTGACTGGAGCGATATAAGGGCAAGAAACCAAAGGATAAAAGACATAATGGACAAATGCGACGTGATTTATGTCGAGGGAAAGCTAAAAGAGAAATTCACAACAAAACTTGAAGTGGGGCTTGTGAAAAAAGACGGCTCGAGAAGGTGGGTCAGGAGAAGCGACACCGATGTCAGGGAAAAGCTGAACAAGGAATACCTGAAAATGACCGGAATAAGGGCAGGCTGCATGGGAAACATTCCAGGAGGGGAGGCATTCACAACTCCCGAATATATCAGGGGAATTTTTGTCGGTGACGTTGTCGTCCATGTCGACCAGAGCTATCCGCTTGACGAGAAAAATCCGCTGATTACTGAATGCCATGGCGACAGCTACAAAATAATTTCAGGCCCAAAAGAGATAATTAAAAAAATCAGCAAAAGAAAGAATGACGCAATGAAAATGCTCTTGGAAGCAGAAAAAAATAAAAGCCTGCCTCAGGAAATAATTGACCTGAAAAAGAAGAATTTTGAAAGAATCGGTGAATTTGCCATCAATACAAACCCAAAAGCAAGGCTGTGCGAATACCTAATTGTGAACGAGAAGATTGCAAGAATGATGCACATTGCGCTCGGCTCAGGCTTTGAGCCTGACAGGAGCACAGAATACCACATGGACATTGTCTTTAATGCCCCAAGACAGAAGCTTGATGTTTTTGGAGTTGATAAATGCGGAAAAAAGCACTGGATTCTTAAAAATGGCGAATTTACTGCCTGACTAAAATGAATTTAGATGCATCTTCCAATATCATACTGGAGCAGTGCATGAACCTAAAGCCTCATGAAAGCTGCATGGTTGTTTCTGACAGAAAATTAAAAAATATTGGAAAATCACTGCTTAAAAACTCATTAAAAATATCAAAAAACTCAAAATTAATTTTGGCGCCTATACCGGAAGCGCATGGCGCAGAGCCTCCAAGAAATGTTGCAGGTGAAATGCTAAAGCATGATGTTGTCTTGCTCGCAACAACAAAATCACTGAGCCATACAAAGGCAAGGGAAAATGCAAGCAATAAAGGCGCAAGGATTGCAAGCATGCCCGGCATTACAGCCGATATGATGGACAGGGCATTAAACGTCAATTTCAATAAAATAAAACTCATCAACAAAAATCTCATTAAAAAATTAAATCATAAAAATAGGATTAAAATAACCACAAATGCCGGGACCGAAATTCAATTTTACTTAAAGGGGAGAAAATGGATAGGGGACGACGGCATCTACACAAAAAAAGGGGCATTTGGTAACCTGCCTGCAGGCGAGATTTTCATCGCCCCATTGGAAGGAAAGACAAACGGAAAGATCATAGTTGATGCAAGCATTGGCGGCATTGGAAAGGTTGATAAAAATATCAAAATCGAAATTAAAAATGGGTTTATAGGGAATATTGCAGGGGGAAAAACCGCAAGCAAATTCCAAAAATCATTAATAAATAATTTTTACAAAAATGTTGCCGAGTTGGGAATAGGAACAAACTATAAGGCAAAAATAACTGGGAATGTCCTTGAGGACGAAAAGGCATGCAGGACCTGCCATATTGCATTCGGAAACAGCATGCATTTTGGAGGCAAGGTTGATGTTCCGTTTCATGTTGATGTTGTGATTAAATGGCCAACCATTTATGCCGACAGCATGCTTATTATGAAAAACGGCATAGTTATATAAAACCAAATCTTTTTATACTTAATTCTTAACCATTTTTTAATTATGCCGGCAATAAAAGAATCAAAGCCAAAGAACATTATTGACAGCATAATGTACAGCTATTCCACTTCTGCAAACCCTTACGAGGAGGAAAACAGGATTCTGAAGGAGACAATAAACCGGCTTAAGGAAGAAATAGACAGGTACAAGGCGTCTCCTTTGATGGTATGTGAAATAAAAGAGATGTTCGGCAGCACAGCAATCATAAAAATTCCGAACGGCAACCAGTTTCTTGTCAACATATCAGGCGACTGCGAAAAGCTCAAGTCGGGAGATTTAGTTTTAGTAGAGCAGAAAAATCTTACAGTCATAAGAAAGACCCCAATCACAAGGCGCTTTAATGTTGAAAAATTTGTGATAGTTGAAAAGCCAACGATATCCTGGGAAGAGATAGGCGGATTGGCTGCCCAGATACAGGAGATAAGGGAAGTGGTCGAGCTGCCTCTGAAAAAGCCGGAACTGTTCAAAAAAATAGGAATCACGCCTCCAAAAGGGCTGCTGCTTTACGGGGAGCCAGGCACAGGCAAGACTTTGCTGGCAAAGGCAGTAGCAGCCTCAACAAATTCCACTTTTATAGAAGTGGTGGGATCAGAGCTTGTGCAGAAATTCATCGGGGAAGGGGCAAAGCTTGTAAAGGAGATTTTTGAGTTTGCAAGAAAGAAAGCCCCTGCAATAGTCTTTATTGACGAGCTGGATGCCTTGGCTGCAAAAAGAATCGAAGTCGGCACATCAGGGGAAAGGGAAGTCAACAGGACATTCATGCAGCTGCTCGCAGAGCTTGACGGGTTTAAGCCATTGGACAACGTAAAAGTCATAGGCGCCACAAACCGGAAAGACATACTTGACCCTGCTGTTATAAGGCCAGGAAGGCTGGACAGGCTGCTTTACATACCAATCCCGAACAAAGAGGCAAGAGCCGATATACTTAAGATACATTCAAAAAACATGAATTTTGACAAAAAAATAAACATGGAAAATCTGATTAATAAAATGGAAAATTTCTCAGGGGCAGAAATAAGGGCAATGTGCACAGAAGCAGGCTATTTTGCCATAAGGGAAGACCGTACTTTTGTGACAAAAGAGGATTTCCTGAAAGCCATAGCCAAAGTCAAGGAAGAGGAAAAGCTCGAAGGAAAGGAATATGCGGGAATGTTTGGCTGATTTATTCTAAGAAAGCGCACGCTCAGCAGTTACTACCTCATATCATCAGCTTTCGCTTCTAAGGGTGTTCACGAAATCATCGCGTGCACTGTTGAGAATGCAGCCATGGCTTATAAACCTTTTCCAGTCACTTGCCTTTTACTTTTATGAAATCTCCGAGCGTAAAACCCTCGCGCCTGGATGATCTGACAGTTTCCTGCGCTTCAGAATACTCTTCAGTCAGTTTTATCCCAAGAAGCCTTTCAATCTTCTTTACCAGCGGCAGCGGAGGCGTGAACGATCCAGTCTCAATTTTGTGGATCATTGTTTCTTTTTCATTTATCTTCCCGGCAAAGTCTTTTTGTGTTAAATTCATTGCCTCCCTTTTCTTTTTTACCAATTCAGTGAAATTCTCAACAAGAGTTTCTGATTTTTCTTCTTTTTGCAGGCTTTGGAAGCGCTTTGCCTGCTCTTTTGCCCCCGGTCTTATCGGTTGTGAGACAACCTTGCCAAATTTTGAGCAGTCCTTGCACACATCAAGAGTCACGCCTTCAATGACAGCCTTAGCCAAATCTTCAGCTATCCTGCCGCACAAATCACAGTTAATTTTGGTCACCTAAGATTGTTACAATTATTTTCCTGTCATTTCTCGGGCCGTCCAGTTCAGCCATCATGATGCTCTGCCACTGGCCCAATTCTAATCTTCCGTTTTTTACCGGGATAGTTTCTGACGGGCCTAAAATTGCAGCTTTTATATGGGCATCTGCATTTCCGTCAATCTTGTCATGGCGCCAGATTCCTGCCGGGATCAATTTGTTCAAAGCATCCAGCAAATCCAGGCATATATTTGGATCATAGTTCTCATTTATAATTATTGCTGCTGTGGCATGGCAGGCAAACACGCTGCACAGCCCTTCTTTTACATTTGATTTTTTTATGATATTCTCTACTTTGCCGGTTATATCTATCAGCTCCTGCTTTTTGGATGTTGAAATGGTAAATTCGTGCTGCATATTTTGCGTTATTTTTAAGAATATTTAAATATACTCCTGATAAGCTCTGAGCATGAAAACTGTAATAGTCTCTGGCACTCCCGGCACAGGCAAGACAGCAATTGCAAAAAAGCTGGCAAAAAAGCTGAATTTTTACTATTTGGATGTAAATGAGCAGATTAAAAAGCACAAGCTGCATGAAAGCTATGACAGAAAAAGAAAATCAAAAATCATAAATGTCAGTAAGCTGAACAAATTTCTGATTAAATATATTAATCAATTTAAAACCGGAAATTCCAAAAAATACAAAGGCATTGTAATTGATTCGCACCTTTCCCATCATCTCCCAAGGAAATATGTTGATCTGTGTATCGTGGCGAAATGCGGAATAAACGAGCTGAATAAGCGTCTTAAAAAAAGAAGATATTCAAAGGGTAAAATAATAGAAAACCTGCAGGCAGAGATATTTGATGTTTGCTACAATGAGGCATTGGAAAGGGAACATATAATTTTCATAGTGGATACAACAGATTATAGGATTTCCAAGAAAGCATTTAAGGGGATGGGAGAAGCGATTAATTACCTAACTTTTCCTTGATTTTTGAACACTACGAATTGAATCGTGGATAAATCATTTTAAATTTTCACAATTTTTCTGTTTGTAGTGGATGATGTACAATACACTTTGGTTTTATTTTGCATAATTCAGTCGATTAAATATGTAGTGGTAATTTTTTGTAAAACAACTCGGGTAATTCAAAAGAAGGGATATTTTGCTATAGCTATCCCCTTTGAAACATTCAGAGTTTGTGAGTGGCCATTTCAATCATGGGAACACGATGTGTCATAAAGGTATACACTAATGGCAAGAAGTGAGCTTATTAAATAAGGAGAACCAAATCCACCAAACCAATGTATTGGGAGCAAGAAAACTTAATATTCGACGCTTCCATCGGGTTCAAACGTAACCCACCCGGCAATGGAGAAATCCGTAAAATCTTTATACGGCCTATTTTTATCAATATCGGCCGCATATTTATTTTTTACGTAAAGTGTTTGCGGCTCAAGCGTCTTGCCTTTATCTAGCTGTGCCTGCTCCCGCTTGCAACTAAAATGAATAATGCTGCCTATTATTGGGGCAGCTATTCTTGTTTTTAAGCCGAATTCTTCGTATAACTTTTTTTGGACAATGTTCATCTTGTCTCGCATTATTTTATCATCTTTATACCATTTTTTGAATGCCCATATAGCTGCTGCATATGTTGTACTAAGCTTTCTGCACTCTCTTATATATCGATTACGAATCCTTTTATCAGGATGATTTTTGTACATCTTCCAGCCTTGAATTAACGTATTAATCATACGAGCAATGCTTGGGCCATTAACTGCAAAGTCTTCTTTAAATGCGCGCAGCAGGTAGCCCGTTTCTTTACCTTCCAAAATTCTTTTATGTTTAAAATTAAATTTATATTGTCCATGAATATCTGCATATTCGCATTCGTTCAGAGGCAGCAATGAGCCATCATTCTTATGTTCCTCATACAGTTTGGTTCCCGGAATTGGAGTGTAAAGCATGAACTGATGAAAATCTGTATCATGATTGACTGCCCAATCAATAACTTCCCGGATATTGTTAGAGTCATGGTTTTCAAGTCCAATGATGCTGGATCCCAATACTCTAATTCCGTGATTTTGCATTGATTTTATCAGTTGTTTAGTATCAATGCCGTGCAATTTTGCATATTGGCTTTCTTTTCCTTCAAGTCCCATCCAAACCCATGATACGCCAAGACGAACAAGTTGGTCTATGGTGTAAGAACTGAGTACTTGTGCTGAAGAAAATACCATGAATGACCAGCTTTTGTTATTTTTTTCCATGAGGTCAAGAAGATTTAAAGTTCGGGTTTTATAAAGCAAGAAGTTTTCATCCAATACAAAAAAAGATTGTACATTTAATTTTTCTTCAATCTTGCATATCACATTGTACAGGGCTTCGCCCGTATCATAAAATACAATTGATTTGCCCCTCCCACCAAACATGGCAGAGGTAGAACAAAAATTACACCCTATTGGGCACCCCAGTGAAGGAATAAGTATTGCTGCAGTTTCACCTGGTTTATGTGAAAAAGGCATCCCAAGAGTTCGGCCCCCAAATGCAGAATAAACTAATGGGTGATAAATTTTCTTGTTTACATCTTGCCCTAAGTATTCCCTAAACCACTGAATGCCCTCTCCTTTTACAATAAAGTCAGCATCAATTTTTTCTGAAAGATCTGGAATATTTGTTATATGGCCGCCTACTGCAATCTTGGCAGTTGGCAAATGCTGTCGGATAAGCTCGCACATTCTCTTAACTCTTCCGATATTTACTACAATTGAACTTATGCCAACTAATGTGTATTGGTAATTTTTTAGCTCCTGAATAAACCTTTCTTGAGATGGGAAGTCAAGAACTGTGCATGGAGCATCAATATTCGCTTGTAAACATCTTAATCCAAAAGTGGCATGGAACATCCTAATAGAAAACGGACCTTGCACTCTAGTTACCTGATTATGATATAGTTCCATAGGATTAATTTTTCGACTTCCATAAATATCATCTTTGGCATAGGGTCCAAACACGCTTGAAAGGAGTATCATATGCCTAGATTCCACTTCTTTTTTTATTTCTTGCCCCATCTTTTCATCTTTTTTATCTAACTATTATTTTAATCTGACGGATTGCAAAACGAAATCAGCAAAAATTTGTACTAATCAAGCAATAAGTTCATATAATATGGCATTCAAACCTTATTGTACAAAGCCATTGCATTGCAAAAAGCTTTAATATAGGCTCTGTTGAAAAACTATTGGGCGGTTTTGATGGTATCACTAAGGATTAGGCACATTGCACCAAGCGCTACGCTTGCGATAGATGCAAAAGCCAAGCAGCTTAAGAAAGAGGGCAAGGACGTTGTAATTTTTGGGGCAGGCGAGCCTGATTTTGACACTCCTGAGAACATAAAGCTTGCTGCCAAAAAAGCAATTGACAATAACCTTACAAGGTACACTCCAGTCGGCGGGATTCCGGAGCTAAAAAAAGCGGTTGCAGAGAAATTTAAAAGAGAAAACAACATTAACTATGATATTTCTGAAGTAATAATAAGCTGCGGCGGAAAACATTCATTGTTTAATATTGCAATGTGCGTTCTTGGGAAAGGGGATGAAGTGCTTCTTCCAGTCCCTTACTGGGTGAGCTATGCAGAGATGATTAAGCTTGCAGAGGCAAAGCCTGTTTTTTGCAATACAGATGAAAAATTCAAGCTGACTGCCGGCATGGTGGAGAAAAAAATAAATGAAAAAACAAAAATGCTTATATTGAATTCCCCAAGCAACCCGTCTGGGGCCATAGTCGAGCCTGATGAAATCAGAAAAATAGCTGATTTGGCAGTTGAGCATAATCTTTATGTTTTATCCGATGAAGTGTACGAGCATTTTATCTATGGGAATAGGCATCTGAGCATCGCTTCATTGAATGGGGAAATCAGGAAACTGGCAATAACATCCAACTCAGTTTCAAAGACATATGCAATGACAGGATGGCGCATCGGATATACTGGCGCGCCTCCAGAAATTATCAAGGCAATTGACAATCTGCAGGGCCATTCAACATCAAATCCGTCCAATATCGCCCAATACGCTGCTTTGGAGGCATTGGCAGGTCCGCAAGATTCTGTTAAGCAGATGGTCAAGGCTTTTGGCGAGAGAAGGTGGTTTATTCATAAAAGACTGAACGAAATTGAAGGAATCTCTTGTGTTGAGCCTGAAGGCGCTTTTTATGCCTTTCCAGATATAAGCGGGACTGGGATGAATTCAATAGAATTTGCTTCAAGGCTGCTTGACGAAGCGTTTGTTGCAGTTGTTCCGGGAATCGCTTTTGGCCTTGACAATCATGCAAGATTGAGCTATGCCTCTTCAATCCATGAAATTGAAAGAGGGCTTGACAGGATTGAAAAATGGGCAAGGCAAGCAACAAAGAAATGAAAATAAAAATTGCCTCTGGAAATGTGTCAGCCATGGCTTGGCTGAGCAACACAAAAACAGCAAAAGCTGTTTGGAGCGCTTTGCCTATGGAGGCCTCTGCAAACAGGTGGGGTGGCGAAATATATTTTCCGATTCCGGTAAAGCTCGAGCTTGAGCCTGACGCAAAAGAAATTGTTTCAGAAGGGGACGTGGCTTACTGGCCAGAGGGCTCGTGCTTCTGCATATTTTGGGGCAAAACACCTGCCTCAAAAGGAAATGAGATAAGGGCTGCATCCGAAGTTAATGTATTTGGAAGCGCTAAAAATGCAAGGGCTTTCAGCAAAGTTAAAAACGGGGATTTGGTAACCATCACCAAGGCATAACCTATATAAACTAAAATTGAATTCTCGGCATTATGCCCCAAACTAATGTTTCCAGGACAATGTCCACACAGCATCCTGACAATGTGAACAGCCCGTTTTTTTCGGACAGCCCGGAGCTTCACGGGGATGATGAGATAAAGGAAGCATTTTACGCATATTCCCACATTCATTGCAATGAGCAGCTATGGGACTGTGAGGGGAAGGAAGTGGATAATTTTGTGGTGAAGAAGCTGCTCAACAAATACGAGCCGTATTTCAGAAGGCACAAGCTTGGAAAGGACGTTTTTCTCACATTGAGGGTTCCCAACCCTTCGGTTGAAAAAAGCGAAGCAAAGATTTTGCTTGAGACATTGGAAAGCATTCCCCGTAATTTTGATGCTGCAAAGCTATTCTACAATGAGGGCATCGCCCCAATATTTGAGATTGCGCTGCCCATGACAACAAATACAAAAGAGCTTGTAAGGCTGGCAGAATACTACAAGAACCATGTTGTCGGCAAGCAGCACAGCAGCATAGGTGGCGACATGACAATAGCAGAATGGATAGGGAATTTCCAGCCGGAAAAGCTAAGAATCATTCCGCTAATTGAAGACAAAGCCAGCATTCTCTCAGCAGACAGCATTGTTGAGGCTTACCTTAAAAAGGAAAAAATTGATGATTACCAGAGAGTTTGGCTTGCAAGAAGCGACCCTGCGCTAAATTACGGGAATCTTGCAACAGTCCTTGTGCTGAAGGTTTCACTGCAAAAGCTCGATGCGCTGCAAAAAAAGTCATCTGTGGAAATACTCCCAATATTGGGCTGCGGCTCAGCCCCTTTCAGGGGAAATTTCAGGCCTACAAATGTAAAAAGCTTTTTGAAAGGCTACCCAAGCGTGCATACATTTACGCTGCAGTCAGCATTCAAGTATGATTACAACATCAAGGATGTCACGAATGCAGTGGAATACCTAAACGCAACAAAAAAGGAAAAACCGGTCAATGTTGACGAGAAAAGATGCCTGGAGATTGCTGAAAAGCTGATTCTTGAATACGAGAAGCAGGTAAAACTGCTTGTTGGGTTTGTGAATAATCTCGCGCCATACATTCCGTTGAGAAGGAAAAGGAAGCTGCATATAGGGTTGTTCGGGTATTCCCGCGAGGTTACCGGCTTTAAGCTGCCAAGGGCCATATCATTCTGCGCTGCGCTTTACTCTTATGGGCTGCCGCCTGAGCTTTTGGGGCTAAACGCGCTGGATGAAAAAGATATTGATTGCATAAAAGAGGCATACCCTAATTTTGAAGCTGACATGAAGGATTCCCTCAAGCTCCTGAACAAGGACAATTTAAGCATTTTTCCGCATGAGATTTCCGACAAAATAAGCAGGATATCTGGCATTGTTGAGTATGAAACTGACGAAAGCCACAAAAAAATAACATCCATCATACTTGAAAACCTGAAGCACAATGATTACAGGCTTTTGTCAGAAAACATAACAAGAGCGGGGTTTGTAAGGGGATTTTTGGGATAAATGAAAAAGCAGCTTTCGTCCGTAGATTTGCACTATCTTGTAAAAGAGCTTCAAGTTCTGAAAGATTCAAGGATATCCAAAATTTACCAGCCTGAAAAAGAGCTGCTGGTTTTCAGCCTGCACAAATCCAATTTAGGCAAAAAAATACTGAAGATTGAGATTGGAAAATCTATATTCATTGCAGAGGAAAAGGAAGAATACCCGGAAATCCTGGGCTTTGGGCAGTTCCTGAGGAAGCATCTTGACGTCTGTTTTTTGGCTGATATTGGGCAGCTGGAGCCGGAAAGAATTATTAGGTTCACATTCAAAGCAAAAGAGGAAAGAAAATTTCTCTACGTTGAATTTATTGGCAAGGGAAATGCTGTTTTGTGCGATGAGCATAATGTGATAATCAATGCCATTGATCAGCACGATTTCAGGGAAAGGTCCATACGGCCAAAATTAAAATATGTTTATCCAATCATGGGATACAATCTGTTTGATTTGAAGGAAAATGATTTGACCGAAATGCTCAAGAATTCAAAAAAAGAGTCTCTTGTAGTGTCATTGGCAACAGAGCTTGGATTAGGTGGATTATATTCCGAGGAAATTTGCTTATTATCTGGAGTGGACAAAACAATTGATCCGAAATATGCTGATGAAAAACAAGTGCATTCTGTACTTGATTCAATTAAACAAATAGTTGGCAAGGATATTGATGCAAATGTTGTCCTTGAAAACGGCAATGTCATTGACTTTGCGCCGTTTAATCTCCAGTTCTATTCAGATGAAAAGCACGAAATAAGAAAATTTGAGATGTTCAGCGAAGCAGTAAGCCATTTCTATTCGCAGTTCAAGGAAGTCAAAGAATCAGCAGCAGACAAAAAAATAAAGGAGCTCAAGCGGATAATCGAAAGCCAGCAGCAGACAATAGCAGAGCTAAAAAAAGAAGAGCACGAGCTAAGGCGCAAAGGCGAGGCAATCTACCATAACTATACTTTAGTCAAAGAAGTCCTGGATGAAATCAACAAAGCTTCGAAAAAATATTCATGGAAAGAAATCAAAGAAAAGCTAAAAGAGCATAAGTTCATCAAGGAAATCAACGAGAAAGACAAGAAAGTGATGGTGGAGATTTGAGAAAGTTCGTGAAACGTCTGTTAGGCAAACATTTGCGGACACTTGTGCATCACTACTTTCATTTGCATTCAAGAAATTACTAACGAAATAATGGCTTTGATATACATTAACTGATGTTTCAGGTTGTTATCTTTCAGATTGGATTTTATATTTTTAAGTTGCATTTGATTTATTTTGTAAAAATGCTCCATTAACGAAAACAAAAAAATCAATCCACCCGCCGCCACTCGCCCCACCACCCACCCAGACTCTTGTATGTCAGTCACCTTACGCAAATTATTTAAATGTTTTGAGATTAACATTTTTAGAAGGGGTACATTACATGGTAATACAAAATCAGAATGAAAATGGTAATGATGAAGGAGAAGGATATAACATACCTCTTAAAGAAAGAGAACTTTATACACAAATTAATGACCCGCCTATCAAAGATTTATGTGATAGAATAAATAAAGGCAGAATTGAAGTTAAAGCAGATTTCCAAAGAGAATATGTTTGGGAAACTAAACCAGAACTAAAAAGCAAACTCATAGAGTCAGTTTTTTTGAAAGTTCCAATTCCGGTAGTTTACACTGCCGAATTAAAAGATGGGAAAGAGGTAGTTATAGACGGTCAACAAAGACTTAGGACTTTTCTTGAATTTTGTAAAAAAGATGGTTTTAAGTTAAGCAGATTGAAAATACTTGAAAATCTTAATGGTAAGTCGTATACTCAATTACCCCCAGAACTACAAGAAAAAGTGGACTCATATCCCATTAGAGTAGTTAAAATACTAAAAGAGTCTCATCCTGATATAAAGTTTGATATATTTGAAAGACTTAATAGGGGTTCTGTAAAGTTGAGTGACCAAGAATTAAGAAATTGTATTTATCGCGGTAAATTTAATTTCTTGTTAAAGATGTTAGCCGCTGGAAATCAAGATTTTCTTCAAATACAAAACTTAAAGGAACCACATAAAAGAATGAAAGATGTGGAAAGAGTATTAAGGTTCTTGGCTTTTTGCGATAGAGGCATACAAAATTACAAGTCGCCAATAAAGGGCTTTCTAAATGATTATATGGAAGAAAAGCGAGATATCGAAGATTCTGAAGCCAAAGAAAAAGCTGAAAGATTCAAGAAATGTGTTGAACTTGTTAAAGTGGTATTTGGAGATTTGGCAGGTCGTAGATGGCAAGCTGGTGATGAAGAGGACCCAAATGGCGAATTATCTTCACTTTTTAATGAAGGGATTTTTGACGCCCAGATGGTTGGTTTTATGGATTATACCAAACATGATATTATCCCAAACGCACAAGTTATAAAAGATGTGTATTTAGACCTTATTTCTGGTGATAGAAAATTTATAGAGACAGTCGAAATAGCAACTTACGATACTAAACAAACTAAAAAAAGAATGGAAACGTGGTTAAGAAAATTAAGAGAAGTTGCTGATTATCCAAGTGGGGACAGAAGATTCTACACATTTGAAGAAAAGGAGAGTATTTTCAAACAGAAAAGTGGTAATATTTGCCAAATTTGTAGAAATGAAATAATGGAAATAGATGATGCACATGTTGACCACATTGAAAGATTTTCTGAAGGCGGTAAAACAACACTTAAAAATGCTCAATTGACTCATAGATATTGTAATTTAGCAAAAGGATAAACACTTCGCCTATGTATGTTAAATTATGTGCTTCTTTTATTTAATTTGTTTCTTTACTTCTAAATTTTAATTTTCTTCTCTATTTTGCAAATACTTATCTATAACGTCCCACTCATTAATTAAATCCTTTCCCTCATTCCAGTATTTTTCAAAAGGAAAATCATTAGTGGTTTCTTTTATTTCTGAGTATTGCCCTCTATATATAGTGTTTAATGAGGGAACATTAAATTTTTTATTTTTTGAGATTATCCACCTGTCATGCAAATCTTGAATAGATTTGCCTATTAAAACTCTAAATTGCACATCTACACCTTTTTTTGATAGTTCCTCCTTTAATCTTGAAAAACGATTTCTTAACTTCTCATTGGTTTGTTTTATCCCAGATAAAATCCTTATTCTTTTTATATTTTCATTTTCTGCGTCAGTCAATACCTCAAAACCATTTATTGTGAAATAAGGGTCAAACCAATCTATAAAATCTTCACATTCTCTAATTGTTTTTAGTAAATGCATTATATTTGTATATGGTTTATCTGGATTAATCATAATTGATGTGAATTCTTTTTCTTTGGGTTTACTTTCTCTTATATATTTAGTATATTCTTCCAATAATCTATCCTTAGCTTCTAGTTTTTCAGGCAGTTTTTTAAAGTATGTTAATACTCTTTTTACTCTTCCCCATGAATATATTAAGTCGTTCATAAATAAAACTTCATCACCACTTTCAATATTATCAAGATGTATTTTTAAAGAGTTTAAGTACTCTTCAAATGCCTCTTCAATTTTATCCATTTGGTCCAAAACATACCCTCTTACATTATGAGCCAAACCTTGTGGTGGAGGTTCGCCCATCAACGAATAAATTTTAACATATGATTTACTTAACTCGTCTAATTTACCAGAATCTAAAATTTTCTTATTTTTTAAAAATGTGTATATGCCATCCCTAAAATCATTCATAAAAAAATCGAGAAAATTGTCATGAAAATATTCACTCTCTATAAGTTTGGACTTAAGAAAAACTTTTACTCCATTTAATATTCCTTCAATATCTCCATCTTCAAATTGATTTTTAAATTTAGATATTATACTATCAGCTAGTTTGACATAATCTTCTTCCTCGTCTAATTCTTCTTGTGTCTTGCTGAATTTATATTTAACACTTTTACTATACAAAAAGTCTAATTTCTTCGGAGGATATTCCTTTATTGCACAATCATAACAAAGATTTCTGCCATCAAATTCTCTTGTTTCAAGGTTTTTCTTACATCTTTCGCAACTCATAAATCTATAGATTTATTCGTAATTTAAAATATTTACTCTTTTATTGAAGAAAGTTCGCCTAACAACTCTATTTTTACAATCAAAGCCATTATTTCTCCTTTTATCTTCGCCTAATCTCTGTAGATTAAGCAAACTTTTCTACAAAAAGCACGACAAAAGCATTATTGGTGTCCGCAAATGTCACGCTCACTTCGTTCGCTGGTTCGCCCACTTTGTAGGCTCACTCGCCTAACACATATTAAACGGTTCGTTCCGCTTCGCCACTTCGTAGCTTCGCTTCACTCAACTTAACTTTTTTCCAGCTCTGAAAATTTTGTCAGCTCTGTTTCGGATTTTTTGTGGGTTGCCTCAAAAAATCCTCACGAGGACAAAATTTACGAGGGAAAAAACCTCGTTTAATATTGTACGTTTCACGAACTTTTCAACCATTTTCTTATATGAAATTCCTCACCGATACATTTTTAAACCTCATTTCCTTCCCATGTATCGGACGGTCATAGGGGCTTGGTTCACCCGTTCCCATATTATGGAGCAACGCTCTATAAGGGGAATCCGAACACGGAATGGCTTAAGTTTGCTTATGCCACGTGAGAGTTAAGCAAGCATCCGTTTCTAGTTGTACTGTGCTCCGCACGGGAAGCTAGGAAAGCTGTCCACCTTTATTTTAATGGAATCATCAGCTCTCTTTTCATGTTCCCAAATGCTTCAGTATTTCTAGAGTTAGCTTTATAAGATAATATCATTAAGTCCAGCTTTCTAGCCTTATTTGGATGCTTAAAACCTATGTTTTCCTTAAATTTGATAATGTTGTCTTTTCCAGTAATCGCCAGTGTATAGCATTTATCCTTATTGCTGTTAGGCTTATTTCTTATTATCTTATTCGATTCTATGTCAAAATCAAGAAGCATAGTCTTGATTTCTTCTAAAAGCCTCAATGAATTAGACGCTAATGTAACGTTTCTTTTCCATTCTTTGCCTTTTGCATAAAGCCTTAAAGCAGCACAGCCTTCATCATCATAAAATGCCCTCAAATATTCCTTTTGAACTGACTTATCAGCCTGTTTTATTGACTCAGGTACATAAATTGCCGAACTGGTATAATTTCTAAGATAGAAAAGAAATCTTTCCATTATAATTCTTCTGTTAGTCTGTAAAAATTTGACACCTGAGTTGTTTGAGCCTTTTGTTAGAGGTGTAGAGCCAAATTCTTCATTGATGTCTTTTTGAAATTCATCGCGCAATTCATCGCAAGTATTGCTGTACCTCACATATCTAGTAGATTTACCCCAGTATAAGTTACCATCACCACTTATTTTAGCTAAACATCTTGCGAAATTCTTTGAAATCATTTAAATCACAGACCTTTTGTTTTGAAACTGCGTAAATGATTTTGATTTAAATAATTTACATGAAGATGTCCAGTGCTACTGGAACCTATATTTTAGAAACAAACATAATAATTTGGCAATTGATACTTTTTAATGTGATTTAAATGTATGAGCAATATGTATATGCTTTAATCAGTTAATTGCATTGTTTTATCTCATTCTCTCCAAATCTTTCTTGGAATGTATGTGCACTTCCTTCTCCGAGCTTAAATGCCCGTTCAGAAGCCCTTTATCAGCCAGCTCTGGAAAAACGTCAAACTCCAGACTTTTTCCGGAATACTCAAAAATCTGCGGCTCTGTCACGAATACAGGCGAGAACACAAGGTAGATGTCTGATTTCTTCGGCTTCTGTGTGAAAGTCAGAACCTTGCTGCCTTCCACTCTTACAGTCCCTTTTTCGCTCGGCTTCGGGCTTGTCGTGAGCATTATTGTAGCGGCAGCATTTTGCTTGATGTGGTCATTCCAAAGCTCCTCTATGTTTATCTTGTTAAATAAAATATCACCGTAAACAACAAGAAAATTTGTATTGATTTTGCCTTTCAGCATCATCAAAGAATATGCCGTCCCGCTTGATGATTTCTCCTCAATGTAATTTATCCTGACACCATAATCAGCACCATCTTTAAGCATGTCGAAAAGCTTTGTGAGCAGTGCATGCCTTGCCACAATAAACACTGTCTTGAAATTATTTTCCCTGAGCTTTTTCAGGGCCAGCACTATAACAGGTATTCCTTTTACCCTGGCAGTCGGTCTGTACTCATCTTTTGATATCTTCAGGCGCTCTTCGCTGCCGCCCAGAAGGATGACTGCCGTCTTGTTTTCCCCGAGCGCGCTCTTGGCAAGATGCTCTATTGCTTGCGACCTGTTCCTTATGTACACATTGTCTATGATGGAGTCTATGTCATGCAGGGTCTTCTCGTTTATTGTTATTGAGATCTTCGATTTGCTCATAGTTTAGGTACGATAAAGTAGGATAATGGTAAGATATTTAAATAACTTTTCCTTCCTATGCTCCATGAGAATAGCAGTTGCAGGCGCAGGGTATGTGGGACTGGTCACAGCAGCATGCTTTGCGGAGCTCGGAAATGACGTGACATGCGTCGATATAGATGAAGAGAAGATAAGCAAGCTCAACAATGGAGTTATACCAATATACGAACCCGGTTTGGACCATCTGGTAGCCAAGAACAGAAAAAGCAGCAATCTTAAATTCACAACAGACCTTAAAAGTGCCATAAAGGAATCAGAAATAATCTTCATATGTGTGGGCACCCCTCCAAAAGAGACAGGAGAAGCTGACTTGAGCCACGTCGAGAATGTTGCAAGGGCGATTGCAGAAGCCATGGACTCCTACAAGGTGATTGTTGAGAAAAGCACAGTCCCCGTCGAGACAGGAAACAAGGTCGCAAAATCAATCAAGGCATACAACACACATAAAGTGGACTTTGACGTTGTCAGCAACCCTGAATTTTTGAGGGAAGGGAGTGCTGTAGGCGATTTTATGCATCCTGACAGGATAGTCATAGGATGCGAAAGCGAAAAAGCAAAAGAAATAATGAAAAAATTATATGAGCCGTTAAACGCTCCGATTCTTTTTACAGACATCAAAAGTGCGGAAATAATAAAGCATGCCTCAAACTCATTTCTCGCGACAAAAATCTCGTTCATAAATGCAATTGCAAACATCTGCGAGCTGGCAGGAGCCGACGTGGAAAAAGTTGCCGAAGGGATGGGGCTTGACAAAAGAATAGGAAAGAGTTTCCTGAACGCAGGCATCGGCTATGGCGGCTTTTGCTTTCCAAAAGACGCAGAGGCATTCATCAAGATAGCCGAGAAGCTCGGATATGATTTCAGGCTGCTCAAGGCAACCCAGGAAATAAATAATTTCCAAAAAAAGAATTTTGTCAGGAAGGTAGAAAAAGCATTGTGGATTGTCAAAAACAAGACAATAGGCATTCTCGGGCTGGCTTTCAAGCCGAACACAGACGACATGAGATTTGCGCCCTCAGTTGACATAATAAGCGAATTGCAGAAGGAAGGCGCAAAAATAAAGGCATATGACCCTGAAGCGGCTGAAAAAGCAAAGCATATACTAAACGGCATTGAATACTGCAAAGATGCATATGAGGCTGCAAAAGGTGCTGATGCATTGGTCATACTTACAGAATGGGAAGAATTCAAAAATCTGGATTTAAATAAAATAAAATCTCTTATGAGGCACCCATTGATAATAGACGGCAGGAACATCTACAATCCCGAAGAACCAAAAAGCCTTGGATTTTCATACATAAGCATAGGAAGAAGTGATGCCTAAATGGACGCGATAATACTTGCAGCTGGCTATGCAACCCGCCTGTACCCTCTGACAGAAAATACTCCTAAGCCTTTGCTTAACATTGCCGGGAAGCCCATGATAGAGCATATAATAAAAAAAATCGAGGCAATACCCAATATAGGAAAAATCCACATAGTAACTAACGACAAGTTTGAGAGGCACTTCAGCAAATGGCTCGAAGGATTTGATGCGCAAAAGCCCATAGAGATAATAAGCGACGGCACAAAAAGCAATGAGGACAGATTAGGCGCTCTTGGTGATGTGCGCCATGCTGTAAGCGAAAAAAGCATAAATGATGATGTGATGATTGTTGCAGGCGACAATCTCTTCGAATTAAGCCTGAATGACGTTGTGAATTTCTTCAGAAAAAAAAAATCAGACTTGATAGTGGTTCATGACGTGAATGATTTTGAGCTGGCAAAGCATTACGGAATTGTTGAAGTGGATAATGCCGGCCTTGTTGTCAATTTTGAGGAAAAGCCCATTGCTCCAAAATCAACCCTTGCATCGACGGGAATATACATATTCACTAAAAAAACAGTAAGCCTCATCGGCAAATACCTTGCCCAGGGCAACAGCCCTGACAAGACAGGCAGCTTCATAGAATGGCTGCACAAAAGGGAAAAAGTGCATTCTTTTGTCACAGGCAAAAAGTGGTACGACATAGGAAGCATTGAGCAATTGGAGAGGGCAAATAAGTATTACGGAAAGCACATATAATCATTTGTTTGGAATATTATACACAAATATGGAATAGCCAATTCTTGCTGTGGGCTGCCGGCTTTCCAGCCACTTAAAGCAGTTGCGATTATTTAGGAATCTTCCCTTCAGATTCGTGGCGCTGATAGCAATCCATCCGCTCTTTTTGCTGCAATCTTCCGTAACATCACTGTACTCTTTCTTATAGCTTTTGTACTCAGGAACCCAGAATTGGAAATGTGTGCTTGGCAGATAGGTGTAGTTTATGCCGTATTCCTTAGGGTCTACGCTTCCATGGTAGCTAAACTGCATACTCACGATTTTTTTTTCATCCATAAATTTTTTTAGGTTTATTAGCTCAGAGCCCGTGTCAGAATCAGGCCCAAGCAGCACTTTATATCCATTTTCCGGTCCTATAACCTCATTAAAATATGAGCTGTAGTTTGGAAATATAAGCAAGCTTGATGCGATATGCATGGCAAGCAGCAACAATAACATGGAATTAAGGAACTTCTTATTGCCTCTTTTGAGAGTCACAAGCTTGCCCGTGAACACGAACATTAGTGGATAAGTTATGAGTATATGCCTCAAGTCAAAACTAAACTGATTCAGCGAAAATACAATAAACATGAAGATAGGCGGCACAATCAGGAACATCTCATCAATAAGCTCTTTCCTGCATTTTCTGAAATATACCAGAGACATGACCAGCAACACCAAAAATCCTAAAGTTGATTTGGCAAAAAAAACCACGATGAAGTGATAAAGAGGCTTGTCGCCGGCTTTTGATACCTCTCCAAGCAGGTATCCGTTTCTGCCCTCAGCTGACGAGAATGCAACGTCCCCAATCATGGCTAAGTAAGTAGGAGCCGGAAGCTGGGTTTTTTCGTATAAGAGATAAAATATGCTGCGCATAGCTTCGTTATTCTTAAATTTCTCATTTATAACCTCATGCACTCTTATGTTATAATGGTCAGGATATGCAGACGCTATTGTGCCTATGTGAAAGCCGTAGCCTGAGAATATAACAAAAAATGCAATGACTCCTATAACAACTATTTTTATAATTCTTTTAAAAAACAGCTTAATATCTTTTGAAATGCTCAACAGCAAAAGAATGGGAAAAATATAGATGCCGCTTAATTTGGAGAGCGACGAAAGCCCGGCAAAAATGCCGGCAGCAGCAATATACCTGTATTTTTTATGCTTGACATGCTTCCAAAAATAATAAAGCGCAATGAACATGAATGCAACAGCGGTAAAGTCCGTCATGGCCATAGTACTGTTTGCTATGATGCTGGGACTGAATGAATAGAGCGCCAATGAAAAAAGCCCGGCCAAAGCGCCGTACATGTCTTTTGCCCATCTAAAAACATAGAAACCCAAAAGAACAGATATCAGCACGAAAGGGAGCCTGGATAAAAATACTATGGTCTTATGATTGTAGTTTGAATGGAACACTATATCGTTGCCTATATCCCAGCAATTTTTTTTAACCCAGGCATCGGTTTGTATATTCAGCGGTATCAAAAACAAGCTGTTCAAGTAGTATGAAAGGGCGCCATGATAGATAAATCCGTCTGTTCTAAAATTTCCAGTCTTTAACAAATACAAGCCGTGCCCGATGTAGCACCTTTCATCCCATGCTACAGATTTGTTATACATGCTTATGGAAGAAGTCAAGACAAGCGCGAGTATCAATGCCAAAAATATCCATTTTTGGTTTCTTGAAAAAAACTGGGCCGTGTTCATTACCGTAGCTGCCTATCCAGTATTCAGTGCTCTATGAGTTTACAATAAAGCAAATATGGTTTAAAGGATAATACCATTTTTTCTCAATTTTTATTTCCATGTCTTTTAACCCCAAATCGAGAAAGCATTCTTTCCATCCTTTGACTGTTTTGTGCGTGCATGGAACTGGCATTGAAATGTTGTGGATTTTGCTCATTATCCTGTCCAGAACCATTGCGGTAAATGTTCGCTTTGTTTCAAATATCAAAACTTTTTTTGCAACTCTTGCAGCCTCTTTCAGCATCGCAATTTGGGTACTACTGTCCATGTGGTGCAGGGTATCATTTATCATTGCCATATCAAAAAATTTATCCTTAAACGGAAGCTTGTTGCCTGATATTTTGTAAAAAGGAAAGTCATATTCCAGGTAGTTTAATATATCCGCGCAATACATTTTGCATCCGAATTTATTTTTTATATGGTTGGAGACATAGCCGTTTCCAGCCCCAATATCCAAAACTTTCGCATCGCTGCCTATATTGCCATTGCAGCACTCAGCTATCATCCTCATCCTTATTCCAGTCCCAAGCTTTCTCATATATTCCTCATTTTATAAGGCCAAACCAGCTTTTTAATCTGTAATATATCACTAGGTTTATCATCTGCAGCCCAAGAATAAATGCTTTCAATTTGCTTCCGGTCACAGAGGATTTCCCAACCCTTTTTTTATAGTTTACAGGAATCTCTATACACTTCATTTTTTTGATAATAGCCAATAACATCACTTCAGGGCCAAAATGCGAGCCTCCGATCGTAAAATTTCCCTGGATTCTATTGAGAGATTTTCTGCTTAACAATCTCATTGAGCCACCAACGTCTGTCAATGTTGAAGTATTGAAAAGCACTTCTATCATTTTGGCTATTGCCCAGTTTCCCCATTTAAGGAACAGCCCCATATTGGCACCGTCCCATATCAGGCTTTTCGTGGTTCTTGTGCTGAATACAACATCAAAATTGTCAGAATAGGCCAAAAGCTTTATTACATCATCTCCTACAAAAGTGCTGTCAGGCTCTGATATAATCAGTAAGTCACCTTTTGCCTCCTTCAATCCCCTCATTATTGCATAGCCGTAGCCCTGTTTTTTTTCAAAAACTTCCCTTGCCTTAGTTTTTTTTACCTCTTCTGATGTTCCTTCAGCAGCATTATTATTCACAACAACTATCTCATCAACATACCCATTGGCAAAGAAATCGTTTATGGAATCATAAATAGATTCTTTCTCATTATATGTAGGAAATATCACAGATACTTTTTTACTCTTCCACATTTCGAACAAAATAGCGATATATGCACCATATATAAAGTTTTTTAGTTAAAGGTAAACTAATTTGATCAATATTCACCATACAGGTCCGGATTTCATATCTATGAGCCCTTCCTTTAATCCGCATAGTTTTATCCCAAGTTCTTTTAAAGCTTTTTTATTAATAAGGCCGCCATATTTGGGTCTTTTTGCTGTTTGGTTAAGCTCTGACGATTCCACAGGAACAACAAGCTCTTTTTCAAATCCAAAAATTCTGCAGACATTTAATGCAATCTTATACCTGCTCATAAAATCAGGTCCGGCTATATTGTAAATACCGTTAAATTTTTTGTTCATAAGCTTAATTGCGGCATTCACAAGGTCAATTACATAAGTGGGAGTGTAAAATTGGTCTGTAGGAGCTTTAATCTTTTTGTTGTTTTCCAGGCTGTCGATGAGCCTCGAAACAAAATTCATTTTCTTTTTATCCCACCCATATACGCTGCTCGTCCTTATTATCGCAAAGTCATCAAGTTTTTTAACAATATTTTCAGCTTCAAATTTTTGCTTGCCGTATATGCTAATCGGGTTCGCAGCGTCATTTTCATAATAGGGGCCCATTTTCCCGTCAAAAATAGCATCAGATGAAAAGAAAATAAGCCTGCAATCATTGTCACTGCAGTAATTTACAATGTTCTCTGTTCCAAGAACATTGATTTTTTCCGATATGTTCGGGTTTTTCTCGATATAATCCAGATTTGTTATCCCGGCAGGCAGGCATATAACATCCGGATTTTTTCCCTTCAGAAACCTGGAAGTTTTGCCGAATTCTGAAATATCAAGCTTCTTAAACCTTTTATTGTGGGTCGATGTGCCAATAACCTCATGCCTCATGTTAACTGCATCGAATAAGTAGCTCCCTATAAACCCGCCCACTCCTATGATGATTACCTTCATTTTAGCTTAGCCATAAAAACCACTGCCCCATATATAAATATTTATTAAAACCGGACTAGCTGGAGCTTTTAGATGAAAACATGTATCTCGTGAGTTTTACCGAAGCATAAAAACCCGCTGATAAAATCAGCATAATCCAGTATTGCTCGGGCCAAAAAATATTGAATGAAAAAAACCCGGTGGACAAAGGGTAAAGCAAAATTCCGTTATAGTACTGCCTTGTAAAGCTGTCTGCAAAAAGATGCAGCATGAATCCAAGTGCTATGGTGATGTAAGTTTTTTTCCAGTCATACTTGAAGATGGGAGCGATAAGAGCTGGAATTATGAGCCCCATTACCGGAGAGTGATACAGCCTGGCGATGAAGAGAAGGCCATCGCTCATGTGGAAAAAAGCCGAAAGCAAATTTATTTTAACTACAAAATCCGGCAGCAGCGACCCAAGCACAACAAGCCCTTTCTTATCTATGCTAAAAATCTCAGCGGCTGCCAACCCCATTAAAATATGGGAAATCCAGTCAGGCATTTTCAACAAGCCTCCATTCCCTGAGCTTCCATTCCCTGAAGAAGATATATAAGAATATCATAAATGCAAAAAACGAAAGTACATACTTTAAATAATTATACTGCATTTTGTGCACTTCTAATGCAGTGGCTGTTCCATCTGCATTAAGCCTCACCCGTACGTATATCTGTCCCATGGCAGGTTTTTCCAAATCAGGATAGTGCACCTTCAGCACCTTTTGGTTGGATTCCAGGTAAAAGCTGCCAGTAGTGGATTTTACGAACGAGCCTGCAAATTCTGCCTCTTTGCCTGCATACCTTGAAGGATCAGCCAAAAACGCATCGCTTGACGGAACATAATATTTTTTGCTAAGATAGAAGTCTGCTGACAAAAGAACAAATAACAAAATCAAAGCTGAATAAATGGCAATTCCAATCTTGCTTTTAGCCATACTTTTTCCAGTCAAAGCCTATTCTTGAATCATCATGCGAAATCCTGAACTCATCGGGTTTCCTGGGATTGTAGGATTTGCTCATGACATAGAGCATCATAAGCGGTTTTTTGCCAATGGCAATATACCCATGGGCAATACCTTTTGGGATAAGGAGCAATCTTGGCAAATCCTCATGCATTCTTATCTTCATCATCCTTCCAAATGTTTTCGAATTCTTTCTCCTGTCATAAAGAACAACAACCGCTTTTCCGCTTACAACATAAAACAAATCATCCTGCTGCTTATGCCAGTGGAATGCCTTTATTATCCCTGGTTTTGTCAATGAAACGGAAATCTGCCCAAAATTATCCAATAATCCATCTTCATTCCTAAATATCTCCCTGAAGTACCCCCTATCATCCTTATTACTGGTTAGCTTTATTATTTTTACTCCTTCAATCATATTTTATCCCATATTGTCAAATCTGATACAGATTTATAAATATTCTTATCCAACACCCCGATATTATAAAAATTATGTTAATTATCTATTTTTTCACCAATACAAAACTATTAAATACTTATTAAAATTTCACAGGACCAAGAAGAATGGGAAATGCAATCTATAAAAGGATCGCCAAGTGCAGAATATGCGGCAACAAAAATCTTGTTAAATATCTTAATCTGGGAAAAACACCTTTGGCAAACCGCCTACTGGGGCCGCAAGACACCGATAAACAAGAAGAAAAATTCCCATTGGAAGTCATGTACTGCAAGAACTGCTCCCTTTCACAACTCAGTATCCTAGTAAGTCCAAGAGTCCTATTTTCATACTACCCATACAGGTCATCTATATCGAGTGCGTTTCGCAAGCATTGTGCAGAAATGTCAAATAAAATAAGCGGCACCTTAAAAACTAAACCAAATGGGCTCATAGTGGACATAGCCAGCAATGACGGCTGCCTTCTCCAAGAATTCAAAAAAAATAATTTCAGGACTCTTGGAATTGAGCCTGCAAAAAATTTAGCCAAAATTGCTGAAGAAAACGGAATAGACACTGTGAACAGCTTCTGGAATGGGGAAACAGCGGAAAAAATAATCCCAATTCACGGCAAAGCCCAAGTAATAATAGCGACAAACGTATTAGCCCACGTAGACAATCTAAACAAATTTATGGCTGCTGTTGGCATATTGCTTAGGGATGACGGCTTGTTTATAGTGGAAGTGCCTTATCTTTATGATCTAATATCAAAGAACGAGTTCGACACCATTTATCACGAGCACCTTTCATACTTTCTGGTAAAACCGCTTCAAAAGCTTTACAATGACCATGGATTTACCATAGTCAACATAGAAAAATATCCGATACATGGCGGTACGATAAGAGTATATGCATCTAAAAAAAGCCCGGGCAGGGAAAATCCCGGCAAATCCGTAAGCAATTTCCTAAATTTTGAACAAAATGAGGGGATGTATTCCCTAAAAACATACAATAAGCTTGATGACAGGGTCAAGAAAATAAAAAAAGACCTTTTAAAGGCTTTAAAAAACCTCAAAGGAAAAGGCAAGAAAATTGCGGCATACGGGGCATCGGCAAAAGGCAGCACATTGCTGAACTACTGCGGTATTGACAATGGGCTAATCAGCTTTATTGTTGATGACACCCCGGAAAAGCAGAATCATCTTGCCCCTGGCAGCAAAATAAAAATAGTTGACGCAAGCTATATGGAAAAAAACAAACCAGATTACCTGCTCCTGCTCGCATGGAATTTTGCAAAAGAAATCATGGAAAAAACAAGTAAAATTTATGGGAAACCGGTCAGATACATAATACCTGTGCCTAAAGTTAAGATACAATAAAATGAAAAAGAAGGCTCGTTAGAACAACGCATAAACTAAAAAATGGCAATGAAATTCCTTGTAACCGGCGGAGCAGGCTTTATCGGCTCTAACTTCATAAAATATATCTTAAATGAATATCCCGGCTGCAAAGTAATAAACTTGGACAAACTGACTTATGCAGGCAATTTAGACAATTTGATCGGAATAAGCAAAAATAAAAACTATAAATTTGTGAAAGGGGACATCTGCGACCCCGTGATTGTCAACAGGCTCATAAAAGATGTTGATGTAGTCGTGCATTTTGCTGCTGAAACCCATGTCGACCGGAGCATATCAGACGCCGGAACATTCATAAAAACAGATGTATTTGGAACTTTCATCCTCCTCAATTCAGCTAAAAACAGCAATATCAAAAAATTCATCCATATCTCGACAGATGAGGTCTATGGAAGCATTGAAGACGGCTCAGCTGATGAGGACAGCCCGCTAAAACCGACAAACCCCTACTCTGCATCCAAAGCAGGTGCAGACAGGCTGGCATATTCTTATTTCCAAACTTTCAGAGTGCCAGTTATAATAACAAGAAGCTCAAATAACTTCGGGCCTCACCAGCATGTTGAAAAGCTGATACCTTTGTTTACGACAAATGCAATAGAAAACAAGAAACTGCCATTGTACGGTGATGGCTTAAACAAAAGAGACTGGCTTTATGTCATTGATAATTGTGAAGCTATAGATTTTTTAATCAATAAAGGTGTTGAAGGACAGGTCTACAATATCGGCGCCAATAACGAAAAAACAAACATGCATATATCCCATACAGTATTGAAAGAGCTTGGCAAGCCAGATTCCCTTATAGAATTTGTAAAAGACAGGGCGAGCCATGACAGGAGATACGCTTTGAACTGGGAAAAAATAAGAAAACTTGGCTGGAGGCCAAAGCACGACTTTGACACGGCATTGAAACAAACAATAAAATGGTATTCTGAAAATAGGTGGTGGTGGTCCAAAGTAAAAAAAGGAAAATTTAAGGACTATTACCAAAAACAATATGTAAAAAGATGGCAAGGTATATCTTAAAATGAAAGGAGTATTGCTTTGTGGCGGCACTGGCAGCAGGCTTGGCATGCTAACTAAGATAACCAATAAGCATCTGCTTCCGGTTTATTCAAAACCAATGGTTTTGCACCCTTTGCACATTTTGCTGGATGCGGGAATCAAGGACATTCTAATAATCTCGGGCCCAGAGCATGCAGGCCATTTTTTAAGGCTTTTAGGGTCCGGAAAAAATTTCAATGCAAGGTTCATGTATGAAATTCAGGATGAGGCAGGGGGAATTGCGCAAGCCCTCAGCATTGCCAAAGACTTTGCCGATAACGACAATATCGCCGTGATTTTAGGCGACAACATTTTTGAAGACAACTTTGCGAAAGATATCAAAAATTTCAAGACAGGCGCAAAGATATTCCTCAGGAAAATCAATGATGCGAAAAGATTTGGCGTTGCGGAAATCAAGGACGGCAAAGTCGTGAATATAGAGGAAAAGCCGAAAAATCCAAAAACAAATTATGCAGTCACCGGCTTGTACCTCTATGATGCAAAAGTCTTCGACATAATAAAACGCCTTAAGCCATCGGCCAGGGGAGAGCTGGAAATTACTGATGTTAATAACCATTACATAAAAAACAATGAAATGGGCTTTTCTATAGTTAGTGGTTTTTGGAGCGATGCCGGAACATTCGATTCCCTCTTCAATGCTTCAAAACTGATAATGGAAAAAGAGAAAAAAACAAAGAATGCGCTGTAATGGCATTCTGCTAAATTTTACGGCAAGAAAATGGCATTTCACATGATAAAATGAAAAATGTGCTTATAACTGGAGGCGCCGGGTTTATAGGCAGCCATCTAAGTGATTTTCTCCTGGATAAGGGATTCAAAGTCATATGTGTGGACAATCTGATTACCGGAAACAAAAAAAACATAAGGCATCTAGAAGAAAACAGCAACTTCAAGTTTCTAAATCACGATATCAGCAAGCATATTGCTGTTGATGAAAAGATTGATTTTGTGCTGCATTTTGCATCCCCTGCATCCCCTGTCGATTACCAGAAGATACCCATACAAACCCTTAAGGCAGGCAGCCTCGGCACGCACAACACTCTGGGGCTGGCGCTTGCAAAAAAAGCGAAATATTTGCTTGCTTCGACATCAGAAGTTTACGGCGACCCTCTTGTAAACCCGCAGCCAGAAGCTTATTTTGGAAATGTTAACCCAATAGGAATAAGGGGCTGTTATGATGAAGCAAAAAGGTTTGCAGAAGCCTTAACAATGGCTTACCACCGTATACACAAACTCGACACAAAAATAGTCAGGATATTTAACACATACGGGCCCAGAATGAGGGGGGATGATGGCAGAGCTGTTCCGAATTTCATGACACAGGCATTGAAAAATGAGCCAATAACCGTATATGGCAACGGAAAGCAGACAAGAAGCTTTTGCTACATAAGCGATTTGATTGATGGAGTTTATAAGCTGATGATGTCCGGCATAAATGAGCCTGTGAATCTCGGTAATCCGGAAGAGTACACAATACTTGAATTTGCAGAACTTATAAAAAGGCTTACAAAGAGCAAAAGCAGGATTGTTTTCAGGCCATTGCCGGTTGACGATCCTCATGTAAGGTGCCCGGATATTGCAAAAGCGCAAAAAGAGCTCAAATGGAAACCAAAAGTCAGCTTAAACAGCGGCTTGACAGAAACAATAAAATTCTTCAGGAATAACAGCTAAGCAGGCTTACTGCTGTTTTATCCTTAATCTTTTGAGCATAATCCATGCCTTTGTGGCAGGCTTCATGCCATATTTCTTTACAAGCCTGTTCTTGTATAATCTGTACCCTATATTTCCAAAGCCTTTGCCGAAATGCCTTCTCAAATGAAGCTCCATCACTTTGTCCTGGCCTATGCGAAATGCTTTAATCCTTTCCTCTTTCGTAAAATCATCAGTCTCAAAAACTGGCTCCTCAGCCCAATAGTCAAAACTATTTAGGTACTCTTCAGGCTGGTGCAAAAATCTGCCATTCTGCTTCACCCATTCAAACATTTCAGTGCCGGGATAAGGGATCATATTAAAGTACCTGACCTGATCCAAATTAAGCTCATCAGCCAATTTGATATCTTTCATAAAAGTATCAAATGTCGATCCCGGAGTTCCTATTATAAAATGGACCTGCACATCAATCCCAAGCTTTTTGGATTCCCTGACAGCCCATTTCAGCCGGTTTACATCCAAGTCTTTCTTTAGGATCTCAAGGCTGTGCAAATCAGAAGTTTCAAGCCCGTACCCAATCCAAATACAGCCAGCAGCTCTTAATTTTTTAAGCAGATTCTCATTGACCCTGTCAGCCCTTAACCCATTGCCAAAAATTATCTTTAGCTTCATGCCGCTTTCTATTATCAAATCGCAAATCTTCTCGGCCCTTGGCATGTTGAATGTAAAATTATCATCGCTGAATTCAAATGTATCGTACCCTTTTTTATACCAATTCTCAATCTCCTTTACAACATTTTCAGGGCTTCTTGTCCTGAACGGATACCCCATGACCAGCTGTATGGAGCAGAAAGTGCATCTGTTTGGGCAGCCTCTTGAGCTTACTATAGGTATCCTTTTCTCAAGCATCTTGCCTAATTCAAATTTCTCATATTTTGGAAAAGGCATGCTGTCAAGATCCTGGACCAGCGGATAAGGGGAGTTCATGACAATTTCCCCATTACTCCTCCAAATAAGCCCTTTTATCTTGCTTGGTTCAGTGCCTTTGGCTAACTCCAAGAAAGTCTGCTCG
This sequence comes from Candidatus Woesearchaeota archaeon, assembly GCA_016188245.1. Taxonomy (GTDB): domain Archaea; phylum Nanobdellota; class Nanobdellia; order Woesearchaeales; family GW2011-AR4. The sequence goes on along the minus strand of JACPIE010000014.1, from coordinate 13,227 downwards.
CCTTCCCCATAAACGGCATAATCTGCTTGAGTGTCTTCTAAAACTTTTCCATGGACAGTAGAAGCATAAGAGCCGCCTACAGCTAACGGGATATTGGGGTATCTTTTCTTTATTATGTCAATTATCTCATAAGACATCTTATACCCTATGCTTGCTGTTGAAAGCCCTATAAGATTTGGTTTAAATTTTTCAATCTTTTTTGTCAAAAGCACATCGTCGGAATGTACCCTCATGTCATGTATCTCAACTTGATGGCCGTCTTTTTCCAAAAAAGCAGTAAGGTAAGCTAGGCCGGCATGTGGAATAGTGGCAACAACATATCTTCCTATGTTTGGCGGTAAAATAAGAAGCACTTTCATCCTGAATTCACAATCGTTAAGTATGCGCATCCTATATAAATTTTTCTGTAGGATTGTTCTTGCAGGCAAATGAATAAAGAAGCAAAAATCAATAGAAAAACTTTTATACCATATAATATGACTGGATTTCTATGAACGTATTATTGATACAGCCGAAAGACTCTATTGGAAACTATGCTCCAAAAAGGCCTTTGCTTGCCCAGGCATACCTCGCAGCTGCCCTTGAGAAGGCAGGGCATAGGGTGGCAATACAGGACTTCCGGGTTAAAAAGACAGAAAGCAGGTTTGATAACCTGCTAAAGGAGTTTAACCCGGATGTGGTTTGCATCAGCCTTGCCTCTTTGACCCTGCAGCATGCCTTTGAGCTAATGAAAAAAATAAAATCCCACAATCCTAAGGTTATGATTATTGCCGGCGGCCCGGAAGTCACTTCTTTGTCAGAATCTATCATCCCGAAATCGGATGTGGACTTTATCGTGGTCGGCGAAGGAGACTTCGTTCTTACGAAGTTTCTTGACAAATACAAAAAAAATGAAGAGTGGAAGAATATCCCGGGCTTGGGATACAAAGAAGACGGAAAAATAATAATAAACCCCCGGGAACTGCCTGAAAACCTGGACGACATTCCATTTCCTGCATGGCATCTCTTCAACCTTAAGGATTACAACCAAAACCCTAAAAGGATACAGCTGCCAATCATGACGGCAAGAGGGTGCCCGCACAAGTGCATCTTCTGCACAATTCCATCTATTTTTGTAAAATACAGGTACAGATCCCCTAAAAATATTGTTGATGAGCTGGAGCATGTTCATAAAAGATTCGGCATCAGCAATTTTCAAATTATGGATGATAATATAGGCTTGATAAAAGAAAGGGTTATCGGAATGTGCGATGATATAATCAAAAGAAAACTTAAGCTCAAGTGGATTGTGGGGCAGGGCCTGACCGCAAACTCCGTTAATAAGGAGATGATGATGAAAATGAAAGAAGCGGGCTGCAATCTGGTGTCAATCGGCATTGAATCAGTTCACGATGATGTGCTTGCCAATATAAAAAAGCCTTCCCGTATAGCAACTATAGAAAATGCTATAAGGATATGCAAGGAAGCTAAAATCAAGGTCAAGGGGTTCTTTATCATAGGCTTGCCGGGATCAACGCTCCAAAAAGAGATTGATAGCATAGAATTCTTCAAAAGAACAGGAATTGACATGCCCAGATACAGCCATGCAGTTCCAATGCCGCAAACAGAGCTCTATGAATGGGCGAAGAAACATTCCAAGCCGGTCATGGATATAGAATCTTCCCATACCAAATCATCCCAGACATTGGGCACGCTCAAATCATCCGTAGAGGATTCATACGGCATCGTATACGAAACGGATGACTTTACGAAAGAAGAGCGCATAAAAGCATACCAAATATGTACAAGCGAAGCTGAAAAATGGACACTCCAAAATATGCTGGGAAAGACTTTAGGATATATTGCATGGAAATTGTCGCGTTCCAACAAGATAAGGTACTACGGCGAAAAAATAATTGACAGGCTTGGCATTTTTTAGTTTTTATGTTTCTTAAATAAGGTATCGTCCATGCAACCTGTGCCAAGAAAGTTTTATAAACAAAGTTATTAAACTTAAGCTTATGGAAATAAAAATTGAAAAAGGGATAGATGATACAATAAACAGCAAAGTGCAAATTTTTCATGAAAAAACAAGAAACGGGCTGGTCTTGTTCGAGAAGGACAAATTTCCAAAAATATTGGGTTCTGGCTACGACCCGGTAATCCTGAACATCATAAACTGCTCATTTCTTATTAAGGACAATCTAACCGGATTTTTCCAACTTATCGAGCCGTTTGTTGAATTTAACCTGACAAAATCCATATTTGAGATTGAAGACTCCAAATCAGGGGAATTCAAGAGAGCACTTTCCGGAACAAAGGCATTGGCAGGCATAGACTTGCTGGAGATATCCCCTGCTGATGCAAAAACAGAACACATTGATTTCTTAAACAAAGCTGGGGCAAGTACCAGCCGCATGATTGCAAAAGAAGATGGAAATATCCTGAATCTGCAAAATTTTAGCCTAAAAACAAATAAAAAATTTGATATAACATTTTCAAACCACTTGCTGCATGACAACGCCGGAATTGAGGATGAAACTCACTCAAATGCATACAGGGCAATGGAGATATATACCATAATGTCAAACCTCACAAAAAAGAACGGCTATAGCATACACTGCCATGGGGCTTACATAAGCAGCCTGTATGAAACTTATTTCCAGTTTCTTGGGTTCAAGGTAGTAGATTATTTTAGAGTTGAGTCGGGACATTATAATTTTGGCATTATAATGAAGAAAATGAATGATAAGGAGATAACACTAGGGGAATTTGATTATTTATATGCAGAAATGAGGAAGAGAAATCCAATAAGGTACAGATAACGTTGCATGAAAATAAAAAACCCCTACATTGAGAACCTGAAGAAAGGAGATGTTTCATTCTATGCCCACCCCATCAAGTACAAGCTGAAGGATTATGAGAATGTACTGGACAAGATAAGGCGCAAAGCGAAAAAAACAAAGGAGATACTTTCAGTCTATACATTCGGGCACGTGAGCGTGCCAGGCATATCTGACATAGACCTGATATTTGTCCTGAAAGAAGATTCAGCTCTTCCGGGTTTTCTGAGGAAAAACTACATTGACAGAGATTCAAATTACATTGTTTTTCATCCTTTTTTCATCATAACCGAGAATATAATGGGGAATATGAAATATGTCTATCCCAATTCTGATTTTGTAAAGGTATATGGGAGGAACATTCCAATTATTGAGCCTTCCAGAGGCGAGCTTAAAAAAATAAAAACATGCCTGACAACAGATGTAATATTGAGGCATTTTCCGGTTGATTACCTTTACATACTGCTTTCAAAAGGGCTTAATGTCAGAATGGTTTTGGTAAGGCTTAATGCATTAAGCCACAGCTTTAAAATATTTTATGACGTGACAGGACTAAAAAAGCCAGAATGGGAAAATTTTTCCAAAAGGGTTGATAATATCAGAAAAAATTGGTTTAGTTTGGGTGAAAGTGCAAGGGAAGATGAAATTTTTACCCTGCTGAAGGAGGCAGTTTATATCTCTCTTAATCTTGTTTCTGAATTTGACAGCTTCCTGTCAAAGGACAAGCGCAACTTTACCAATACGCAAAGACAGACTGTGCTTTTCAAAGGAAATAAAAACAGGATTTCATTCGTTAAAGACTGGAATAGGGAAGATGCAATCAGTGGGATGATAAGCCATTTTATGGAGCATAGGAATTTTTATTCCATACTTCCAATAAGCTTTTTGAAGCAGTTATGCAACTATTCAAGTGTGAATGGAAGATTAAGCAGGTACATAAGGAAAAGATTGGATACAGAATGCATGCAAAAAAAATTAGATCCGACTATTAAAAAAAGAATCCAAGTGCTAAATGACCAGGTAGAGTATGCTAACAAACTTAAGCATTCCCATTACCCGTGCTTCTTCCCTTTAGGCTATAAGACTGAAAAGGGATTTAAGAATAAGCTGATATTGGCATTTATCATAGTAACAAGCAGCTCAGTTTTCAGAAGAGTGATATTCTACATCAGGAGCATCAAACAGAAATATAGACAATTGCGTTGATTGCTTAAATTGGGTTCATACTCCGGCTTGCTGCGATATTCCAACTCAATTTGAGGCTTAAAAATCCCCACAGCTTGCTGTGATTGGGATTTTTAATTGTTGTATTTACACGCAATTTTCTATCTCGTAAATTGTGGTTATTTATTAAACCAATTACCACAATTTACGATATCTTCAGCCTTTATCTTTTTCAATGCGCTTTCAGACAGATCATACATTCCGGTTATGATTTTTTTTATATTAAAATCATTGCATTTTTTAATTTTATTAAAGATATCCAGATACTTGGAATTTATCTGGTAGGCAAGCAAAGGATTTATGCCAGAGACCGCCCCGATCAATGGCATCTCGCCTGGTGATTTCCATTTTTTCCTTATGCCGGTCACTTCATCTATAGGATTCCACAACGCGTCATCAAAATCTTTTCTGGCTATGGCAAATGAGAACTTTTTGTATATGTGCATTCCTTTGGCTTGGAGATATATTGTTGGAAACAGGGCAACAGCATGAAACAAGAATTTCAGCTCGTAGCTGCCCATAGAAAACTTTTTGTTTAGACATATCCCCCTGAAATAGTCTGTGAACGAGCAAAAGCGTTTAGCGTTCTCCCTTTCACTGTTCCTGACTCTGAGATCAAGGCGGCTTATTCCAAAAGCAGATTTTGAATATTTGAACAATATTGATGGGAAAAACGTTTGGCAGTAATAGCCAAGGTCGTGCTCCGTTACAACCATATGGCCATGATGCTGCAAAGGGTCAATTTTATAAAAGTACTTTTTTGACATATACAGGAGATCCCTAAGCTTGACGAGTGATTTTGGATTGGCTAGCACTTTTTTCCTTATTATTATCAGCGTGTCCAAATCACTCCATCCTTTGATGTAGTCTCCTGTACCGATGCTGCCGTGTATATGCAGGTCTACCAGGAACTCCCTCAATCTTCTGTCCGCAAATTTTTTTAGTTCCAGTACAGGCTTTAAGTATTCTTTATCTTCCGGAGCGTACCGGTCAAAATCGAGTTTTTTACATTTTGCAGTTTCCAGCTTTGTTTTGGGCTTTCTGGCAACCGAAAAATCATTGTACAGGCATGATATGAACCAAGGCGCATTGCCAGAATTAAGACTGGTTTTCTTGAACAGCCTTAATGTGCTGCTGAAATCATAGCCACGCTCATTCAGTGCCTCGGCAACTTTCCTCAAATAACTGATTTTTCTTTTATTGCTGCTTGATAAATCTTTTACTAAGGGATATAACATAAACCCTTTATTGGAAAACCCTCCATTAACATAGGAGTATACTATCTCATGCAGCTCATTCTGCAAGAAGTCAATAATCTCATCTTCCTTGGCACCTTTCACGGATACTTGGATGCCGCAGCCAATAGATTCTTTACCCGTATCATATACCATTTTTCTGGCTACTGATTTTTATTAATCTTCTCATTAATGAATAATCTTTTTCATCAAATGCCTTCAGCAAAAACAAGGCTGTAAAATACACGGCAGCCCCTACAATTATCAGGGCAAACATGTTAATTTTTAAAAAAATTATGGCTAACGACATAGTAACTGAGGCAATCAGCGGCTTGTATAACATTGCCAAAACATTGAAAGAATGAAAATATTTTGAGACAAATATGAAAGTGAATATGAATAAAAAAATCTCGCTTATTAAAGTGGCTATGCCGGCGCCTACAAAGCTGAATCTCGGTATGAGCACAAGATTTAATGACAGGTTAAGCAATGCAGATATTCCCTGGCCGTACATTCTGAACTTTTGCTTGTTTATTGAAGAAAGGACAGTTCCAATCAGATAGCTCAAAAACTTGAATACGATGAAGCCTGCCAAAATTTTTAGTGCAACCACAGACTGGGAATAATCCTGGCCATACATGAACAGTATTGCATTCCTTGCGATTATGAATAGCCCAATGCTCAGAGGCAAGCCAAATATATACAGATACTTAAATGACCTTTCGTAAATAAACTTAACCTGCCTCTTGTTGTTTAGATAACTGCTTGAGAGAATTGGGTATATGGCAAACGTATACATTCCGGGTATGAATAAGAGGGCCAAAGTTATATTGTACGCAGCACTGTAGATTCCGACGGGAACATCCCCTTTCATGAGTGAAAGCATGATTGTGTCGATGTAAAAATAGATCCCCGCAAAAATCATAGACAAAGTGAATGGAGAGGCCAGCTTTATGATGGTTTTGGCAAAGGCAAAATCAAATTCCAGACTAATCGTTGTGAATTTTTTTATTACTACCGTTAACGCCACCAAAAATACAAAAAATTCAATCAATGCATATATAAGGCCAAAAACAATTATGTTCTTCGTGAACATCAGTCCGGCTATGCCAAAAATAAGAATAAGGATAACTCCAAGTACTTTTATTAAAGCTTCATAATGCATCCTTTCAAATGCCTTAAAAACAGAAAATAGGAATTCAGTATTAGAGCGCAAAAACATGTATGCCAGGAGCAAATAAACTAAAATCCTGGTTTCTTTGGGATAGTTTAAAAAATTCAGCGCAACAGCGCTTAAAATAAAAACAATAACTCCCAATCCAGTTTTTATAATCAAAGAGTTGCTGATGAACTTGTTTAGCATTTCCTTTTTTATGGAAATCTCCCTGATGACCATATAGTTTATTCCGATATCGATGAATATGACAGCTATAAGCGAAAATGAATAAGCGAAGTTAAATCTTCCAAAAACAGCATTGCCCAGCTGCCTTGCCACATACACAAAAATGAAGAATTGTGCAATCTTCACAGCTACTTCGGCGATGCTTAAAAATACAGTATTGGCTGCAATTCTCCTTACGCTGCCCATTGCCTGCGGAAGCAAGTGTTATTTATTTAAAGATTTGGTTTGGTGCATAAATAAATCATACCAATTTTTCGATAGTTTTAAATACAAAACTCAATCAAATACTGATAACAGAGTGAATTGAATGGCAGAAAGCGCTGATGTAGTGTTGATATACCCATCTGGAGGAGAAACCAAGAAAACCTCTTTTTCACCTCCCCATAGCCTGATGTCCATTGCTTCTGAGCTCCTTGACGATTACAATGTCAAAATTCTTGACCAGAGAGTCGATCCAAATTGGAAAAGCAAGCTTACCAGTTATGTAAACCAGCAGCCCGTGTGCATAGCCATATCGGCGATGACCGGCCTTCCCATCAAATACGGGCTGGAAACTGCAAAATATATCCGTTCATTGGCCGGAAATACAATTCCGCTTGTGTGGGGGGGGGTTCATGCAAGCATGCTTGCGGACCAGACTTTGGAGAGCGAGTATGTAGACATAATTGTCAGAGGCGAAGGAGATATTAATTTCAAGAAACTGGTCAATTCATTGAAAAACAAAGAAGACTTAAAAAAAATCAACAGCATCTCTTTCAAGAAGAATGGGGAAAAAATTCACACACCAGACGAAAAGCTCATGGACCTTGCTGAAATAAAGCCAACCCCGTGGCACCTTGTGGATGTTGAAAAATACATCAACGAAGGAAACATGATGTTTGACGGAGAAGTCAAGCGAATGCTGGACATAGGGGTTACAAGCAGGGGATGCCCGCATAAGTGCTCATTCTGCTACAATCTTTTTTTTAACAGGATGTATTGGAGGGGAATGCCTGCCCAGAAGACTTTTGAGATGTTCAAGCAGGTGGTGGATGATTACAAGGTTGACGGGATTTGGGCCCATGACGATAATTATTTTGTGAACCTGAAGAGAGTTGAAGATGTAGCCGATTTGATGATAAATGAGAATATGGATGTAAAATGGACTTCATCCGGCATTACAGTTTTTACATATGCGGGCATGCCTAATGAAATAAAGAGAAAAGTTGTCAAGTCCGGATGCTCTTCATTCAGATTCGGGATAGAGAGCGCAAGCCCAAGAATCCTTAAAATGATTGACAAGCCAAATACGGCAGAACAGGTATATGAGGTAAACAAAGACACTAAAAATTATGACATCTCCCCAATGTACAGCTTTATGATAGGATTCCCCACAGAGACAAAAGAAGAGATAAAAATGACATGCGACATGATAATCAAGCTTAAGGAGGAAAACCCGAGAACCCAGGTCCATGGCATAAGCGTCTATACTCCTTATCCAGGCACGCCTTTGTACGAGCTTGCGCTAAAACATGGATTTAAGCCGCCACAAAGCTTTGAAGAATGGTCGAAGTTTTACTGGGGAAGCACGCTGGTTGACATCAGCTTATGCGAAACCGACACAGACTACCTTCACAATATCCAGCAGATATCTTATCTTAATTCAGACTGGTTCAAGTACCTGTTCCCTAAATGGAACAAATTCCCTTACTCAATTGTAATGAAATGGCTTGAATTCAGGTGGAAGCGCGGGCTTTTCTCATTCACCCCGGAGCTCAAGGTTTACAGGACTTTAAGGAATGTGCTGGCTTCCTAGGTGCAGTCTTCCCGGGCATGAGTGCTTGGCAAGCTTTTTAAACAAATAACTACTTTCTTGGATGTATGCCAAACAAGAGCATCTTAGTGGCAGCCACAACATTTCCAAGGTGGAAGAATGACACAGAGCCGAATTTTGTGTTTGTGCTGAGCAGGCTGCTGGCAGGATATGGCCATAAAGTGGTTGTGCTGGCGCCGCATTTTCACAATGCAAAGAAATTTGAGGTCATTGACGGCGTTAGGATATACAGGTTCAGCTATTTTTTACCGTACAGCCTGCAGAAAGTCTGCTACGAAGGCGGGATTTTCGGCAACCTCAAAAAATACAGGATTGCAGTATTCCAGCTGCCCTTGCTTGTCGCCTTTGAATTTTTTAACATGGCCAGGCTGATAAAAAAGGAAAAGATTGATGTCGTGCATGCCCACTGGATCCTGCCCCAGGGATTTTCGGCCTGCCTGTGCAAAAAGCTGTTTAATGTCCCGTATGTGGCAACAGCTCATGCAGGCGATGTTTTTCCGCTGAAAAACAAGTTTTTTAGATTTCTCTCAAATCTAGCCATAAAAAATTCTGATTTTTGCACTGCGAACAGCAGCTACACGAAAAAAGAATTAAAAAAAATATCGGCAGCGAAAGACATACAGGTACTCCCCATGGGCGTCGATTTAAATCTGTTTGCAAGTAATAATAAAAATACTGCCTTAAGGAAAAAATTCGGCATAAAAAAAGAATTCATTTTGAGTGTAGGCAGGCTTGCTGAAAAAAAAGGCATAAAATACCTTGTAATGGCAATGGAAAAAGTTGTAAAGAGGCTTCCCGATGCAAAGCTCGTAATTGTTGGGGACGGCCCTGAAAGGGGCAGCCTTGAAGCCCTGGCAAAAAAGCTAGGACTTGGCAAGAATATAATCTTCGCCGGAAAGGTAGGCAACACTGAACTGCCAAAATTTTATGCAAGCGCTGACCTGTTTGCCGGCCCGTCAATCGTAACTAAAAGCGGCGATACAGAAGGGCTCGGCGTTGTGTTTCTCGAGGCGCTGGCGTCAGGAACTTGTGTTGTGGGCAGCAATGTCGGCGGAATCCCGGACATCATAGAGCACAACAAGACAGGGCTTTTGGTAAGGCAGAAGGATCCGAATCAGCTGGCAGATTCAATCATAAAGCTGCTGCTCGACAGGAACTTGAGAAAAAGGCTGGCTTTGAGCGGCCAGAGGAAAATCAGGGAAAAATATTCCTGGAAACTGATGGGAAAAAAATTTGACGAGCTATTTGCGCAGGTAAAATGATAGAAGAATATATCCTATTAAATGTAGCTCCTCTTAACAAGGATTCTCTGCTCCTGGTAAGCTTTGACGAGCTAAAATTTCCCGGGAACACCGACTTTAACAGCATTAAGGTTATCGACAGCAACGGAAGGAAGCTGCTATTTGAGCTGATAGGCATGAAAGGGCATTCCGGAAAATATTCATATTCCGGCGGCAAAAGCCATGGCAAAAACCATATTGCAGTCATAGCAGGCAGCGGCAATGCAAAGCACATCCGCATTGCATACAGGCTGTCCAACAAGCCCGGCAAACCAATCCTTCAGGAAAATAAAATTGGAATGGAGATTTCCGAAAGCAATATCACTGTCTCGACAAAAAATGTGTCAGTATTCTTTGAAAAAAACGGGTACTCCCTAGAAAAAGTAAGCATGGGCGGAAAGGAATACGGGCCAATCCGCTTGGCAGCTTCAGGTGGCGACACGTTTTTTCAGGACCGCATGCGTGATGCAAAATTCTCCATAATTTCAGACTCATCCATTGTCAAGATATTCAAAGTAACCGGATCAATGAAAGTATCAGGAAATAAATGCGCAAAAGAAGGGCTTTTGCCCGTATCAATCACCTATTCTTTCTGGAGCGCCGACGGCAAAGACATGCTTGCAAAAGCCGAAATTGAGCTCGAATATGACAGGGCAGCAGGCATGGATGGGCGTAAGGCAGAATCTCTTAATCCATTGCTGTGGTACAGGCTCGACAATTTCAGCGGAAAGATTGCTGTAAATTCCTGCTTCACAAACGGCATGGGCAAAAGCAGCATAATGACCTTAAAGCATCCTTATTACGGGTATTTTTCCGGCGGCGGCAACGGCGCATTTTTTGCAATGTGCCCTTACGTGGCCCTGCCAAACGACGGCATCCACATGGAAAAAGGCAAGGATTTCTTTGGGGCAAGCTGGCACTCAATGTCCATGCCAAAAAAGCCTTACTGGTCGAATGAAACGGAGAGCACCGGAATTCCCCAGGGACATTTTCCAATGCATTCCCTTAGAAGCTACTGGAAAATCGGGATGTATTTCGGCTGCGGTAAGAAAAGCAAGAAAAACATCAAAGACATAGCATCAGCTTTTTCTTACCCGCCCAAAATCAGGAGCATTGCTCATCTAAGCCCTGAACAGGTTTCAAGCGCCTGCATAACAAGATGGAAATTCAACAAAAGAATGGCATTTAATGCCATAACAGATGACGCAAAAATAAATGATTACATTTACAGGGCTGAAGGAAAAATTCCGAAATGGGTGCAGATGGCAATAGCCACGCGGACTTTAGGAATAAGCTACCACCGCTTCTGCTTCATAGGCAACAATCTTTTTTATCTGAAAAAATTTCCTTTGCTTTCGACTTTGCTGAGCACTTTGCTTTGCCTCATCGGGGCAGGCAAGCCGCTGAGAGAAAAATTTGGGAATGAAAACATGTCCTTTCTTTTGCATACCAACACTCATCCGAGGCTTTACAGGCTCAGCGCAGGCTCCGTCAGGAGAGAAATTTTGTCATCTGAGAAAGTATGGGTGCATAAATGGCGCAATAAAACACCATTATCCCACGTTTTTTCATACACTTCTTCATACGGGCTTGCCACAGAAAAAGGAACAATGGCAAAGGTTGCGTTTTCATCATCAAGGAGCCTACAATGGATACGGGAATGGCCGATTCCCAACTCCCCATTGGATTTTTTCCTTCCGACTCCGCTTTTATGGGGAATCTGCGTAGGCGAATTTTTTGACAAAAGCAGTTGCAAAAGAATAAAGGACGAATTCACTGAAAGGCACAGGAACGGCTGTGACTACATGCTGATATCCGGGCATGTTCCGGAATACGGCGCAGAATGCCCAAGCCACGTCATCAAAATGTTCAGATTTTTTGAAAAGCACAAAGATGTGTGGTTTGCAGGCGCAGATGACATAATCAAATACTACAAGGCAAGGGAAAGCATAACCCTAAGCCCTCCAAGGAAAAAAGGGAAAAGTTTTGCATTCGATATGGAAAACAGCCTGCCGCAGTATTTTTTAACTGAAATTACGCTAATCCAGCGCATAATCAAAAAAATAAAGAGAATACAGTTTACACAGGATGGGAAAACTTATTCTGATGCAAGCTATAAATTCATAGGCAAGAAACTGGTGATGTACAATCTGCCGTCCAATGCAAAGCGTGTAGTGATCTCCTAAGTTCTTTTTTCAATCACATAAACTTTTGACGGGTTAAGAAATGCAGTTATAACTTCTATCATGGCATAACCATTATCTCTTATTATTCCCTCAATCCTTCTCAAATCTGCGTAAAAAGCATTTGATACAATCATCAGCTTTATGTTTTTAGGGGATTCTTTCAGGAGCCTTTCAGTTATCCTATACCCGTCAGAGTCTTCCCTTCCCCTAAAAGGCGGATTGAATATTGCCCAGTCAAAGTTTCCTTTGGCACTTTTGAATAAGTCAGATTTTATTACTTTTATGCTTGCCTTGTTAGCTTTTGCAACTCTTTTTGCGCTTTCTATATACTCATCGCTTATTTCTGTGGCAGTCACTTCAGCCCCAATATTCTTTTTTATCCAGATGGCGTGTATGGCAAATGCGCCTGTCCCGATATCAATCACCTTGTCGTGAGGCTTTACGAATTTTTTCAGGGATTTTTTCATTAGGATTGTTGAAAATCCTATCTGGTAATAGATATTGCTTTGGCTGCAGTCCACTCCGAACAGGAGCTTTGCGAAAAAATTAGTCGAAAGCGCTTTTGTTATTCCTTTTACGAGAAATTTTAGCATTTTCATGCATTTTCAAAGCCTTTTACAGCTTTTGAGACATATTCCATTTGCTCTTCTGAGAGCTCAGGATACATCGGAAGCGATAAAATTTCATCTGAAACTTTTTCAGCTATCGGAAATGCGCCTTTTTTTAGGCCCATGAAAGAATAGGCTTTCTGGAGATGGACAGGAATCGGGTAGTGCACTCCGGTTGATACTCCGTTTTTGCCGAGAAAATCTCTCAGCCTGTCGCGATTTTTGGCCCTTATTGCATAAATATGGTAAACATGCCTTGCATAATCCGCTTCATGAGGAAGAACGACATCAAGTTCATTCATCAGCTCGTTGTAGCATTCTGCATTTTTTCTCCTTTTTTCAGTCCATTCTTCTATGTGTTTTATTTTTACACCAAGCACAGCGCCCTGAAATGCCTCCATCCTGCAGTTGTCGCCGATTATGTCATGATAATACCTTACAAGCTCCCCATGCTGCCTGAGCAAAATCAGATTTTTTGCGATGCCCTCATCATTTGTGCAGACAGCCCCTGCCTCTCCGTATGCCCCAAGATTTTTTCCCGGATAGAATGAGAAGCAGCTTACATCTCCCATGGAGCCTGCTTTTTTATTCTTGTATGACGCATTGTGGGCCTGGGCAGCGTCTTCTACCACTTTTAGGCTGTGCTTTTCCGCTATT
>JACPIE010000015.1 GCA_016188245.1 Candidatus Woesearchaeota archaeon | reverse complement strand
GAGTCATTGTTTTCTGCATTGAAGAGATTGTTTGGAAACCACTTACGTGGTTTAACTGCTCGTACACAGCGAGCAGAAATTTATATGCGGTTAATCGCCTACAATTTAGGTGCTATTATGAATGAGATTTTCTACTGAGCCTAATGGGGTTGCGATGCAGAAGAAATATTTAAATAATAAAGCGCATTTATTGCAGGCCATGAATAACAAGTGCCTGGTTTTGGCATGCCTCGTGCTTTTGATGGCGTCATGCGCGCCCCAGCAGCAGGCTCAGCAGCAATTCCAGCAGCAGGCAGTTCCGGCAGCAAAGCCGGCTGCAGTTAGCCAGCCTGCGCCTTCGCAGCCCAAGCAGGAAATTACAGCAGAAGTCAAAGAGCTGCTTGACAAGTCCAAAACTAAGGTAAGGAGTGTCAGCTACAGGTACTACGGGCCTGAAACAGGGGCCGACTTTTATGAATTCTATCTAAAAGACAGCAAGATAAAATACCTTCCAAACCTTGAGCTAAAAACACTCGACATGCCGGATTCATATGACACAATTTTTATTGACAAATCATTGAAGGCAGCCGAATCCCATTGTGTTGCCGCTTATTGCACGTACAAAGGCAAAAAGCAGGATTTGAACTATGATAATGTGTATATCTCTACAATAATTGACTGGGTCAGCGGATTAACATACGCCAAGAAGATAGGCGAAGAAGTGATAGATGACAGGAGCACCTGGAAAATTGACTCAAGCAAGGGCACCTTGTGGATTGACACTTTTTATGGGATTCCCTTAAAGGCTGATTCAGATGGAAAATCCTACAGGTTCCAGCAGATTTCTGTAAACAGCGTCCAGGATTCTGATGTGGCGCCTTAAATAGGTGTTAAACTCAATTTTCTGGGGCTCACTCTTTATTCAAAATAAGAATAAGTTTTATTTATTGGGCTGGGCTTTGACTACTTCTTAACATTGGAGAAATATTTCCAATATACATACTTACCCCATAAGCTGGGCTTGCAGATTGTAAATTAAGTCTATGTGATAATTCGTCTCTTGCTCTTATCAATTCATTAAGCCTTCTTCCTCTTTCAATTTTTTCTGTTGTGCCCTGTGTTAAATCAGGATGTGCTTTGTCTCTGATAACAGCTTGATGATATGCTTTTGTAACTTGTTCTCTATCTCTTAATGTGCCAATACCCAATGTTTTCATATATGTGGTATAATCTTGCTCAACAAATGGTAATAATGCTACAATTCTTTCGTCCCAATTTGCCAGTTCATCAATAGTATCTGGTACAATATTCATTTGTTGATATAATCCCTCATCTACTTTCACAGGCGATTTTCCTTGTGTTGCTAGTGCAAGTTGTTGAGTCACTCTTGAATTTGAAGCAATTTCATTATCTATGATTTCTTTAAGCCTACTCATATTCGGGTCAAATGTATCTCTTCTAAAGTATTCCACACCTTTGTCATCGCTTTTTACATATTCGAAAGGGTTAAACCATTTTACATCATCATTGCGTCCATATAAATCATCAATTATTGCCATTTGAACTCTCCCATCGGGAATTAGTTTCATTACAGCTACAACCCATGACTCTTTTCCAGTCCTTCCTTGATACCCCTCTTCACCAAATAATCTTCTATAAGCCTTATAAAACTCCTGCTGTCTTTGTGAATCTGCAATACCATAAAATTCAAATGCATTTGATGCATTTATAGGTGGTAGTTCTTCATCAGAATCCATGCCTCCTAAATCAAAACTACCGAAAAGTTCGAGAATTCCTATGTTATGTCTAGACCTTCTTTGGTCAGATGCAGTTTGAGTATTTAAAGGAACTAATGCCGTGCCTCTAAGTTCTGCGAATTTATTTAGAAGATATTGTGCCCCACCTGCAATTTCTTCAAGGTCTTTTGATGCGTCGTTATCGAAATAAAAACTATTTCCTTGCTTTCTAACCCCTGAATTTCTAGCACCAAAAAGTCCACTAAACTCAATTGCCCTGCCTATGTTTTTGTCAATTTCTCCGGTAAATATAGTAGCTACTTCCTGAATCTTTTGAGCGTCCATAAAATTACGGAGTAAATAGTCGTGAATGACCCTCCTGTACGCAGGTGGAATTGCATTATATCTTTCTAGTTTTAGTCTAGTTCCATTATACATTCCAGTTTCAGGTAATCTTCCGTTTACTTGCAGGATTCTTCTCATGCTGTCATAATATATCGCCTCTTCTTTATCAGATGCGGGACTGCTTCTAAACATTGCATGGAACAATAATGTTCTATCAACTGCTTCTCTTCCGCCTAAATGGCTAACAGCCAATCCTGAAGAAACGTGAGACACTAAAGCATTTATTATCTGAGTTCCGACCTCATGATGTAATGCTGCTGCAATATTTGGTGCTCTAAATTTTCCATCAAAAACAGCATCATAAATACTAAGATTTGTTCCGGCAGCTAATGTATCTCTAATCTGTTGATTCAAAGCCTCATCAGCATTTTTTCCTAATCTTCTTATCACTTCTGTCCCTATAGGCTTCGCAAAAACTTCACGTTCAGCTTGAGCAATATATATTTCAATTTCTCCAAATTGTTGCAAATGCTTACTAATCTTATGTTGAAAATATGCATCTACCAATTCTGCTCTCATTAAGAATGGAAGTTCTGGAGAAGTCAAACTAAATCTACTCTTTCCTTTAACAATATCTTCTAGTCTTGACCTTATGTGTGGCTCTCTTACAAAAGTGACCACATCAGGTGTCAATTCTAATTCCCCTAGCTGGCCAAAAACGCCCTGTACTCTTACAGTATAAAGAATTCCTTGCTTAATTCTGCTAGTATGTCTAACATCATCATTATAATCAAATTCAATAAATGGAGATTTCAATTCCGAACTTTCTGCCATTGCCTACAGAATTACTTGACGGTTTATAAAGTTTAATGATTTTCAAGTAGCATCATTGAATAAAAATTTACAAAAAAATCAAAGCCTAGCCTTACTCTGATACGTGGGCCCCAGAAAACTTTTCGGACGCAATACATCAGGAATACATAACTTGGATAACTTGGAGAGTTTAACATTGGCTGATATGTTCACCCTAAAAGAGGGTTAAACTCTTTCTCCACGACGACCAAAGGCTTGTTTCCGATGTCAGCTGCATCAACAATTATCAGCTTAAAGTGCTTAACCAATGCCATTTCATCAAATGCGATGTTGACTATGGCTTCAATTGATGCGTGTTCCCCCGGATAAATCTTCTCTATATCAAACTCTATTTCGGCTTTTGGCTTTAGCCATTCCTCCTTGAAGTCCTTTTCATCATACAGCAGGACAAGCGCTTTGGGCCTGAAAGCCATGCTTCCGCTGTTAAGCACGGTAAGGGTTATTCCGGTTATTTTGCCCCAGTATTCATTTTTTACTTCATGCTTGATTTTGTCGAGCGAAAGCGAAATATTATTCTGAGTGCTTACAATGCTTTCAGGGCTGAATTTGAACTCTTTATCATTCCTTATTTCTTTTGCCGGCTTGTCATTGGCAATCTCGTCATAATATTGCTCTCCGGTTTTTATTTGGATTACTTGCTCAGCTTGCGGTTCAATTTGGCTTTCAACAGTTTCATTTTTGGCTTTTTGCTTGGCTGCAGCGGCATCTTCATAAATATCAGGATCTGCCGCTATAGCCTTCCCCGTTACATTTTCACCGGAGGAGCATCCCGCGGCCAAAAACATGATAGAAACAATGCAAATCCAAGCGTATTTTTTCAGCATCTCAAAATCCCGGATAAGCTGTTTAAAATTAGAGTATTTAAAATTTGCCCAGTTTTTGAGTTTGACAGAATAGGCCAATCCCCTGACGAACTCAGCCAGAAACAGTTGCCATTAAGGGGATTCAATTATTAGTTTATTTTTATCTGGATGGATATAGGCGTCCTTTCCTTCTTTAAAGTTCAAGAAATCTGCAATCTCTTTGGGTATTCTTACCGCTAATGAGTTTCCAGTTTTAGTAATTTTTGTCTTTTTCCCAAGGCCCCATATTCCTTTTGCCTTTGCCGCGTCTTCTATTCTCCTTGTAGTTTCTTCATCAGTAAAAGATTCATTGCACTTGCTGCATATTTGCGCCGGAAATTCCCCTAAGCAAACTCCAAACATCTCTTCCTTGATTTTTCCTGCCTTAAGATTTCCTTTTTCACACACCGGGCATCCTAAAAAATCACCTTGTGATTTTTGGGGCATTAAAACTCTTCTAGATTTTTTCTGTTTCATTCAATCACCTCGGCTTCACCGTTATAACCAAAATATTGTTTTTAATTTTTTTGTAAACTACGCAAAAATACCTATAGTTAGACAAAATCTTATCTGGTTTCTGGATTTGTTTTGAGCCTCTGCTAACAGCTTCCTGAACTTCAAAAACTGAAACTCCTCTGGCAACCATCTGCTCTCTTGCATGCTTGCTGAATAAGATTGCCAGTTGTAACACCCGTAAGTATAGTATATACAGAAGTATTTAAAGGTTTCGAATGGTTACTTATTTGGGTTAAGCCTCTGAGGGGAGTTGCACCCCCGACCTTTGCCTTATTGTTATAATACCAAGGCAACGCACTGGCTACTATGCTACAGAGGCGTGAAATATGCGGGGGAAGGGACTTTCACAGCTTTTTGAGGGATTGACGAGCGGAGTGAGGAAACCCTCGGTTTTCCGCAGCGCTTTTCTCAAAAGGTTGATTTGAACCCTTGGATCCACTAAGGAACAGGATATCTGATTTCCCACTTGCAGCGTGAGTGTTCCGTCGTGAAACTTAAGTCCTGCGCGTTTGATTGCCCAGCTGATTGACAGCTACCAGGCTTCGCTACCCCCGCATTAAAAAGCCTGATTTAGAAAACAATATTTAAAGGTTCTCATTGAGATGGCTCAGTAGAAAATCTCATTCATAATAGCACCTAAATTGTAGGCGATTAACCGCATATAAATTTCTGCTCGCTGTGTACGAGCAGTTAAACCACGTAAGTGGTTTCCAAACAATCTCTTCAATGCAGAAAACAATGACTC
>JACPIE010000012.1 GCA_016188245.1 Candidatus Woesearchaeota archaeon | reverse complement strand
CTTGGCAATCCTGCTTGCCTTATCAAACGTCTTATTTTATTTACTAGTCTTTCTTGCTTTTTCATGGGGAACTTATCCTTCCCCACCCCTCTTTTGCAATGCAAGAGGGGGTGTTTTACTTAAGACTTTCTACTGAGCCCCTTTAACCCAAATCTTTATATATCTGGTTCTTTAGGAATTTGGCATGTCTAAAATAAAGAAGGCGCAGGGAATGCCGATAAATGTCATTATAATTGCGGCTTTGGCTTTGGTTGTGCTGTTTGTTCTTGCAACACTTTTTACCGGCAGAACCAAATTATTCGCAGAAAATCTGGAAAGCTGCGCATCAAAGCAAGGCGTGTGTAAAAATACACCATGCGACACAGGCGAAGCCGCAGTGCCAAACACAAAATGCAGCCAGGAAGAGATCAATGCAGGCAAAAAAACCTGCTGTGTCAAGGTTTTTAGCACATAAAACCATTTAAAATGGAGATATCATTCAAAATATTCAAAAATAAAAAAGCCACAGAAATTTCAGTAGATATCTGGGTGATAGTGATGATAATAAGCATAATAGCAAGTGCTTTCTTCTTATATTATTTAGTCTACCAAAATCTGCCAAAATGAGTTTAGCCCATAACAAAAAAGGAGCACAACTTTCAACACTTGTTGAGATAATACTTCTTCTTATAGCAGCCGGGCTTATATTGGGCATTTTTGAATATGCTGCCAGCAGGGCAAATGAGCAGACATCAGAAAAACTCTGCAGGGGGTTTAATGCATTAAGAGCCGGAACCAAGATTGATGTCGGGCCGGTAAAAACAAATATTGCCCCCAGAGGATGCAAAACACTAGACAAGAAAGACCTCCCAGGCAAAACCTATCGAGATTATCCGGGCGGCATAAATGAAGGTGCAAAAGCAGAATTGCGCAACATGATTGCAAGATGCTGGTGGATGTGGCTTGAGGGAAAGCAGCCAAACATTTTTGACACTTCAACATTAAATCTTCAAAATAAGTGTTTTGTCTGCTATGCATTCTCATTAAAGAATGGAGCGGATATCAAAATACCTGAATTTATAGCGTCGCTTGATTACCCATATGAAGCAGCTGACAGCTCCAACAGGTGCGCTGCAGGCGGCGAAGGCGGGTTTTGCAGAGGAGAAGGATGTGATAAATCAAGGGAAATTGAGGTTGATTCAGGCATTTGCCGATCACAAAACCCACAACTGCCCCAAATTAAGTGCTGCATATCAAAAAATATAAGGGATGAATGTGTAAACAAAGGAGGCATATGCTCAAGATCTCCTCTGGAAGGGCACAGGCTTTACGAGAAGTGGGGGTGCAGCCAAGGGCTTTGCTATGTCAAGGAAGAAAATTATATGACTTATCTTGATTATGTACAGGGCACAAAAGGCTCAAGAGGGGGAGCCGGATTTATAGTTTATGAAGACAAATTAAAAGATGCAGGATTGACAACAAAAAAGAAATATGCTGTGACTTTGGTAAGCCCCGGAAATACACCAGGATGGGATACTGCTGCTTGGGGTGCAGGAACAGTAATTGTAGGCGGCGGTGGAGGATATCTTGCTACCAAATATGGTTCATTTCTTCCTCCTTTTATAAGAGATAAAATATTTGCCCTTGTTGCATTGGCAACATTTTCTACAATTGAGATGACTCACAAATCAGGCACTTTGGCAGGCTATAATTTTATATACCTTTCCGAATACGACACTATAAACAGGAAATGTTTGGTTGAGGAAGGAGTTGACACAAGATGATTAAATCAAAAAAAGGGCTGGAAGGGCCAACATGGAAACTCCTTGTCCTGATTCTTGCGATAGTGTTCATCGTAGCAACCATTGTATTCTGGCCTGCTGTTGCGGAAGCTGCACGGTCGGCTTTAAAACTGATGTTCGACAAGTATTTTTGACAAAAAATGGCTGAACTAACATGGAACTGGATAATTGTTTTTTTCCTGCTTGCCGTTGTTGCATTCATAATCTCATACGGGTACTACGCAAAAGGCACCGGGCTTTTTACAAAGCTTGCAGACGAAGTTTTGAAGCAGCAGCACCGCTTTCTGCCGGTCGAGCCGAGAAAAGAGCTGAAGCAGGATGAAAAGCTGCCGCAGAAAGTCATTGATTCACATCAAAATTTTGCCCAGTTTATAAAATCAAATATCGGGCAGCAGGAAGGCAAGGCATGCAGGCTGGAAATCCCATCCATGGCGGCTTTTGAGGATTTTGGTATGGAATTTACAAATCTCAACGACAACATCAATTTAAAAATAACAAAAATAAAATCAGCTGAAGGATATACTTCCCTGAATATGCTTACAGTCCAAAATGCAAAGATTTGCCTGGTTAATTCAGAGAACTTTTACAGCTGCTATATCGGCCCCCAGAGAAACTGTGCCAGCAGTCTTTACAATGATGCTGGCATAATAACCATAAACAACGGGGAAATAAACACGTTTAGGGAAAAAAAGCAGCTTGCAAATCAAATGATAAAATTTGAAAGCAATAAGTTCTGCTTCATACCGATGCACAGCGGATTTTTGACAAGACCAGGATGCGATGCGGGCAAAACATCACTGGACAATGATTGTGCATCCGGCATAATAAGGGAAATTCCAATATGCGGCAGGAAAATTGAGCCGCAGCCGGAAGCATTGACAGAAAATGATAGGAAGGCAATAGCCGAATTTAACAGGTTTTCAGATTTCTTAAGCAACCTTGGGCAATACGGCAAACTCTGCAGCAAAAATTTCCTGTTTGATACCAACAATATCGGCAGCGGATATTACATTTATTTCAATCCAAGCGGGCAGCTGGACTTAAGGCTAAACAAAGACGGCGGCAAAGTAATAAAAAGAAGCAGCCTTCAATACATTCCGTATGGAACACTTTCGGACGATGCATCAGCTAAATATCATTACAGCAACTACAATGCACTTAAAGACACGCTAGTGATCTCCCCTGCAGGCGATTACAGCACATCTGACAGCTCAATTGCGGTTGTGCTGGACACTTCAATAGTTGCTGTAAGCAATGAAGAAAACAAGTGGATTATCACGAAGCCCAGCCAGTATACAATGAGGCAACAAGCATGCGCATAAGAAAATCAAAAAAAGGATACAGCCTTATAATGAATTCATTAATTGTTATTGCATTATTAGCATTTGCCGCATTTATTTATCTTGCATTTTGGACTCCTGCAACCGGCAAGGGATTCAAGCAAATAAGCGGCTTTCTGGATGATTGCGACAAAGACAATGTCAAGGACAACCAGGACAGCTGCCCCTGCGACACTGCTGAAAAAGGCAGCTACGGAAACAGGGGATGCCCTGAAGGTTATACTCTTAGAGGCGACAATTCCGGAAGGGAAGACAAATCCTGCCTTGAAAAAGGATGCCATAAAACAACATGATTAAAAGCAGAAAAGGAGTGGCACTCCCGGTAGAATTTCTTGTCAGGGTATTGTTCATGATATTTCTTGTCATAGTTGTATTCAACGTAGGAAAGGAAGCCGGGAAATACATCTTTGCAGGATTTTTTGGGACAGACCTGGAAAAAAACTTCGAGGAATTTGCCGACGAATTGAATAAGCCGTTTACGGCCAATGCGCCTTCAAGGCAGGCATTCATCACACTTGACTCAAACACAGCAATCATAGGATTCAGCACATCAGCTGACAGTTTCAGGTGCTTCGGATGCGGCTCGGAAAGCCCGGACATAACATCATTTTTTGACAAGCCTAATTCAAATGAATGCAGCGGAAAATCCTGCGTTTGCCTGTGCCCAAAGCCCTTGCAGATCAACACAGGAACGAAGCCTTATGAGATGAAATGTGATAAGATCAAGTGCATTGCAATAAACAAGGACATTGCAGAGACTGTCGAGCTTAAAAACTACATAGACAAAATTGAAAAGGAAACTCAAGTGGAATACAGATACTTAAAGAATGCAAAATGGACCGGAGGATTTCTTTTTGAGAGGCACTCAAGAGGGGACTTTGTTTCTAATGGAATACCGCAGCCGCAAGGCAGAAAATTTTCCGTCTATGTCAACAAGGAAGGCACAGGAGACAATTTCTTTTTGAGCGTCTGCCCGGGCCCTGACTGCAAATACACACTTAAAGAAGAGCAAAAGATAGACGTGCCGCCTGAAATATGCAGAATAATAAAAGAATGTGCTGGCTACAGAATACCCACTGGCACTGAAAACTATTGCAGTTTGGCAACCAAGCCTCCGAGGCCAGCAGCATTGATAGTAGGCAATGAGGAAGATTGTGAAAAAGTCAAGTCATGCGTGCAGCAAAACCCAAAAATCAAAACCCAGGGAAAATGCCAGCCTTTAGGAACATTTTATGAATTATCTTTCTTGCCTGAACCACCACAAAAAATATAAATTGATTTCAAAATATCATCTTTATGAAAAAAAGAGGGCAGATTGTCTATGAAGCTCTTGTTGTTATTATTGCCGGAGTGCTGATAATCACAGGATTTGTCCAGGGAGGCAAATCTTACGGCCAGCAGGAGGCATTCTACAAGCTTGCTGTAGCCAAAGATATTGCCGTTACAATTGATTTGATATACGCTTTGCCCGGCAATATTGAATACACCTACCCAAATGATGTTTCAGGATACGACATAGAAATAAAAAATAATATCATCAAAGTGTACAAGACATCCTCAACAGACTCAACCCTGCAATACTATAATTATGTCGGCACTGACAAAGACCAGCTTAATTTTCTTGTCAAAAGCCAGAAATTCCTCAAAATTGAGAAAATCAACGGCAAAATAAAAATAACGGGTGTTTCTGGATGATTCACAACAAAAAAGCGTCAGAGCTTTGGGTTGCAAACAAAATACTATTCTGGATAATATTTGGGATTGTGCTTGGCTTCTCATCAATAACTTTTGTTTACATGATATCCAAAACAGGTGCCGAGAGAGCAACAGTATATGAAAATCTCGAATCACTCAGCCTGCTGCAGAGATTCCTTAAGTCACCGGACTGCTTCACTTACGGCAACGAAGAGAACGCGCTTTATTTGGCTCTTGATTACGAGAAATTTAATGATGAGCAGCTCAACAAATGTTACAGCTTCAAGCAAGGCAGCCCTCCTGCCTACAGGATAACACTAACCTCTGAATCAGGAGACATAGTAAAGTCAATAAAAACTGCCAACTGGAACATCAACAGGGACTTCGAGGAGAAAAGAGCTCCGGCAAATGTCATGATACGCCGCCAGGATGAGCTGCAAAAAGGAAGGATGGAAATTGAAACCCAGAATATCAAGTAACAAGAGGGGTATTGCAATAGATGACACAATTGCAGTCTTAATATTCCTTTTTATAGCAGTTATGGGAATATTTGCATTCAATATAAATGAGAAAGTCAAGGGAAAAATACTTACGACAGACATACAATTTCAGAAAGATATAATAGCGGGGCAGGAGGCTTTAGCCTATTATATCCATGAACCTCATGGAGACAGCACCAAGGCAGATTTTATCGCCAAATCCATCATTTCAAAGGACTATGAAGCAATAAGAAAAGACATGTCCCAATATTTCGGCAATAAACTATCAGGCACAAAATGGAGCATGTACTTTAAGGATTCTTCACAGAATATAATTTTTCAGCTGCAAAGCACTTCATTCAGCCCAACTGAAGAATACTCTTCAACTGAATCTCCTTATCTGGTTGCATCATTAACTGTACCAATCACCGGCGTAGATTACACTTCAATAGAAATAATATTTGTAAGATAATATGGCAATTAAAAATAAGAAAGGAATGGGGCTTGAATGGTACCTGCTTATAGTTGCAATTGCGCTTGGCTTGATTGCTTATGTTGTTGATTTCTATTTCGCTCCGCACAAGATAATAGACAATTACATCGGCCAGCACCAGTTTTCAATTTTGAAGGCAGACCATCAGGCTGAAAAAGCTGCATTTTACATAGGCCAGTCTGCAAAATATGCCCTGCAGCAGGTCGTTTACGAAATCGGGCAAAACGGCGGAATTTCAGATGTCATTATTTATGAGGCGCCTTCATCAGAATATGAGTATGGGCCGCCTTCTTACAATAAATGCGGCAAGTTTTACGGCTATTCCATATGGTACCTTGACAAAGAGCTGCAAAACAACAAACTTTGCGTGGGCGACACCCAAATCAAGGTCAGCCTTGACTACGCCTTCAATAAAAACATGAACTCTTACCTGCAGAAATATCCTGCAGACATTCCGCTGAACAATTATGATCATGATTTTACAGGCAACCTTGAAGTCAAAGGGAATGCAAAAAGCCTGGCTGCATTCAGCATTGTAAAAGATGAAACTAAGCCTGTAATAAACGAGCCTGAAAGAATAACCATGCCTGCAATGGCCGGGAATTTTAAAGATTTCACCGGAACAAGCCTCTGCGCAAAAGGAGAAAAATGCATTTTAACTGAAGAGTCTTTCAGCAAGCTTGAAAAAGCACATCAAAGGGCAAAAGAAAAAGGGATTTCAATAGAAGTTTACTCCGGCTACAGGACAGAGGGCCAGCAAATGGCATTGTGGGAAGGAAGGACAGCTGAAAAATATGCTCAAAGGTTTCCTGATGCCAAAGAAAGGGCAAAATGGGTGTGCAACCCGGATGGCGGAGCGGATCTATGCCCGCACATGAGTGGAAATGCAGCTGATGTAAGATTTAAGGGAAAAACAACTGAAACTACAACAAGGGAAGAATTTATTTTGCTCCACAAAATAATGACCAATGACAATACTGAAGACAGATGGGTGGGGTATACAAAAGAGCCATGGCATTTCGAGTGCTGCGGAACAAAAAGATTTGCAAGGGCAAAAGAGCTCGGAGTGACAGAAGTATCTTAAAATGGACAAACAAGACTTAGTATTGCTGATTGCAATTCCACTAATGCTGATTGGAATATTAATTTACACTGAAAAGTATGATACTCTAAGCACATCAATAGGCCAAAAGATTACCGGATTTGCAGCATCACAGGAAAAGCAAAGCAACATCATAGGCTCTTATTTTTCAAATCTTTCTTTCAGGGCAAAAATTAGCTATGGACTGGATGACTACGGCACGATAAGGGAATCTATCGGCATCATCTCAGCATGCACTGAAAGCGGAAAGCACCTAACTCAATGCATAGATGAATTAAACGCCAAAGACAAAGCTTTTACATGGCAGCTTGGCTGCGACAAAGGGGCTGAAAAGATATTGTATGATTTTGCAGAGTTCCTGCAGAACTGCATTGAGTCTGATGACAATAACTGCCTGTGCAGGAAAAAGATGGAAATAAAAAAAGAAGACATACAGGATTTCCTGCCGCCCACAAATGAATACTCGTTCACTCTTACAAAAAATCCCTCTTTGAGAAGCATAGAAATCAGCCTGCCGAATTTTGAGGGAATATCCTATAACATAAATACAAATGGATTATCGGGCAGGTTTCCGCAAACATACAGCATTGGCTATGGCAAAATTGACGGCGCATTAAAATTTAACCTTATATTCATAAATGAAGTGCTGAACACCCCTGCCGAAAAAAGTTCCGAAACTTTCGGCCCGACAAACCAAATAACCATTTATAAGAAACAATTGAAAGATAACTCCAAAGCAATAGAGTTTGTCGACCAAAAAGACAGCATGCTGATTTATCCGAACGGCAAAATTGCGACCGATAATGATGGCAAAGAAATTAATCCTAAAGGCCTGCAAGACTGCCAGTTCAAGCCAAAAAACATCTACAAGTTCTGTGTTACCCAAAACAGCTACAAAGTTTTGGCTTATGATAAAATTGACGGCAAAGTAACTGAAAGAAATCCTGTCATTAAATTTGCCTCTTATGTTCCTGACCTGCCTCCTGCTCCACTGAAAAACCTTGAGGCTTTTGACAGGCCAAAGGCGGAAAAATCCGTTTTGCTTAAATGGGATAAAAATAATGAGAAAGACACAGCAAAATTCAGGATCTATTATGCTGACTCAAGCTTGAAAGCCTTTGACGCTAAAATTTCAACAGAAGAATTAAGAAAAAATAAAAATATAATATCAAAAGAGATTGATGCAAATGCCATAGAGGTTAATTCCCCGATCAAGCTGGACGGGTGCGAATTTGACTTTCTGAACAAAAAATGCCTTTTCCCTGCTGATATTGAAAATAACAAGATATACTATTCGCCGTTTTTCAATGCCTACGTTTATAGCTTAAATGTTCCTGAGGACAAGAAAGGATATGACATATCAGTTACGGCAGTTGACAAAAATAACAATGAAATAAACAATATTGATGCAAGCCAAAAGCTGCCCATTGTTGAAAATATCCAATCAACTGACGACTTGCCCCCAAATTCTGAAAATCTGGTCATATTAAAATTGCAGCAGATTTATGAGCCAATATCAAAAAAAATAACATTTAATTTTTGGGAAAAGCCGGTTAACAGCATAGACGGCTCACCACTTAATGACTTCAATAATTACAAAGTTTATTACTTAAAATACAATTCATTGGCACAAGGGGAAAAATCAAACGAAATTAATAAAATTCTCGGCTACGAGCTTAAAGGACTTAAATTCCTGGCAAATGTCAACTATGAGCAGCAGGGCCAGCCTTTCCTGATTGATATTTCTGCCACAAATCCGGAAAGCGGCAATACATATTTTTTTGTGATAGCCGCTGCCGACATTAATGGCAATCCGAAAGAAGAGCAGTTTAAAGTTAAAGAGCTTGGGGCAAATGTACTGCAGCTTACAGTGCCTTGATTCAAACCAAAATACTTATAAATCATCCGGTTACTCTTTGATATATGATAAAAATCCCCTTTGAGGAGATAGTTCTCAAGATTAATGAAAAAACCCAGATGTCCACTATAGAGATAGAGGAAAGGGTTGAGAAGAAGATGAAGCAGCTTTCAGGGCTGATAAGCAGGGAAGGGGCTGCCCATATAGTTGCAAATGAATTAGGTGTTAAAATATTCGAGCCGCTGAGCGGCAAGCTCCAGATAAAAAACATCTTAAGCGGAATGAGGGATGTTGAAACGCTCGGAAAAGTGCTGCAGACTTACGAGACAAGGGAATTCATGAGGAACGATGCAGTAAGCAAGGTTGCTTCCATGGTCATAGGGGACGAGACGGGCACCATAAGGGTTGTCATGTGGGGCTCGCAGGCAGACAATGCGGCAAATCTCGGGCTGAATGATATTGTCAAGATTATAGGGGGGTATGTCAGGGAAAACAGCGGAAGAAAAGAAATCCACCTAAATGACAGGAGCCAGCTCCTGATCAACCCGAAAGGCGAAACTGTTAATGATGTCAATACCGAAATAAAAGGCAACAGGAAAGAAATCAAGGGCCTTAATGAAAATGACAATGATGCCGAGCTGCTTGGCACAATTGTGCAGGTTTTTGACATAAAATATTTTGAGACATGCCCAAGATGCGGCAAGAGGGCAAAGCCAACTGCCGCATTGTTTGAATGCGCGGAGCACGGAAATGTAATACCAAGCTACTCCTATGTGCTGAATGCTGTGCTTGATGACGGAACAGAAACGATAAGATGTGTGTTCTTCAGGAACCAGGTTGAGAGACTGCTGAGCATGAGCCAGGAGCAGGTCATGAGGTTCAAGCAGGAGCCTGCAGAGTTCGAGGCTGTGAAGAATGAACTGCTTGGAACAATAACCAAAGTTATCGGCAGGACAAAAAATAACTCGATGTTCAACAGGCTTGAGTTTGTTGTCAATTCAGTTGATACGAAGCCGAATCCCGAAGAGGAATTGAAGAGATTGCAGGGCAGCTAGTTAATTCTCATTTAAACATCGGAATTCCACTAATCTTTGAATAGTGGCTTAGCAAACTAAACCCAACCTATTGTTGGAATTCCGAGTGTGTTCAAAAACCACTAGCCTATGAGCAAAATAATTAAACCCAATTCCATGCCACCAGCCTATGACTGGCGGTTTTTGACAAGTTATGGCCTGCAAAGCAGAATCGCTATGCAAATCCGGAAGAAGAATTGGAGAGATTGACAGCAGACATTCATTATCATTTTAAGGAAAAGTTCGTGAAACATCTGTTAGGCAAGAACATTTGCGGACACTCTTTTACTTTGACTTTCATTTGCATTCAAGAAATTACTAACGAAATAATGGCTTTGATATATTTAACCAATGATAAGTTCAATAATTTTTAGTGACTAAACGACTGATAAAAGGACAGTTAGAAACTGCGAACGAAACTAGAGAGATGGGAATCAAGAATTTTTATCTGTAATTTGGGTTTCTCTTTTTTCTTCCTTAAATTTTATTTTTCCAGTAATATAATCATGCCAAACATTTTGAACATGGTCTTGTATTTGTTGAACTTGTTGTCCAACTTTCATAATAGCCTTTTCTTCATAAGATGTAACTTTATTATTTTGTATTTTCATAACCTGTGGAAATCCACCAACGCCAGGGTCCATTTTTTTAACTTCATTTATAGCTTGTGTTATTATTTTTAACGCCTCTTTGTCCCCCATATCCTTAAATATCAATTGAGAAAGTATATATTCAGCATAAGCAGCACCACTTCCTATTGCAGCCTCGCTCTGTTGTTTTTCGCCAATACCATCTGGATAAACAATATATATCTGGGACTCATTATTCTCATCAAAACCAGCAATTATTAATATCACATCAACTGGCTTTATTTCTATCTGTGGCTGAGCAGATTCATGTTTTATCACATCTCTTTTTGATTCATCTTCCCTTGGCGGAATAGGTGGAATAAACTGAACTAAATCTTTATCTATTGGTTTCTTAGGCATTATTTCTGCTACTCTATCAAAACTATACCATCTCGAAACATGTAAAACGGCTTTTTCAGCAATAGAAATGACTTCGGAAAAAGAAATTTTATTATCCTTCTTAATATTGGATTGTATTTCCTCTATTGATTTACTTATGAATGGAACTGCTCCTGCACCGCCAATTACTACAGGATATTTTAAATTTTTTAATTCAAATAGTTTTACTTGATTCAATTTTTTTAGCGGGACACCTCGGTTTAGTGTAGCCTGAGAATCCGAACCTATTAATATTCCATCTTTGTATTTTATAGCGATTACTAGTGTCATTTTTCAAAGTAAATAGGACAAATTTATAAATCTTATTGGTTTATAATATTGGAGTCTGAATCAATAGAAAGGTTTAAATATAAGTGTAACATAACATTAACAATTAGTTACAATCTGTAACGAGGTTAAAAATGGGTGTTGTAAGAATTGATGATAAACTTATAAAAGAAGTTAAAGAATGGCTAGATAAAAATGGAAACCAATACAAACACCCGACACTTTCTGCATTCGTAAATAATGCTGTTTATGAAAAATTGAAGGAATTAAAAAAAGATGGTGGAAAATGAAAACTTTATCTCACACACTTGTTATTGGCGACGCTAGGGACATGAAAGAACTTAAAGACGAAAGTGTAGATTTAATGATTACTTCTCCTCCTTATTGGAATTTAAAAGAATATGGAAATGGGGATTCGGATAAAGGTTACGGACAGTATATAAAAGAGATTGAAGAAGTCCTAATTGAAGTTGAAAGAGTTCTAAAAACTGGGAGATTTGCTTGTGTTAATGTTGGAACAGCAGTATCAAATTACGAAATGAAGCATATACCTTCTGATGTGATTACTATTATGAAAAAATTGGGTTTTGTTTTTAGAAAAGAAATAGTCTGGTATAAACCTAAAGGAACTCAAGGGTTGTGGCAAAGAGGCACTACCAAATTCCTAAAAAAAATGCCATTTCCATGTAATCTCAATTTAAACATTATGCATGAGTATATACTTATTTTTCAGAAAGATGGCGACCCAAATATTGTTTTTTGCGAGAACGATAAACTAAGTGAAGAATTTATAAAAGAAGTCTGTTGGAGTGTTTGGGATATGAGGGTTTCCTATACGAAAGGACACCCAGCACCATTTCCAGAAAAATTACCAGAAAGAATTATAAAGTTATACACAAAAGAGGGGGAGTTAGTCCTAGACCCTTTTGGTGGTTCTGGAACAACTATGAAGGTTGCAAGGGATTTAAATAGAAGCTCTATAATTTATGAAATAAATAAAAAGTATCTTGATTTAATTAAACAAAAAATAGAATGGGGGAAGAAAAATCTTTCAGTAGAACATAAGTACGGAGTGATTATACATGATAACTGTATTCAAAAATAATATAGAAAAATTGTCAAGGTTAGACTGGGAATGTGTTAATGAAAATACTACTTATTTAACCCATAATATACACCCATACCATTCTAAATATATACCTCAAATAGCTGGAAATCTTATAGAATTACTTAGCAATGAAGGAGATTTAGTTCTAGATAATTTTTCAGGGTCGGGAACTACCCTAATAGAAGCAAAATTAAAAAACAGAAATGCTATTGGTGTTGATATTAATCCTTTAGCTTGTTTAATTTCTAAAGCAAAAACGACTCCTATTGAAGAAAAAAAACTCAAAACTGAAACTGCAAAACTCATCAATAACATTAGACTAGCAATTGAAGGTATAAGAACTCAAAAATCACTGAATAGTTTTAATAAGGCAGAAACTAGAAATGAAAAGGAGCAGTATAGAATAGCCGAATTTCTGTATATTCATGGCTGGTTTCAACCACAAGTTATTAAAGAACTTTCTATAATTAAGCACTATATTGGAAAGATAGAAGACAAAGATATAAAAGATTTCTGTTTAATGATTTTTTCAAGTATTATCAGGGAAGTTTCTAATGCCGCCTCCGAGTTCGGTAATTTAATGATAAGTAAGCGAAAATCACTAGTTAAAAATACATTTGAAAGATTTCAGCATAAGGTTAAAGACGCAACAAAAAGATTAGTAGAATTTTCAAGAACTGTGAGCGATAGCAAAATAAAAGTTGTTCATAAAGATACCAGAAATTTGAATTTTATTGGTAATGAAAAAATTGACTTAATAGTCACTCATCCACCATATATTGCAGCTGTCCCTTATGCAGAATATCAGAAACTTTCTCTTAGGTGGTTGGGATTTAGTGATAGGGAATTAGATAATATTATTATTGGAGGTAAAAGACAACGTGATGATGTTGTTGAGAGATTTAATCTAGATATGCAAAAAGTATTTGATGAAATGTTTAGAGTTTTAAAAAAAGAGAAGTATTGTTGTGTTGTAATTGGTAATCCTGTCGTAAAAGGTAAAAAGATAGAATTAAACAAAGTTTTTGTCGAAATGGCCCAAAAATCAGGTTTTAATTTTGTAAAGGAGATAATGAGGGGAAAATATCATACAACAATGGGCAAAATGAAGGAAGAATTTATTTTAATATTCCAAAAACAATTAGAATAATTGCTTAATATTTTCTGAGATACTGCTTCCAAAATGCAAATTTGTTCCAAATTTATCAACAACAAATGTCACAAAATCGTCGTGTTTAGCTGTTCCTTCGCTATACGCTATCGCTTTTATTAATAGATTATTTGAATGGATATAGTTTTGTTGGTCTATTGATATATTTTTTAATTCTAATGCTTTCTTTTCTTTTAAGGCGATTATAAATGCCTTCCTCCATTTTTCGTCTTGCACAATTTCATTTAATTTTTTAACGTCTGAATAATCATATTCCTCTTTAAGTTCTAATAATAAAAAGAAACCACCCTTAAAAAATACTAGGTCTATCTTTTTTGACCCCTTGCTACCTTTAGAGATGTTTAAGGAATCTTTTAATTCAATTCTTGGCATTGAATTTGTGCCATCTGGTGGTTCTCCACCGATTAAAATCCATCCTTTTTTAGGTAGTTCCTTTTTCAATTTTAAGTATATCTCTGTTTCAGATACCATTTTTACTTAAATCAATTTCTTCTGTTGATTTTTTATATTTTCAGTTACAATTATTCCATCCTTTAAGACTAACACATCTGGAATTGTGTAGTATAAATGTCTTTTTTTGTGTGGTTCGTTGGGGTTTGCTGAAAGCCATCTCTTCTTATCAACAAGTGGGATATTCAAAACCAGATTTCTCTTTCTATCAGTAATTTTTGGTCCAGTCCTACACCAATAATAATCATATACTAATTGCATCCCTGTAAAAGGGTCTTCTCTTCTACAATTTTTTGGTGTCATTCCTAGAGTATAAAACACAGTTTCTTTATTTTTTATAAATAATTTAGGTATTTTAAAATTCCCAAACTTTTCCTTTAGGTCTCTTATTAAATTAGAAGTATCAATTATTTTAACTGTATTTGGTGGTTCATCATAGGAAGAGTGCATCGCTATCCTTGCTTTTCTCTCTTCTTCCATTTTTCTTTGAAGATCATTTATAATTTCTGACTTTTCAAATTGAAAATTTTTATTAAAAAGTTCTTTAATCAGAAGTTTAATTTCTCTATCTTCTTCTCCTGTTCTAATTAATTCATAGTCAGCATCTGCAACCCAATTCATTACCAATATAGGAACATTGTGTATTTTACTCATATTTTGTATAGCAGTAAATAGTCTAGCATTAATAAAACATCTATTCGCATATTTGCCATGCTTCATTGCAACAAAAGGACAGAAATAAATGAAAGGAATACTCACCTCAGCAGATTTAACTATTCTAGCAAATCTTTGTCCAACATTATGCCCTGTAGGGACTTCTTCAGTTTTTTCTAATGCTAATTTCACTTTTCCATCTATAACTAGGATAATATCTGGACGGTCATATTCTATCAATTCATCTATAATTCTAGGATTTTTACCCCTATCTTTAATTGACAAAATATCTGCATCTTTAAAATTTGGAGATAGATTTTTGAACCATTCACCCTCCTGTAACGCATCACAATAAATCTTAATCTTCATAACCGATTAAAAATCGTTAATACAATTATAAATGTTTCTTTTCTATAGTTAACATTCGCACCCTACGAAACGATGAAAAAAAGTTCGTCTAACGTTACTATTTTTACAATCAAAGCCATTATTTCTCCTTTTGTCTTCGCCTAATCTCTGTAGATTAAGTAAACTTTCCATTGAAAAGCACGACAAAAGCATTCTTGGTGTCCGCAATGTCACGCTCACCTGTATATTACATTATATAGGCAAGAAGTTTTTCACCGCAATCAAAACAATGCAGTAATTTTATTTCAAATTCCCCCTCAACCTCTCCGCCTCTAGAATCTTCTTGACTGAATTTACATAGAGTGATGCCCTCATGTCGCATTTGAAATTTTCGCAGACTTTTGACAATTCTTTGACTGCATTTGCCATGTAAATCTTGAGCCTGTCCAGCACAAGCTGCTCTGCCCAATAGAAATTCTGGGAATTCTGAACCCATTCAAAGTAAGAGACAACAACTCCTCCTGCATTTGCCAGAATGTCAGGCATTACAAAAATGCCCTTGTCAAGCAGAACATCGTCAGCTTCCGGTGTTATCGGCCTGTTTGCCATCTCAAGTATCAGTTTAGCCTTTACATTGCTGGCATTCTTCTTTGTTATCTGGTCTTCCAAGGCAGCAGGCACAAGCACATCTGTTTTCAGCTCAAGCAACGCCTCGTTTGAAATTTCTTTTGCACCTTTGAATTTAGCTAATTTTCCGGTCTTTTCCTTATAGTTAATAACATCTTTTATGCTTAATCCATTTACATTGTAAATCCCGCTTTTAGAGTCGCTGACGGCAACCACTTTATAGCCCCACTCGTGAAGTATCCTTGCTATGTTCATCCCAACATTCCCAAACCCCTGCACCGCAACACTTGTCTTTTTTGGCTTCATGTCAAGGCTTTCAATCATTTCCTGCAATACATAAGCGCCTCCCATGGATGTGGAATAGTCTCTCGCTTTCGAGCCAAGCAACGAGATTGGCTTCCCGGTTATTGCAGCAGGGGTGTGCTTGCCCTCAAGCTTTTCATATTCGTCAAGCATCCATGCCATTATCTTCGCATCTGTATTGACATCAGGCGCAGGAATGTCAATTCTTGGGCCAATAAAATTATACGTCTCCCTTATATAGCCCCTGCTTACGCTTTCAAGCTCTGCCTCGGAAAATTTTTTCGGCTCAATCATAACTCCGCCTTTTGCCCCTCCATATGGCAGATTGACAACAGCGCATTTTAATGTCATCAATAAAGCAAGCGTCTTTATTTCCTCTAAATTTACTTCAGGATGAAACCTTATGCCTCCTTTTGTAGGGCCTCTT
>JACPIE010000011.1 GCA_016188245.1 Candidatus Woesearchaeota archaeon | reverse complement strand
GGAAAGCGGATTTGCAAGCCTGAAGAGAAGATTTGGAGCCAGCGTGGGCTCCAAATCTGTGCGGACAATCCGCACAGAATTATTTTGTAGGCTGATATGCCACAATATTTTTTTATTGAGAATGACTTTTAGGACAGAGCCGCAGAAACAGCAACATTTTTAAAACCCCTAATCTTCCTGAACCGTATGGAAGGCGTAATTGTTAATTTCAGGGGCTCGAGAAGGGTAAAAAGCACGAACCAGATGATTGTAGAAGTAAATTCAGTTGACAATAAGGAAAAAGCCTCGAAGATGGTAGGCAAAAAAGTGGTTTGGAAGACGCCTGCAGGCAAGTCCCTTACAGGCAAGATCGCATCGTTTCACGGCAACTCCGGGGCATTGAGGGTCATATTTGAAACAGGAATGCCCGGGCAGAGCATCGGGAAAAAAGTGGATATTGAATGAGATTTTTCTTTGGTATGGGCAGATTAAGGAATATTACTTGCTAAACTAACAGAAATATATAAAAACTAAAAAAACAACCTGCAATATATATGAAGCCGAAAACAATTAAGGTGAGTTATTGGATTTTGACCATTTTGTTTTCTTTAGCTATGCTATTTTCCGGAATTTCTGAGGTAATTCAGGCCGGGCAGGCAAAAGAAGTCATGAAACACCTGGGGTACCCTGTGTATCTCAATACTATACTGGGAATTGCAAAAATTTTAGGCGTGATTGCTTTATTGCAATGGAAATTTAAGACAATCAAGGAGTGGGCTTATGCGGGCTTTACCATTGATTTGGTCGGGGCATCTGCATCATTGTATTTTGCAGGCGACGGAATCCTTATGGCCCTTTCAACAATACCATTCTTTGCAGTGATGTTCGCATCATACTTCATGTGGAAAAAAATTGAAAAAAGCGGCTGATCATGACAGTTGGCATATTCCCTGCGAAGACACTAAATTTTGACAAGATAATATCTCGTGATAATCTTACAATTCCGCAGTTTTATCTGAATCGCAGGCATTTATCAACACTCTGGGAAATTAAAACAAAAATAAAATATAGAGAATTTTTGAAAAACTATCAAATTGTCAAAATTCTCTAAGAGAACTTTGAATAGAATATGTAAAGCTAATGGATATTCAAAGTTCTCTATACTCAAATCTTTATATATGCCGGCATCTTCTTACTCGCCGAATGATTGGGCAAACTTTGGCTTTGGGCCCGGTGTTTCGCTCTTTGAAGGAAGAAGGATTAATAATCAAAATCAAGCACAAAATGGTAAAAACAACATTCAAATCCCGGCACATCGGCGTTTCAGTCAACTGCCCGGCTAAAAAGGCCTATAAATTTGCCTCAAATCCGGAGAATCTGCCAAAATGGGCTTCTGGATTAAGCAGCTCCATAAAGAAAGCTGATGGGGAGCTGATTGCAGAGTCTCCAATGGGAAAAATAAAAATCAAGTTTGCCAATAAAAATAAGTTTGGCATTCTGGACCATGATGTAACTTTGCCATCCGGAGAAAGAGTGTATAACCCAATGCGCGTGTTCACCAATAACAGGGGCAGTGAATTCGTCTTTACCATATACCAAAAAACAGGGATGTCTGGCAAAATGTTTGAAGATGATGCAAAGCTAGTGAAAAAAGACTTGGAAAAATTAAAGGAATTGCTTGAAAAAAGCCAAACTTAAGAGGATAGTAAGGAAAATGCAAGCACAATATTTATAAATCTTAAAGCAACAATAAACTGTTATGCCAACGCAAATTTTTGTAAATCTGCCGGTAAAAAACCTTAACAAATCAGTATCATTTTTTACACAGCTTGGGTTCAGATTCAACCCCCAATTCACCAACGAGAATGCAACATGCATGATTATCGGCAAGGATATGTTCGCAATGCTCCTGGTTGAAAAATTCTTCAGGACATTCATCCCGGGCAAGGAAGTCAGCGATGCGTCAAAAAACACTGAAGTTCTTGTTGCATTGTCAGCTAAAAGCAGGAAAAAGGTGGATGAGATGGTAAGCAATGCCGTATCCGCCGGAGGCAGGGAATACAGGAAAGCAGCAGATCATGGCTGGATGTATGCACGTGCTTTTGAAGACCTTGACGGGCATGTCTGGGAAATAATGCATATGGATGAAAGCAAGATGCCTGAAGAGATGAAAAGCAAAAGTGGGTGATAACATGAAAAGATATGTTGATGGGTATGTGCTGCCTGTGCCAAAGAAGAACCTAAAAACATACCAAAAAATGGCGCAGGAGGCAGGAAACGTTTGGATGAAGCATGGCGCTCTCCAATACACTGAATGTGCCGGGGAAGACCTGAAAAGCGCTGCAAAATGGGGATGCACGCAATTCACTAAAATGACGAAAGCCAGGCCAAATGAAGCTGTTGTGTTTGCTTTTATCGTATTCAAATCCAGAGAGCACCGTGATAACACCAATGCAAAGGTCATGAAGGATCCTTTAATGGACCCGGCAAAGCATAAGGGCAAACCCATGCCTTTTGAAATGAAGCGCATGGCAGTGGGGGGATTTGAGACATTAGTTAGCCTTTAGGGAACAAAAGCAGATGAGCACAGGCAATATGGCAAAAATTACAGACAGGCAAGTGCAAAAAATAACTCCATGCCTTTGGTTTGACAGCAAAGCAGAAGAAGCAAGCTCAAAAATTAAAAATCCCAATCACAGCAAGCTGTGGGAATTTTTAAGCCTCAAATTGGGTTGGAATATCGCAGCAAGCTGCGGAGTATGAACCCAATTTAAGCAATCAAAAGTTGAATAAAAGAAGCGGGGGTAAATTATGAACAGGGTTGTGCATTTTGAAATCCAGGCGGAAAAGCCTGAATGGGCAGCAAAGTTCTATAAGGAAATATTTGGATGGTCCATCGAAAAATGGCCGGACCCGGGTTGGGATTACTGGATTGTCATGACTGCCGAAAAAGACAGCAAAGAACCCGGAATCAACGGTGGCCTATTAAAGCGCCCAGCCAAAACACCGCCTCAGGAATACGGCACGAATGCATATGTGTGCACCGTCCAGGTTGAAGATTTTGACAAAACTGCAGAAAGCATAAAGAAAACCGGCGGCATTGTTGCAATGCCGAAGTTTGCGATTCCCGGCATGGCCTGGCAGGGATATTTCCTCGACACTGAAGGCAATACTTTTGGCGTGCACCAGCCAGACAAGAATGCAAAATAGGCTACAAGCTGTGATTTATTGCCCATATGGCTTTTTTCAAGCTCAATCCTAGTGGTAGCAATTTTTCCGATTAGTTT
Organism: Candidatus Woesearchaeota archaeon; assembly: GCA_016188245.1. Classification (GTDB taxonomy): domain Archaea; phylum Nanobdellota; class Nanobdellia; order Woesearchaeales; family GW2011-AR4. Next base: position 5,811 of record JACPIE010000011.1, on the reverse strand, counting down.
TTTAATCTTTCATTTAGCCTATCTTTCATTCCCTTAACGCAATGCTCAGCCACGATTTTCAAATTTATTGTGTCATATTCATTGTATTCGACCAACAGGTTGAGGTAGTGCTCGTCTCCTGTTGCCCGGTACATCCTCCACAAAGTCAGGGCATCCCCGCCGTAAAATCTGCCGACAAGATTGCTTCTTTTTATTCCAAGTTCCTTTTCAATATTTTTCAGGCCGCCTTTCAGGCCAAGCCTGCCTGCTATTGATTTTACATCAAAATTCGGGATTTTCGGCATTAAGCCGGGGTAAGCTTTTTCAATAAAAGGCAGGTCAAACGAAGCCCCATTGAATGTCACAACAATCTTGTATTTTTTTAACTCTTCTTTCAGGGCGCCATAGTCCAGATTTATGCCCTTTATCATAGTTTTTGTGTTAATGCCGTCGTAAAGGCCCAAGACAGTTATGTCGTCATTTTGCCTGCTTAAGCCCGTAGTTTCAATGTCAAGGAATACTGCATCTTCCTTGAAAAAATTGTACAATCTCCACATCTCGGGCTGCGGCAGCAGGCCTATAAAATAGCCCGAGTCAAAATTGTAAAGCGCTTTTCTTGCATTCAGGAGCTTCCTGTCATAATAGCATTTCCTGTATGCCGATAGTCCATTGACACTTTTTCTCCTCAAAAAATCGTCCCAGCCATCAATTCCATTCTTCCAGATATTCCGCTCAAGCCTGCTTCCTACCCTTTCCAGAAAGACGAAGCTGCTGGTTATCATATTAAACACGCCGCGGCTGGGATTTCCACCCAGAAAAGTGAATCCTTTACAAGATTTGAACCCAGAAGCCATCACTGGCAAGAGGGTCTCAACCTCTCGCTATACCAAGTTAAGCGACCGCGGCATAAAAAGATTTAAATACGAGTACGATTTATATGCTTTTGAGGGTCTCAATCTTCTGCTATGCCGATTAAGCGGCTTTTTTTATTTTCAATCATATCGGGCAGAACTTCTCCTTTATAAATCTCACCCAAGAATGTCCAGTGGTCCGTTTTGCAGAACTACAGCACAATATACGGCTTCATCTTTAATTTGATAGATTCCTCAATGTTCTTCTCGTCTTCAGATGATATGTAGATATGCTTTTTCTTGTGCTTGTCGTATTCCTTTAGCTTTGTTTTCATGACTTTTTGGTATTCCTTGAGATAGTCATAAGGGTGATGGTCAATGTAAAGGTCAAGCTTTGGCACGTAGAATGAAGCCCTGAAATTGTCCTTGTCAGCCCATGTTGCGGCTGTGTTGTACTGGAAGAGGAGGCTGTTGTCAAAGAGGAAATTAGCGATTTCCATCTCTGCCCTTGTCTTTACAAGATGGCCTGTTTTTGTCCTGAAATTCGGCTCTGTGTCCCTTTCCATGAGCTCGGATGCCTTGATCTGTATTCCCTTTTCCCTTTTTATCTCGTCAAATAATGCAAGGTTTTCCTTGTTTTCATAGCTTTTGTTGGAGTTTATGACATTATCAAATGACTGCACGGCATCTTTTATCCTGTTCATCAGGACTTCCATGTGGCCCTTGCTGTACCATGCATCAACCTGGCTGCGGTCCAGCTCGGCAGCTGAAGAGAAGCATTCATGCGCAAGCTTTACATACCCCTTTTTTTGGTCTTCTTTTTTGTATTCTTCAAGCTTTTTGTCGCTTACTTCCCAGTCAGCATCCATTGAAATCCTGTAGGCTCCTGCCTTGTACCTTCCTTCAACAAACAGCTTTTTCCTGTAAAAGGTGCTGCCCTTGCCCATCAGCGCCCGTACCTTGTTTTCGTCTTCAGCAGCCTCGACTTTCAGGGCCCTGTCAAAGTGCGAGATGGCCTCGTCAAAACTGTCAAGATATGAGTAGCAGGCTGCAATGTTGTAGTTGCACTTGAAAAGGAATTCGGCTGCACTCTTGAACAGCTCCTGCTCAGTGCCTTTGTAAGGGTAGAATTCCAGCGCCTTGTTGTATTCTTCAATCGCAGTCTGGTACTGCTTTAGCTGCGCCAGCCTGTCAGCTTCGCGCTTCAGCTCTTCGGCCTTGCGCATCTCCTCGGTTTCCCGGAATGATTTTTGCTGGTCTTTGTCTTTCCTGAGCTCTGCAAATTTCTTTTTCTGGCTTTCAAAGAACCTCTTTATATGGCGGATTACCATTTTGGAGTGATTTAAGCTTATAGGAAATATTTAAAGGTTGCGGATTTTTTGGCTGTGGCTGCTGAAATGGATTATGCAGAAGGAGATTGAATTGTTTATCAATATTTTTCAGTAAATGCTAAAAATGTCACTTAAAAAACTCTTCAGCCATCTTGAGAAACTTCTCAGCTTCTCTTTTCATGGATTCAAAATCGCTTTTGCTAAAGAAGCCCCCCCTGTACTCTGCTTTTGCTTTGTTGTTGATGGCATCCTGTATAATCTGCTTGTAGTCGGCATACCGGGCTTTGACAAAATTCTTTTTCACCAGATCCTCAAAAAGCCTTCTTGCATCATCATGGCGCCTTGCTGTGATTCCCATAAATTTCATCGTCAAAGAATCGTTGGCTTTCAATATAGAGTGTATTGCCATGGAAACAGCGACTGCATATTTTTCCCTGCCACTGCCGAGATTTGAAATATATTCAGCTCCCTGCAACCAGATCTTTGCTTCCTCAAAATGGGCTTTTTCCATACAGCACCTCCATATTCTCCTTAACAGAGCGCATAAACTGGCTTTTCTTTTCCTTATTTAATTCCATCCTACTAACAACTACAGGCGAAATAGTCCTGTTTGATTTTTGCGAGATGCCTGCTGCTGCATCGAAAATGTCTTTCTTGTGGACTTTGTCCGCTACAACCAAAATGTCTACATCGCTTTCAGGCTTTAAGCTTCCTTTTGCGCTTGAGCCGTATAGCACGGCAGATTCCGCTTGATGCTTTATTTTGTTGATGAATTCCATTGCAATGCCTCTTGCAGCTATTTTGTCAATGTTCATTGCTCTTTCCAGCTCTGCTGCCAAGACAGAGCTTGCAAGCTCGTAGATTATGTCCTTCTTATTGATTTTTACTTGCTTCAATATGCCAAAATGCGCCAAGCCTTTCAAGGCCCGAAATACAGTGGCATGGGGGAGTTTTGTTGCTTCTTCCACAGCGGTGCAGCTCCACTGCCTTCTCGGATATTCAAATAAAGCCTTGGCTATGCCTTTCCTGTTCTCCGATGCCATCACAAACGACAGTATATCAGTTCTCATTGTGAACTAATTAGTTCAATAACTGAACTAATATTTAAGGCTTTTTGTTTTTTTAGCGCCTATTCCCTGCTTTTTGACAATGTTTTCTTTTATGAACTCATCAAATTTTCTTATGGCCCTCATAATTCAACTCCGCCATGCAATAAAATGCCGTTTAAGATATTATTCTTCAAGTGCTCATGGATTTTTTCCCATGAATCATAAAAATTTATATTAATCTTTCTGTTTAGTATTTTCTCAAATTCTTCAAGATATAACATTTTGTCTTTTCTTTCTATAACTGCAATGTCTATGTCGGAAGTGTTTGTGTCTTCCCCCATTGAATAGCTGCCAAATAGAATGATTGTGCTGCCTGCCAGTTCCTTTTCCAAATAGTCAGATAATCCTGAAAGATAGGTATTTTTCAGATTTTCCGCTCTTTTTAGCTCAATAGCTTTTGGATTATCCCTGTTAAAAGAAATAAAATTAATTGTTTTTGTCTTTTCGACTTTAATAAGCTCTGCGTTTCTTAGCTTTTTTATGGAATTTGCAACAGCTGTTGGCGAAACTTCTAATATTCCTGCTATTTCCCTCTGGCTTAGCTTTTCTCCCGCCTTTTGGCACATTAGGGCAAAAATCTCAAGTTGGAGTATTGTCCATTCTAGTTTATATATGTCCATTTTAGTTTATATGTATAAAGTTAAGTTTATAAAGGTTTTGGTTTTTTATGATAATTTCGGCCTGTAATCGCTGAAATGCCTGATGCAGAAGGAGATTAGCTTGTTGCATAACTTTACATTTTCTTCAATCTGCTTCCTTTCTTCTTTTGTATCATTTTCAAATTCACAGACACATAATTCTTCAAGTTCTTCGTCCAAGATTTCCCAATTGTCTCTATTAAACAGGTAGCCAGCAATACCCTCAGAATTGGCATATTCTACATAGTAAGTTTTTCCCTTATACTCAACGGTAAAGTGCCTGATTAAAAGAGTTTGCTGGAGCTTGATTTTAATCGCCTTTGAAGAGGAAATGTTTTAAAGTTTTAAACCAAGAGTCTTTATTGTTTCTTATTATTCTCAGGTTTATTTTTTCTTCCCTGTCTTCTTCGATTGCCTGCACATTTGATTCAAGAAATGCCTTTATCCTGTCCCTTGTGCCGTAGACTATGACTATTCTTTGGAATTTTTATATATGAAAAGGGTATCTCATCTTGTGGTGTATCAATATTTATATATAACTTAATTCATCTTCAATTTTTATCAACGTAAGCAACTGTAAAAATGGAGAATAAACCAAATTATTATTTTATTGCGGTTTCAACTAGAGAAAATCTTGATTTATGCATAAAGTATGGTCTATCTGGATTTACAAACAGTAAAAACGGTATTTGGGCTTTTATTGATATTAAAGAGGGGGACTTTGTTAGTTTTGTTTATGGAGCAAGAGCGTATAACTTGTATAGGGTAGTCAAAAAGATGGCAATTGAAAATGCAGAAAATTTGCCACCCTGGAAAAATATTACTTTTAAAGAATCCGGAAAAACTTACTATTTTCCTTTCAGATTTGAACTAAACCTTATTAGGGAGTTTAATGAGCCAATAGTAAGATACGAATTTGCGTACATTGCGGAGAATCTTTTATTAAGAGGAGGATACGCAAAAACTCATTTCCAAGCTGACCAAACAACATTACAAAATGTTTCGTTGATGGGGAAAAAATTTGACGGAAAGTTAGATGTGTTGAGCTATGAAAGTGCAAGTGAGTTTATGCCAAAATTAACTTTTAATAAGGGTCAAGTAAATGTACCTTCCATCTATAAATTTGAGGAATTATTCCTGCAATCTGTTATTAAACATAACTTAACTATAAAATCCAACATGATAAAATTCCTTGAAGAATTAAATTTCAAGGACGCTTTGAACTTAAATTTAGAAATCTTAAGTGAAAGGGCATTAACCCAAGGCTTAATTGACCTGTTGCTTAAAGAGTCTGTACCTATTGGCACTTCAAAGCAAATCATAATAGAAATTAAAACCAATAAGGCGTCATTAAAAGATGTGAAGCAAGTAGTTACATATGTTAAAGAAATAGGCAATGAATGTCTCGGCGGCATCCTTATAGCAAAGGACTTTCAAAAAAAAATATTTCCAAATAATACCGATGTTAAATTAGTAAAATATAACTTTGAGAATCTTGATAAACAAGTTTATGATTTTGAAGAGCTGCTTAAGATTTTAAGTTTATCTGTGATTAACTAATTTATTTTTACTTCTGATTTTTGTAACTCGTTACCAAATTCTGTAACACAGCTTTAAATATGATTTATCTTAAATATGAAGATCCAATGGTTTTATTGGATTTTAAGTTTACATACTCAAATTCTAAACAAAAAACTTATGCCAAGATCTATAATGATGATTGCTTCAAGATTTTTCCTAAAATTCCTTCCGAATCGGTAGATATGAAATAAGGGGACACCCCTTATAATCCCCTTCCGCCTCGTTTCTCGTCAACTCTTTCAGAGGTTGCCGTATCTCACGAGGCGGCGAAATCTGCTAAAGGTTTTTGCCTGTCGTCAATAATCTTTACATTGTGGTGCTT
>JACPIE010000008.1 GCA_016188245.1 Candidatus Woesearchaeota archaeon | reverse complement strand
GTTGTGTCTTGAACATCACAAGTTATGTTGAAATTATTTACTCTAACTTCTTCTGTGCTTGATACACCTTGGCAAACAAAACGCCACTTAAATGTGCTTGTTAAACTAGCATCAGGAATGGTGAAGCTTTTGTATGTAAGCTGATTTTGGTCATCGCAAAAAGATGTGGCTAAAGCAGCCCATGTAGTCCCGCCATCGCTTGAATATGTATATTTAAGGCAGTCTGTGGCTTCTAAAGCTTGTGTGTCAATATCGTGCCACTCAGCTAATCCGCTTCCTGCTGCACAATCGCTTAAATCAACAGAAGTTGTTATAGAAAGGTTTGTTCCTGCATCTGCTCCAGCACCACAATTAGTTCCCTCTACAAGACTTGAAACAACTGTCCAAGCTCCTGCCCCTGCAATTGTCCATTGAGTTGTATCATCAAACTCGTCAAAGAACTTTCTAGTTGTAACATCATTCGCAATCTGCCACTGCCTTGATTCCTTGAATGCGCCAATATCCAAAGGACCCAAAATATAAAATTCTGGAGAGATGTCAGGTGCATCAAACTCATAACCAATATTGTAAGTTTTTCCATTTTTCAAATCTTCAATCCATATTATCCGCTTTTCATTTCCGAAATCATTTACAATTATATCGCTTTGCGGTGTTATTGCAAAACTTGATGGTACATACTCAATTATCGGCCCAGAGTAATCGTCATTTGCATTTACTGTGAATTCCATCTTGTATGGAACTTTTGGATAAACTCTTGTTGCTGACTTTCTTGCAACATCAAATGCAACAGAGCTTTGCACTGTGAAATTATCCTGTACATTCCTGACTCCGTTTGCAGTCACAGCAGTCAAATTCATAATGTAATTTCCAACACCGCCAACAGAATAATATGTGTAATAGTCAGGCAGCAAAGTAACTCCTAAAAACTGGCATTCCGGGCTTATTTTTATATCATTATTTTGGGTTGTCAATGTTGTTTTTTGATTTAATGGATTTGTAATTTCTAATATAATATCAGCATTGCATACAATTTTACCTGCATCATCCAAAACACCTATGCCGATAAATGAATCCTCATTCGGCAGATAGATAGATTTGTTTACATTGATGGCAAGCACGCCCCATGTAAAGTCCTGCTCTTGGGAATAAGTTATGCCGTCTTTTGTCAAATCCATCTTCAAAATATATTTTCCTGCTTTGAACGCCCTTTGCTTCGGAATTTTAACGCCAAACCTGCCTTCCCTCAATTCTTCTATTTCGACATTGATATCTTTTAAGTCGCCTCCATTATCATAAATAAAAGCTTCAATCGTATCATTGGTTTTTTGCCATTTTTTATATTGCTTTTTAGTTAATTTCTCGGCTTCACTCAGTAATTTTTTATCTTCCTTTATTTTTTCCCTGAACAGCGTCAATTCCACTTCCGTTTTTTTTGTCTCTTCCTCGTAAACTTCATATTCATCTTTCCATTTTTTCTCATTAACCAATTCCTGTTTTGTCAGATATTCAAATCCAACGCCAATGTCTTCATCAAACTTGAAGTCTTTTTTCCTGAAAATCACTTTTGGAGTTATGTTAGCCGTTATGTTGGATGTTAAGTTTATTTCTGGTGTAATATTTATTACATTGATGGAGAATAAATTAGATATGGCAACATCAGCTCCTTTGGCGGCTGTTATGTAGGTGTATGAAGTGCCGATGAAGCCTTTCGGGGGAACAATCGTGGCTATTCCATTTTCAAAAATAATGCTGATGTTGTCCTGCTCAAAATTGGCAAATGCAGTATCCTCATCAATGTTTGAGAAGTAATCTGCCAAATCAATAGTTGCATTTTGATTAACAGCAATTGTTATATTTGGAATTTCTTTTATTAAGGCTAATCCCGTTATGTTTGTTATGTTTACCGGCGTTATATTCAAAAGAGTTATGTTTAAGTCTCCTTCAATGAACCCCGGGTCATCTGGCGTCAAAGCAAGCTCATACTGCTGCCCGGCAGTTAAATCTTTTATTTTTTCCCAGGCGCCGAAGCACAGCTCATTTCCATAATCCCACTGCCTGCACTTGTACAGGGCATTTGCGCTTGCGTTTGCCGTCAAAGTGGCTTTCTCAAACTCCAGCTCTTCCAAGTTAATGGCATACCTTTTCTTCACCTCGACATTTTCTATGCCAATCTCTCTCGTTACATTGTCAATCCCGATAGTGGCAGATACAGGATGCGTCAAGTTTGCATTTTCTATCAGCAGCCTGTCAATGACATTTTCTGCCGGCACTACCTCAATGTTGTAGTAGTCAGGCTCAACAAATTCTTCTATTACTGCCACCGGCTCATTATTTTTGTACAATTGGTATGCGCCGGAGTTTAATCCTGCATCATCCTCAATCTTAAGGATGATTGGCACCTGGGTTATATCTTCCGCGATTGAATAGGTCAGTGTCTCAAGGTTCAGGACAGCATTGTCTATCTCAAATATCAGCTTGTAGCTTGTTTCGTTAAAGCCGGTTAATATGCATGTTTCTACACAAACATTTTCAAAGTCTATTGAGGCAAAATAATAGTTTGCGGTTTTATTCTCCCAAGGCGAATAATAAATTTCAGCGTAAGGAGTTTCCTCCCTTATGCCGTAATCAACATAAATAATCTGGGCGCTTACAATGTTGCTTAATCCGGCGCCGTACTGGCCGTAAGTCGAGTAAAACACTTCATCCCATATGTCTTTTGAAGGTCCCAAGCCAACGAAAGCGCAGCATTTCTCGCTTCCGTAGCAGACAGTCGTGCTTTCCGCATTTTCGGCAGAATACACTTCCCATCTTGTGCACAAGTTGCTTTCATTCGCATTCCAGCTGAATTTTGAACCCTCAACCGTCAAGTCAATAATTCCGGTTGTTGGCTCATACCCGTTGTCATCAGTGTCAAATGGAGTTCCGGAATTATGCTCTAGGCTGATTGAGATTGCCCTCTCGGGCACAATCAGAGCCACTTCTTTTTTGGTTGTTTTGTCTCCGTCAGTTGCCGTAAATTCAATTTTTGAAGTGAAATTATTTCCGTCAGGAGCCAATGTAGCCAAATTATTTTCAATCGCCACAGATATCTTTTCAGGCATTGTCGAGGTATAAGTGATTGTGTCATTGTTCTCGTCATAGAAGTAATTGTTCAGGTCAATTATTGTCTCTCCATAAAGTGTGAACTCTTCAGTATCGGATTTCCAGGCAGGAGGCACATTAGGCCCCTTTTGTTTTTCCGGCTTTTCTTCCTTCGTTTCTTTTGCCGGTTTTTCTTTATCAGTTTCATTTATGGCAGCCGTTTCAGTTGATGTTTGATTTTCATTTGATTGTGTTGTCGTTGTTTCATTTTCATCCAGTACTGCAAATCCTGTTATCGTATTGTTATTTGTAGTGCAGGATATTAATGTGAATAATGCGATTACTGCAATTAAATAACACAATGCAATTTTTTTGATTTTCAGATTATCTTTCATTTTTTCTTTTTCTTAGCCCTTTGGTAGACTGTCCAGATTGTCCTGTCATCCCTGTTCAGCAGCACGGCAATGCTGTGGTAATTAAGCCCGAAAGTGTCCTTCAGGTAAGCGGCAATATTCTCGAGAACGCTTATGTTCCTGTCCTTTAGTATTGAAACCGGAATAGAATACGGGGAAATCTCTTCAACAACAAACTTGGCCGGCATTTTTTTCTTTGCATTCCTGTAAGTGACCGCTAATGCAATTCCATTCCTGTTTGTTAGTGCACCTATCTGCCTGAAGCTGAGAAGCAAGTTTTCTCTTAGGTATTTCACGATGTTTTCCAATGAACTCAAGTAATCATTTTTAAAAACAGAAATTGGAACCTTAACCTCTTCCTGGGCAGGCACCTTTAATGATTTAGTCACTAAATTAATAATTTCTTCAGAACTTAGCCCTTGGTCTTTTAGATAACTTAAAGTATTCAAAAGCCTTTTCTCAATCGCCTCAATGTCCTCTTTTTTAGGCATTATTCATTTTATAAGTATTAACAATATCTTGTAAGTAAATATAATTATTATATGGGTATTTTAAACTACATTCCGGTCTCGCATAGTTTTAGTTTTTATCAAGGCGCTAAACTCCCCGGATCCACAGTTAAGAACTAGCTACAAATAAACTGCAAATCCAAATTTAGCGCATGATTTGATGAATAGTCCTATATCCTGTAAGTAATGATATTTGGAGATAAACCTATTACCTATCATTTAAGCATACTCTGTAAGTAAACATTATTTAAATCTTTCGTTTTTATGATTTTGTATGATTACAGCAAGACTGACGAAGAAAAGTTTAGTAATTGTTATGTTTGTTATGTAACGGGGATTATTATTTCAGCAACTGCAGATGACCTATATAAACTGTAAAAAATTATAACCAATATGGGTGATATAATCTAGACTAACGAGATAGCCAATCTAACCTTCACAGCCTAAAGACTTGTTAAGTGTTAGAGTGCCAATTTGACTGCACTATACTGGAAGGAACCAGTACAAGTAATTCCTACTTCATTTTATCACCCGATACACCCCGTTTCCTTCTGATTTGCCATCATTCAAATAAACATTCAAATACCTATTCAAATAAATATAGCATTATATAAGTATTTTTATATATTTTGTAAGTAAAATAGAAAATATAAAAAAGAACAATAGGGGTCATAAGTGTTATAATTCAACTGAAAAATCAGCTTTCAAGAAGATCATCAGCAGAAGAGTCTGAGTCTTTAAGCTCTTGCGTGTCATCAGGCTTATCTTGCGCACCATTAGGATTAATAAGTCTTTTTATGATATTTTCATAGCTCTCTCCTTTCTTTCCTTTGCTCTTAAGCCATTCATGAAATTCTTTGCTTACCGGTATGGTTGTGGTGCCTGTCATGATGACTATAACTTTCATAACTACTATATTTATTTTTCTGTTTTGAGGTTTTGCTGCCTTCAACATAATACCTTAATTTACTTTGATAACACCTGTTTAGACATGCTTCAATAAGCTACTATCAAATCCACAATGCCTTCTGTAACAAAAGTTTTATATACTAATCATTCAAATAATCATTCAAACGTTTATTCAAATAATAATTCATTAAACACCCAATATGGCAAAAATTACTCTTCCTAATGAGCTATTGCAAAAAGAGGCTTTCAAGACTTTGCCTGCAAAAGAAAAAGAGGAATACGTAAGCAATCTGTTGAAAAAAATACTTGAGCTTAATCAGGAAGGAATTACCATTTCTCAGATAAAGGAAGCTACCGGGCTTACCTATTCAACTTTATGGCACCATTTGGAAGTGTTGGGATGTACTGCCCAATGCCACAAGGTGTCTTATGGTAATCTTGACATGTACTTTCCAATAGGAAAATTCACCCATTTGAATGACTATGGCAAAAGCAAATCAACATACAGCATCAGCACTGCTGAAAATAAAGACGGCAGCTTTGTCTGCATTCACGAAAAAAGAGAGAATAGAGCTGGAAACCAGGCAGTATGCAAAGGTATTAGCATACCGGTTGAATTGATAGGTGACTTAATTAAAACGCTTGACCAAATCAAAAAAAGCATTTGAATGAAAAGCAGGGCATTAAGAAATAAATTTGTTATTCGAATGGTTGTAGTTGAAGGTCATCATTAAAAGCTATAGCAATAATTGTAGTTCTAATCATTCAAATGTAGGCGATTTTGCTGTAGTACACTATAAAAAGCGCTTTGAACTGAAAATCTAATGTTATAGCCGACCAACAAAGTAATTAGGTATAAATTGTTGTTGGCGGCTATCTTGCCAACCACAAAAAATATTAGGTCTTGTTGTGGTTGGCAATATAACTGTGATAACGCTTATAACCAAAGTTTTGTTGTAGACAGTATACAGATATGAAAATGATTCCTTATGCAGGCCATATGCAAAACTTGTTTCTCTAACTATCTGCATGATTATTAAAATTCTACAAGTTCTCAAACAAAAAAATACCTAAAGCCCAAAGAAAACAGCAAAAACTTTATATTCTACCTATAACTGTTATGATTGTTATAACCATTATTTAAGAATCAAGCTTTAAATTATGATTGTATGAAACATCATTTTGATAAATTAGTTCGATAGTTGTTACCTTAATTGTTTAAACAGGTGCCACATGCTAAAGCTCGTACTGCCGCAAAACCTTCTGACCAAAGAGCAGTATGCTGACTTGCCACCTTTCCAGAAAGGAGAGTATTTAAGCAATTTACTAAAGCAAATCCTCGAACTCAATCCGCAGGGGGTGACTATCTCACAAGTGGATAAAGCTGTTAAACTTGGCCATTCTACCATTTGGCACCACCTGGAGAATCTAGCTGACAGTGCATTTTGCCTGAAAATGGAGCGCGGAGACACAGCCGTTTATAATTTCAACAAAATTGTGCATGCATTGGAAGATACCCACGTTCAGGGCAAATTCTACTATTACGATTTTGATTTAGTTGAGAACATATTCGGCAAATTTGTGCGTATGCAGATAAAGCAGGAAGATTCATCTGGCAATTTAGTTGCCAATGGCGGCGTTTTGGTGGGTACAAACTCTTTTGATAAAGTTGTGGGTTCATTTATCAAAATCAGGGATGTCCATCTTATCAAAGACAAAAACAAGGAATTCTTTGGCGACATTGCAAAGCCCAAGCCAAAAGAGAGCAATTTGAATGATGGAGAATAAAGCAGGATTATTTCTCATCCTTTTCTCATTGACATAAACCTAAACGCTATGTAAACCCAGACAAGAGAGAAGATTGTGCCTAAGTACACTCCGATTGCGTCAAGCGTCGCATTCCTGTTGAAATACCATTCCAGCGAATTTGACAATGAAATCAAAAACGCCGTAAATGCCGCAAAGCTCACCAAAAGCCATACATCGGTTGTATCTTTTGCTCTTTGGTGTATCTTTGCCATGTAAAAAAATGCTGTGAGGAACAACAGCGCCGCAACCGCCCTTATGCAGCTGATCAATAAATTATTTGATATAACCGCAGCAATATCAGCCATGCAGCCCACCCTCTAAAATGTTTTTTCCTACAAGCACAAAAACAATCGCGACAGCTACACTGCTCAGATGCTGAAGCAGGTTAAAGTAAGGCTCAAATGCCAAATCATCAAGATTATCAAACAATCTTCCCAGCATGATAAGCAATGCAATCAGCAAAAAATACACCCAGAATTTTCTTGCAACAGCATCATTGGCGCTTTTCCTGTACGCCTTAAAAACAAATACAAAAGCAATAATGCTAAAAACTAAAGACGCAAGCTCAATTGCATCAAATGGGCCCGCAATCATTTTTCACCTTTGTTTACCGGCGCCTTCGGATTCATGGCAGATTTACGCACATTTGCATCTTTGGTTCATAATGCTTTCAGTTCATAATCTTTGCAGTTTTTTTATTTTTTTTATGTCTTTTTCGTTATTTTCAGCGTTTCCTCTACCCTCTTCTTTCCGCTCTGATATGACCCCTGCGAGATCATTCCTGACTTATAGGCATCTTCCAGGGCTTTCAGCTCATTCTCCAGCCTCTTTATTTTTTCTTCCGGCTCTTTTTCCTTTAGCTCTGCAATGCCCTTCTTTCTTTTTAGCATTCCGTATTCATAAACACCAACGCCTATCAGGAGTATCAATGCAGCTAAAGAGATGCCAATCACAATATAATAGATGAACGGCCTGCTTCCGGACTCCGCATACAGGGATTTGACTTCAAAAGTGTCAGAGCCGGATCCAAGCACTATGCTGCCGTTAGTAGTGGCTTCCACAAACGCCACATAAGTTCCGGGCCTTATCTCGGCAGGCATCACCAGCTCCCGTATGAACTGCGCCCTTGTTTCAACAAATATTTTTTCTTCTTCAGCCGCTATCAAGTTTCCGTCGGAGTCTTTTATTGAATATTTTACGTTGACATTGCCGGCTCCGAAGCCCCTCAGGTTATACAGTATGTTCTGTATCAATATCTTGTCTCCCTGGAATATTTTTTTATATTCGGGAAGAACATCAATGTCTATATCGAACAAATGCTTTGTGCTGTCAAACAGCAGCTGCCTTGTGCCGTTTTTCTCTATGTAAACTTTTGCCGTCCCGTTTGAAGTTACAGACCCTGTTGCTTTTATCGACTTTATGCTGCCCGGGTTTTTCACCTGCCACTCATAAGTGCCGCTTTCATTCACCTGCAGGTTCAGGTTTTCGCTGAAGATGGTCTCTTTGCCCTGTATGACTTTTCCAGTGATGGACGGCTTCTGGAATAAGAATACGCCCAGGCCAATCAGGATTATTATCAAAACTACGGCATTCCTGGGAACCTTTTGCCAGGACACTCTCTTTTTTTCATTCTCTTTTTTTTTGCGGCGCTCCATTTTTTAATACCTGCCCTTGAAGTTAATAAAATCTTGTATTTTTTCTTATTTGGCTTATTTATTTTGGTATATCAATTGCCTTTTGCCGTCTTTTTCTATATAAACTTTTACAGTGCCGTTGCCTGTAACGCTGCCGCTTGCCTTAAGCGACTTCATTACTCCTGGATTCTTTAAAGTCCAGTTATACTCGCCGCTTTCATTCATCTGCAGGTTCAGGTTTTCAGTGTAAGCTATTTCCCTGTCCAGCGCAACATTGCCGGTAATTGAAGGCTTGAGCAAAAGCAGGCTTGCAATGATCAGCAATATGGCAGCAAACGGAATGGCATACCGTATCAGTTGTTTTTTGCTTGTTGCTTCTTTATTTATTGCTTCTTTAAAAAACTGCTTTTTTGGCCATTTTTCCCGTGGCGCTTCTGTTTTCAGCACATCCTTCCATAATCTTTCCTCTGTTTCTCTTTCTCCTGCCTCTTTTTTCTCTTCTTGCTGCGGAGCCTCTTCTAGCGATTTTATCCTATCCAGGCACTTTGCGCTTTTTTCTTCATAGAATTTAACCCAGTCATTTAAGTAAGAAATTTCCTCTTTTAAGTCAATGTCATCCAGCAGTGCTGTCAATCTTGCATTTGTTCCCCTGTTTGACTCGTCCAGTGTACTTGACAGAATATTCTTGTCACTGTTTAATTTTCTGGCTTTTTTCTCTAGCTGAAGCAGCTTTCCCTTCAAAATGTCAAGTCTTTCTTTTTCGCTCATTACATACAAAGGATACCTCGGGCTTCAGCCCGTTCTTATCCTTTCCTCCGTTAGTTCTTTAATCATGTGAATAAAAAATTTGAGCGTGCAGCGAAATTTTGGCACGCTCAAACTCTTACCGTTTTAGCGTTAGCTT
>JACPIE010000010.1 GCA_016188245.1 Candidatus Woesearchaeota archaeon | reverse complement strand
TCTTATTTACTAGTCTTTCTTGCTTTTTCATGGGGAACTTATCCTTCCCCACCCCTCTTTTGCAATGCAAGAGGGGGTGTTTTACTTAAGACTTTCTACTGAGCCGGTTTCAGGTAGAAAGAACGCCACCGACGCTCAAGCTGGTAGAGCGGCTGTCTCAAAAACAGCTGTCAGCGATGGCATCCGGGTTCAAAATCAGAGAAATCTGAATGAGAATCCCGGCGGTGGCGCTCCTACAAACTCTTACGAAGGCTGTGCAATAAAATTCGTAAAAATCGCTTCCATCAAAGCTTTAGAGCCGCAGCACGTCTATGACTTAAGCATTGAGGGAACCAGGAATTTTATTGCTAATGACATTGTTGCTCATAACACTTACTTGGCGACAAGCTCCGGGAATGTGGGGATTGGAACTGGAAATGCAGTAAATCCAGCAACACTTTTGCGGTAACCGGCGGCAGGAGCATTGCGGCTCTTAAGCATATTTTTACAAACTAAGGTAAGGTATTAGCTACAACTTCTCAAAATCGTAATATTTATATACCAGTATACTAATTTACTCCTTATTTACTCCATATTTAGTCCATTTTAATCCAAAAATGCCAGAAATAAGATTTAGCATACCGAAAAAATTGGATGATTTGATAGTGGAAGTGTCTAAGAGTCTAGGTGTAGATAAATCAGACTACATCAGAAGCCTGATTTTGACTGATTTGAGAAAGAAGCAGAAATAACACTAAAATGCCAGAAATAAGGTTTAGCATACCGAAAAAATTGGATGGCATAATCGTTGAGGCTGCAGAAAGCCTTGGTGTAGACAAATCTGACTACATAAGGAGCCTGATGCTTACTGATTTGAGGAAAAAGCAAGGTAAAAAATGAGGAAAATATTAAATAAACAAAATCAATTAAGCAAAAATTGGATTTTATTGTTTGCATTAGTTATAACAGCAGCCTTGTTAAATAGTGTTTCAGCAGCCCAGGACTTCATAATAGAAAATAGGACAAGCTCACTGTTTGTTGTTAATGGAACAACCGGCAATATCATAATGGCGCCTTCTTTTGGCTTGGTGGGGATAGGGATATTGGGTTCTTTTGGGGTGATATAGGATGGCAACAGCAAAACAAAGCAAATTACTTTTGGATGCAAATGTATATGGGGAAATGGTAGTGGATAAAGAATTAAGAAAAGTAAGGGAAAATTTTGAAGCGCTAAGAAAATTAATTTTAGTGTACGGCATCAATGCAGTCATTAGGAAAGAGCTTAGAAACACCCCAAAGAAAATAAAAGCTGAAGGCAAAAACATAAGGAATTATCTTCTTGTATTATATGATAATTTTACAGAAGAGCACAATCTCAGCATTTCAGCAGATACGGAAAATATTGCAGATGCCTACTACACTGCATACAGGGAATTTGGCGGCTCCAAGCCAAAAAGCGAGATTATTAACGATTTTGTCATAGTTGCATGCGCCTCAAGAAACGGAATGGACATTGTAGTCAGCCAGGATGAAAAATCCATGCGCACTGACAATGCAATCCAAGCTTATAAAGCTGTAAATGAAATTCAGAAGATAGGAACTCCTAAATTCATAGATTATAATAAATTTAAATCAATTCTAAGAAGTGAGTCTAATAAACTCATAGGCAGCCCTGATAAAATCTGGATCCTTTTGCCTTTCCTCAATCTCCTCGATTACTTTGCCAATATCGGCTTTTTTCCTTTTCATATGCTGTCAAAAAGCAATACGGATATAAATAACTTTCGCTAAAAAATGATAAACAATAGAAGCCCAATAAACAAAAAAGCAGTTTTGCTGTCTGCACTAATCATATTTTCAATATACTTATCTTCAACCGCCTTCGCAGCCCAGGACTTCATAATAGAGAACAGGACAAGCGCTTTGTTTGTTGTTAATGGGACGACTGGCAATATCATAATGGCGCCTTCTTTCGGGATGGGTGTGGTTCTAGCAGCCGTAATGTTAAGCTTAACAGCATCTGGAGGGCAATCTTATGGAAATTAAAAGGAAAATCATCATTGATTTGGATGTAGTTACTGTCGGCAAATGGGATAAGAGTAAAGATGGGAACAATTCAAGAAAGCTAATGGCAAGAGCAACAAAGAGGGAGTTTTACATTATTACACCGACTTTACTTATTGAACTGGTTAAAAAATGGAAACATGAGAAATTAAAAGCTGAAATTGAAGAATTTTACTTAAAGAATTCCGATGAATTTGCAGAAAGGTTGCAAATTATTGAAGAAATTGCCTCTAGAGGAATAGATTTTGAAGAATTATTCAGGCGAATCACCAATATTGGAATAAAAGAGGAGGATATTGTGCTGATATTGCTGAGTTCCTTAAGAAACGCATTGCTAGTCACTTTCAACAGGGTTCATCTTAAAAACAAGGAGGAGGAAATAAATGAGATGCTTTCAGAATATAGTCTTAAGACTGTTCAAATCACTTCACCAGAACAGATTTAAACGACTCTTTGAGCTTTTTGTAGTCTTCCAGAATGGCAATGCCCATGCCTTTCTTGATTTCATCAGCCAGCTTAATCAGTTCCTCAGTAGTCATTTTTTTTGGATTTTTCATAATAGCACCACAGCCAAGCCACTATTTAAAAGTTTCGGTTAAAAATGCCTAATAAACAGCAAAAAACAATCAAAATTTTAGCCTTAATAGCTGCTTTAGTCATAGCTTTATCAATCAATGCCTTCGCAGCCCAGGACTTCATCATAGAAAACAGGACAAGCGCTTTGCTTGTTGTTAATGGGACGACTGGCAATATCATAATGGCGCCTTCTTTTGGGTTGGTGGGGATAGGAACAGTTTTGCCATACAACACTTTGACAGTTGTTGGAAGCGTTGGAATTAGCGGCTCATTGAATGCCTCTTCAATTAATACAACTGGAAGCGCTTATTTTGCAACAAATTCAGGCAATGTTGGGATTGGTAAAACATCACCTAATTACAAGCTTGATGTTGCAGGCACTATAAATGCTTCTGGATTATTATTAACCAATGGAAGTACTTTATTCATTAACGGAAGCAGCATAGGCATCGGCACGTCATCTCCATCCCAGCTATTGACTCTAAACGGAGGAAACTTTTTGCAGACGGTTAATGGGACTCCAACACAATTAGCTGGTGCTGATCTGGGAGTAAATTTTGTGAATTCAATATATGTTGTTGGTGACTATGCTTATCTTGGCTTGGATGCAGGCACAGGAACAAATGAATTCCTTATTGTTGATGTTTCCAACAGAAGCAGCGCCACAAGCATCACACTTAAAAATGTAAGCGGCCTTGATATGGGTGTTGCTGTAAATGACATAAAAGTTGTTGGAAAGTATGCCTATGTTGGTACTGGTAAATCAGCTAATGCATTCGTAATTGTTGATATTTCAAATGTTTCTGCGCCAAAAAATGTAAGTTCGTTTGAAGGAGTTGCTGGCAGTGGAGCTGTTAAGGAGGTTTATATCTCAGGAAAGTATGCTTATCTTGCAAGTACTGGCTCCCGTACTCTTCAAATTGTAGATATCTCAAATCCATCAAACCCAACACTTGTTGCTGCCGGAAGCATATCTGCCAATATGGAAGGTGCATGGAATACCGTATTTATTTCCGGAAGATATGCCTATTTGGGAGGTCAGAATTCTGGCACTACTTCGGAGCCAAGAGAAGAATTTAGGATTTTTGATATTTCTAACCCATCAAATCCTGTTCAGGTTGGTTCTGTTAATTATGACGGAGCAAATGTTAATTCCATCTACGTTTCAGGAAAATACGCTTATCTTGCAATTAGCAATATAGGATTGCAAATTCTTGATGTTTCTAATCCAACAAACATAACAAATGTAAGCTTAGTTTATTCCGGAGTAGTTGGCAGTTACGTAACTGTTGCAGGAAGGTACGCTTATCTTGCAGGCAATCCTGCCACTGGCTTATCCATTATAGACATCTCTAGCCCGTCCAGCCCAGTAACTGTTGGGGGATTCAGCATTGGCACGACTGGCGGCTCTGTTTTTGTTTCAGGCAAGACTGCTTATCTTGGCAATGCAGGCGGCCCTATTCTTAATGACTTTGTGGTATTAGACATAAACGGCATCGACGCCCCAGCAGCAACCATAGGCTCTTTGGACACTTCTTATCTTTCAGTCTCTGATAGCGCAAGAATTGAAAACAACCTTTATGTTGGAACTGGATTAACTGTCGGTTCAAACGGAATTTTATCGCAGGGACCTTTGTCTGCAGCAACTATTGGAATAAATGTAAGCGCACCTGTTCAGACATTACAGGTTTTAGGCACTTTAAACATAACATCAGCAAGCGGCAGGAGCGGTGATTTGTTTGTATCAAGCTCCGGAAATGTTGGCATCGGCACAACATCGCCTCAAAACAAGCTGGAAGTCATTGGCTCAACTACCTTGGCAGGAGGAGTTAATGCCTCTTCATTGAATGTCACTGGATTCAGCATAACTGATGACAGTTTGGTAACTGTTGTTGAGTTTGAAAACGCTTCATCTTATGAAATGGTAAGGCCTGATTTAATAGGCGTCATCGTGATGCCTAAATCTATCGAAAATGATGGTATCCCCTTCAACCTTAAACATAAGGACAAAACTGCCAATATGGACTCTCTTGTACTGGCTAAGGCTTCCCCTGAGATTCTTGAAATGCTCAATAGAAGCGCCATCAAGACTGGCAATCTGATTGATCTTGGCTTGGAGGATTCTGAACAAAACAGGATCTCTTTGCTTAAGCTTCGCAAGAGCCTTTTCAATTCGAGAAGTGTCAATCTTCATAATTTTTCACACAACTCATTGAACTCTTCTATGCTCATAGCTTTCCTTTTGCCGGACTTCAGCTCTTTAGATGTTTTTTCAACTGACTCAACAAACTCCTTAAAAACAGATTCCTTGACCTCTCGGTTATCATCATCTGCTATTTCGGATATTTCACGCATTTTCTTTTTCAACTGCAGCTCTTCCATATCTTTTAATGTATCAGAAAATGCATGCCTTGCTACAGAAGACCAGTTAATCCAATCTGTCTTGGACATCTTTTCTTTCAATTCATCCGGCACAGACAATGTTATTGTTCCCATTTTAGACCTCCAAAATAACTACTTATATTATGTGCAAACAAAGGATATATTTAAACATTTCGAAAATAAGTATAGCTCTGAGATGATTATACATCATAAAACCAAAAAAATTCCAATCAAGGACATCAAAGCTGGTGATTATGCTTTATCATTGGACGAAAGCACTGGAAAATTAGTCCCAAGAAAAGTAAATGCGCTTCTTGACCATGGAATCAAGCCGATTTATGAGATGACAACAGAGGACGGAAGAGCCATAAACACGACAGGAGAGCACCCTTATTTTGCAATACTAAAAGATAAAGAATTATGCGACAAGTATTTGGGTAACGGGTTTAATAGCCAATATACAAAAGATGATTATTTAGAGGGATATGGCTGCTTTAGATGGGTAGAAGCAAAAAACCTAAATAACGCAGATGATATTATAGTCCCGCTAAAAAGTGATAGTAATAACGATTACCTTGCTGTCTTTAATACACTTTTAAGCCCAACTATTGTAAATCCAACTAATTTGTGCGACTTTTCCAAGTACCTTGCAACTATTCCGGAGCCTAAGTCAACGCTTAAGGCTGGCTGTGGCTTGCCAAATGAGATGTATAATACATCTGCCCCTTTATCGTATTCCCAAGATACTTGCTCAGGCTTTTCTACCATTAACTTTTCCATATTGTCATCCTCCCTTTCAAATCGCTTGAATAATAAGCAGTCAAAACAAAGCCATCTTCGCTTGATGGCTCTTTATAAGCTGCAACAAGATATTTATTCTCTGTTACAGGAGTCTTGTGAAACTTCTTTATCGCAAGAAGAGAGCCAGAATCGCCTTTCTGGACAATCTCAGGCAAATTTATCGTCTCTAAAATCTCACTCTCTTTATTCATCAACTCTGGATGCCCTTTCACAATATGCGCCATCCTCTCGCTTGTCAGCCTTATCGGAACTCCAGCAACCGAAAACGCAATCTTCATTCAAAGATAACATGCTTCACACATATATAAACCTTTTTGTAGGCAATAGTGACATATTCTTCGACAGAATAGCCGGCATTAAAGCTGTTGGCGAGCAGCACGTCTATGACTTAAGCATTGAGGGAACCAGGAATTTTATAGCTAATGACATAGTGGCGCATAATACTTATCTTGCAACAGGCTCTGGGAATGTTGGGATTGGAACGACAACGCCGGCAACAACACTTCATGTCAATGGAACTTTCAGGCAGACTTCTGTTTCAAATTCAACCACTGCATTCGAGGTAAGGTCAAAAGAAGGAAGTACAGTGTTGAATGTTGATACGACTAATGCATTCGTCGGCATCGGGACGACTGGACCTGTTCAGAAATTACAAATCGAGAGTGCGGTTGGAAATCCTGCTACAAGTGGAGCAATACAGAATGGAATAGTACGACTTTCAAATCCAAATGATAACGCGGTATTAGACATCGGCATTCGTTCCGGTGGCACAGGTGCTTGGATACAATCAACAGATGAAGTATCTTTAGCTACTAATTATCAGCTATTATTGAATCCAAACGGCGGCAACGTCGGCATCGGGACAACCGATCCTGGCACAGCAAGACTGGCGGTAGTTGGCGGTTATGTCGGCATCAATGACACAAGTCCAGATGCAATGTTGGAAGTTGCAGGCAGATTTATGGTTTCCAATGCATCAGCTGATGATGGAAATTTATTCATAGTAAACAGTGCCGGTGATGTGGGCATTAGGACGACTGTACCTGCCCTTAGGCTTAACGTAATAGGGACTGGCGGGCTTCCTGCCACTTCTGGCTCAACACAAACAGGCATTATGCGCCTTGATGGAACAACTAATTCCATATTGGATTTTGGCTCTGACGATGCTAATCCCTTCGGTGGATGGATACAAGCAGCAGATGAAACTAATTTAGCGATTACGTATCCTATACTTCTGAATCCTCGGGGCGGCAGCGTCGGCATCAACGCAACAAATCCTTCTGAAACACTTGATTTGATTGGGACTTTAAGAATAAGGTCAGGCCAATCAGGAAATGCGCAGGGTTTATTTCAAAATGCTGCTGGAAATGTTGGCATTGGAACAACAGCACCTCAAAACAAGCTGGAAATAATAGGCGCTGTCACAGTTGCAGGAACACTGAATGCTTCTTCATTAAATGTTACTGGAAGCGCTTATTTTGCAACAAATTCAGGCAATGTTGGAATCGGCACAACAGCACCGGGAGAAAAGCTGCATGTCATTGGAAATGCAAATATTTCTGGAAGTGTTTTTGCCTCAAACTTTACAATTGTAGGCCAAAATGGAAGCTTGTACCAGCCAGTTTACGGAACTGATGATGATTTAATTTTATATTTGCCATTTAGTGAAGGTTCAAATTCAAGCAAGGTATATGATAGAAGTCCGTATGGAAATGATGGGATATGTAGCGGAGTAGATGGCGGCTGCAACTGGACAGCAGGAAAATACGGAAATGGTTTGCAATTCGATGGTGCTAACGACTACATCGTTTCGACGCTTAACGGCACGGAGCTAAATCAAACAACTATTTCATTTTGGGTGAACCCGAATGGCACTTCTTCGTCCCAAGTGGGCTTATTTCAATGGGCAAGTGACCTTTCCTCCCCAACGCCTTTTGCTCTAATTGCAAGAAAGGCAAACACGCTTGATATACGGCTATATGTAGATGCCGACTATAGAATAGAAACTCCAATACCTAACAATGCCTGGTCGCATGTTTCTGTAACCCTTAACAGGGATAATTTATGGAGCTTGTATGTAAACGGCGAACTTAGAGGAACTTATCAAGATGCTTCTGAGACTTCTACTAATCAAGAAACTGCTAAAGGTGTTTACTTTGCTAATGGATTTGATGGCTATTTTGCTGGTTTTATTGATGAGCCTATGATTTACAAAAGAGCCTTAGCCCCAGAAGAAATCAGAACACATTACTTAAGAGGAAAAGGATTTGGAGCTTTAGGAGCAATAACTGCTGATAAATTCAGGGTTGTAAACACATCAGCTTCAAGGACTTTGGAACTGAACACAACTGCACTTTCTGTTTATGACAATGCCGGCGCAAGCAGCTTGTATGTTGACAGGATTAATTCAAGAGTAGGAATTGGGACTATTTCACCACAAAATAAATTGGAAATCATAGGTGCAGTCACAGTTGCAGGAACTTTGAATGCTTCTTCATTGAATGTTACTGGAAACTCTTATTTTGCAACTAGTTCAGGCAATGTTGGAATAAATACAACATCCCCTAATTATGTTCTTCAAGTCCAAGGCGGAGCAAACATCAGCAATGCAATTTATACCCAAAATAATGGCAATGTCGGTATAGGAAGCCCAAATGCCACGCAAAAGCTTACGATGGATAGCGGTACTTTCCTGCAAAAGCAAAACGCAAATCCTATCCTTGTGGCGTCTATGGATGTGAGAACCAATGACGGGCAGAATGGAGCCGCAGTCTTTGTCTCTGGAAAATATGCTTATGTGGGAATAGAAAAAATATTTTATGTTATTGATGTTTCAAATATGTCAAGCACTACACAAATAACGTTAAGGAACATAAGCGTAACAAACCTTGGGACAAACATAAAGAATATCCAAGTTGTAGGCAAGCACGCTTTCATTGGATTGGCTTCAGGCACATTCCTGTCAATGGATATTTCAAATGCATCTTCTCCAAAGAATATTAGCCGAGTTAGCTTTGGTGATGGTATAAAGGATATATCAATTTCAGGAAAACATGCTTATCTTGCTGGAAGTACAGGAGATCTTGGAATAGTTGACATTTCAAACCCTGCAAACATGACGGTTGTTGGAAGCATTGATGTACCAGCCATTCATGGAACTGGTGTTGATGTTCAAGGAAAGTACGCGTATCTAACCACAAATCAGCTTCCCAATGCGTTTTATATTATAGATGTTTCCAATCCCACGTCACCGGCAATTGTTGGAAACGTGACATTAAATGATAATCTAAATGATGTAGAAGTATCAGGGCATTATGCATATGTTGCAGGTGCAGGTGCAAATGCGCCATTATCGATTATTGACGTTTCAAACCCAACAGCCCCGACAATAGTAACCAATGTAAGTGGAATAAATACGCAAGTGCATAAAGTTTATCCTGCAGGAAACAGGGTTTATGCCACAACTGCTGGAGCTCTTGTAACAATTGACACGACAAATATATCCAATCCAAGAATTGCAAGCAATTATGGTTATTTCAGCGGAGGATATGGGGAAATTAACTCCATTTTTGTATCGGGAAAATATGCTTATCTTGTTGACCAAGACGATAGAGGGCTTGAGGACTTTGCAATATTGGATATTGGAGGAATTGATATTCCTGCTGCATTCATTGGAACAACTGAAACAGCATCATTGCGTGTATTGGATAATGCACAAATTGACAACACTTTAAATGTCAGAACGGGAATTGAAGCTGGCTACAATGGCTTATTGTCCCACGGCCCTATAGCTGCACCCACAATCAGTATTAATGCGTCAAATCCCTCCCAAACTCTGCAAATCCTTGGAACTTTAAATATAACATCAGCATTGGGCAGAAGCGGTGATTTGTTTGTTTCAAGTTCCGGAAATGTCGGCATCGGAACAACAGCACCCCAAAACAAGCTGGAAGTCATAGGCTCAACAACATTGGCAGGAGGAGTTAATGCATCTTCATTGAATGTTACAGGATTTAGCATAACTGATGACAGTTTGGTAACTGTTGTTGAGTTTGATGAAAATAAAAATAAAGAAAAAACGGAGTTCCACAATCAGATACTTCAGACGGAACCCGCTGCCCTCACGGAACTAAACGATAAAAAATCATATAGATATATAAAGCTTTCGGTTTTAAGTGATGACTTGAGTAAAGCTGGAGTGGCACAATCAGGTACTGCGGCGGATTCAGACTCCGCTGCCCTCACGGGCTTGAGGGTTCGAAACTTTGGTTTTGAATCCAAAAGCGAAGTTCCCTCCTCCAGCGCTCAAAATGATTATTCTGGTTTCAGGCTCAAAAAAATCCCAATCAAGGACATCAAAGCAGGCCAATATGCCTTAAGCTTGGACGAAAGCACTGGAAAATTAGTTCCAAGAAAAGTCAGCGCTTTGCTCGACCATGGAATCAAGCCTATTTATGAGCTAGCAACAGAAGATGGAAGAGCCATAAACACAACTGCAGAGCATCCTTATTTGGTTAAGCTTTATGATAAAGAATTGTGCGATAATTTTGCTGGCAATGTGTGGAACAAAGAGCCTGATGGATTTAACAATTACTGCACGAGATGGGTGGAGGTTGCAAAATTAAAAATAGGCAGTAAGATTGCAGTGCCTAAATCTGGTGGAGATTACTTCAAGAACATATCAACTAATTCAGGTGTAGAGTATATTTTAACTTCTCCCTGCTTTTTGAAGTCTTCTTCTCTAGACCAGATTGCACAGCCTAAATGCAATGCCAATGCAAAGTACGGAGCGTCTTTGGCGTGCGGCGCTAATTTCTCTGCTTTTGATTGTATTGCCGGAGGAAATTTAAATATTGGAAATATTTCGACTCTTCTTTTGAGAATTTCAAACTCTTCAACAACTTCAGATTCAGAAAGCCCGCAAATCTTAGCTATTGTTTCGATATTTTTATCGAACTCTTCAATTAAGTATGGCAAAGCAACTAGCTTTAATTCATCTTTAAAAAATAGTTCATTAGTTTTAGCTCTTCCAATAATAGCCGCAAACAGAACAGTTGCATCCACAACAAGCTCCATTTATCCCTCTCGGAGCCTTTTAGCCACAGATTCAGAAATTTTATCAGTGAATTCTTTAGCTTCTCTATCTGAAATTTTAACTTTGGATGAAATTTCTTTAAGCCTGCTTAACTTTTCAGCCTTATCAGCTATTGCCCTGACAGCTACGCCAGACCAGTCCAATCTGAACTCTTTCATAGTTTTTTCCAATTCATCCGGCACAGAAATTGTTATAGTTTTCATAATTAATAAAATAGATTATAGTATTTATAAAGCTTACGGATTAGAAAACTCCGGCATAATCTTTGAGGAGATAACTTCCATCAAATCCCTTCCGCCCCAGCATGTCTATGATTTGTCAATAGAAGGCACCAGAAACTTTATTGCCAACGACATAGTTGCTCACAACACTTACCTTGCAACAAGCTCTGGAAAGGTCGGAATTAACACGACAAATCCGGGGCAAACTTTGACAGTTGCCGGAACATTAAATATTTCAGTGCCCAATGGCGTGATTAATAATTCGTTGTTTATTTCTTCAACTGGCAGAGTAGGAATTGGAAGAGCTGATGGCTTAGGCGGGCTTCTTGAGGTAATGAGAAATGACACAAGCTCTGGGGGCAGTTCGCCAACAGTAGTTGTAAGAAATCCGAATGCTGCCACGGGATTTTCTTATGCTTATTTTAGTGCGATTGCTGGAGGCATTGTTGAAGGCAGGCTGTTGTCAGAAGGATTTGGCGGAGGATTTATTCCGAATCAGAATGTATCTCTTGTCGGAACAGCAACTAATCATATATTTGGGTTCATAACAAACAATTTAGTAAGAGGAGTCATAGACACATCCGGAAATTTCGGAATTGGAACTACGGCGCCAGGAAGATTGCTTGAAGTTGCAGGATCAATTAACGGAACGCAATTAAATATTTCAGGTGCTGCAAATTTGGCTTATGGAAGCGGTAGTGTGGGGATAGGCACTCATCAGCCATACAACACTTTGACAGTTGTCGGAAGCGTTGGAATTAGCGGCTCATTGAACGCCTCTTCAATTAATACAACTGGAAGCGCTTATTTTGCAACAAATTCAGGCAATGTTGGGATTGGAACAACATCACCTAATTACAAGCTTGATGTTGCAGGCACTATAAATGCTTCTGGATTATTATTAACCAATGGAAGTACTTTGTTTGTCAATGGCAGTAGAGTTGGTATAGGAACAAGTACACCTGCGCAATTGCTGACTTTGAACGGCGGAAACTTTTTGCAGACTGTGAATGGAACTCTGGCAAATTTGGGTGGAATTGATATGGGCGCTACTGTTTTTTCGGTGTATGTTGCAGGCAAATACGCCTATCTTGGCTTGGGTGCAGGTGGCGGAAATGAATTTACAATTGTTGATGTTTCAAACAGGACAAGCCAGACCAGCATAACCATAAACAATGTCAGCGGCATTGACATGGGTGTTGGTGTTAATTCAGTTCAAGTTGCCGGCAAGTACGCTTACCTTGCCCTTAGTGCTGGAGGAGGAAATAAGTTCCAAATTGTCGATATTTCAAATGTTTCCTCTCCAAAAAACGTAAGCGGCTTGCCTTTAGGAAGCGATAATTTGAATTCGGTTTTTGTTTCCGGAAAGTATGCTTATGTTATAGGAAATGCAAACTCTGTTCCATCAGGTAACAATTTTGGGATAATAGATATTTCTAACCCATTAAGTCCAATACTTGTAAGTAGCATTGCCCTTGGGACCCATAATTATGGGCTTTACGTTGCAGGAAAATACGCCTATGTTGGCACAAGCAATGGCTTTTTGCAGATTGTCGACATTTCCAACCCCTCAAACCCGGTTTCTGTAGGAACTATACCACTGGGAATTGCAGTAAGGCCGGTTTATGTCATTGGGAAATATGCTTATGTCGGAGTTCAGGTCAGTTCCGGAAATGATTTTTTCATTGTTGATGTTTCAAACCCAACAAATCCACAAAATGTCAGCGGCCTGAATACAGGAACAGCACTTGTTAATTTTGGCCTTTATGTTTCCGGCAAATATGCATACATCTTCCCAAATGCAGCAACTTTGCGCATTGCAGACATTTCAAACCCCTCAAACCCGGTTTTTGTAAGTTCAATAAGCATAAGCAATACTGGGCAGAGCAGTTTTGTTTCAGGAAAATATTTATATTTTGGAACGCAAGCTGTATCACCGGGCAATGAGTTCAATGTTCTTGACATTAACGGCATCGACTCACCAGCAGCAACCATCGGAGCACTTGATACATCTTATCTTTCTGTCTCAGACAATGCAAGGATTGAAAACAATTTGTATGTCGGGACTGGATTAAGTGTTGGCTCAAACGGAATTCTGTCGCAAGGACCATTATCTGTTGTCGGCAACACAAACTCATCAAGTTCTTTTGCTTTAAGAATATCAAACTGGAACACAACAAGCGGAGCACCATTATTGTCTTTGAGAGATGATGGCTTGCTGAACTTAAGCGGAGGATTGTTTTCCGTTTCAAACAATGTTTTGAGCATTGCAGGAGCAAACGGAGTTGATTTAAGCTTGAATAATTCAATATACATAAATTCAACAAGCGGAAATATCGGGATTGGGACAACAGGACCGTTGCAGAAGCTGCACATCAACGGAAACAATTTCCTGCAGACGATTAATGGAACGCCAACAACTTTGGGAGGGATTGATTTAGGCGTTGCTGTAAACTCAATCTATGTTGCAGGCAAATATGCTTATCTTGGCTTGGGTGTAGGTGCTGGCACTAATGAATTCACAATAGTTGACATTTCCAACAGAACAAGCGAAACAAGCGTTACCGTCAACAACATAAGCGGAATCGACATGGGCAAAATAGTTAACCAAGTTATTGTTGCTGGCAAATACGCTTACCTTGGCCTTGGAAGCGGCGGAGGCAATGAATTCCAGATTGTGGACATTTCAAATGTTTCTGCCCCAAAAAATGTAAGTGGTATTGATTTTGGAAGCGGAGCTGGATTCGATGCCAATGCTATCTTTATCTCAGGAAAGTATGCTTATGCAGTTGCGACGGACAGCTTTCTTAGAATTATAGATATCTCTAACCCAACAAATCCTTTAGTTGTGGGCAGCATTACCACGGGTGGCGGTAACTCCGTAAATTCAGTATACGTGGTTGGAAAATATGCTTATGTGACTAAGCCCGCTATTGGAGCTATAAATGAGCTTCAAATATATGATATTAGCAATCCATCAAGTCCAATACTCGTCGGAGGGGTTGACTTTGGGGCAAATATTAATGGTATTGATGTTGAGGGAAGGTATGCTTATGTTGGGGTAGCAAGCGGGAGAAACGAGCTTGTAATAGTTGACATTTCTGATCCTACAAACCCAAAAAATGTAAGCAAAGCCAGTTTAGGAGCAGACGTTCAAAGCGTGAAAATTGCAGGAAGATATGCGTATTTAGGCCTTACCAACGACTTTGCTGTTGTGGATATTTCAAATCCATCACTTCCAACTATTGTTAGCAGGGCTAATCTAGACATTACTGTAAATACAAGAGGCGTTTTTGTTTCTGGAAAACAAGCTTATATCGGCCTTGCCTCGACTTCAGGAAATGATTTTAGAATTTTTGACATCAGCGGGATAGATGCGCCAGCTGCTACAATA
Organism: Candidatus Woesearchaeota archaeon; assembly: GCA_016188245.1. Lineage (GTDB taxonomy): Archaea > Nanobdellota > Nanobdellia > Woesearchaeales > GW2011-AR4. The sequence continues at coordinate 10,102 of JACPIE010000010.1, read as the reverse complement.
GGCTCATTAGACACATCTTCTTTATCCGTTCAAGACAATGCAAGAATAGAAAACAACCTCTATGTCGGGACTGGAGCTGTTGTTGGAGTTGGAGGAATTCTAAGCCAAGGTCCCGTATCCATACAAAATATATCATCATCAGCATCAGTGCCTTCCTTGAGCGTTATCGGCAGCGTTAAAATAATGTCCGGCTCTTCACTGAATTCAACTCCAATTTTAAACATAACAAACTCGTCAGGACAAACCAACTGCGTTTTCGCAAACAACGGCGACTTTTACTGCACGGGAACAAAGTCAGCATTTGTAAGCACGCAGGAGTTTTCCCAAAGAAAGCTGTATGCTGTTGAATCCCCTGATGTCAGGCACATCGATGAAGGCAGGGCAAAATTAAAAAACGGCTTTGCAAACGTGAGCATTGACCCGATATTCATGGAAACAGTTGAGATGGATTACAACGTTTACCTGACTCCTGAAGGAAAGACAAAAGCGCTTTACATAGATGAAAAAGCAGAAGATTATTTTATTGTGAGGGACACTGCAAGCACAAATGCAGTATTCTCATACATAATAAGCGCTTATAGGAGGGGCTATTCAAGCAGAAGGTTCGAATCCGGAAGCGAGATTGAGATTAATGCAGTTATTGATGAAGAAAATAAGATGACTGATGTTGAGATTAGCGGGCTAAACGATACTGCAATCATCAGTGATGCATCAAATGAGTCATTCAACGAATCATCCAATCAATCAGTAAGTTTAATAACCGGAAATGCAATAAATGAATTTGGGCTGGAAGAAGATTTAAGCGGAATTTTAGATCCAGAAGCCAACACAACAGCAGAAGCTGAAGCAAATGCAACAGCAGCAGAGAACAGCTCACTGCAAACACTTGCTGTTATTGCTGAAAGCAATGCAAGCAGCCAAATCAACACATCAAGCGCTAATGAAAGCGCTGCGCAGAGCAATACGCTGCCGCAGGCAAGTGGGCAGCCATCCATCCAGGAAGAAGATAATCCTGAAAATGAGAAAACCAGGCAGGAAACAAGAATAGACGGCAACAGGATGGTGATTTATTCAGTGGACGAGGATGAAATAATCAGGGAGATAACGGACAGGACAAAACTGGACAAGGAGAAGATAAAAAGCTCAATAAAGTTCAGGAAGAAAGAGCCTGTAAAGGAAGAATATGAATTTGAAGAGCCAGGGCAGATAACAACAAAAGTAATCCGGGAAATCCAGCAGCTGCCTTACATGACAAAAGTCAACGGCTCTGTCATAATAAGGATAGGGTAAAGGCTTATATAATAGCAGAGCTTATTAAAATATGTGAGTAAAATGGATAAAAAACTATTAAATCGTATTGTAGTTGACCCAAAGATAATGATAGGCAAGCCTGTAATCAAAGGGACAAGAATTCCTGTAGAGCTGATTCTTAAAAAATTAGCGCAAAATATCGATGTTAAAGAGATATTGGAGGATTTTCCTAGGCTGACAATAGAAGATATAAAAGCTTCAGTAATATATGCAGAGTCTCTGGTAGAAAATACAGATGTATTCCCTCTTTTGCCGCAATAGCTCGATTTAATATTTTCATAATGGATAAGATAAAGTTTATTGTTGATGAAAGCGTAGATTTTCCTGTTGTTGATTATCTCAGAGGTTGCGGTTATAATGTTATTTCAGTTGCCGAGGATTTTCCTTCTTTAAATGATATTGAAATTCTGAAAATAGCCTTAAAAGAAAACAGAATCTTATTGGTCAATGACAAGGATTTTGGCACATTAGTATTCAAAGAAAAATTAAAAGCAAGAGGAGTAGTGCTTTTCAGGCTATGGGACCAATCCTCCAAAGCTAAAATAAAAGCTTTAAAGACGGTAATTGACAATCACGGCAATAAATTATCCGGTAGCTTCACAGTTATATCAAAAGATAAGGTTAGGATAAGAAAATTGTAAAATGTGGCATAATGGCAGCTTCATATCAGCACAAACTTGATGAAAAAAATCAAGAGGAATAAAGTTCAGGAAGAAAGAGCCTGAAAAGGAGGATTATGAACTGGAAGAAGAAACAGCAACTATAATCCAGGAAATCCAGCAGCTGCCTTACATGATAAAAATCAACGGCTCTGTCATAATACGGATTGGGTAAAGGCTTAAATACAAGAGAGCCATCAAATATATTTGGTGAATAAAATGGAGCAAAAACTGAGAGAATTCAAAAGGATAATTATCGACCCCAAGATAATGGTAGGCAAGCCTGTGATCAAAGGGACAAGAATTCCTGTTTATGTTGTGCTTAACCTTTTGGGAGAAGGCTGCAGCTTTGAAGAAATCATAAAAGATTACCCGGATCTTACAAAAGAGGACATTTTGGAAGCAGTAAAGTTTGCAGCGCAATTTACAGAATTTGAAGAAGTTGCAGCATAATTATGAAACATTTATTTTTTGTAGATGAAAGCCTTTCGCCAGAGCTTGCAATAAAGCTTGCGCAATTAGGATATTCTGCAAGGCATGCAAGAGAAGTTCAATTGAAAGGCGCTGATGACGAAAAAGTAGTTGAATGGGCGATAAAGAATAAGGCTGTTATTATAGCGGGAGACTTGGATTTTGGCGAGCTATGGTATTGGCGCTATAGGGGCAAATTGAGTGTTATTATTTTAAGAACAAAGTCTTACAAAATCGAATCACAGTATAAAGTGATCAGGTTTTTGCATGACAATAACATGCTTAAAACCGGGAAAATTATAAATTCACTCGTGATAAGCACGTCCAGCAGATACAGGATAAGGACTGCATGAAAAACAACTCAGGAAATCCAGCAGCTGCCTTACATGACAAAAGTCAACGGCTCAGTCATAATAAGGATTGGGTAAAGGCTTAAATAGTTAAAAGTATTTGATTAGAACTATGGAAAGAGTAGTATTCAACCCAAAAATCCTGAATGGCAAGCCGATAATTAAAGGAACAAGGGTTTCAGTGAAATTCATATTGGAATTGCCGGCGGGCGGTACGGACCAAGATGATCTCCTTAAAGAATATAATCACCTGAAAAAAGAGGATGTATTGGCAGCTTTGGAATTTTAATAAACTCAATAGTGGCATAAATGGCTAAAGAAATAGAATCAAAAATCGTAAAAGACGAAGCTATGTCCGGAAGCCCAAGAGTGGCTGGCACAAGGATAAGGGTTAGGGATATAGTTGAGAAATATATTGTATCAGGTTATCCTCCAGAAGCTATAGCCGAAGCTTTTAGCCTTCCATTAGCAGCCGTATACGAGGCTCTTTCTTACTATTACGGACACTTATTGGAAATTCAGGAAGAAATAAAAAAAGATAAGGAGTTTATAGAGAAATTCAAGAAAGAATTTAAACATGAAATTCTTAGCTGACGAGCATATAGACTTACCTGCTATAAAAGCGCTAAATAGATTAGGAATAGGCATAATTTCGGTTCAAGAATCCAGCATGAAAAGTTATTCAGATGAAAAAATTTTAAGCTATGGCAGTTTAAACAAAAGAGCAATAATCACTCAAGATTCGGATTTTTTAAAATTACATTCTAAAGGTGTCAATCATGCAGGAATTATCTTTTTAACAAAACCCCTTAATACAAGCGAAATAATAAGAGAAATCCAAAAAGTATTTATGATATTTGAAAATCTAGAAAATACGGTTATTTTTATACCATGGAAATAAAACAAATTAAAACGGATAGATTCTCCAGAAGAAGTGCAATAAGCCCAGCAGCTGCCTTACATGACAAAAATCAACGGCTCTGTCATAATACGGATTGGGCAAGGGCTTGAATCAGCCCAAACCGACAGAATTGACAATTTTGTCAGCATTATAATCATATATCACAAGCTTTGTCTGGTACCTTAGCAGGAAATCGCCTACTTTTGCATCTGCATAAACATCAGGGAACTGCTGCTTTAAAGTGCTCAATGAATCCGCATCAAGCTGGCCGCCAACCGGCTGCTCGCTTTCCAGCCCCTTCATTTCAGGATGATTGTTCAGCCTGGCAAAGAAATCACTTGGCAACTGGCCCTGCTGAGGCTGCTGCAAATTCACATTCCCCCTTATCACATCTTTACTATAGTCATAAACCACAATCCTGTCAGTGTACTGCACAATGAAATTGCCAATATAAGATGCATCCAATCCATTAATCTGCGACTGAAGGTTTGCAATATTATTGTCGCTTACCTGGACAATGTTCAATGGCGCAGTTCCAACATACCCCTTCATTTCAGGATGGGATGTAAGCTTCTTAAGAAATTCATTGGCATTTACCGTTGCCGGGATAATCGCTTTTTTCAGCTGGTAGGTATTTGCCAATGCCAGCAAGCTTATGACAAAAGTTGCAATTATGGACAAAACTATTATGTACTGGAATGCCGGCCTTTCAAATATATGGGCATGGTGCTCGCTGTTAAAGCTATAACCTGGTTTCAGGGGCTCGCCTTTTGCCATTTTAACTTTCAATCTGCCCATTTATATAAAGTTTGTGTTAATACGCCATAATGATTACAATATTCCTGAAAACAGCAGCCGGGAAACGAAATAGGCTCATTTCGGTTCGTAATTTCATTTTTTGCTTCGCAAAAAACGAAAAAAAGAAAAAGGGCAGGCAAAATAATCAGCTTAATGAAAAAAGTGAAGATTTTTCTGATACTTTTTGCTTTCCTTGCCATGGCAATCGGCGTTTTAGCTGCGCAAACCGGCAGCGGCAGCTACAAGCAGAATGTCATAGTCTCTGAAGGAGGGGAAAATCTTTCAAGCGCATCTTACAAGCAGAATATAGCCCTAGACATAATCAACGGAATTATAAACTCTGCATCTTACATCAACAAGCTTGGCTTTTTCCATCTCTTGCTTTTGGCTGACGGGCAGCCATGTACATCAGCAAGCCAATGCGAAGGCGGGTTTTGCTGCAGCAGCTCCTGCAGAAGCTCTTCCTGCCCGGTTGCTGCAGCAGCTGGAGGAGACGGAGCAGCTGCCGGCGGAGGAGGCGGAGGAGCAGTATTGCCTGAAGAAGAAGTAAAAGACTTCAGTGTTGCGCCTTCTTCAATAAAAGAGCATTTAATTTTGGGGGAAACCAAGCAGAACCAAATTACAATACAGAATACCGGAAACACAGCCTTAGAATTTGACTTAAATGTGCTTACTGTCAGCAGCTTTGTATCTTTGCAGGAATCAAGCTTCAGCCTTATGCCTGGAGAGGAAAGGAATGTCCTGATCGAGATAACAGGGGCTAAGCTTGGCTCCTACATCGGAGAAATAGAGGTTGCTGCCGGAGACATCAAGAAATCAGTTGATATCATAATAGAGGTTGTGTCGGAGCAAGTATTGTTTGATGTCAAGATAGACATACCCTCAGCCTATCATGAAGTTGAGCCTGGGGCAATCTTAAAGGCACAGGTTACCCTTTTCAATGTGGGCCCGGGAAAAAGAGTGGATGTCACTCCAACATACATCATAAAAGACAAGCTTGGAAATGTCATATATGAATACACTGAAACATTTGCTGTTGAGCAGCAAAAATCTTACGCATACTCTTTCAGGATTCCAAAGACAGCGCAGCCCGGAGACTATCTTGCAATAGTTGAGCTGAGGTATGAAAAATCATTTGCAGTTTCAAGCCAGCTTTTCAAAGTAGTTTCTAAAAAAGGCTTAGAGCTGAAGCAGCTGTTAAAGTCAAATACCATTGTGATTATCTGGGCCGCGCTGATTGCTTCAGTCTTCCTGCTTGTGTACCTTTTTGAGCCAAAAATCAAAATGATTGAAAGCGGCAAAATCCGGAGATTTAACCAAATTATAAACGCTGCCCAAAAAACTTTCGGCAGCAATGATTCAGAATCAGCCAAAAAGCTTTATCTTGAGGCAAGAAAAATTTACATGGGCATGAAGCCAAATGAAAAAAAGATAGCTTACATCAAGCTGAACATCCTGTACAGCAAATTAAAATCCAGATTAAAATAGCCGGGCAGCTGAATATAGGGAATATCGCCCCTTTCATAATGGAAAATTATATAAACCTACAAATTTGAGTTCTTACATTACCGTTACACTACAGAAAAAGAGGTGGGTTTTTGATGATTTTTGGGGATTTATTTAAAGTTACATACTTTTATTTCTCGCTTTTTGACGAGGTGAGCATGCTTGGCATTTAAGAGGTACATCTATAAGCATGGAAAAAAGCTCGGCCCATACTACTATGAAAATGTCAGGGGCCCTGACGGAAGCGTCAAGACTATCTATCTTGGAACAAATCCGGGCCAGCACACCCGCCACAAGATAAGGAAGCCGCTGTTTTTTTTAATCCTTGTTTTGATGCTCATAGTGATTCTTGGCAGCTTATTATTTTTCATGCAGAACAGGTCATACATCTTCAAATCAAAAATGCAGGAGCCTGATTTTGACATGGATCAAATCCTGCTCAAGGTCCTGATAAAACACAGGGAGTTTATTGAAAAACAGCTTAGGGTGATGTACACCGGAACAGACTCTGTTTCAATTAATGTTGCGGCTTTGGGATTGGAAGACATCATCAAAATTGATTCGCCTGATTTCACGCTTAAGCCCGGGCAGACAAAAATTATAGCAATCAGCTTTTCCTCATTTATGCTTGAGCATGGCATTGAGCAGCAGCCAGGCATTTATGTAGGAAAGCTGGCTGTCAGCTCGCAAAAGGCTTTAAGGGAAATTCCAGTGGTTGCGGAGATTGAAACGAAGAATGTCCTGTTTGACATGAACCTGAACCCTGTGGCCATTGAAAGAAGAATAAAGCAGGGAGCTGAAACGACAATTGAGGTTAAGCTATTCAACCTTGAGAGCATAGAATCGGCTAACATTGATGTTGAATATTTTGTCAAGGACATGAACGGCAACACAATTTTAACAGAAAGCGAGACAGTTGTTGTTAAGACACAAGCTTCATTCTTCAAGACAATCTCAATCCCAAAAAACCTCAAGCCCGGATTCTACGTGTTTGCCGGCCAGGTGAAATTCGGCAATTCGGTTGGAACGGCAAGCTACCTTTTTGAAGTAACGGGCCTGGAAGAAGCAAGTTTTGCGCAGTTCTGCAAGAACAGCATCGTATGCCTTGGGCTGTCCCTGACAACCATCCTCCTGGTTTTTGCCGTAATGGCGTACTCCTACTTTTTTATCGGAGCTTACCTGTATGAAAGGTTTGCAGGCTCAATGAATTTCCAAAAGAAAAAAAGGGAAGAGCCGGCTGAAAGCCCCGATGAAGACATGGCAAAAATGTTTGATGTAATAAAAGACAAGGCAAAAAAATGGACAGGCAGCATAGGCATAAAATTTAACGGTGAAGAAAAGGAGCCTGAGCCGGAAAAAGAAGAGCTTGAGCCTGCAGAGGACAAAGGGCAAAGCGCAAAATCAGATGAATTTTATAAAACACTGGAAGAGTCCAGGAAGGCTGTTGGCAGCAATGATCTTCCCCGGGCAAACAAATTCTACATCAAGGCAAGGGAATTGTACGGCAGCCTTTCAAATTCTGAAAAAAGCGGCGCTTACCGCGAATTCATGGAACTGTACAGCCTGATAGGCAAGTCAGTGGAAAGCCTGAAGAAAAATGAAGAGAAAAAGATAAAAAAAATTGAGCTGGAAAAGCAGCTGGCTGAAAAAAGAAAGCAGTATGGGCTAAAAAAACAGAAGAAAGCAGAGGAAAAGATAACGCTCCTGAAAAAGCAGGAAAAGCTGGAGAAAAAAAAGGCAGAAGAAGAAGGCAGAAAAGCCAGGGAATTAACCGGGCAAAAGAAAATGGAGCAGCAGATGCTTGCGGAAGAAAAAAAGGAGCTGCAGGAAATAAGGGCAAATCCGGTCCCGGAAAAAAAAGAAGCTGCTGAACAAAGCCGCCTCCCTGAATTTTACAGCATTCTTAACGAGTCAGATGGGGCGGCCAAAAGCAATGATGCATCCAGGCTGAAAGAGCTGTACCGCGAAGCAAGGCGCATTTATGACATTTTGCCCAATCAGGAAAGGCACGAGGCTTACGGCAAGCTGATTGAGCTGCATAAGCTCGCAAAAGAGCAGGCGGAAGAGCAAGAAAAAGAAAAAAGGGCCGAGGCCGGAGGCAATGCTGAGGAAAAGCAATCAAAGCCGGAAGTGCAGGAACAAATGCAGGCAAAGCCCGAGAAAGCAGAACCTGAAGAGGCTAAGCTGGAAAAAAAGCCCGGATGGCTCGGAAGCATTTTCAGAAAAAAGCCCAAATCAGAGCCATCTGAAAAAGCAGGCAAAGAACCTTTTATTGAGTCAAAAGAGAAGCCCAAAAGGCAAAAAGAAAAAGAATTGCCGGAGCAAAACAAGCGAAACAGCGAAATAGACGAGCTTGAGGCTGCAATCAAGCAGCTGGGCATGTTCAAGCATGTTGAGAAAGGCAAAGGCATTTCAGAATCCAAAGAGCCTAAAGAGAAAAAGCCAGGCATATTCTCCAGCTTGTTCAGGAAGCATTCATCGCAGGAACAGCCAAAAAAAAGCGATTACGGAAAGATTGAGAAGTTCCGCAACAGCCTGGACAAGGCAAAAGATGCAATTAAAAAAAACGACATCATAAGGGCAAAGGATTTTTTTAGTGAGGCAAGGAGCTGCTACCTTGGCCTCGAATCCGAAGGCAAAGACAAGGCCTATGCTGAGCTAATGGAAGTCCAGGATAAGCTTGAGAAAATGTAGCATTCATCTAAGCGAATCTTCAATTTGCCTTTTTTGCTTTGGCTGCTGCTTCTGAAGGTCTATGCCGAGCTCCTGCAGGCTTTTGACATGCATCTGCATAAGCTGCTCAACAATTGACAGTATCTTCATCATTTCTTCCCTTTCCTTTGCAAGAGTTGTCAAAGAGCCTTTATGAAAGCCAACCTGCTCGTCTTTGCTTATATCTTTCTGCATTTGGCAAACTAAAGCAAACCGGTATTTAATGGTTTCTGAAACTTGAGCTGTAAACATCTCGGCACCTACTTAGTAAAGTTTAAATAAACCTTAAACTGTTAAACTAACTTATGTTTTTAATATACATTGATGAATCTGGATCATTTCAAAAAAGTGATCATAGTGAAAATTTTGTTTTATCTGGTTTTATTATAAATGAAAGGTATTGGAGGTCTCTTGATGATTCTATTAAAACATTAAAAGAAAAGTTTTTCCCTAATACCAAAAATATAGAAATTCATACTACCGATATCATTCATGGCAAAGAAGAGTTTGAAGGTGTTAATATATCCTTGCGTATAAACTTTTTGGAAGAAATTGCGAAAATCATAAGGTCTGCTAATATTAAGGTGTTTGCTATTGTCATGAAAAAAAGTAAAATAATTTCTAGTAATCATATTCTTAGTTATGGTTACGAATTTCTTTATGAAAGAATAGCTTGGAATATTGAATATTTGAATAAGGAACGCATTGATTCCGGAGGAGAAGAGGAATCAGCAATAATCTTTCTGGACAGCATGGGGGGATGGGCTTTTGAGCATATTCGTAATAAAATGAGTAGCTTAATTCTGAGAGGCTCGAATTATGACCACAATCGTATGATTATTGAAGATCCAATTTTTACTAATTCTAAATATAGGGGTAACATCCAATTAGCAGACATTTTAGCGTATGCTTTTAATCATGAGAACAGGACAAAAAAAATCAATCACGTTTTAATACAGGAGGTATTAACAAAACTTTATGAAGCTGCTAGAGACAAAATGGTATACTCATCTCCGAAGTCCCCAGCTTATTCTTACAAAATTTGGCCATAAAAGAAAATGAGGGAATTAAAGGCGGAGACGCCTCAACTCCCAGTATGAGCCACAGACGGCTCACAATTAGTATTTATGAACGCTCCTTTATATATTTTACCCAAGGATGTCCAGTGGTTATTGTGTATATGGAAAAGAATAGAGTCATGCACCGTTAACCTTACAGCTCACTGAAATTGGATTTTATGGGCTAATGCCAAACGGCTCTGTCCTAAATCTCGCAAAAATTAAATACCACAGCAGCCGTAAGGCTGCTTGTGGGGGAATCGAGGCACGATTCCCATGAGGAAAAAAACAAGACTGATAAATAAAGTTAAGCGTTTGCTAAGGCACATAGGCTGC
>JACPIE010000006.1 GCA_016188245.1 Candidatus Woesearchaeota archaeon | reverse complement strand
ATCTTCTCAAGGTCTGAATCGCTTGTTTTCTTTTTGGAAGCACCCTTCAAGTGGGCAATTTGCATCATTGCATCCTTTATTTTTGTATCTTCTACTTTCTCTCTAAGTGCATTTCTGATAAATTCTGTCCTGTTATGATAGCCCTGTTTCTCCACAATAGAGTCTATCTCTTTCAAGAACATATCATCCAGCTTTAGAGTAATCATTTCAGTTGTCATATAGCTATTGTATATACGATGGATATATAAGCTTTTCGTTCTTACTCCATAAATTAACTTATAAAAGGGGAAGCATCGTCCAGAGCAAACTGAATTTTAACATTGATTTATAAGAGACTTATTAAACCAGTTCAATTTCTTGAGAATATGAACTACAAAGGGCTGGAACTGGACAAGTTCCAGGAAGATGCGATAAGAAACATCGAGCACAACAAGTCTGTCGTAGTCTCGGCTCCGACAGGCTCGGGAAAAACCCTTATTGCGGATTATATAATTGACAGGGATTTCAGGAAAGGGATAAGAGTTATTTACACTGCCCCGGTAAAGGCACTTTCAAACCAGAAATACAAGGAATTTTCAAGAAGCTACGGGGAAAAGAATGTCGGAATCATCACAGGCGATGTCCAGAAAAACACCGATGCGCTTATCCTCATAATGACCACTGAGATATACCGGAACATGGTGCTGAGCAATGACCCCTTTGTCAGCCAGGTTTCATACGTGATTTTTGACGAAATACATTACATAAACGACATAGAAAGGGGGTATGTGTGGGAGGAGTCCATAATATTTTCAAAGCCCAATGTAAGGGTGCTGTGTTTGTCGGCAACCATCCCGAATGCCGAGGAATTTGCCAGGTGGATTGAGGCGATAAAAGGGCATGAAGTTGTTGTTGTCAGGCACGATGAAAGGCCCGTTCCCCTTCATGTGAATTTTTACGATGCAGACCTTGGAGTAACTTCATTAAAAAATTTGAAAGATGCAATGAGCGTTCCTGATTATCATAGGGCATTCCCAAGGCACCATAAGTTCAGGCAAAAGCAAAAGCCAAAAATTCCATCTCATTTTGAGCTTGTCAAGGAGATTAAGAATAATCTTCCCTGCCTCTTCTTCAGCTTTTCAAGGCAGGGCTGCCAGAAAAAAGCGCTTGAGCTTTTCCAGAAAAACATCTTCCAGCCAAACCCAGAAATCTCAGCTTTTGTGAGGAACAAGCTTTCAGGCACGAGCCCGGAAATAAACAGGCTTGACTCGGTCAAGATTCTGAGGCAGATACTGCCTTATGGAATTGCATTTCACCATGCAGGCATCCTTCCGATACTTAAGGAAACTGTTGAGGACCTTTTTGAGAAGGGATTGATAAAGGTGCTGTACACGACTGAGACTTTTGCCGTTGGGGTAAACATGCCTGCCAAGAGCGTCTGCTTTGAGTCGCTGAGGAAATTTGACGGTATATCATTCAGGCTCATGAACTCCAAGGAATATTTCCAGATTGCGGGAAGGGCCGGAAGAAGGGGAATTGACAAGGAAGGATTCATCTACATAATGGTTGAAAGGAAATTTTTTGATCCAGAAAGGATAAAGGCAATAACCCATTCAGACACATCTCCAATCACGTCTCAGTTCAGGCTTTCAGTCAACACCGTGCTGAACCTGATAATGCAGCATGACGAGAAGGAGATTGACGAGATTTTGTGCAAGAGTTTCCACTCTTTCCAAAAATACGGGAAAAGATTCATGGACAGGGAAAACATAGTTGGCCACAATGCATTCTACAATTACAGGAAAAAGCTGGAAAAAATGGGATATGTCCTGGGAAACAGCCTGACTGAAAAAGGGGTATTCTCCTCGAAAATCTATTCTGACGAAATACTCATTGGCGAGATTTTTGCGACTGATGTTTACAAAAAGCTGAATGAATACCAGATGCTCATGGCTGTTGCAAGCTTGTGCTATGAAGCAAGGGAAAAAACAGAGTTCTTTAAAAAATACCCTTCAAGGATGGCTGACGAGCTCAAAAAGATGATGTGGGGGAATAACTACCTGAGGCATGAAAAGCGCTTCAGGGAAATTGATGATTTGACTGCGCTGGTGCATCCGCTTTACCACGGCCAGAGCCTGCTGAAGATAATTGAAAATACAAACTTGCTTGAAGGCGACGTCATAAGGTTTTTCAGGCAGATTGCCGACAAGCTCGGCCAGATAAAGAGCGCAACAGAGGACAGAAGCTTGAGGGACATGCTTTCCAACTGCCAAAAGATTGTTGATGACTGTGTCGGGGAATTTGACACGATTTGATTTATTTTCTATTGCGAGGCAAGTGATTACCCAAATGGCTGAAAAGTCCGGGGCTTGCCTTTTTTTATATTTACTGAGTTAAAAATAATTTACCGGCTTCTATTTTCCATTCTAATTTTTGCCCTTCCTTTAAATTCTCAGCTTCTATTATTGGCTGGGGCACGGTTACAACATTGCTTTTTCCTACTTTCCTTAATTTCACTGTAAGAAGATTTTTTTTCCTTGCTCTTTCCATTTCTAACGCTTTTTGTGCGTCTGCCGGATTTATTATTTCTTCACTGCATTTGCTGCATTTCCATCCTCTTACTTCCATTCCTTTCCATTCTGTCCTTATCTTTTCCATCTTTCCGCCGCATTCGCATTTCAGCTTTAAATTTTCAAATTCCATTTTTACCTCCGAATTATATGAGGAGGTTCGCAAATCTACAGACTTGCTTTACCTCTCATAAGCTTTTTGAACTTTTTGCTTAATGTAAATTCACCAGCATGTATTAATTTATAGTAATCTACTAAATCAACCACTACTACATTTATCACCTTGCTTCCTCTTTGAATGCCTCTTTCAGTAATGTTTTTTGCTCTTTTTCTGATTTCAAATCCCTTTTCCAGAATTTCCGGGACTTCGTACAAATTTACATCAATATCACTTAATTCATTCAGTGCTGTTTTAGTTGGAAATATCGGCTTTCCTTTGTAAGTATATTCCATGAAAGTCACCAATGAGATATACCATAGATATATATTATAGATATATAAATGTTTTGGTTTTTTAAAAAACACCACAATCTGGTCGGTAGTTTTTTAAATGAGCTTGCCTGAACATCATCATGAAGAAAGGATTCTGGATTGTTGTCAAGGATATGATAGGCAAGGCAGATGTTATCCTTGAAATACTGGATGCAAGGATGCCGGAGCTTACAAGAAACAAGCGCCTGGAGCATTACGCTAAAATCGCCGGGAAAAGGCTGATACTTGTAATAAACAAAAAAGACATAATCTCAGAGAATGCGGTAAGAAGCATAGAACAAACTTATTCCGGACAGGATTATGCGCTTGTGTCTTCCAAGCGCCATAAAGGATTGAGCAGGTTTATCGGCATGATAAAAAGCAAGGCAAAAAAAGGCAGCTTGAAAGTGGCATTTATCGGCTATCCAAACACCGGAAAGAGCTCACTGGTAAACATTTTGTCTAAAGGGGGAAAGGCTAAAACAAGCCTTGAATCAGGACTTACAAGGGGAATGCAGCTGATTGCAGGCAAGGGCGGCCTTATGCTCATTGACACTCCCGGTATAGTTCCTTATGAGGACAGGGAAGAGCTGATGCTTGGGCTGACTTCTGCAATCAGCCCGGATAAGCTGAAGGATCCTGAATTTGTGGCATACGAGCTTATCGGCATATTCAAGAAGTCCAATCCAACTGCGCTGGAAAAGGAGTATGGCATTGATGCCGGCATGGATGCTGACGAAATACTTCTGGAATTCGGGAAAAAAAGAGGCATGCTTATGAAGGGCGGAATTGTTGATGAAAGAAGGGCTGCAATAAAGCTGATTACTGATTGGCACAACGGCAGGATAAGGGTTTGAATAAAAACGCCGGAGCTGGGACTTTCAATCCAATGGCTGTGTTAAGTCAGGCAACGATTGCTCGCACCTAAAGTGCAACCACTAAGATTTTGAACCCAGATATCCTTTCGGAAACAAGCTGTCCTCACTTACGTTCGGGACTTGCCCTTGGCAAGTTTCCAGGCTTGCGCGATACCAGGTTACGCGACCCCGGCTTTAGAAAATGAATCTATTTTTTCTTTATAAATGTTTGTTGGTTCAGCTCAGTAGGAATCTCTTGTCAGGCTTTCATGCTGCTCCCGGTACAAATCATAATGGTCGCTGCACACATTCCTTCCGTTCCAGTTCTTGACTGCATGGTGCCTGCATCCCGGCTCTTGGCATTCTGGCATTTTTAAATAGGGACAATTAACAATTTATAAACTTTTGTTAGGGAATAAAAATTTACTAATAAAAAATGCCAAAAATTTATCTGCATTGTGAATCAACAAGCTCACCCAACTCTTGAATCTGTTGGAGGTCAGTCCAGTCAATTTGTCTGGCTATTTCCAAAACTCTTTGTAAAACTTCCATGTCTTGAGGTAAAAATTGATAGTCAGGTTGCTTGACGTATTGGGCAGGGTCTTTTATCAAACCTCCACAGTGAAGTAAAAAGTTTCTCTTGCACTTCTAATCATTGTAAGCATCTCTTCTGAAACAGCACCTTTATACTTATAATAGAGGACTATTATTTTTGATATATTTTTCCTCTATTATATTCGAAAGACATAACTAATTTTTATTAAAATCTTATGTCTTTCGTTATAATTTCTGAATGCACCGCCCTTGCAGCACCAATCATGCCGCCAAAATAGTGGGTTACTGGCGGTATAAGAATCTTGTCGATAGCCATTTGATTATCATGCTCTAAAAAGATTTACTCAATCATCTCTATCTCTATATTTAAACCCTCAGGAATAGGTACTCTCATGACCAGTCTTAAAGCCCTTTCATCAAGGCCCAAATCAATCAGCCTTTTATGGACCCTCATCTCATAATGCTCCCAAGTTGCCGTTCCTTCCCCATCAGGGGATTTTCTTGTGGTTACTTTAAGCCTTTTTGTCGGCAATGGAATAGGCCCCCTCATATCAACACCAGTTTTGTCAGAAATATCTTTAATATAGCTGCATACCTCATTGATTTTGCTGATATCAATGCTTGCTAACTTTATTCTTGCTTTTTGCATTTTCGGAAATTGATGTTATATGCAACTTAGTGCCTCATGGTAATTGTAAGTTTACCGTGATCCTTGAAGCAAGGACTGATTAAATTGTTTTTACTTCTTCACTAAGTCAATGCACATTCCAGCTGCAACTGTGACTCCGGAGTCTCTAACTGCAAATCTTGCCATCTGCGGAATTTCAGCTTGCTTCTCTATGCACAGCGGCTGCATAGGCTTGATTTTTACAATGGCAGCATCCCCATTTTTTATGAAATCGGGCTTCTCTTCTTTTGTTGCGCCTGTCGCCGGATCAAGCTTCTTCACTATTTCGGTTATTTGGCATGCCACCTGCGCTGTGTGAACGTGGAACACTGGAGTGTATCCTACAGTTATGACAGTCGGATGGTTCAAAACTATAATTTGCGCCGTGAATTCTGTCGCAACGCTCGGTGCATGATTTACATGACCAAGCACATCGCCCCTTGCAATGTCCTTCTTTTCAATGCCCCTGACGTTAAATCCGACATTGTCTCCGGGCTCTGCTTCAGTTAGCTGCTCGTGGTGCATCTCTATCGTCTTTACTTCGCCTGTTATTCCTTTTCCTTCTCTTGCTGGAACAACAATTATCTTGTCATTTATCTTCATTACCCCGGTAACAACTTTCCCGACAGGCACAACCCCTATTCCTGTGATGTTGTAAACATCCTGTATCGGCAGCCTTAAAGGCAACTGTGTTGGCTTTTGGGGCTCCTTGAATTTGTCAAGCGCCTCAAGCAAAGTGCCTCCCTGGTGCCAAGGCATATTCTCTGTCTTCTTTGCGACATTGTCGCCCGGGAAGGATGCTCCTGGAACAAATAATATATCTTCAACTTTATAGCCGACAAGCTTAAGCTGCTTGGAAACTTCTTCTTTAACTTCCTGGAATCTTTTCTCGCTGTATTTTGCCATGTCCATCTTGTTGACATAAATGACAAGCTGGCTGACTCCAAGCGTTCTTGACAGGAATATATGCTCTTTTGTCTGGGCCTGCACGCCATCTCCTGGATTTGCAGAAACAACCAGTACACCTGCATCTGCCTGCGCAGCGCCTGTAATCATGTTCTTGATGAAATCCTTGTGCCCCGGGGCATCAATTATTGTAAAGTAATATTTTTGCGTTTCAAATTTCTTATGGCTTAGGTCTATGGTGACTCCCCTTTCTCTTTCCTCTTTTAGGTTGTCCATGACGAATGCGAACTCAAACCCGGCTTTTCCGAGCTCTTTTGCAGTGTCTTTCAGCTTCCTCATTGTCTGCTCGTCAATATTTCCCGTGTCGTAAAGCAGCCTTCCTACTGTAGTTGATTTTCCGTGGTCTACGTGACCGATAAACACAATGTTCATGTGCGGTTTTCCTTTAGCCATTTTATTGATTCCTCCGAATTTTATGAGAAGGTTCCAAAAATATCATTTTTGACATGTCGGAAATCGCTAATTTTTGTAATTTATTACGATTTCCGAGCATGCTCAAAAACACGCTACGTACTTTAGTGCGTAGTGTTTTTGACAAACCTCCTCTGTATTATAATGAATTTAGCTCATTTGGAAATCCTACTTTATTTAAAAAGGTTGCTATTTTTTGTGAGTAAAAAAGGCGAAAGCCGCATGGCAAGCTTTAAATACAGGGTTAAATAACCAATGATTTGGAGAAAAATGGCAGAGACTTCTAATTTTGCAAAGAAAGGGAAGGAAACAAAAGTTCCGGTCGCATGGGTAAAGAGAATAATTCTTGGAATTATAGCAATAATCCTGATATTGGGCTCTTTTTTTGTCGTTCCGGCAGGGCATAAGGGAGTTATATTCAACACATTTACCGGAGTCAGGGACAAGACTTATGACGAAGGGCTGCATTTCAAACTGCCTTTTTTTGAAAAGCCTTACCGGTTTGAGGTAAGGACAAGAGTTTACAATGACGACGCTGCAGCTGCCTCAAAAGACCTGCAGATAGTCTCAACAAGAGTTGCTTTAAATTACCACATTGACAAGGATAAAGTCAACACTTTGTTCAAGAATATCGGCCCGGACTATGAACTCAGGATAATTAACCCTTCAATACAGGAAGTTGTTAAGGCGATAACTGCCAAGCACATCGCAGAAGAGCTGATAACCAAAAGGGAAAATGCCAAAGAAGAGATAAAAATGTCATTGAAGGAAAGGCTGGCAAAAAGTTATATTATACTTGATGACCTTTCAATAACCAATTTTGATTTCAGCCCAGAATTCAATCACGCCATTGAAGCGAAAGTGACAGCAGAGCAGAATGCTTTGAAAGAGCAGAATAACCTTAAGGTCATTGAATTTCAGGCGCAGCAAAAGATAGTCCAGGCAAGAGGAGAGGCTGAAGCAATAAAGATAGTCAATGAGGAGCTGCTGAAAAGCCCAAGTTACATTGATTATTTGACAATCCAGAGATGGGACGGCAAAATGCCCCTGGCTTTGGGAAGCGGAAGCCTGCTTTCAATAACCGGCCAGAGATAATTTAATATACTGTTCCTTACTATTCTTCATTTATGTTTGACAATTTTGCAAAAGAAAAGTCTGACTTTCTCAATAAAAAGGACAAGAGCAGGAAAGGGTGTATTGACAATGATGCGGTTAATCTGGTCAAGCTAATCAATTCCAAGAGAGATTACTACACGACAAGCAGCTGCTCCGGAAGGATTGTACTGCTTGAGGTGAAATCCAACAAGAAAAACGAGTGCAGCTGGATTTTTACAAAGCATGCAAAAGTTAATTTAAAGGAAATCATAGGTGCATTAGCCCATTATAATAAAAAAATTTCAAAAAACCGAGAGCTTCCTCTAAAAGCAGGCATAAAAGAGGAGACCAGCTTTGAAAATAGCTTTAAACATCCAGTCTGGCTCAAGCAGGAGCCAATAATACTTCATGTTGCATGCAGGAATTTGGAAGCGGCAAACAACTTGCTGAGCCTGTCAAGGAGAATTTTCAAGCATTCCGGAATCCTGAGCATGACCGAAAGAAAAGCCGTTGTTGAAATCATCGGCAATGAAAAAATCGAGACAGTTGTTGCTGATGAAAATTTTGCTGCAGACAAAGATTACCTGAAGAATTTAATAAAATATGCAAACAAAAATTTTGAGGAGAATAAAAAGAAAAGCGAGAGATTTCTGAAGGTTTTGGAAAGCAACCTTTAAATATAGGTTAAACAAGGCATGTAATATGGCGAAGGCATTTGATATAGTTGTAAATGAAGAATATATGGACAAGAAAAAAGTCTTTGTAGCCCATTGCCTAAACTTTGGGATTGCAAGCCAAGGCAATACGGTTGAAGATGCCATGGCAAACATAAAAGATGCGATAAAGCTATATTTAGAAGAGAATCCTGAAGAAGCGCCTGAAACAGAAGATTTATTGCCCCCAATGGCAACAAGGATATTCTTATAGATGAAACTGCCAATTCTTTCAGCTAGGGAAGTATTAAAAGCTTTAAATTCAGTTGGCTTTCAAATTACCAGGCAATCAGGAAGCCACATAATTCTGATGAAATTTGTTGATGGCAAGAAATTTACCGTTGTTGTTCCAAAGCATGATGAAATAGCAAAGGGAACTTTATTAAGTATAATTCAACAAAGCGGTATAGCAAAGGAGGAGTTTTTGAAATTATTGTAAAAAATTTTTAAGTTGCATCATGAAATATCAAAAAGTATGGTCTAAAGAAGAAATTAATTTTTTAATAAATAATCATACTAAATGTGAATCTTATATCTTAGCTGAAAAACTTATTAGAAGTAAAGAATCCGTATACAATAAATTATGGAGGCTTAGAAAGAATGGCATTCTAAAGCAAAAGAAAAATAAAAAATTTAGAAATAGTCTAAAATATACAAATTACTTAGGAATTTTAGGTGAATATTTTGCTATAAAATCTTTTGAAAGAAAAGGATTTAAAGTATATCCCATGCCATGTGATGTTATTAAAAAAGTAATTATCTGAGGATAAAGAGATATCATTGGAAAAATGACCATCACGGCACAGATTTTGATTTTGCTATGAAAAAAATAATAAAATCTATCTTGTTGAAGTCAAAGCCAATACTTCAAAATTATAATACTCACAGAACAAATTAATTGAAACTTTTAAAAATAAATACGTTGTTTTGGGTTGTCAAATAATAATTAATACGCAAAAAATGAAAGACATTATAAAAAGTATTAATCAAAAGAATATAAGTTCTACCCTACTTATCGAAGTGGCTAATAAATATGAAAAAGAACTAGTTAAATATCTAAAAACTAAAGAATTTTAAGATAAAAGGTTTAATTTTATAATCTCCCTAAACCCCGACCATAGCTTCAGTCAGCCCTTTCCTGTTCTTTATCTCCTGCGTAACTTTCACCTGAAGCTCGCCCGGAAGCCTTTCAAAGCTCTGGTCAACTAAGGATGAAACTCCTCTGCCTTCTGTTGCTGAACGTAAATCTGAACTCCAGCCAAGCATGTTCATAACCGGCAGTTTTGCCTTCACCATGGACTGGTTGCCTTCCTGGGTCATGTCAAGCAGTTGCCCCCTCATGCTTCCGATTAGTTTTGTAAGATTGCCTGTGTACTCTACAGGAGCCTCTATCAGCATTACCTGCATAGGCTCAAGCATAATCGGATTGGCAAGAAGCATTGCGCCTCTTATACCTTCCCTTATAGCAGGATAAACCTGGGCAGGCCCCCTGTGTATAGCATCTTCATGCAGCGTCATGTCAGTCAAAGTAACCTTTACTCCATTGCACGGCTCCCTTGCCAGTGGCCCTTTGTTCATCACTTCCTCAAACATGTCCAGAATCATCTCTAAGACTTCACCAAGGTGGACTTGCCCCCTTGTTGTCTCTATAAACAGGTTTCCCCTGTAAATGCCCTTGACTTTTTCAGCTTCGTCAGAGTCCATTCCGGCTGCCATGAATGCCTGCCTTATCTCAAGATTTTTCTTTTTTATCCTTGTTTCAGGAACATTTCCCTCTTTTATTAACTTATAAACTTCAGGAGTCAATGGCTCAACAACAAAATAAAACTTGTTATGCTTGTTTGGAGTTTTACCTTCCACTTCAGGCGATTTCTTTGTTATTGACTCACGAAAAACAACGATTGGAGGGGATGTCTTGACCTCTACATTTTTCTCCGTTATTATCCTGTTTTCAATAATCTCAAGGTGCAGCTCCCCCATACCTGAAATCAGGTTTTCGCCTGTCTCTTCATTTATCTCGATCACAATTGACGGGTCTTCTCTTGCAACTTTTCTCAAAACCTCAATCAGCTTGGGGAGATCGCTCGGCTTTTTTGCCTCAATAGCCTTGGTTATGACTGGCTCAAATATGTGCTTTAATTCTTCAAATGACTGCTCCGGCTCGTGAGTTATAGTTTCGCCGGCATTCCCTATGACGCCGGAGATTGCGCATACATTGCCCGCAGGCACAGAATCTATAAGCTCCGGCTTGACGCCGTTGTATACATAAATGTTTTGTATCCTTTGGGTCTGCTTTGCGTTGTTCAAGTAAACATTTTCTCCGCTCTTCAAAGTGCCTGAAAACAGCCTTCCGGCGGCAATATCCTTGCCAGACCTTGGGTCAATCACTATTCTTGTTATGACAAAGGCAATTTTTCCATTTGGATTGCAATTAATCAAATCTTTTCCGAATTCACTTTCAGGCTCCCCTTTCCACACTTTTGGAATCCTGTATTTTTGCGCCTCAACAGGGTTTGGATGGTGCTTTATCACCATGTCCAAAATCACTTCATGCAATGGGGCGTTTTGCCATACCCATTCCTTTCTTTCTTCTTCGCCCATTTCATAAATCTTTAGTATATCCTTAAAGCTTATATTCTTTTTCTGCATGAATGAAAATGACAATGCCCAGTTTTCCCTTGCAGAGCCAAAAGTGACAGAGCCGTCCATTATGCTGACTTTCCATGCTTCCTTGAATTGGGGCTCTGCAATGTCCTCTATAAGCTTGTTGAAATTGCCAATTAATTTTACAAACCTTTCCTGGATTTTTTCCGGAGTCAATTTTAATTCCTTTACCAGCCTGTCAACCTTGTTGATGAATAAGACTGGCTTTACTCTTTCCCTTAGTGCCTGCTTCAGCACAGTTTCTGTCTGCGGCATTATGCCTTCAACAGCGCAGATTAAAACAATGGTTCCGTCAATTGCCCTCATTGCT
>JACPIE010000009.1 GCA_016188245.1 Candidatus Woesearchaeota archaeon | reverse complement strand
TGATTTCAGGATCAAGATGCAGGATAATTGAATCACTTTTTATGTTTTTGTAAAATAAAGTATCATTCTTTATGTCGCTTTTAAATTCCCCCAAGCTTAGTGTAACTGGCTGGATTTTACTTTTGGATTTTACCTCACGCACTATATCAAAGATTTCACTTTGGTTGTCTTTGTGTATTACCAGTAAATCTATGTCGCTTTTGAATGTAGCATGCCCTCTTGCCTGGCTGCCAAATAAAGCAATTAAGTGCGCTTTTCTCTTTAGTTTTGAAATAGCATTTTCCAAAACAGTCCATGTATGCTGCAGAACAGCTTCTTTCCTGTACTTTGTTTTTTCTATTCTAAAGATGTCAAAGATGGAAGCGGCAAAAGGACTATCGGTGTTAAATTTAAACAGCCTTTCTTTTCTGGTGCCCTTAATCTTTATTACTATTCCCTCTTCTACTAAGTTCCCAAGCGCCTTGTGAATAATGCCTATGCTCAGCTCTGTAGCATCCATAAGTCCTTTTAGGCTGTAAGCTGTTCTGGATTCTGCTAAAACTCTTAATATTTTTACCTTTGCCTTTGATCCGATTAAGTTTTCTATGAACATCTTATTTTCAAAATAGTAAAAATGAATAAGTATAAGATATATTTAAATCTTTCTATTTTCAGAATAGTGAAAATAAGCTATCTTATTTATAAATAAATCACTAATATTTTCAAAATAATGAAAATTGGTTTAAATAACTTTTTGATATTATTTTCTATATAGTTAAAAATACAAATTTCCAATAGTTGTAATATACACACCAACTACACCATTAAGACAACCCAAAAGCCAAATTTATGCGTTAAGTATATTAAGGAGTTTTGAATTACTATGACCTAAGTGGCAAATTTGCCAAAAAGCAAAATGCCTTTTAGGCTGCCGATGAAATTCAGCAGACCAAATTCAAGAAACGGCTAAAATGGGCTGGAAACCATGTTTTTAGGGCTTATTATTGCCATTCTGCTCGGTGTGTCAGCCGGGGTAATAACTGGCCTGACTCCGGGGCTGCATATTAACCTTGTTGCGCTAATCCTGTTCAGCGTATCCCCGTTTTTGCTCGGCTATACAAATGTCATTGCTGTTGCTTCTTTTATAATTGCCATGTCCGTTACCCACACATTCACTGATTTTATCAGCGCGACATATCTTGGAGCTCCAAGCGACGACACTGCCTTGGCTGTTCTGCCTGCCCACAGGCTGCTGCTTGACGGGATGGGGCACGAAGCGGTGAAACTGACAGTTATCGGAAGCTTATTGTGCCTGATTATTACAATTGCCTTATCGCCATTATTGATTTTCATTGTGCCGGTTATTTTTGATTTCCTGAAAGACTATGTTGGATGGCTGCTGCTTGCTGTTGTTGCCTTTATGGTCCTAAGGGAAGAAAACCTGAACAAGAAATTCTGGGCTTTCGCTGTTGTTGCATTGTCCGGAATTTTAGGGCTGATTGTGTTTAATGTTCCGAACTTAAAAGATCCTCTGCTGCCCATGCTTTCAGGATTGTTTGGCGTCAGTGTCTTGCTGCTGAGCCTGGCGCAAAAAGTTGCTTTGCCGATACAGAGGACAACGGAAATGATAAAAGTCAAAACAAAAGACGCAATCAAGGCGCTTGGCTCAGGAGTTTTTTCAGGCTCGCTTGTTTCAATATTTCCGGGTCTTGGGCCTGCCCAAGCAGGGGTATTATCCGGACAAATCGCGGGAAAAATAAATGTTTTTGGCTACCTTATCATGGTTGGGGGCATCAACACGGTTTCGATGGTTTTGTCTTTGATAACACTTTTCACGATTGAAAAGGCAAGGAACGGCTCGATTATTGTGGTGCAGCAGTTATTGCAGAGCATTGATGCCAATGTGCTAATCCTGTTTTTATGCATCGCGCTGGCTGCAGGGGGGATTGCAACATTTTTAACTTTGTACATTAGCAAAATATTCTCTTCAATAATGAACCGGCTGAATTATTCAATGGTAAGCATTTTAATCATTGCCTTTGTTGTGGCCATGGTGCTGTATTTTTCAGGCCCTGTCGGATTCCTGATTTTGGTGATTGCGACTTCAATCGGATTGATTCCGAACATTGTTAACGTGGGCAGGAGCAATTCAATGGCTTGCCTGCTGGTTCCGATTATTCTGATGAACCTGATTTAAAATGCAGAAACAGGCTCTGTCCTAAATCTCGCAAAAATTAAATACCACAGCAGCCGTAAGGCTGCTTGTGGGGGAATCGAGGCACGATTCCCATGAGGAAAAAAACAAGACTGATAAATAAAGTTAAGCGTTTGCTAAGGCACATAGGCTGCC
>JACPIE010000007.1 GCA_016188245.1 Candidatus Woesearchaeota archaeon | reverse complement strand
TCGCTCTGTTGGCAATGTAACAACTGATGTAATTCAGCACTACATTTCCCAATCCCAAGGAAGCTGGAATTTTGTGCAACAAAGGAAAGTTACTTCCTTTGTATGATACCTTGGGCTTTAGCCCAAGGAGGTTCATTTTTTCTTTGCTTTTTTATAGGCTGTCCAGATGTTGCGCTCGTCGCGGTTCAGCAATGCAGCAATCTCGCCGTAGCGCAAATTGAAACCGTCTTTCAAGTGGCTGACAATCGCTTCAAGAACGCTCAATTTTCTGTCGGTGAAAATTGAAACTGGAATGAAGAACTTTGATTCTTTTACCGGAAGCTTTTCTTTGGCCTTTCGCGCCGCATTGCTGTAAGTCGTCCATATTGTCCTGCTGTTCCTGTTTAGCAGCAAGGCAATTTTGCTGTATGTGAGCTGGAGATCCTCTTTCAGATACTTGCATATGGCCTCCAAAGCGCTTAAGTTTTCAGTTTCAAATATTGAAACCGGAATCAGAATATCTTTCGAAACATGCCTTTCCTCAATTAAGCTTAAAATTTCACCTGAAGAAACATTATATCTTTCTTTTAATTCGTTGACGGCAAGCTTTAGAATTTGGAAAGACCTGTCTTCTTTGATGCCGGTATTCTCATCCCTCTTTGCAGAATTTTTAATCATTTTTAGGTTATTTTACCTATAATATATGTAATAAGTATTTAAATATTACTTTTTTTAATGATGAATACCCTAAAAAATATGTATTTAGATAGAATCTTATAGTTTAATAATCATTATATAAGTAGAAATAAATATTATGTAAGGATAATCTAATTTTTGGCTTCAAGCTTTTCAGTGTACCTGCATTTGGGATATGAGCTGCATCCGTAAAATTTGCCGTAAATGCTGCTTCTCAGGACAACGTCCCCTTTACTGCATTTTGGGCATTTCCTCTTCACTTCGCCTTTTGCAATCGCTTTTGCCTGTGCGCCTGCTTCTCCTTCAACATTCTTGCTCGGGCATTTCGGGTTTAAACAAAATTCCATTGGCTGCCTTGCTTTTTTTATTGCAAGAACTTTCGGAAATCCGCAGGTTTCACATTCTTTTTTTGCCGGCTTTATCAAGGCATTTTTCGGTATTGAGAAAATGGTCTTGCAGTCAGGATACTTATTGCACGCCGCGAAAGCCCCGAATTTTCCCCTCCTCATACTGATGTTTCCCTGCTTGCATACCGGACAAATTCCGAGGAAAGATATTTCATCCTGTGTTTCTTTGTTTGCCTTTTGCAGCTCAGTCCCGATTTCTTTTTGGTGCTTTTTTAATTCTGCGGTTATTTTTATTATTGCGTCTTTTGCATCTTCGAGAAGCTGCTCTTTTTTTTGCCGGCCTTCCCTTATCTTATCCATCTCTATCTCAAACCGCCTTGTTAAATCCTCGTCCAGAATTTTTGGGCAGTATTTTTCAAGAGTTTCAACCATTGAAATCCCAAGATTTGTAGCTTCAATTGCCTTGCCTTGCACATACCCGCGCTGGAACAGCGTATCCACTATTTCCGACCTGGTGGTTTTTGTCCCGAGATTCCTTTTTTCCAAATCTTTGATTATCGATGCAGGGGTATACCTTTTCGGGGGCTGGGTTTCCTTGCTTATCAGCTCTATTTTTCTGACTTTGATTTTGTCATCTTTTTTCATATTTGGAAGCTCAATCTCTTCAAGATTCACATAAGGGGAGTAGGATTCGTGCCAGCCTTTCTCTATTGTCCTTGTTCCTTTTGCTACGAAAATTTCATTGCTGCAGTTTATGTCTGCCGTCATTGTTTCCCTTACCGCATTCTCTGAGAATGTCGCAAGAAACCTTTTTACAATCAGGTCATATATTTTTGATTCCCTCTCGGTAAGCTCTGCCGGAATAATTCCTGTAGGGTATATTGCAGGGTGCGCAGGGTCTGTTTTCTTCCCGCTGTTCGGCTTTAGGGGTGATTTTTTCAGCAATTTCTTAACTAAATCGGAATATTGCTTTTGCCTGCCCAGATCATTCATGACTTTTATGTACCCTATGGCAGGAGGCAGCTGCTGGCTTGATGTTCTTGGATATGAGATGTAGCCTGCAGTGTAAAGCTCCTGCCCAATTTCCAAAATTTCTTTTGGGGAAATTCCGTGGCATCGGTACCCTTCAACCTGCAGGGACGTAAGGTCAAATGGAAATGGTGGCATCTGGTTGAATTGTTTTCTGTCCAGGCTGTCTATTCTTGCCTCTTTCTGGTTTTTTGTTTTTTCTATGACTGCATCTGCCTTTGTTTTTTCCCAGAACTTGTCTGTCTGGTGCAATGCAATGACTTCTTTGCCGCTGTACTCCCCTAAAAATTCTATCTGCCAGAATGGCTTTGAAACAAAAGCCTTTATCTCTTTCTCCCTGCCAACAATTATCTTAAGTGCAGGCCCCTGGACCCTGCCGGTGGACATCAGCTTGAAAGTGCCAGTGGTTTTAATCGCGGAAGTAAGCGCACGGCTGTAATTCACGCCATTGAAAAAATCCAAAAAATGCCGGGCTTCTCCGGACTCAGCCTGCCCCCATTCCAGATGTTTTGTTTTCTTATCGTATGATTCCCTCAGCTCATCTTTGGTCAATGTTGAGAATTTCATGCGGTTTGCATCTTTTTTTTTGCACAGGTAGCGCATTATGTTCAGCCCGATAACCTCCCCCTCCTGGTCGAAATCAGTTGCTACTGTAAACTCATTGGCATCTTTCGCAAGCTTTTTAATCGCATTAAGGTATTTTTTAGTAAATGCAGCCCCCCTGGAGCTCTCGGAAACAGGCTTCCATTCTATGTCAAATACCGGAAATCTCCACCCCTTTTTTTCTTTTTCAGCCAATCCGTATAAATGGCCGACAGCGCATGCAACAACAATGTCTTTTTTTCCATGGGTGATTTTGTAGTATGGGGCACCTTGGATATTCTCCTTTATTGCCTTGCCGTCTGCCAAAGCCTCTGCAATTTTATTGGCAGCTGCCGGCTTTTCTGTTATTATCAATTCATACATAATTAGCAGAATTTCCAGGATTATATAAAAAAGTTATGAAAAAAAGCTAATTTCCTATTTTTAGGTTATATTTTATGTCTTTTATCGCCTGAATTGCGCTCAGCACGGCAAGGTAGCTCGTTTTTGGATTTTTGCTGGGAAGGTTGTTTGTTGTTGTTTTGATTATTCCAAAATCGCCAGCCGCTTCAATTTCATGGGCATTATATTTTGCATTAGGGTCTGCTATTATCCTTATCTTTATTTTTTTAAATTTTGAAGCTAAGTGCAATGTTGCTGCCACATTGATGTTTTGCGGAAATCCATTCACAGCGTCTTTTAAACTGCCTTCAAAAATAGTTTTTTTATTTTTTAGATTTCGAATATTTATGCCATTTTTTGCAATAAATGGCGCATCTTCAAGGCCTTTGATTGGTTTTGTAGTTGTCAATGTCAACGATTTTATTTTGCCTGAAACGGATTTTATCGCATCCAAGCCAGCAACGGCCCCGGAAGGCAGCAGTATTCGGCAGTTTTTTGTTTTATTCAGCAGGCTTAAATTTTCTATCAGCCCCCCTGTGCTCATTACCAGCAATATTTTATTTTTTTTATCGAGATTTTTATTTTTCAGAATGTCTTTGACAATATCTTTTGATGCAGACTCAACAATAAAATCTGATTTCTTTATTAATTCGCTTAAATTCATAAGTTTTGGCCTGCTGTTCCTTAATTTTTCAATTAAGTCTGCAGCTTTATCCTTTGCTATATCATTCAGCCCAATCAATTCGAAACCTTTGTTCGCATCTAAAAATTCTGAAATTTGGCTTCCTATAAATCCGCAGCCAACAATGCCGGCTTTCATTCTATCTCAAGAGACATGTTAAGAATTTTTGCCGAATGAGTGATTCCTCCCATCGAGATGATATCCACGCCGCAGTTAGCATATCCTGCCAAATTTTCAGCGGATATATTTCCTGAAGCTTCCAGCAAAATACAATCACAAAGATTTAGGTTTTTTAGGCCTTTGATTATGGACTTAATTTTTTCCGGAGAAATATTGTCAAGCATGATTGCATATAATGTTTTATCGTTTTTTTTAATCAGCCTTTTTATCGTTTTTGCAGCCGACAATGCCTGTTTTTTGCTTTCAACCTCTATTTCTATGTGCTCCGATTTGCCCTTGGCGGAATTAAGCGCTTTTTCAAAATCATAGCCCAGTACCTTCAGGTGATTGTCTTTTATCAGTATCCCGTCATTCAAGCTCAGCCTGTGAGTCAGCCCATTGCCGATGCTGACTGCTTTTTTGTCGAGCAGTCCCCACAAGGTTTTCCTTGTTGCCGCTATCCTTGCTTTGCCTGATTTTTCGCTTAATCTGCATGTCAAAGTTGCAATGCCGCTCATCCTCTGCAATACATTTAATGAAATTCTTTCTCTTGACAAAATTTTTTTGGCATTTCCCGATATGCTAACAAGCTTATCGCCGTTTTTTATCATACTTCCATCTTTTTTTAAAAATTTGACATTCAGCCCGCGATTTAGAAATAAGAACTCTTCAGCGCCTGCAAATATGCCGTCTTCTTTTGCGACGACTGCGGCAGAAATTTTCTTGTTTTTATCAACAGCAGAATTTGTCGTGATGTCATTTCCGGCAGCATCATTTGCCAGCAATAAGCCAAAAAAATACCGTAAAAATTTTTTATATTTTTGATTGGCCAGCCT
This sequence comes from Candidatus Woesearchaeota archaeon, assembly GCA_016188245.1. Taxonomy (GTDB): domain Archaea; phylum Nanobdellota; class Nanobdellia; order Woesearchaeales; family GW2011-AR4. Next base: position 47,371 of record JACPIE010000007.1, on the reverse strand, counting down.
CAGTTCTTTGCTCCTGTCCCAGAATTCAAGAATCTGCTTGTCCCTAAGCGGCATTTTTGGAGAATTCCAGCATGCGGTCTATCGCCTTTCTTGCATTTTTTATTGTATCTTGTGGCAGTGTTATCTCATGCATGTTGCTGACTAAAGATCTCGCTACCAAAGGCAGCGTTGTCGATTTCATGTAGGGGCATATGTTGCAGAAAGACAAAAAGTTCTTTTCCGGCACATCCTCTCTCAGCTTTTCAGTCATTCCGCACTCTGTAACAACGATGAAGTTTTTTGATCCGTCGGATTTGGCAAATTTAGCCATTCCTCCTGTGCCGCAGATATGGTCTGACAATTTTAAGAGATCTTCCTTGCATTCAGGATGTGCTATGACCTTTGCGCCAGGATAGCGCTGCTTGAATTCGCTTAGTGTGTCCGCATCCAGCTTGTCATGCACAAAGCAATACCCATCCCATAATATTATTTCTTTGTCAGTGTGCTGCTGCACATATCTTCCAAGATTCCTGTCCGGCAGAAATATCACTTTTTTATTTGGAAGAGAGTTCACAATTTCAACAGCATTTGCCGAAGTGCAGCATATATCAGAAACAGCTTTAACATCAGCTGTCGTGTTTACATAGCTGGCAACAGCGGCATCAGGATGCGCCTTTTTTATCTCTTTTACTTTTTCAGCAGTGGCCATGTCCGCCAGGGAGCAGCCGGCGTCGAGGCTGGGCAATAGCACAGTTTTATCCGGGCTTAATATCTTTGCAGTTTCCGCCATGAACTTCACTCCGCAGAAAAGGATAACATCAGCTTTTGTTTCTGCTGCCTTGACAGACAACCCAAGGGAATCCCCTATATAGTCTGCTATGCGGAACATCTCGGGCCTCTGGTAATTATGCACAAGTATGACTGCATTTCTCTGCTTTTTAAGCTCCAGAATCAGCTCTACCTGCTTATCAATATCTTCCATGATGCTTTTTGACACAAGTTCCTGCCGCATAGCTTTCAGCACATTCATCTTTATTTAAATAATTAAGCGAAGAGGCAACACATCCTTGAAAAACCCGAAATATAGGCAAATTTTGCCTATAAATCAAAATCTATATAAATCCAAATGCATTGCTCTGCCGTATGTATCTGATCACTTCAAAAACAGACAAGAAATCTGCCGCAATTGCAAAAATTGCAGCGAACCATTTTAGGGAGGGCCATCTAAAATACTCATTCAGCAAGGACAGCTGGGCAAATAAAGACTACGAGGCGGTCATCTCTATCGGGGACGACAGGTTCATACTGGAAACATTCAGAAAGCTCGGCAAATTGCAGATTCCGGTCCTTGCAGTCGCATCATCTCAGGGATTTCTTGCACAGGCAAACCTGCTGAATTTGAGGCATTGCATGAATTTGGTAAGGAAAGGAAAATACAAAATATTCAAAAGGGCAAGATTAACCGCAAAAATAGATAAAATGACAACCCCAATAGGGCTGAATGATATAGGATTGTTTTGCTCAAAAAGCGCTTCTCTGCTTAAGTATTCCCTGATTCTGAACGATGAGCTTTTCTGGAAAGATTCAAGCGACGGCATAGTAATCTCTACGCCTACTGGAAGCACTGGCTACTCGCTGTCAGCCGGAGGCCCGATTGTTTTGGATGAGCCTAAAATCTTTGCAATCACTCCAATATCATCACTTGAAAAGCATTCCCCGGTCATTGTTGCCGACAATGCAAATATCAGGATATCAGATATACAGGGGAATAATCCGATTTTGATTATTGACGGCGAAATCAGGATGCCTGTAAGTGGAAAGGAAGTTCTTATAGAAAAATCCCCGCATGATGCCAACTTTATAGTGTTCTCGAATGATTACTCTCTTGAAAGCAAATTAAGAAAAAGGACAATCAAGGAGGAGACAGAAAGGCTGAGAAATGCTCCGGCAAGCGCGAAGCTGATTTACAGAATCCTGACTCAAGAAGGTAATATGACTCAAAAAGACCTGATAAGCTCGTCTATGCTGCCGGAAAGGACAGTAAGGTACGCTTTGGACATACTGATAAAAAATGGCATAGTGGCTGCTCAGCCCCATTTTGCCGATGCAAGGCAGACAGTTTACGGAGTTTAGCGCAAAAATTAAAAACAAGCCCGGATAATCTCAGCTTATGTATGACGAAATTGTCGGCAAAATTCTTGAATCACTGGACAGCACCCACAAGATTGAGGGTGCGTCCCCAAGATTATCCTGGGAAAATTACAGGGCCTGCAAAATCGATGCAAAAAATTTTCATGCAATAACCAAAAAATTTTCCGGCAGGAGCATCGCCTTTATTGACGGAGGCAACGCCGAAATTATAGGCTCCGGCAGCTTTTCACTGAATCTGGTCAGGATATGCTCGGTAATCTACAAGGATAACAAAAGAATTGGCACTAAAAAATTTGAGATTCTTGCCTTTGTCCAGGCTGTAAGCCAAAACAATGAAATACATTTCAAGACAACTTTTTTTAAGGCAAAAAACAGCCTGGAGATGGATGAATTTTCGTTCAGCTCTTTTGACAGGGCTTTAATGCTTGGATTCAACAGGGCGGAAATAAGCAGCATGCCTAATGCAATCAGGAGGTTTGCAGAGCTGAAGCTGGCAAAGCTGATTGCAGAAGAAAAATTGGCAGATATCATAGTTTTGGACGGCAATCTGCAGGGCACTCTGACCAATGAAAATGAATATTTGGATGAGCTGTATGCGCCATGCGGCAGGAATGATATTGTTTTGGCAGCCTTAAGCAAAACTACTTCCTTGTTTACTGATAATGGAGACTTGCTGAGCGCTGTTCTGGGCAATTTAAGCCCCTCAGGCCCGTGGTTTTACCACCCGATTGCCGAAATAAGCAGCGCAAGCCATAAGGCAGAGATGTTTTTTGCCAAGCTCCATGAAAGCTCCAGGCATATCTTCAGGCTTGAGATTTTCAACGAGCAGAAAGCAAAAGCGGAAGAAACAATTAACTCCCTTGCAGGCAACTGCATTGATCCAATCTTTATAGGCTATCCTTACGGGCTGGTTGAAGCAGACAAAATAGCAAGGGTAAGCCACAATGAAAAAGAGTCGTTAAAAACAATTTTTCTGGCTAAACTGAGCAGCAAGAACATTGAAAAATATCTAAACTCCGCCAATGCGCATGAAATCTTGGACAGGGTAAGCTTTTGACCAGCTTTTAAGCTTTTCAAACGCCCGTAAAACAATAATTATATAAATGCATTATCCCAAAAAAACAATCATGTACGATGTAATCACTGTCGGCTCCGCCACTGTTGATGTCTTTGCAAAAACGCATTTTTCCGAGCTTATCAAGATAATAGACCCAAAAGGGGAAACTGATTTGCTTGCATTCCCTTCAGGCTCAAAAATACTGATAGACGAGCTTGAATTTACAACCGGCGGCGGAGGCACAAATACTGCAGTTGCCTTGTCAAGGCTTGGGCACAAGGTCGGATTTGTTGGCAAGCTCGGCACTGGCACGAATTCCGATTTCATACATAAAATCCTGAAAAAAGAAAAGATAGACCTGCTCTGCGCACACGGAAGCGGGCATGCCGGGTACTCCATCATTTTGGATACATTGGAGCATGACCGAACCATCTTGACACACAAAGGGATAAATGACAATCTGCAGTACAGGGATATTCCAATCAAGAGGCTTAAGGCAAAATGGTTTTATTTTAGCTCAATGCTTGAAGAGTCTTTCCATACTTTGGAAAGGTTGGCGGAATTTGCGCAGCGGCATGACATAAAAGTTGCATTCAACCCTAGCTATTACCTTGCAGAGAAAGGATTAGATTACCTTAAGGATATAATAAGCAGGACTGATCTTTTGGTTTTGAACAAAGAAGAAGCCTGCCTGCTTGTCGGAAAAGATACAATGGAGGATCTTTCGTTCAAGCTCAAGGGCTTGGGCCCGGATACTGTAGTTATAACAGACGGTAAAAATAGGCTATACACCATTAATGGTGGGCATATGATTGCCGCTTTGCCCCCTCCTGTCAGGATTATTGATGCGACCGGGGCAGGAGACGCCTTTGCAGCCTCTTTTTTATCGGGATTGATAAGAAAAAATGATGCGGAGTTTGCAATAAGGCTCGGAATAATAAATGCACAGTCCGTTGTAAGCCATTACGGCGCAAAGAACATTTTATTGAATTTTAAAGAAGCCGTTAAGCAGATGAAAAAGCTAAAGATAAAAATACACAAGAAAAAAATCAGATAAATCAATCAACTGCAATTAAGATATCATTGCCTTCTGTCTTAATTTTGTATGCGGCGACTTTTGCATTCGGCATAACCGGGGAAACTCCTGTTTTGACATTGAAGCGCCAGCCATGCCAAGGGCATGTAACAACATCCCCGTCGAGCATTCCTTCTCCCAAAGGGCCGCCCCTGTGCAGGCAGGTGTTGCTTATGGCAAAAAACTGCCCGTCTACATTAAACAGGGCAACTTCCGTGCCGTTCACACTGACTGTTTTATTTTCTCCGGGCTTTAAGTCTGAAATATTTGCAGCTTTTACAAAATTCGGCATTTTGAACCACCAAAGACCAAGTATCTCCCAGCGTATATAAAGTTTTTTATAAAATGCCGGAATTTATCATTAGTTTTTAACTAGTGGCAGAATACTGCCAACATAACATTGAGAAAATATTGAATTTTTGAGGCATTCAAATTTTTCGAATTTCGAAACCTTTATATTCATATCAGAATCAAATGAATCCTAGAGGTGCCGTGTGAAAAGCAGATCTAAAAAGTTCATTTTTTGGTTTGACGAATTGGGAATTGAAGATGTTCCTCTTGTGGGGGGCAAAAACGCCTCTTTGGGAGAGATGTACAGGAACCTTACGAAAAAAGGAGTCAGAATTCCGAACGGGTTTGCTGTAACCGCGAATGCATACAACTATCTTCTTGAAAAGGCAGGGATAAGGGACACCATCCGGCAGATTCTAAATGGGCTGGACACTTCCAACATGAAAAACCTGAACGACAAGGGGAGAAAAGTCCGGGAAACAATTTTACAGGCTGAATTTCCTAAAGAATTGAGGGAAGAAATAATAGGTTCTTACAAAAAATTATGCAGGCAATACGGCGCCAATGCGGATGTTGCCGTGAGAAGCTCCGCAACAGCAGAAGATTTGCCGGATGCGAGCTTTGCAGGCCAGCAGGAAACTTACCTTAACATAAGGGGGGAGCATTCCCTGATTGAGGCATGCAAAAAATGTTTCGCCTCACTTTTTACAAACAGGGCAATTTCCTACAGGGTTGACAGGCATTTCGAGCATTTCAAGGTTGCGCTTTCAATCGGAGTCCAAAAAATGATCAGGAGCGACAAGGCCTGCTCGGGAGTGATGTTTTCTATCGACACGGAAACCGGATTCAAAGACGCTGTACTGATTAATGGGGCTTATGGCCTTGGGGAGAATGTTGTGCTTGGGGCAGTGAATCCCGACCAGTTTTATGTCTTCAAGCCAACGCTGAAAAAAAGATTCAGGCCTATTTTGAGCAAGAAGCTGGGAAGCAAGAAAATAAAAATGGTTTACAGCGAGCAGGGAACGAAACACACAACGGAAAATGTTGAAGTTCCCTATGAGCAAAGATTCAAGTTTGTGCTGAATGATGATGAAATTCTGAAGCTGGCGAGATGGGCATGCATCATCGAAGGACATTACTCAAAAAAAGCCGGAAAATTCAAGCCCATGGACATGGAATGGGCCAAAGACGGAAATTCCGGAGAGCTTTTCATAGTCCAGGCAAGGCCGGAAACAGTCCAAAGCCAGAAGAACCTCAATGTACTGGAAGAGTATGTCCTTAAGCAAAAGGGAGAAGTTCTTGCCACTGGATTGAGTGTAGGCACAAAAATCGGCGCCGGAACGGCGCATGTGATAAAAAGCGCAAGCGACATCGGCAATTTCAGGAAAGGGGAAGTTCTGATAACTGAAAAAACAGATCCCGATTGGGAGCCCATAATGAAGATTGCCTCTGCAATTGTCACAAATAGGGGAGGGAGGACAGCACATGCGGCCATAGTCGCAAGGGAGCTTGGAATTCCGGCAATTGTCGGAACAGAGCATGGCACAGACATCATCAAGAGCGGAACAGGAATTACCGTAAGCTGCGCAGAAGGGGAAGTCGGCAAAGTTTACAGGGGCAGGCTTAATTTTGAAGTGCATAAAATAAACTTGAAAACACTGGAGAGGCCAAAAACAAAGATAATGATGAATGTAGGGAATCCTGACCAGGCATTTGATTTCTCATTTATTCCAAACGATGGCGTGGGGCTTGCAAGGGAAGAATTCATCATCAGCTCCTACATTAAAGTGCATCCTCTGGCTTTGCTGCATTATGACAGGCTGAAAGACAGGAAAGCAAAGGACATAATTGCCGAGTTGACATATGCATACAAAAACAAAACTGATTATTTTGTCGAGAAGCTTGCGCAGGGAGTTGCCATGATTGGGGCAGCTTTTTACCCAAAAGATGTGATTGTCAGGATGTCTGACTTCAAGAGCAATGAATATGCCAACCTGATTGGAGGCAGTGAGTTTGAGCCAAAAGAGGAAAACCCTATGCTTGGGTGGAGGGGGGCTTCAAGGTATTATGCCGGCAATTACAAAGAAGCATTTGGGCTGGAATGCATGGCAATGAAAAAGGCAAGAGATGAAATGGGATTGACAAACATAAAGCTGATGGTACCCTTTTGCAGGACAGTTGAGGAAGGAAAGCTTGTCGTTGAAGAGATGGGAAGATATGGATTAGTTCGCGGCAAGAACGAATTAGAGATTTATGTGATGTGTGAGATTCCAAGCAACGTAATCTTAGCTGATGACTTTGCAAAAATATTTGACGGATTCAGCATTGGCTCAAATGACTTGACCCAGTTAACTCTTGGCTTGGACAGGGACTCTGAGCTTGTAAGCAGGCTTTATGATGAAAGGAATCCTGCCGTTAAAAAATTAATTGAAGAAGTCATCAAAAAATGCAAGAAGAATAAAAGGAAAATTGGATTGTGCGGCCAGGCTCCTAGCGATAAGGTTGACTTTGCTGAATTCCTGGTAAGGTGCGGCATAGACAGCATGTCATTGAACCCGGATACTGTTCTTAAGACAACCCTTGCAATAGCCAAACTGGAAAAGAAGCTGAAAAGGTAATTTTCTATAAGAATTTATTTCAATAATGAAAATAAATAAAAATGGTTAAACTATAATTATTTGCTATATAGAATAAATATTGAATATATTATTAACGCCGTTAAATTAGCTTATCTTTACAATCTTCCTTGTCAGGCTCCTGTGCACATAATTTGAGAATTCTTTTTCAATCCTAAACTTTGATTTTTTCAGCAGCTTTTTGTAATCAACATAGCTTGGAAACACGATAACCGCTTTTTTCTTCAGCTTTTTCCGTAATCGCTTAAGGAAACCTAAATAGAATTTTTCCAAATCTTCTATGAACCCTTCTTTTTGTATTTTTTTGTTTATTCTTCCAAGCTTCCAGTTTCCTTTGTAATCTTCTGAAATCACATTTGAATTCAGCCCATAAGGCAGGTCTGTAGCGGCGCAATCAAATTTACCATCAATCTTAAGCGCATTCTTATTATTTATTTTAGAATTAATAATCCCGAAATATCTTAAGTTTTTTTTGCATTCGTCAGTCATTAGCCTGTTTATATCATAACCTACTGATGTAATGCCCATCAATCCTGATTCTATCAGGAATCCTCCAGCGCCGCAGAATGGTTCCAGCAGAACTTCATTCTCCCTGATTCCGGTCATGTTCACCAAAGCCCTTGCAATCTTCGGGTGCAGCGAGCTCGGGCTCGGAAACGGCCTTAAGTGCGATTTTCTCGATTCAAAATCCTCATTGTTTTCAAAAATCAATAGCCCGCAATAAGCCTTATTTCCAAAAATAAACAATTCGATTCTTGTTTTTGGATTTTCAAGATTTACTTTTGGATTTTTCACAGAGTACCATACATGCTTTGCTAAGCTTTTTTCAGAAATGAATTCAGGCGGATTACTTCCAGCATGAATTCTTTTAGAAGTCGCTTTCTTGCTTTTTTGAATCTTGTTGTTTTTTATCGTGTTATTCCCAATACCATCTAAAAAATGCGCCCTTAGGCAAAAATCATCTTTATAAACCGAATTCCAGTCGAATCTTTTCATAAAATCAGCCAATTCATTAATTTTGCATTCGAATAAGAAAGTGCATATGCTTTTTGTCAATGCCAGCCTCTTGCTTAATCTCAATAAATTTTTTTCACCAGAACTTAAACCCGCAATAAACAGCCTGCCGGATAATTCATATTCCTTGGCATCAAACAAGCTGAGAATCTCCTCTTTTGCCAGCCCAATGTAATCTCCGGACAATAAAAAAATATATTTCATAAAAACTCAAAGCAAGAAACAGCACATATCACTTTCCTTTCTTTACGGCTTTTTGCTTCGTTTCCTTAGCGTCATGCAGCTTCTGGTATGACAGGTAAATGACAATCAGCAATTCCGCTAATATCACAACCGGCTTGACATACCTTCCAAGATACTCATAATACCTAAAAGTTCCAAAGAATAATGTAAACAATCCTCCTAGCATGAATCCTGTTGCAACCCATTCATTTAGGCTCTTGTCTATCGGAAGCATCAGGCCAACACCTATCGCAATCACCGCAAGTATTGATGAGAATATAAAATACATAAAATTATACTTTTGGTTTGCATTGTCAAAATCCCTTTGGCAGAAATTGCATCCCTTGTATTCAACAGGGCACCCATATGCATCATACCTGTATTCCGGGTATCCTTTCTCATTTGCGCACTTGTCTAGCGCTTCTTGGGTTGGCTCCTGGTATTTTGGGCAGTCTTTTCTTTCAACTGGAGCAGGATATGGCTTTTCAGCATAATACCTACTTTTGCAGAAGTCATCATATTTTGGAGCAGCGTAAAAAGCGCCTATAAAAGCATTCACAAAGATTGCATAAAGCACCGCAATTACAAAAATTATTGCAACCCTTCTCAAGTCAATCATAATGCATGCTGAATCGTATTGATATTTAAAGATGCCTAATTTGAGCTTATAATATACACTTATTTTCTATATTGAAACAAAAACTATATAAATAAGTAAAACTTTATTGCCAATATGAGAAAAGGCAGGCCGATAAAATCAGAGATAAGGCAGAATGTTGTTGAGATACTCCATTTCATAAAAAAAGCGTATGGTTATGAGATATACAAAGTTTACACAGCAATATTCCCGAAAGTAACTTTGAGAAGCATCTACTATCATCTGAAAAAAGGTACTGATTTGGGAGAATTTGTAGTCAATAAAGTTGAAAGGGAAAAAGGCGATTACTCATGGGGCGGCGAGGCTGAAAAAATATATTACGCCCTTGGCCCGAATGCAAAGCCGGCTGGAAACGACAGGGTCAAAGAGTATGTTGAGGGCAGGCAGAAGCAAAATTAAATATCTTATTTTTTTCTTGGTGTTTTAATTTTTGAGTGGTGAAATAAGAAAAGTTTAAATATTCGAGACTTTTACGTAGAATCACATGAAACTTTTGCAATTACTGCTTCCATACGCGGAATCAGTGCCGTTGCCGCAGACAGCAAGACAAGTTTTTGGATTATCTCAACCATTGTTAACAGGAAGTTTTACATTGGAACAATTGGCAAGCGCAAGCTCTCTTCACCAGTACTTGTCGATGCTTCAACTAAGAATCCATGACGAAGAATTAAGATTGTACCAATTCACCTACAAGCTTCATGGTCCAATGGACAATGTTTCAGATACTGAAAGAAACTCTCCCAGCATAGAATTCAGATCAATGGGCCCATATAGTCAATTAAAACCTTTAACTGATAAAAATGAATTTGAGCGATTGGCTGCTAAAATGAAGGAGGTCACCAAACCCTATTTGGTAGGTGCCAAAATTTATGATATGCACGGAGTCGGACAAGATTGGACACAATTAACAACATTCTTTGAACCGATTGGTTTTAGAGACCTTATAGCTATGATTGTAAGATTACCTGGCGTGAGTACTCACAATCAAAACTTAAGGTTAGCTTATGTAAAAGTTCCAACTTCTTTTTATTGGGCAGCTTTGGATGGAAAATTGCCTCTAGAAAAACCACAAAAATAATTTTTTTTCTTTCCTACCTCACAAACCCTGCCACAATATTCACAAAAATCAAGGCCATAAAAAACAGCCCGACATATCCCCATATCCTGTTTCCTTTTTCTTTGTCAAAAATTTTGTGCAGGGCCAATTGCAGCATTCTTCCCCCGTCCAGAGGGCCGATTGGCACAAGATTGAAAAGCCCGATTCCGAGATTTAAAACAACCAGAATTACAAATAACCCATAAACCCATATCAGGGCATTCGGCAAAAACTCTCCAAAGCCTGCTTTTACATTATCTTTTATTTTGGTGCTCTGCTCAAGATAAGCCCCCATATATGCCAAACTTTCATTTTCCGGATTTCCTGCCAGCTTAACTTTGTAAACTGACTTATCTGTTTTTATGGCAACAACCTCACTGGGCTTTTTGCTTCTCAAAACTGAAGAAAGATTGATTACATAAGGTGTCGGATTGCTGTCAACGCTTTGTATTGCCTCTCCTATTTTTATTCCGGAAGTTTCAGCAGGAAATTTTGATTTGTTTTTTCCTTCTACATAGTCGGTGACTTTTACGCCATTCGGCTCAATTACAGCATTGGCAAGTGGCGCGATTAGAAATGAAGAGATTGCCAAAAACAGGAATGCAAACAGTATGTTTGAGAAAGGCCCTGCTGCAAACACGCTAAGCTGCTCTTTATGGCTTCTTTTCCTCAGCTCTTTTTCATCAGGCTCGACAAAGGCAGCAGGTATTATCGGTATCACCAGCCCAAGAAAGGCAAATCCGCTGGACTTGACTTTTAGATTGTGAGTCCTTGCAATCAGGCCGTGCGCAAATTCATGCACAACGGCAATGACAAAAATCGCGATTATCCAGTAAAAGAACGGCACAAAGAAAACGCCCTTTGCCTTGAAAGGCAGCACCAGTCCAACCCCCGGAGCAGCTTCAGGCTTTGTAAACAGTACATAGATGTTGCTTATCAGCCCGTAACTGATTATCACCATTCCGATAAACCCGATTACAACTCCAAAATAGCCGATATAAGACATGCTTTTTCTGTACCTTTTGGACAGCGAGTCCATCAGCTTCAGACCCAATTTTGTCCTGTACATCGAGAAATAGAGAAAATAAGGGATGATCTGCTTTGTTTCAAGGTTTTTTCTCTTCACAAAAACAAAAATTGTTAAGATAATAAGAAAACCAATAGCGGCAATTGTCTGGAAATCAAGCATCTTACTTCTTTCTTACAGATTTGAAAACTTTGCTGCCACACCTTCTGCAGCTGGTCTTGCCCTGTATAATCTTCATATTCGGAGACTTGATTTTTGTCTTGCATTTCCTGCACACAAAGACATTTCTGAATTTCCTTACGTCAGCTTCATGAAACTTAACCATCAGTCAGCACCTTTCACTTGTTTTATCACTTTTTCGTCCATTATGACCCAGTAAAGGACAGAAGACCCTTCAGCCACCTGCCCTTTGAATTCCTCGGGAATCTTCAGGTCAAATGTCTCATAAGTTTCCGAGTCCATTGCATTCGCCATTTCCCCGTGGACATTCAAGACTTGCGCATTTCGCTTCTCTATGATTGGCACTTCAACATTGTCATGCCCCGGCATTACAACAATCCTTTTCTTGTCATCCACCAATCCAACGGCAGAAACCCTTACTTTCGAGTGGCCGTGCTTGCCGGGCTTTGAGATCTCGACATCAACAACCTTGCATGCAGCCCCGTCCAAAATAATAAAGCTGCCTTTCTGCACATTGTTGGCCGAAACCGCCTTCGTGTCTGCCATTTGCTCACCTGACCGTTTTTTAGATTAAAAAGAATCTTGAGTTAATTTATAAAGATTATGCTTAAATCCTGTCTTTTATTTTTATTATTGGTGAATGGAGCGTGCAGAACAAATTTTTATTCCTTGACAGCCAGCTTGATGTCCTCTGATTTGATTGTCTTTCTTCCGGCATGAACTGCAAGCTTTATTGATTTGACAGCTATTCCATTCGCTATCTCTTCAATGGCATTTTTCAGGGCCATTTTTGCCTTGTCAGACACCCTTTCTGCGCCGCCCTGCTTCAGCAGCTTTTCCATTGCAGCCAGGGGAAGAAACTTTTCGCTCATTTTTATTCCTGCCTTGGTTTATCTGAAGTGTATTTAAACTTTGTCAAAAATTCAGCAATCCAAATCCATGCCTGTGCTTTTTTGCAAGCCTTGCTGTTTCCTTCTCCATCATATCCCTGTTTTCGAATTTTGCTTCCATTTTCCTGAATTCAGGGCTGTGGTGCACATGCCTTCCGTTCTTGCTCTCGAACTTGAACTTCTTGTGAAGCATCTCATGGTGCATCACATAGTCCAAAAGGCTGGTTTCATTTCTGAAGATTGCGCTTATTGTTATGGTGTCGGAGCCGTACTCGTAAGATCCAAGCTTGCTTGTTGAGTCATTTCCCCACTGCAAATTTGGCTTGTCAAGCATGCCGTTAAAGTAAGCTTCATTAACTTTGTTAAAAGACGCGTCAAGAATTTCATCAGTTTTTGTTTTTGGGATTGCTATGTGCACGTTTTTTAAAAAAGCATTATAAAGCTCCATATTAATCGTTTTTTTATTTTTATCATTTTCTTTTAAAATTTTTATCATCAGTTCCTGTATCAATCCAATCTGTATCTCTTTGCTTATTTTTTTCCAATCCCTGCTCAGGCTGAAAATCAGGTTATTGCCGTATCTCTTGACGTTTGCATTGTACGGGCTGAATTTTCTTGAGTATTTCAGAGAAATAGAATATTTTAGTTCTTTATCTGGATAGAGTTCGTGGAATGCTTCTTCGATTAAAGATGGCATTTGTTAATTTTTAATTATTTTGTTATCTTCTATCCATAAATTAAAGGAAACTTTATAAATGTATATTAAAAGTTATTCAATCATGGATGCCGAAGAACTTCGTCAAGAAATTATTAGAATTTGGCATGAGATTGAGCCAGACATTAAAATCAGTGTTGCCTATGCTTGGGAAAAAAGAGATGAGCTAGAACAATTACAAAGAGAAATCGAAAACACTGAAGAAGAAATTTTAAGAGTTCTTGAGGCTATTCCAAATTTACAAAAAGATTCTCCAGAATATAAATCCCATGTAGAAGAATTTATAAAATTAATAAAAAATATGCATCCAGACGAGCACTGGTACGCAAGAATTCGCAGCGATATAGAATATATATTGCAGGAGCTGGCAAAGATAAAAATTAACATTAAGGAAAGGTGGAATTTGCAACCAGAAATAAAGGAAAGACTAATAGAGCTTGAAAGATTGCTTCGAGAGTTCTTAACTGCATTTCATGATTATATCAAAGAGCTAGCTGAATCTAGAAAAGATAGAATTCCAACTATTCCGCAATCAAAAATAGACGACTTAGTCAAAATTTATAGAAGTTATAAAGAATATCACAAATCGATTGCAGACATTTTGATAGGAAGAATCCATCCAGATGTGATATCCAGGGGGTTTGAAATAAATACTGCTTCTCTAAGGGACGCCACAATAGTGTGCCTTCCGCATGAAGGACCGTTTCTTCAAATATTAAGCGATTCAAAATTAAGAAAGCTTTTTGATCGAATGATGATTCTTTCCAAAACAAAGTTAATTTTGCCAAAACCAGAAGATAGAATTGACCATAATACGATGGAATTTGAGCAAGGAGGTATAATTTCAGAGTATCCGAGAGGAACTGTTGCAAGAATCCTAAGAGTTGGTTTTATTTATAACGATGAGGTATTCCAAAGAGCAAGAGTTGAATTTAGCAGAGGCCCGCCAATTTCGTAGTTTAAATTATTTAATTTCGTCTAGGTATGCACTTCATACCTTAAGATGGCAGCAGCCTTCCCCAAATCCCTTAATTGGACGCCTTCCCTTGTCTGGGTTGAAATTATCCTTATGCTTGTGCCGACCGGCTTGGCTGCCTTTTCAAACTCTTCAATCTTTTCATCGCTTAAATCTTCCGAAAGCAATAAAATATCAACAACGCCCATGGCGAGCTTCTTCATCACGTCAGCCTCGCCGTAAGCAGTCATGTTCTGCTTTGTTGCAAGCATCTCAAGAAATCTGCCCACAATCTTTTTCTCTTCCATCACATCTTCCTCGGCCAAAACATCCTGGCTTTTTTCAAGCAGCTCCTCTAATCCAAATTCGCCTGTGTAGCTTAAGTCCTTGACTGCAATTATCTTCTTCTTGACTTCATTTGTTATGAAGTCTCCCTCAACCAGGTCATATTTTGTAGGGCCAGGCCCACCGACAATTATCCCCTTCAAGCCTTCCATGTGCAAAAATGTGTCTTTCATGTAATCTGCAACTTTCTTGTAATGGTCTTTTGCAGCGCCCTCTATCAGGCGGCTGAAACGGGCAGCGCTTTGCCCTCCTGCCTTGAATTTTCCAGGCACTTCTGAATGCGTCTTTACTATCGGCACAATGGTTTTGCCTTTAAGCAATGCAATGTTTGCATCCCTCCTGTCCATGACAACCAGCCCATACACCTCCTTTGCCTCTAACATCTCCCTAAGAATGTCAAGCACAAACTCCTTGTCGCACCTGTAAATCCTTGTCCTTAAGGGCACAGGCGGCTCAAGGCTCCAGACCTTGAAATCCTGCTGCCCCTCCCTTTGGGCCACATTGCCGGAAAACACAACTAGTCCGTTTGGAGGGGTTCTTTTGAACAGCTTCAGGTGCTGTATCATCCTTTCAAGCGCATCAGTAACATTCTTTCTTGTAGATGAAGACTTTATGTTTGATGCCGTTCCCTGCTCCTGGGCAAGATGGTTTATTATCTTATTCATGTCATAGTCCTGGGGAACATATACGCTGACTAACTCAGTATGCCTTCCTTTGTATTGCTCCAGTTCCTTGACGAATTTCTTCATGTGGAACCTTTGCGCTTCTGTGAGTGCCATGATGGACACAGGAATTTCCATGATTTATAAATATTGAGTTATTTCTCAGGGCATTAAGGCATGGCTTAAAATGAGACGATTATTCATCCAAATTAAAAACAAGCATGCGGCTAAGCAATACGCCAAAAATCAACGATTTTCCGGGCTTTGAATTGAAAGCATTAATTCAAAACATTTAAAAATGAAGATATGGCGATTTTGGATAAAATCAAGCCAATTAAAAATCTTGATTCTATTTCTACATTTTAAATCATCTCGAACATTGTCTCAACTGTCAAATTATTATTTCTAGTTTTTAAAATAGATACCAGAACACCACTGGACATCTTCACGCGAAGTATTTAAACTAAAATCATTTACGCAGTTTCAACTAGATAAAGCTCGGTGATTTAAATGTATAAAATTGGTAACGAATTAGAATTTGATAAAAATTTAGCCAAATTAGCTAGCTATTTAACTTTTGACGGGCATTTGGCACAGGACTTAAAATGTTTTTATTTATGCTCGAAAAATGAAGCCACATTGTCAAATTTTAGAGAAATAGTTTATACAAAATTTAATATTGAAGGAAAATATGAAGATGGAATGGGGAATGGCACAGCCAGAAAATATAGGGTGTTTAGCAGAGATATCTGCAAATATCTTAAAAAAATTGGAGTGCCGAAAGGAAATAAAGTTTCTAAATCTTTTTTAGTGCCTAAATGGATAAAAGAGAATACAGAATTTGCAAGAGAATACTTAAGGACAGCATTTGACTGTGAAGGGAGCATATGGTTTGAAAAACAACCAAAAATAAGATTTGGTGTCTATAAAACTGAAGATTTGCTCGATAACGGATTAGAATTTGTGGAAGAATTGAGGGAAATGTTATCCAAGTTTAGTATATAGTCTATTGAAATCTGGTCAATCAAAGGCAATTTACGAAAAGACGGAAAAATTACTAAAGGATTGTATTTCAAGATTAAGCAGAATAGTTTAGGACAATTCGCTAAAGAGATAAGCTTTAACGATAGATTTAAAAATGAAAGATTAATTCTCATAGGTGGGGCTAAAACTAGCTCCCAAGCATGGGACTTTAAAAAAGCATGAAGCTGTAGGGTAGCTTGGACACATCCTTTCTGGTTTGGGACCAGAAGACCCCGGTTCAAAACAACCTTAATAAGGTTATGAAACTCCGGGCAGCCCCATTTTAGGAGCAAAGATGAAAGCAACTGAAGAAAAGCTGGGAAGCGTAAAAAGGTTCGGAGCAAGATATGGCAGGAAGCCGAAACTCAAATTTTCTAAAATAGAAACTGAGCAGAGAAAGCTGCATAAATGCCCTTACTGCAGCAAAACTGCCGTTAAGAGGGTTGCTGTCGGAATATGGCACTGCAGGAAATGCAATGCGAAATTCACAGGCAAGGCATATTCAGTCAATAAAAGGATAATAGAAAAAGAGGCCGCTGAATTGGTTGAAGAGCCGGCTATCATAAAAGAAGAAATTGAAGAAGCGTCAGAGGAGGCGTAACATCATGGCAGAATACAAATGCTTTGACTGCAACAAGAAAGTTTCCATGGACTACCTGAGAAAAAGAGTCAGATGCCCGTATTGCGGGAGCAAAATACTTTTCAAGCCGAGAGGCGTAACCACGAAGGTAAAAGCCAGATAATCCCAAGCAATTTTTGATCTGATTTTATAAATAAAATGGAAGTTTCCAAAGAAACAGAGCAGAAGATAGGCCAGTTGCAGATGTTTGAGCAGAGCCTTCAGAGCTTTCTGGGGCAAAAGCAGCAGTTCCAGTCCCAATTGGTTGAAATTGAGTCTGCTTTGGGCGAGCTTGAAGGCACAGACAAGGCATACAAGATAGTCGGCAATATAATGGTTGAGTCTGACAAAAATGAGCTTAAAGCCGATTTGCAGTCCAAGAAGGAGATGCTGGAGTTGAGGATAAGGACAATGGAAAAACAGGAATCCCAGGTAAGGGAAAAAGCCTCAGCGCTCCAGGCGGAAATTCTTAAAAAAATAAAAAAGGAAGATTGACTATGGAGAACCTGGCAGAACAAGTTATTGAACTGAATAATCTCCTAATCATACTGGGAGAAGTAAAGGACGACCCTACTGTTCCCAGAAATGTCCGGACAAAGATAGAATTCACCATAAGCACTTTAAAGGAAGAAGTTGAGCTCTCCATCAAGGTGAATAAAACCCTTAACGAGCTTGACGAAATCTCAAACGACGTGAATCTGCAGCCTTACACAAGAACTCAGATATGGAATGCCATAAGCTTGCTTGAAAAGTTATGAAATATGTTCACCTTGTAAAACTTACTGTTTTTTCTTATGAAACTGAGGATGGTAAATCTATTCTTGGTTCTATGCTGAAATTTTTTCCTTTCAATCCAGAGGACGGCAAAGTGGAGATAAAAAAAACAAATGCCGAAGGCTTCAATGAAGAAAAGATAGAGATATTCGAGGCAGTATTGGCAAAGGAAAATTCCATCAATAAATTTTTAAAAGCCTTTTTAAGCAAGCTTGACAAAGAGCAAAAAGAAAAGATAACTGATCAAATTGAGTCAAGGCTGGATGAAAACCTCGACTTTTTCCTGAGGTTTGACAAACAGACATGGATTGATGACAACAGGCTGCTCATCACAGACTCCGGCAATTGCTTCCATCTTAAAATGAGTATGGCGGCATTTCCTAAAAAAAGAGAGATAGCTTTAAATTTAGCCAAGAATTTGTTTTCTTAAAATGCCACGCATAAAAATCGCACCTTCAATACTTTCCGCTGACCTGTCCGAGGTAAACAAAGAAATAAAGGAAGTTGAAAAATACGCTGATTTGATACACGTCGACATAATGGATGGAATTTTTGTGCCGCCAACAACAGTTGATGCAGAATTCGTCAAGACAATCAAGACAAAAGTTCCCCTTGATGCGCACCTTATGGTTCATGAGCCTTCCCTTTCCTATCTGAAAAGTTTTATCGATGCAGGCGCATATTCAATAACCATACACGAGGAGGCCTGCAAAAATCCTGCAAAGCAGCTGGAGTTTATAAGGCGCAGCAAAATCAAATCTGCCGTTTCAATAAAGCCTAAAACACCGCTGGAAAAGATAAAAAAGTATCTTGGCATGGTTGACATGGTCCTGGTAATGACTGTAGAGCCGGGATGGGCGGGGCAGAAATTCATTTCTGAAGCGATGCAAAAGGTCAGGGAATTAAGAAAATTAAAGCCGAATTTGGACATTGAAGTTGACGGGGGCATCAACCCTTACACTGCAAGGATTGCCTTTGACGAAGGGGCAAATGTCTTTGTTGCAGGCACTTCAATATTCGGCAAGAAAGACAGGGTTGCGGCAATAAAGGAAATAATGGATGCCCTAAAATGACGGAGTGATTCTTAAATGCTTTGGATAATCCTTTCAGTTTTGTCCGGCTTGGGAGATGCAATAATATTCGCTTTAATGAAGAAGCTCAAAGGTGTAAACAGCTCAATAGTGGTTTGGGTGCATTACGCATTTGCAATTCCTTTTCTGCTTGTTTTTCTGTATTTTAGCTTTCCTGAAAATATAAGCAATAATCTGTACTGGATAATACCGTTAAACAGCATACTCCTTTTGATTTCCAGCTATATGCTCCTGGAGGCGCTTCAGGCAAGCAAAATATCAGTGTCGCTGCCGATGCTCAGCCTTACTCCTCTGTTTTTGGTTCTGCTCTCATACATCATACTGAAAGAGATTCCTTCGGCATGGGGATTTGTTGGAATTTTGCTTATTGTCGTTGGCGCATATATCATAAACATCAAGAACGGCAAAGGCTTCTTTGAGCCTTTTGCCGCCCTGTTCAAGATAAAAGGCTCGCTATATGTCATTGTTGTTTCATTCATATGGAGCATCACCGCAACTTTGTACAAGAAAGGGATTATTGAATCAAATCCGGTGTACTTCACTTCTATGACTTACTTGTTCACATCGGCAATCATGCTGCCGTTCCTGTTTTTTAATTTCAGGGGCAAACTCACCGAATTAAGGCAGAACATCAAAATGTTATTGTTTCTTGGAGCCGCATCAGCATTTATGACCCTCCTTTCATCCTACGCAATGCTGTTTACACTTGCATCTTATGTAATCTCCATAAAAAGAAGCAGCCTCATATTCAGCATTTTCATAGGATACTTTTACTTTAAAGAGAAAAACATAAAAAATGCGCTTATAGGCACGGTAATAATGCTGATTGGAGGAGTCTTAATCACCTTATTTTAAAAAGATTTATATAAATATGTATAAAGTTAAATTCTATGAAGCAAAAAATAATAGACCCTTGGGGCTCCAGCCTGCTTGAAGATTACGAAAAAATAATAAAAGACTTTGGATTGGAAATATTTGATGCCGGCTCGTTTCCTAATCCCAACAGGCTTATGAGGCGCAATGTTGTGTTTGCAGGCAGGGACATGAAAATAATATCTGATGCAATAAGGCACAGGAAAAAATACTATGTGCTGAGCGGGATAATGCCCTCCAATGAGAAAATACATTTCGGTACAAAGATGGTTGTTGAAAACATAAAGTATTTCCAAGAACATGGCGCTCAAACGTACATTTTGGTTGCGGATTTGGAGGCGGCTTCTGCAAGAGGAGTTTCTTTGGAAGAGGCAAGAAAAAGGGCTCTGGAATTTCACATTCCTGCGTATATTGCCCTTGGCCTGGACATCAAAAAAACGACGTTTTATTTTCAGTCAGAAAACAAGGAAGTGATGAACCATGCTTATGAATTTGCCAAGAAAATAACATTGAACGAATTCCAGGCAATCTATGGAAGCGCCGATCCCGGCAAAATCATGGCGGCAATGGCGCAGGTTGCCGATATTTTATACCCCCAATTTAAAGAAAGGAAGCCTGGCATAATCCCAGTTGGAATTGACCAGGACCCCCACATGAGGCTGACTCGCGATATTGTAAGAAGATTAAAGGAAAAAAAATTCTTTTTGCCTTCTTCCCTTTACCACAAATACACTCCCTCCTTAGACGGTGATATGAAGATGAGCAAATCAAAGCCGGAAAGCTGCATAGAGCTGCCTGAAGACATAAAATCCGTGAAGAGGAAAATAAAGAATGCTCTGTCCGGCGGAAGAGACACATTAGACGAGCACAGAAAACTCGGAGCAATCATTGAAAAAGACATGGTTTTTGAGCTGCTTAAGCAGCATCTTGTCGAAGATGATGGCGAATTAAATAAGATATACAAAGAATACAAATCCGGAAGAATGACAAGCGGCGAGCTGAAGGAGATTGCATGCCAGAAAATGGAAGAATTTATGGACAATCTTGTCAAAGGCATCGAGCAGGCAAGAAAGCATATTGGCAGCTTGAATTTCGTTAAGTTTAAATAAAGAAAATCCCGATATGCGAATGAGCTTGTTTTTTTGCGAATTCGCTCACAACTCACTGATTTTCGAATTTAAACTTAACGAAAATTCAAAAATTTTCGTTAAGTTTAAATAATTGAATATCAAATAAACATAAAAAAGAGGTTTTATCAATGCATCAAAAAGAATTCAACATAGCGCCTTTGTCAGGGGCTTTTATGATTACAAGCATTGTGGGTTTTTTGATTTCTGCTTTTTACATCCTGCCGAACTCAAGAACTTGGGGATTCACCTTTGTCCTGTTTTTTACCCTTATGTTTGTGGCTGCAATGGTGTCAATGACGTATGCGCCGTCAGACTGGGACCTTAAGATGGACAGAAAGAAGCATTAAAATGATTGAATCCGCTCAGGTTCTCATAAGGCTGGCCCTTTCGGTCGTGGCAGGTGGGTTTATCGGGCTTGAAAGGGAGGTTGTGCATAAGCCTGCAGGCGTAAGGACTCATATGCTTGTTTGCCTTGGCTCTGCCTTGTTTGTGCTTGTAGCCCTTGAAACACTGCCGAATGAAACGGCAAGGATTATTGCAGGCATTGCAACAGGCATAGGCTTTCTCGGTGCAGGCACGATTTTCCGATCAAAAAGCGAAGTTCATGGCTTAACAACAGCTGCATCAATCTGGGCAGTCTCGGCAGTAGGCCTGACAATAGGGCTGGGGTATTACTTGATGGCAATAATCGCAGTTGTCCTGATTTTGATAGTCCTGCAGCTTAACAAGATGGAGTTTTTTAAGAGATTGTGAATTCAAATCTCAAAAACTTTCTTAACTTTAGGCAGCGCGCTTGGCGCACTTCCACCATGCCACGAATACCTTGGCCTTACCCTTATCGGATAGAGCTTTTCATTTATATCATCAAACACTATGGCTGCCCCTTCCTCTGTCGGCAGTAAGTTGAGCTGCTTGTCAAGCCCTTCCCTCATATAGCTCTGCATCAGGCCTCCCAAAGCCTGCACATCTATGTTTGCAGTTATCCTGTGCGCAATGACTATATCCGACTGGGTAATCACATCCGTATGTATCTTACCGGGCTGCTGCGACGCCAAGACAAGTGAGATTCCGGGCTGCCTCCCCTCCCTAATCACCGTCATCAAAGGCAAAGTTGCAGGAGTCCTGCCTTTGTTGGGCAAAAACTCATGCGCTTCATCTATCACAAGCCAGACTATTGGCTCTTTTTTCTTTTCAGTTTCCTCCTCAAAAAAATGAATCTCTTCAGCTATTGCTGCTTCTTCCTCTGCCTTCCTTGAGGACATCCGCTGGACAAACAGCTTTTGCGCAACCAGCCCGATGACCATGCTCCTCAGGTTTTCAGCTCCTGCAGTTGTTGCATAAGCGCTGACATCAAGTACAGTCACCTGCCCCGGAACCACCAAATCCTCTATCAGTGTCCCTTCCTTGCTGAACAATCCCCATTTCTCGGCAACCAAAAACCTGTTTTCAACAGCGTCTTTGATATTCTGCTCGCTTCTTTCATCTTCAGCAACTGCCTTAACAAGATCTTCAATGCCATAATCTGTTTTTTCCTCTTTTAAATTATTGACAGCCCTTTCAATCAGAATTCCAATCGGCTCCGTGATTGCCACATTAAAAATCATGCACCATTCTTCCGCGTTAATCTCGCTTGTCTTGATGGAAAACGGAAAATCAGTCGGAATCCCCTTCTCTTTGTACTCATTGAAATATCCTACCGGAGTAAATATCTGTACATTTATGCCTCTTCCTTCAAGCTCCCATTCATCAAGAAGCTCTTTTTCCTTGTTGTTTGGGTACTTCATTGTCCAGTAAATCCCCATTGTGTCGAGCATTACAACAGCAAGATTTTTCCTGATTTCATCGGGCAAATCATAAATGCCCTCTGCAATGACGCCAAGCGAATATGATTTGCCGCTGCCGCGCTTGCCCACTACAAAAACTACATGGGATTTTGCAACATCAAGATAAACTTTGTTTGACAAAGAAACTGTCTGGCCCATTTTTATGTAATGCTTTCCCAGAAATATCGTTGCTTGATTTCCGTATTTTTCCTTATCAGCCTCGCTCCTGCCAATAAGAATTTCGTACATTCATTCCACATTAGCATAACATTATAAATGCTTTTATTGAAACTCATTAGTAATAAAATTACCAATCCTTATTAGAAAGATTTATGTATTACTTTGAAATCTGCTCGCTTGATTCTTTATGGACGACAGGACTCAAAAAGAGAGGCTGGAGCAGGAACTGAGGTTTTTGAAGGAAAGCTTTGAAGCCGAAGTCATAAGCAAGGAGGAGTTTGAGAAAGGCAGGGACAGGATAGAAAAAAAGCTGCATGAGATGGCAAAGCCACCACAAAACCAAAAAGAAGGGCAAAAAAATGAAGCTGCAGAAAAAAAAGAAATTCCAAAAACAGATGAATCCATCATCCACAATGAAGGTGGAAAACTAAAGTTAAAGGTCATCCAGGAAGAGCAACATGAGCATTTTGAGCCGGTACCGGCCACTTCATCAGAAAGGACGGAGTATGTTGAACCAAGCAAAGAAATCAGCGGTAAAAAAGACAGCAAGTTTCTAAAGTACAGCATTGTTTTTGTTGTTTTGCTGCTTGCAGCTTTCTTCCTGTATTCCACTTTCAAGGACATCAATCTGCAAAACGAAAAAATTGTGCCGTTAAACCCGGTGCAGGAAATCAAGGAAGCGCCCAAGACAAATTTGCTTGTCATAAATGACAGGAAAAACTGCTTTAATTGCGATACGGAAAGAATCATTGCGATTCTGGAAAATTGGTTTGGAGATTTGAATGCAAGGGAAATCGATTACAGCACAAATGAAGGCAGGTCTATTGCGGAAAAATCTGATGCGAAATTATTGCCGCTGTACATACTGGATGAAAATATAACTCAAAAGCAAAATTTTAATCAGTTCAAGCAGATTTTTTCCAAAAAGAACGGTTCATATGTTTTAAATGAGAATACAGCAGGCTCTGCATTTTATTTTAAGAGGGACAACATTCCAAACAAGCTTGATTTGTTTGCTAATCCTGGAGATGAGGCAAGCACGAGGGCAGAGAAGAATCTGGATGGATTTTTAGCTGTTTTTAAAGATGTAAAATTTGAGAAGTATTCAGGCAGCAGCAGCCTTGCCAAGGAGCTTGGCATAAAAACATTCCCTACCTTTTTGGTCAATAACAAGGTCAAATTCAGCGGGGTGCACTCTCCCGAATCCATAAAGGCAAATTTTTGCAGGCTAAATAAAATGCCTGCCTGCGAAAAAAGCCTGTCAAAAAATCTAGCTTAATTCGCCCACAGTCAGCAAGTTCACTCTTGTCTCATTCTGCCTCACTTTTGAGTCCATTCCAACAAGAAATTTCACATTGCTTTCTTCCGCAGCCTTTACTATCTCCCTTTCAATGCTGCCGTCAAATACAACAGCATGGGCATTGCTTATGCTCTTCAGGGCAGTCTGAACTTCGCTAATCGGAACTTTGCCAAGCACTGAGAGCTTGCTGTCAAGTATCTCTGCCCCCCTTGTGCCGATCAAGTCTTCAAGCATGGACTTAAACGCTCCTTTCTCCTCATTTGAGATTTGCACTCTCCTGATATTAGGCGCAGGCTGGTATGATGGTTGCCTATGCATTGGCCTCTGGAATTGCTGCGAATGGTGGCTTTGGGAATAAGGCTGCCTTTTGACAAATTCCATAGATGTTCTTTCAGGCTCTCTTGACAGTTCAAGCTTAGCCTGCTCCCCGGAAATCCTGCTCCTTAATGCTTTGTGGATTTCTTTCTTCGCAAGCTCCTCAACTTCCTTTCCGTCAGGCGCTTTCGTTACAAAATCTATGTCAGCCACAGTGGTCAGCTCTTTTATAATGAGATTGCCTCCCCTGTCGCCATCAACAAAAGCTGTTACAACTTTTTTTCCGCATATTTCAACAATTGTTTCAGGAACTGAAGTGCCATTGATTGCAATTGCATTCTTGAATCCGTGCTTCAGCAGATTAATAACATCGGCTCGTCCTTCAACAACAATAATCTCATCGCTTTCATCTATTGCAGGGCCTGCAGGCAGCCTGTCTTTGCCATATTCCACAATCTCCATTACCCTCACAGAGGCAGAAACTTCATCTGCCAATTCCTGAGAATCCGGCATTGTGTTTTCCATCATTTTCTTGAGCAGTTCCTTTGCCCTTTCAATAACCATGCTTCTCTTGCTTATCCTTACATCTTCTATGTTTGTGACTTCAAGCTTGGCGTTGCACGGCCCTATCCTCTGTATTATCTCCAAGGCAGCCCCGACAATGCTCGTTTCAGCCTTGTCTAAAGAAGAGGGTATTATGATTGTGCCTTTTGTCTTGCCTGTTCTCGTCTCTGTGTTGACTTCTATCCTTCCGATCCTTCCTGATTTCTGAAGTTCTCTGAGCTCAAGGTCCGCTCCCAACAGCCCTTCTGTCTGCCCAAAAATTGCCCCGATTACATCGGGCCTGTCAACAACTCCCTCTATGTCTATGTTTGTATGAATAATATATTTTGCCGTAACAGGGCTTATTTTACCCATTTTAATCCTACCTCCGAGTTTTTATTTTATAGAAGAAGCTACCTAATCAATAAATCCATTAATTTGATGAGATTGATTGATGAACATAATAGCTTCCCCAGTTTAGTTTTAAGCATTCAGAACAAGCTAGCTTAATTATCCCTAATCAGCACCAAAATTCAAACCAATAATAGTGAATGATAACGATGAAAAGCCCGTTCTAATGCCCTTTAATCATAATTGTTGCCCGTAACACTAACCCCAAAGCTCATAGCTTGAATGTCATCGTGAGCTCCATTTGGTACTCTCGTGACGGGCTTTGATTTAGAAAGTTAAGGATGTATATAAAGGTTTAGTTTGATGTTTGGAATTTTGTAGAATTAGCTGTTTAAAAATACTCGGATATATTTAGAGCGTAATGGGTGCCTCAACTTTCTTAATGCTTTGGCTTCAATTTGCCTAGGGCTTGATGTTCCTCGGTAGTTCCAGGCTTCCGCTACCTGTTCCCACGTGTGGGGCTCGTAACCAATCCCAAATCTTCTTTTTAATATGTCTGCTTCTTTTGGCTTCAATTTTTGTAAGGCTTCCTCCGTTTTTACAGACAACGCTTGAGAAAAAGCTTGTCTATCTTGAGACTCTAATTGTATGGCAGACTCTTGTACACTGGGTCTTAGCCCCCTTTTTAGCATAGCATAAACTTCGTCTCTAGCACTATCATAAATTTTTTTAATATCTATTTTTCCGCCTTCCATATAAGCTTCTTTCAGTTTTTGGTTGATTATGGGTGCCACTATTCCAATAGCTCTTTGATAGCCGCCATCATTGCCGAAAACAGCGTAAAGAAGTTTTTGCTCTGGTGATAAAGGCCCCCTATCCTTAACTATCCTATCCAATTGTGTTTCTTTTATCAATCCTTTCTCTAGAGGATCAATAACTAGGTCTATTATCAAACTTTGAATGTCATGCAAAGAAATATTATGACTTTGTTCAACTAATTCGGCATTTGGAAGGCCTTCTCCCTGTTTTGAATAAGATAAATAGAAATGGACGGCGTTTCTTAGTCTATCTCTCTGTGGTGTCTGCCTATAAAATTCTATAAGTGGGTCATTCCATCCACGAGATGTTTGTTCGACAACTTGTCTCGCATCTTTAACTGGTACATTCCAGCGCTGTGGAATGGATTTATAGGAGTTGCCACACAAATAATCTAAAGTAATTGCTTTTTCTCTTTCTGTTCTATCTGTTTCTACTGCCATTTTATATTCCTGAATCTATGAATTTTAATTTAAAACCCCAGCAAAGCCTCTTGCGAGACCTTGCTAGGGAAAAAGAGGTGATATTGATCTCAAAAGCTGTCTCAAACGTTCCCCAACGTTTATGTTACTACTGTATAATGGAACTGATATATAAACCTTTCGGTTAGTTTACCATTTTAAAGTGGTGTACAACATAAAGAATACTCTTAAATAGCAAACTTCTATCCCTTTTGCCATGTCCCATAAACCCAGGCCGAAGAAAGAATTCAAGACAATGCACCATGTTTTTGACGAATTCACAAACAGGACTATCTACAAGCTCATAACCCGGGGCCATTTTGAAGGGCTGGAAAGCCCCATCTCTGTAGGCAAGGAAAGCAACGTATTCTCTGCAATAAGAAAAGACGGCTCAAAAGTAATGGTAAAGATATACCGCCTGGAAACATGCGACTTCAACAGGATGTTTGATTACATAAAAGACGACCCAAGATACACAAAAATCAAAAAAGGCAAAAGAAACATTATTTTTACATGGGTGCAGAGGGAGTACAGGAACCTGCTGAAAGCGCGGCATGTGAATGTCAATGTCCCGACCCCTTTGGCATTTTTAAACAACGTGCTTGTTCTTGAGCTTATCGGGGAAAACGGATTCATAGCGCCGAAGCTCAAAGATTCAATCCCTGAAAACCAAAAAGAATTTTTTGACAGGATAATCCTGAACATGAAGAAGCTGTACAGGGCAGGGCTGGTACATTCAGATTTGTCTGCCTTCAATATACTGAACTGCGGCGAAACCCCCGTTTTCATAGATTTTTCGCAATGCGCGGCAGCAGAAAGCTCAAGGGCAAGCGAGTTTCTGGAGCGCGACATAAGGAACATATGCAGGTTTTTTGGCAAGCTTGGATTAAAGGCTGATGAGGCAAAAGTTAAAAAAGAAATAACCAAATAAAGCAATAAGCTTAAAAATAAATCTGATTTCAATTTGCAAAATGATAGAATATTCTTATGAGCTCAAGGTGCCTAAAAACAGGGTGGCCGTAGTTATCGGAAAGGAAGGCAGCATAAAGAAAGAGATAGAGGAAGCCACAAAAACAAAGCTCAGCATAGATTCAAAAGAAGGCGATGTTTTCGTGTCCGGCGAAGACGCTCTTGGGTTGTATGCCGCAAGGGAAATAATCAAGGCAATAGGCCGAGGCTTCAATCCAGACATCGCAAAGCTGCTGCTAAAGCCGGATTATATATTCGAGGTTGTCGATGTCAGCGAATTTGTAGGCAAGTCCAAGGAAGCAATGCTCCGCCTTAAAGGAAGAGTCATAGGAAAAGAAGGCAAATCAAGAAGGCTGATTGAAGAACTGGCAGAATGCAACATATCAGTTTTCGGCAAAACAATAAGCATAATCGGATTGCCGGAATCCACTTCAAATGCCAGGCAGGCAATTGAGTCATTGCTCAGAGGATCAACACATGCAAATGTTTACAAGTGGCTTGAGAGAAGGAGAAAGGACATGAAAAAAAGGGCAATAATGGAGATGTAAAATGCCGCCTCAGGAGCAAAAAACAGAAGCTAAAGAGCCGATAGCATACGAGCTAGCCAAAAAACAAAAAGAAATCTCTGTAGCTGAATTCTTTACAAAAAACAGGCATTTGCTCGGGTTTGACAACAAGAGAAAGGCATTGCTCATGGCTGTCAAGGAGGCAGTTGACAACTCCCTTGATGCATGCGAAGAGGCCAGAGTGCTGCCTGAGATAAGCATCGAGATGATTCAGATGTCGGAATTCAAGTACAAAATAATAATAGAAGACAACGGCCCTGGCATTGTGAAAAAGCAGATTCCGAATATTTTTGCGAAGCTGCTCTATGGAAGCAAATTCCACACTCTGAAGCAGGCGAGGGGCCAGCAGGGCATCGGCATAAGCGCTGCTGTGCTGTACTCCCAGCTTACAACCGGAAAGCCTGTAAAAATTACCTCAAGAGTGTCAAAGAAAGAGCCAGCCCATTATTTTGAGCTTGGGATAGACACCCAAAACAACAAGCCGGTAATTGCAAAAGAGGAAATTGCCGAATGGCCAAGGGAGCATGGGACAAAAGTTGAGCTTGATCTTGAAGCCGAATACATAAAAGGCAGCCAGTCAGTTGATGAATACTTAAAGCAGACTGCTGTCATAAACCCACATGTCACGCTTATCTACACCAACCCAAAATCAGAGCAGGTTATTTACGCAAGAGCCACAGACAAGCTTCCGGAGCAGGCTCACGAGATAAAGCCGCATCCTTATGGAATAGAGCTCGGAATGCTCATGGACAAGCTCAGGTGGACAGAATCAAGGACTTTGCAGAGCTTCTTATCGGCGGAATTTTCAAGGGTTGGGCCGGGAACTGCAAAAGAAATATGCAGCAATGCTGCCTTATTGCCCAATACCAAGCCCTCTCAAGTTTCCCGAGATATGGCTGAAAAGCTGCTTCATGGCATACAAAACACAAAGATAATTGCGCCCCCGACAGATTGCCTGAGCCCAATCGGAAAAGAGCTGATGGAGAAAGGGCTGAGAAAGGAGATTAAGGCGGAGTTTTATTGCACTGCATCCAGGGCGCCTTCTGTTTATCGTGGCAACCCTTTCATCATCGAGGCTGCCTGCGCTTATGGCGGAGAAATACCCAAAGAGGAAAAAGTGAATATCCTGAGATTTGCAAACAGGGTGCCTTTGCTTTATCAGGAAGGGGCATGCGCAATGACAAAATCAATAATGGAAACAAACTGGAAGCCTTATGGCTTGCAGCAGTCCGGCGATTCCGTTCCTTTTGGCCCGGTTGTCATTGTAGTTCATATGGCATCAGTGTGGGTTCCGTTTACAAGCGAAAGCAAGGAAGCCATTGCCAATTATGCTGAAATAACCAAGGAAATCAAGCTTGCCCTGCAGGAATGCGGCAGGCAGCTTGGTGCTTATGTAAGGAAAAAAACCAAAATTTCAGACCAGCTTGAGAGGGCCAATATGTTTGAAAGTTATATTCCAGAAGTCGCAGACTCGCTTGCAGCACTGACAGGAGAAAAAAAAGAAAAGATATTGAACGGCTTGCAGAAAATGCTTGTAAAGCCTGAAATAAAGCAAGAGATAACTGAAGAAGAGGATTCTGACGATAAGCTGTACAGGATGGAGTTTGTAAAACCGCAACAGGAAAATCCTGAAAATCAATAAATCCGCTTAAATTCAGACTGCATTCTTAAAAAATATAAACATTGTATGCATTAGTGCATATAATTGAGTCTAAAAATTAATTAGCCTAATTCTTACCTGGATATATGCAGTTGGTGAAAGAAATATGCGCAAACCTGGCCTTCGTGAGCAAATAGATAAAATTTATGGGGAGATTGTAATTTCTTTGCCAGAGGGCAGCATGCTGAAATCATTTGTAGATGATTATAAAATTGCTTTGGCTCGGGAAGGCAAATACCAGGGCAAGTCCTGGGTGTATAGGGTAGCGGAATCTCAGCATAGTTTAAATGCCATTTCTAAAATAGCTTCCCAAGAAGAAATTGATTTTAGGGTAATCAAAGGACTAAAAGAAATGGATGAGGTAGTGCTGTCCTACATTAAGCCAGAACAGAAACGCGTAGTGAACAAAACAGGCGTAACCAAAGCGTTTGAAAAAAGAAGATTAATAACTCTTGAGGAAATTGCTAGCAGACCTTTCCTGCCACAAGATATTATTTATTCCGCCCATAAACAACAAAAACCTGAGATACATGATTTCAGAAGTGCCGGAAATGCTATAACTTTGGAAAGAGCAGCTGCCGAAGAGTATGGTTTGCCGATCAAATCCACAGCTGCTGAAAAATTAGATGTTTCAATCTCACAGCCAAGTCCTGCAGTTTCGGAAACAAAAGCATATTCTATTTGGCAAAGGCTAAAAAATTGGCATCCGTTAGGTGAAAACAAAGGCCAAGCTAAAGCATACAGGATAAGCTGGCTTGGAAAAACAGCAATAGTTGGAGTACTAGTTGGATTGATTGCAGGTTACGTATTGCCACAATCCTCTGCCGGCGGATATCTCAAAATAAGAAAAATTGCGGAAAGCAACGTTATGTACGCCTCGCAATTTTTTGAATCTTTTACAGATTTAAGGGATAATTTCACTCGCGGCTTAATCTCCCAAACTTCTGTCGGCCTCAAGCAGAAAGGCTATATTGAAAATATAGTAGGCACTGAATATAAAAAATTAGCATATTCCTCTTTCTCCCCAATAGCTGACTTTAAGCCGTAGGGGATACTTCATCTCAGCTGCCTTTTAGCTTTTGTAATGCTCTCGCCAGATTATTTTAGTATAAAATGATTAATTATATAAATTGATTTAATTTCTGCCATCAAGATGAAGAAACAAGAGAAGAAGCAGGTTAAGGAGCTCGAGTCTTTAGGCTTGAAGCTGGTGCAGGACATTGAAAAAGGCAGAAACCCCACCATGGAGTTCACTTTAAGAAGCCTGTCAAATATTGTGTTTGATGAAAGGACAAAGACGCTGAGCCTTGGAAAAAAGCAGCAGCAAAGGTCTTTTTTCAATGTAGGGCATGCTAAAAAATTCATGCAGACCCTTGAAGTCGCCAAGGTAAGCAAAAACTTAATTGATGTTCAGAAGCACGCAAGCTTGAGGGATGTTTTTTACATGGCCAAAAGAACAATCCCTAATTCCAATACCAACATTGTTGATGAGCAGGCTGAAAGCGATAACGCAATTGAGGACCTTGAGCTGATAACTGACTGCTCAAGGGAGCAGATGCATATCAACGCAAACAAAATGGGAAGCGTTGCAGGCAATGTTGTCGTTGAAGATGCCGGTGATTCAATCAACTGGTCAAAGCTGGGCTCCGGAGGATGGAGCATCCCTTCAAATGTTGAGGATATTGAATTCAAAAGCGTCAAGGCCAAATATGTGATTTACATGGAAAAGCAGGCCGTATGGGAAAGGCTGCATGAAGACAAGTTCTGGGAAAAGCAGAACTGCCTGATTGTGACTTCGCAAGGGCAGACAACAAGGGGCATAAGAAGGCTTTTGCAAAGGCTGAATGATGAGCATGATTTGCCTATTTACGTTTTGGCTGATTTTGATCCTTGGGGGTTCTATATCTATTCTGTTCTGAAATTCGGCTCGATAAACCTTGCCCACATGTCAGAAACAATGACTTTGCAGAACGCAAGATTTCTCGGTATAACCGCTGATGATGTTACAAATTATGACCTAAAAAAGCATTTTATCAAGCTCAAAGACGTCGATTACACAAGGTTAAAACAGATGGCTGATTACGACTGGTTTGCGAAACACAAGGCATGGCAAAGGCAATTCAAGATGATGAAGGATTTTGGCGCAAAGCTTGAAATCCAGGCATTAAGCTCAAAAGGCATAACATTTATATCTGAAAAGTATTTGCCCGATAAGATAAAGAAAGGAGAGTTTTTGGAGTAAAATGCCAGAGCAAAAAGCCGAAGAAAAGCCTAAGAATGTTCCCCCATCATGTTTAGGCTGCGTCAGGTGGGAAAAATTCGGGAAGAGCTGCTTCTATTTCTGGGAAGGCAAGAAGCACTGCACCATGTGGGCAGGCTCCTGGGATGAAGTTGTGATACAATAATTATTTAAACATTGGCAGCACCTTATTCTTATGCAGTCTATCGTCAGCCTGGAAAAATGCAGTTCTTACAAGCAGGAAGAAGTTGACAAATCTGTAAGCAAGCTCATTGGAAATCTGGGCGGCATTAAAAAATTCATCAAAAAAGGGCAAAAAGTTCTTCTGAAGCCGAACATTGTTAAGGGGATGAAGCCCGAGGAGTGCGGAACAACCCATCCTTCAGTCATTGAATCTTTAATCAAGACTCTGAAAGGGCAGGATTGCGAAGTTTACGTTGGCGACTGTCCTTTTATAGACGATACAATTGAAGCAATGAAGATATGCGGAATCTACGAAATCTGCAAAAAGCACGATGCAAAAATCGCCGTGTTCGGCGGAAAAGCAGCCGCAAAGAATGAAAAAGGATTTGTTGTCAAGGAATTCCCGCTGACGCACCACTTTAAGGATGCTGATGCAATAATAAACATGCCCAAATTAAAAACGCATTCCCAGCTTTATTTTACAGGGGCTGTAAAGAATTTGTACAGCATAATGCCCGGCCCGAGAAGGGGATTTTACCATCTGAAGTATTCCAACATGGAGCACTTTGCAAACATGCTGCTTGACTTGTACTATTTGTTGAGAAATAAGGTTGTTTTGAATGTCATGGACGGAATTCAAGGCATGGAAGGGAACGGCCCATGCGGAGGCTCGGCAAAATTTGCAGGCGTTTTGGGGGCGTCAAGCGACGCAGTGGCCCTTGATTTTGTGATGTGCGGGCTGATTGGCCTGGATGTTGAAAATCTTCCGACAATACATTATGCCCGTAAAAGAAAAGACTTCCTGTTTAACCCGGATAATATCAAAATTGCCGGAGAAAATATTAAAAACATAAAAATAAGCCCATTCAGGGAAGCTGATTTCAGCACTTTGAACATGATGCCCAAGTTTGTCAATAATTTCAAGGATTACATCCTGAGGCATAAGCAGGAGCTGGTTTACTAACAAACTTTTATAAACAAGCTTTTTCCTTTTTCTCTTATGGGCTAGTAGCTCAGCTTGGATTATTGCGGGAAATTTCTTCCTCATCCAAAAAGAGCGCCTGCCTTCTAAGCAGGAGGTCGGGGGTTCGAATCCTCCCTGGCCCGTTTTTTCCATCGTTCCGGGGGATTGCAAATCCCTCATTGCATGCTTTTCTTCAATGTTTTTGCAAAAGATTGGTGTGCACCCTCCCTGGCCCGTTTTTATATTTTCATATCTCATATCGCAAAGTTTTTAAATACCGGGCTTGAGGATATACCCAATAAACCAAAGGAGGTGCCTTATGGGAGAAGATTGTTGTTCAGGCGTGTGCGCAAAATGCCATGCTGCTAAGTTTGTAGTTGTAGGCGCTGTCGTGCTTGCCACTGCAGCCTATTGGCCGGATAAAATCTGGCATGTGCTCGGCGTCCTGCTGATTTTGAAGGGAGTGCTGAAGATGGCCATGCCTAGCTGCGGCCATTGCCAGGTTATGCCTAAAAAGGGCAAAAAATAAGCCTTTTTTAGATTAGATTTTTATAGGATAGATTTTTCTATGTTTTTCATGGACATAAGGAAGGTAATAATCACAAGGCAGGGCAGGAAATTCTATGCAAAAAATCTGGATGAAGATTTGCATACGCAATACGGCTTTGTCAAAAAGGAAGACCTGAAAAAAGCAAAAGAAGGTGATGTGCTGAAATCCAACACAGGCAATGAATTTTTCATATTCGACCCGTATTTTATTGACCTGTACAGGAAAATAAAGAGGGATGCCCAGATAATGCCGCTAAAGGATATAGGGCTCATAATTGCCGAAACTGGAATCAACAAAGAAAGCAGGGTTTTGGATGCAGGCTCCGGCTCCGGGGCTGTTGCATGCTTTTTGGCATCAGTTGCAAAAGAAGTGATTACATATGAGATACGGGAGGATTTTATTGAAATTGTCAAAGCCAATGTTGAATTTTTAAAGCTAAAAAACATAAAAATAAAAAATAAAAACATCTACAAGGAAATTGACGACATAGACATTGATGCCATAGTTCTTGATTTGCCTGAGCCATGGAATGCGCTTGAAAGCTGCGCAAAGGCATTAAAGCCGGGTGGATTTCTTGTTTCATACTCTCCAAGTGTTCCACAGGTTGCTGACTTTGTGAATGCAGCCAGGAAAAATGAGAGCTTTGTTTATCTGAAAACTGCTGAAATTGTCGAGAGGGAATGGGAAGTTGAAGAAAGAAGAGTGAGGCCGAAAAGCAAAGGGCTGGGCCATTCCGGATTTTTGAGCTTTGCGAGGAAAGTGAAAGAATGATATTCAGGCAGATTCATGCAGGCCCGATGCAGAATTTCAGCTATATTATCGGCGACGAAAAATCAAAAGAGGCCGCAGTTGTTGATGCAGGCTGGGAGATTGACAAGCTTATTAATGCAGCAAAAAAAGAAAAATTGGAGATTAAAAAAATAATACTGACACATTCCCATTATGACCATATCCAAAAAGCTGATGAGCTGGCCTCAAAAACCAATGCAACTGTTTATTTTCATGAGGGCGATTCTGATGAAATAAAAAAATTAATAAAAAACCCAAATATTCAGATTCACAAATTGAAAAACAATGATGAAATTACAATTGGAAAAATAAAAATAAAAATCATGCATACTCCGGGCCATTCTCCGGGCGCAATCTGCCTCCTTGCTGAAAATAAGCTGATTACAGGAGACACATTGTTTGTCAATGCCATAGGAAGGACAGATTTGCCTGGCGGAGACCCGTTGCAGCTGTTCAGCAGCCTCCAAAAACTGAAAAAACTGGATGATGGCATTGAAGTTTATCCCGGGCATGACTATGGTGAAATTCCTTTTTCCACAATCGGAGGGGAGAAAAAGACAAATCCTTATTTCAAGTGTGAAAGTAAAGAGCAGTTTCTGAATTTGCTTGGATTGTTTTAATTGTATGGGTAGTCTTGGCTGATAAATAGTAAAATATTAAAATAGAAAGCTATTTAAAATTGATTATGGGAATCTTTAAATCTAATCCTGAAGCTATAAGGCCAAGCTCATTTGATGGGTTTATAGAGAATCTATTAAGCGAAGGAACTCACGAAATAATTGTTAGAGGAACTTTCAAAGAAAAATTTGTAGATGTGGCTGATCAATTTATATATTTAACAACAGGTATAAAGTTAACAACACCAATGCGTGCCGCACATATGAGATTTTACTGCATTGGCGCTCAATTTGAAGCGAACTCTATCACAGGTCTTCCAGTTTTATTCAATGAGGATTATGAAGCTATAACTCGATTTGGAAGCGGCATTGTAACTACAAACTTAGATGATGTAGCTGCTAAAACTTTTTTAACTATAGAGGATAGAATTGGTCGATTGCAATCACGAATACCTGGAATAAAAGTAACTCTTATAGATGATGGAAAGCAGGTTACTCAAGAATTAGCGAATGCAATTCACGATTACGCAAGAACAAGGGACTTAGGTGCATATGGTAAACCAGTACAATTATCTTTTAGATATGCATAATTCACTCATTTTAATATTCTCAATCAAAAAAACACGCTATAAACAAACTCATCCTTATCCTTATAATAATGCTCTTTTAAAGTTGTCTCGTGTTTAAATCCGAGCTTTTCATAGAATTTCTGCGCCCTTGAATTGTCTGCATGAGTGAGCAAATATAATTTTCTCAATCTTGATTTGTTTTTTTTATAGAATGATTTTGTGTCTTTTACCAAAGCGCTGAATAACTGCTTTGAAACTCCTTTCCCTCTGTACTCAGGCAATACAGCAATCCTATCAAGTTCGCATAATTGGTGCTTTGGAAGCCCGTGCATCAGCCATGTCACAATCCCGATTATCTTTTTGTTTTCTTCAGCAACAATGTAATGGTGGGATTTTTTGATTTCATCGTTGAAAACTCCAATGCCTTCCCCAATATTCTTTATGTTATAGCTTTGCACGAGAACATTTGCAATCCCTTTTGCATCAACTAATTTTGCCCTTCTTATTTTCATAGAAACTAAACCCATCTTCTGACTTTCTTTTTGTAGTCAAGATATTTCTTGCCAAAAAGGCTTTCCATCAGCTTTTCCTCTCTTGGAATGAATTTTATACTAACAAAAGCAAATAATACAATAGGGGCCAGAAACGCGAGAGCATCTCCTAAGTAAATAGCAATCCCCAGAAGCGCCGTTGCAACTCCAAGATACATGGGATTCCTGGTGAATTTGTAAGGGCCTTCTATGACAAGAGCAGAAGGTTTTTGCCCGGGCAGAATTGGCGTGTCTTTTTTCTTGAACCACCCAAAGGACCAGAACAGGATAAGAAGCCCGGCCCCAAAGAACAGGATCCCAAGAAGATTGAATGGTTCAGATATAAGCGGAGTTGGGAATAAATAATGAAGAGCAATAATCACAATTAAAGACGCCATTGCTACATGCGGAGGCAATATTTTTGGATGGGGTGTTTCTTCCATTTTGTCTATTCTACTACGACACTTTTTGCCAAATTTCTCGGCTTGTCTATATCTCTTCCAAGTTTGTCGGCAATATAGTACGCCAGCAATTGCAGCGGCACAACTGCCAAAATCGAGCTTAAAGTATATAATGTTTTTGGTATAAAGATTGTATGATTTGCCTTTTTTGGAACTTCCTTGTCGCCATGGGTTGCAACCGCTATTATGATTCCCCCCCTTGCCTTCACCTCTTCTATATTGCCGAGCACTTTTTTATATGTAAAGACATCATGGGGCGCTATGAACAGGACAGGCATGTTCTTGTCTATCAAGGCGATTGGGCCGTGCTTCATCTCGGCAGCAGGGTATCCTTCGGCATGAATGTAGCTTACTTCCTTGAGCTTCAAAGCGCCTTCCAAAGCGATAGGAAAATTAATCCCTCTCCCGAGATAAAGTGAGTTCTGCTTGTTATAATACAGTTCAGCGCATTTCAGAATTTCATTGTCTTCATCCAGGACGGACTGCAGCTGCAAAGGTATTTTCCTGATTCCGGCTATCATGTCCTTAATCTGGCTTTCATTCAGTGTTTCCCTTAATTTTGCAAGCATGATTGTAAGCAGATATAAGACTGCAAGCTGCGTTGTAAAAGCCTTTGTTGAGGCAACCCCTATTTCCGGGCCGGCTCTTGTATAGGCAACTCCGTCAGAAATCCTTGTTATTGAAGAGCCCATTACATTGCATATTGCTAGTGTCTTAACTCCATACTTTTTCGCTTCCTTCAGGGCAGCTATTGTATCAGCCGTCTCTCCGGACTGTGAAATTGCGACAGCAAGGGCTTCTTTGCCTAATAATGCGTGCCTGTACCTGAACTCGGATGCATACTCCACTTCTGTGGGTATTTTTGCAAGCTCCTCAAGCATGAATTCACCAATAAGGCCGGCATGCCATGAAGTGCCGCAAGCCAGTATCACAATCCTTTTGATGCCTTTAAGAAAATCATCGCTTAGCCCAAGCTCCTTTTCAAAAATAACATGGCTGTTGGATATCCTCCCGTTCAGCGTGTCTGCTATGGCCCTTGGCTGCTCATAAATCTCCTTAAGCATAAAATGCTTGTAGCCTGATTTTTGGGCTGCTTCTGCGCTCCATTTTATGGTGTGTATTTTTTTCTTCTTTTCATTTCCGTCTAAATTAAGTATTTTGAAGCTGTCTTTTGTCAGCACGGCAATCTCCCTGTCATCAAGGTAAATCATTTTTTTTGTGTGGCTTAAAATCGAAGGAACATCCGAAGCAATGAAATTTTCACCGTTCCCAATCCCAATTACCAAAGGGCTTTCGTTTCTTGCAGCAATCAGCTTGTCCGGGCTGTCTGCAAACAGGATGCCGAGGGCGTAGCTTCCCTCAACCTTTTTCAGCGCATTCCTCACTGCATTTTCAATTTTATTTCCCTTTAGGCAGTCTTCAATCAGGTGCGCAATGACTTCAGTGTCTGTCTGGGAATAAAAATTATGGCCTTTCCCGATAAGCATCTCTTTCAGCTCGGAATAATTTTCAATAATGCCATTATGCACAACGCTGATTTTATTTTTGCAGTCAACATGCGGATGGGCGTTCTTTTCAGTCACTCCCCCATGCGTGCTCCACCTGCAGTGCCCCATCCCAATGTTCCCGTTTAGCTTGAGGAAATTGACCCTTTTGTGCACTTCATCAAGCTTTCCGATGCCTTTTTTAATATTAAGCTTATTGCCGTTTACAAAGCACATCCCCACAGAATCATAGCCCCTGTACTCTAAATTAGCCAAGCCGTTAAGCAGCTTTTCGCTTACATTTTTGGCTGATACAATGCCAACTATGCCGCACATTAAGATAGCACCTCAGTCATATTTTTAAAATAAAAAGTGCATCCAAAAAGAAGAACAAAGGATGCACTTGGAGTTTAGATGAGATTTCCATAAAGCATGTAAGCACAGCTTATTTATATACCTTATTAAAAAATTTATAGTAGTATTATAAAAATAACTATAATACTTCAGCGCTGCTATATGGTTAATCTAATTTAATTTATAACACTATTAAAAAACTTTTTATAGTAGCTCGCCTTTTTCTTCTATATGTTCATCATAGACAAGCAGAAGAACGAAGTGTATTCATTGCCTGCAAAAGAAATAAGCGCAGAGAATGCAGGATCAGTCAGTTCCGAATTAGCCCAGAAAATACTCCATCTGCTGGCTAAGGAAGCCATGTACCCCATAGACATAGCAAAAGCTTTGAAGATGCACGAGCAGAAAATATATTACCACATAAGGAACCTTGAGAAAGCAGGAATAATAAAAGTCGCAAAAAGGGAAACAAAGCAGGGGGCAACTGCAAATTTTTATGCTCTGACAGAGCCTGCCTTTGTTGTCAAATTTAAAGACTTTGAAAGCACAAGCAAGATAGCCCAGATAAGGAATGAATCTGAGTTTCTTGAGCCGTTTGTCAAAGACGGACAGCTTGACGCTTTGATTATTGTCGGCAGTCCCGATCCACACGGTCCTGACAAGGCAAGATCAAGAGATGGTTACTACGGCATGGACTTGGCTTTGTTCCTTGGAACGTTTCTTAACTATGTGCCAAAATTCAATGTCAAGCTTGACACTGAAGTCAGGGATGAAGATCTGGAAAAAAATTTGATCCTCATAGGGGGCCCTCTTGTCAACAAGATTGTGGAAAAAGCCAATCAAAAACTGCCGATAAGATTTGAGGCCGGCAACATAAAGTCAGAAATAAGCAATGAAACATATCCCCAGGATGAATGCGGCATGATTGTAAAGGCAAGGAGCCCGTTCAGCAAGGATAAATTCATTCTTGTTGTTGCCGGGAAAAGATTCAGCGGCACAAGGGCAGCCATCATTGCGTTTCTGAAGGATTTCAAGAAAGTGACAAACGGCAACATACACAATCCCGGCATTAAAGCCAAAGTTGTTGAGGGAATTGACTTGGATTCAGATGGCATAATAGATGATATAGAGTTTAGGGAATAGCTATTCAACTGCTGTTCTCTCAAATATTTCTTGACAAAGCTACCAATTCAGGTAGTAAGTCATTAAATACTTTAATAGATTTTCGTAATCTTGCAGCAATCTCTATTCTTTTATATGGGTCTATCTTTTCAAAATGATTTTTAAAATCTAAAAAAATTCTGGCTAAGCCTGGATTGTAGTCTCTTTCTATTCTTCGCTGCCTAAACTCGTCGCACATTTGGGAGCTTTCAGAACCAACATGGTGAAAATCAAACTGAACATATTCATCTTCCAATGGCACATAGACTCTAAATGTTCTAGTTGGACAAACAGTTTCGCATTCGACGTGCAATTTTTCATCAATAGCATCACTAACAACATAAGGTTGCATAACATCATCCAGAAATTCTCTATCTTTTGGAGTTGGGTTTTTGGGTAAATTTTCCAAATATTGTTGGAATTCGTCCATCAATCCAAATAATTGGCACATACTTATTAAATTTTTGCTTTTTTAGAACCGAAAGTTTTATATATAATAAGTATATATTTATATATATAAATATTAACTAAAAAATGAACTTAAACAAAAAAGACCTAATAAGCATAAATCAGGAAATTGGAAGTAACGGAAAGTTCCATAATGAGGACAGCCTAGATTTTGCCTTTTCAATTGTAAAGCAGAATAAAAGCTGGCTTTATGAATTGTGCTACATAGTTAGAAGTTTGTTAGTTGATCATTGCTTTGAAGATGGAAACAAAAGAACCGCAATAATAGTAATAATGACCTATTTCGAAGATAACAATTTGGAATATGATAAGGATAAGCTGATAAAACTAGTTTGGAGCATCGCAAAGAAAAACACAAATGACATAAACAAAATTATGAGGCTGATGAAAAATGCAATCGTTCCTTGAAAAAGCAAAAGAAGTAATCGCAAAAAACCAGGATGTTATAGCTGTATTTGAAGAGCTTGACAGGACAGGAAAATTCAAGAAGAGAACTTACAAGACAAGAATCTCATTTACAGTAGATGAAGATATATTGAATGAATTTAGGAATTATTG
The DNA here is from genome assembly GCA_016188245.1 of Candidatus Woesearchaeota archaeon. Lineage (GTDB taxonomy): Archaea > Nanobdellota > Nanobdellia > Woesearchaeales > GW2011-AR4. The sequence goes on along the minus strand of JACPIE010000007.1, from coordinate 6,997 downwards.
CAGAAAGAACGGGATAAATATGTCGGGAAAAATCGAGAGCTACATCAGAAATGAATTAAAAAGTAATAAATCATAGCGGAATCTTCAAGAATAGATAACTGCTATTGGAGTTGATGATATTGAATTCAGGGAATAGCATGGAAAGATGCGCATGGTGCGGAAACAACACGCTAATGATAGAATACCATGACAAAGAATGGGGCGTGCCATTGCATGACGACATAAAACTATTTGAATTTTTGATCCTTGAAGGCGCTCAGGCAGGACTGGCTTGGCAGTCCGTATTAAGCAGAAGGGAAAATTACAGGAAAGCATTTGATAACTTTGACCCGAAGAAAATAGCCAAATACGATAAGAAATGCATTAACACGCTGCTTAAAAATGCAGGCATCATAAAAAACAGGCTGAAAATTGAGTCAGCAGTGTCAAACGCCAAAAAATTTCTTGCAATTCAAAAAGAATTCGGCTCATTTGACAAGTATATTTGGCAGTTTGTCAGTTACAATCCAATAAAAAACAGGTTCAAGTCATTGAATGATGTTCCGGCATCAACAAAAGAGTCAGAAGCCATGAGCAAAGATCTAAAAAAGCGCGGCTTCAGGTTTGTCGGGCCGACAATCTGCTATGCCTTCATGCAGGCAGTCGGAATGGCCAATGACCACATTACGGGATGCTCCAGGCACAATGAAACATGATGGTAAAGCAAGAAATAAGGATTGTTGGAATTGACGATTCTCCTTTTGATAAGTTTAAGGATTCTAAAGCGCTTGTTGTCGGCGTTGTCATGCGCGGCGGCCTTTATGTTGACGGAATCTTGTCATCAAAAGTCTCTGTTGATGGAAGCGACTCAACAAAAAAAATCATTGAAATGATCAACAAATGCAAGTTCAAGCCCCAGCTCCAGTGCATTTTTCTGAACGGAATTGCAGTTGCCGGATTTAATGTTATTGACATAAAGGAATTAAACAAGGAAACAAAACTGCCGGTTGTTGTGATGATAAGAAGAATGCCGGATATACAAAAAATAAAAAAAATATTGGTTAAAATCAATAGAAAAAATAAAATAAGGCTGATTGAAAAAGCTGGAAAAATTATTCAAATAGAAGATATCTTTGTCCAGTTTGCAGGAATTGATTTGGAAGGTATTAAAAAAATCCTGAAAGTTGTCTGCACAAGAAGTTTAATTCCAGAGCCATTGAGATTAGCTCATCTGATTGCGCAGGGAGTTGTTCTTGGAGAGAGCAGGGGAAGGGCTTAAAAAGAAATATTTATGTAATTATTTTATCTATAAAAATGCAAAAACTATCATTCAAAAGAGCTTCACAAGCCGACATAGATGGGATATTAAAAGTAATGCAAAGAGTCGGTTACTTAGATTTCCGTTTCCCAAATCAACAAAAAGATAAAATAAAAAAACAATTGATATCAGAGCTAAAAGATAGAACAATTCTAGTTTGCTGTAGTAGAAAAAAGGTTATTGGATATTCAATCTTTGGACCAGCAGAAAAATTTCTGAAGTGTCCAATAAAAATAAGCAAAAAAGACCATGCTTTTAGTTTAGGTATAGGGATTGACCCAGATTATCAGAGAAAGAGTATTGGCAAGAAGCTAGTTGATTATAGCAAGAAAATTGCAACCAAACAAGGATTTAAAGGTGCTTATGGCGATATAGCATCAAATAATAGGGCTTCTTTAAAAATTCAAAAATCTGCCGGCTTCATAAAAATTGCAGAGTACGATGACGCGAAAAGGCCAAAAGGTATAAAGAATATTCTCGTCTTCAAAAAATTTATTTAACAAGCTTTTCAATTTTTACAATAAAAAATTTCAATTTAAACCGGATAGTAGCTTGTATCAAGCTGATTTAGCACCAAATAAGAATCAATATCCCTGATAAGGCTAGAGAATTCATATTGCATTTCCCGAATTATTTTTTTGAATTCTGTTATGTTCCTAACGATGATCTCGCACTCAATGTCCGATCTTCCAAGGGATTTTGTCATATAAATTATATTCGGGCTAATGCGAAAATAATATTCAAGCTTGCGTTCTTTTTCCTGAGATGGATTTTGAAAATTGATGAACACTTTGTAATGCAAATAACCTAAAGCCTGGGAAGCAATTAAAGTGGTATATCCTAGCAATATTTTTTTATCCTTTAGGTTTTTAATGGCATTTTTTATTGAGCTTATTGATTTTCCCAGCTGTTTGGCTAATGTTGTTAATGAAATCCGGCCATTCCAGCCAAGTGCGGTAAGGACTTTGTTTTCAACAGGAGATAGTTTAATGCCTGCTAGCTCCCTTCCCATGAAAACTTCCTTGTCTTCTTGTTTTTTGTCAATCAGAAATCCATATTTGTATCTGGTGTGGGTAGTTATAACAGAAAAACTAATATCTTTTATGTACTTATTAAACTTCCATTTGATATTTTTTATATTATTGTCTGTTTCAATAATATCTTTTGTTAAGAATAAGACAGCTAAGTCGTAATTTCCATGCAACTCTAATACTGATATAACTTTTGGCAGCTTTAGAATATAATTTACTATATATTTTTCCTTTGGTCCTGTGACATTTTGAAGCTTTAAATCAATTCTGTAAAAAGTATATCCCATCCTGTGGACATCGATCAAAGCAAAATATTGCCGAATTATTCCAATTTTTTCAAGATTAGATATCCTTTCCTTGACTGATTGCTTTGAAAGCCTTACTTTCTTTCCAATTTCAGAATAAGTTGCCCTTCCGTTCAAATCAAGCTCGTAGAGGATTCTTCTGTCTGTCTTGTCGATAGTTATAGGCTCTTCTGGGCTTCTCTTATTATCAATTTTAACCATTTATTGCAAAATGAACTAATTATTTAAATATTTTACTACTAAAATTTGTTTTTAGTTAACTTTTTAATAAAATAATAACTTTTTTTATTATTTTATTCTTTTTCTCCATGCAAATTTCTATATAGTAGAGGTAGTTACTACTGAATGAAGATAATTAATAAGATGCTATTAAAGTATGGCCGATATAACAATTTTGTTGGGATTCCATGACAAAGCAACTTTGATGAGTTACGGAGGTCTCTGTTTTGCATATGGTTATGAGGCAGATGAAGTTGCTTCTGTCGATGGAATGTTAGAGAGAATTGGACAAGGACACTATACACGATATTTAATGGACCTAAATCTTGGTAAGATGAACTCTCCTGATATTACTTCGGCCAGAATGGTATATAATTCAATTAGGGCACAATTAGATTCTCAACAGGCAAAATTCTTGGGACTATCGGCGAATAAGCAAGCAGTGGAAAATGCACAGCGAGAGGGAATACCGGCAATGAACAAAAATGATTTTACTCCTTATAAATTAAAAGAGTTCCTAAAGAGTATAAAATGACAAAAGAAATTCCAATTGCAAATTGGCCAAATGGAGGGTATGGCAAAGTTGTTCAAGTACATGTAGATGATAAACCCTATCTTAGATTTAGACCAGATCATAGCTCAAACTGTTTCCATGGATCTATCTTAAAAGATTTCTTGGAGGAACTAAAATTACCTTATAAAACTACTAGGGACATTGATAGGGGTTTTCCAGATCCTAATGGGGAACGATACAGTGTGGCTGGTATGGGTTGGTATCATGTGGATCAAACCAATAAGAGGCATATCGAATTTGAGGGATCAAGCGCTGCTTATGATTTAGGGATAGACAAAAAGCATTTGGATGACATTGTAAGGTTATGTCCTGAATTTGACTTGAAATATGGAGAGGAAAATGACTCTAAGAACATATTAGTTATTTAGACAAATGGAAAATCAAGATTTGTATCAAAGACTAAGAATTTATGCCTTAAGTTTAGAAGAACAATTAGCGTTTGTTAATGATGCAATAGGGCACTATACCAGAATAAAATATTTGGACGATAAGCGAAAAGAACTTAAAACATTAGTTGCTAAAATGGAGCTTTCGCCAGAAGAACGTAAAAATCTTGAAGATAGTAATTTTAGGTTATTCAATGTACTAGCTCATATTCTCGCTACTGCGAGTCCGAACTGTCCAGCGTATCAGCATGAAAATGGACCAAGGATTGCAATCAGAGATTTTACAAAAATCGCTGAAACTCTTGAAAAAACAATAAAAAATTTGTATGAACTTGTTCCAGAAATAAAACCTGAGCAAAATAAAATTTAAGTGATTAAAATGCCACACAAACAAACATTAGAATTTTCAGTTTCACTTCAAGGATGGGGAGTTAAAACACAGGGTGGCTTTAGAGCTGCCCCATATGAATTACTAGGGCAAGAATTTCGATTCGATATGGAGCACGGAGATGGTACAAGTATAGCAGATTCTATTCAAGCTCTTCAAGGCGCAGGAATGATTCATGCTCCTACATACTTGCTTGTAAGTGGCAGTGCACGCAAAGGGCCTAAGTGGTTCGATATATTACATGGATTAGGATTGGGTGAAAGGCTTATCGTAAGTGTGCCACATGGAAGGTATGGAATTCCCAGTGGCGATTATGTTATTGATGTTCAAAACGGTGGCATATCCCTTCCAAGGCCTAACCTAATCAGGGATTGTATTAATGGGGGCGGGGGTGACGAAGAAGCATTTGGGCCTCTTGAAATACTTAAACAAGACAAGGACTTATTGCTTGGTGAAAAGCGCGTGTATCAATGGAATGGGAAAAGTTTACAAGAAGTTCCTATTCATATATTTGGATCCTATGATGAGTTCCTAGAAGCTTCTGCCAAGCCAAGTTTTTTGGACAATATGCCTGTTTATGCTGTTCTAAGGAGTAAATTGGATGCTCAGAAAAATTCAACCCTAAAAAGAGATTTTTTGGGATCAACTTGATAATCCTGATCTAATAATACCTTCTGGGGGCAAAAAACCGTTAAAAGATATTTTTTATGAAATGGAAAAAGAGTGCCTTCGAGTCAAACCATATTCGAACATAGGTGAATATCGTCCTAACAACGGATTGATTATCTTGCTACAAGATTGTGGAATGTCTGCCCTAGGCATCAATGAATTATTTATGAAGTCTATTTATGCCAGTGCTGTTGGAGTCTTGCCAGAAGATATTAAAGCACAAACAGAGTGGATTAATCAGGCAAAAAATTTAGAATCTAGAGTCAATGAAATTGAAGGAGTATTAAAGTTTCCACTTACCTTTTAGAACTTCAATCTCTTTATCATTTAGACCATCCCAAGAATTCTTATAAATATAAAAAGTGCTTAAGAAAGATGATAAAATATTACTGCAAATTATATTGGAACCAGAATCTTTCACTATTTTTACATTGAATAGTCTTTTTATCTCTCCAAATAATTTATTTTTATCCAAGTTTCTATTATCGATTCCGTAAGACTTTATGAAAACTTTATTTCCTTTTGGAATTAAATACTGAAAAATTTTATTGTATTTTTCATTGTATATCAAAGGCAATTTTATGAATTGCTTTATTTTTCCTTGACCAAATTTTATTTCTTTTTTGTTTAAATCATCTAAAACTTTGACTAAATATAAATCTTTTAACTTTGTTAATTTTAGATAATATTCAAAAGGAATGGAGTCAGTTCCATTTTCCCATCTTTTAATATTTCCTCTATAAGTTTTTAATGTATTAGCAACTTCTTGTTGACTTCCTATGTCTTGTCTATACTCTTTGAATATGTTATCTACCCCAAAAACTCTAAGATTATTAATTTTCCTTAAATCATAATAATTATTAAATAAATTCTCTTTATTAACCGACTCCAATTTTTTGATTGAATTTCCATTTTTCAAGTGGAATATCAAATCTTTTTGCTTACGAAGATGATTAAATCCAACACTCTTAGCAAAATCTAATAAATTATGGGAATAAATCTTGAAGTACGAAGTGCCATTATTGTCATAACAAATATTACTTACATTTATTCCGTAATTTTTGAAGTCGGAGATACACATCCTCAAGAATTTGGTGTCTTTACATTTAAAAGTCAAATACTTGTCTTTGACTTTTAACCCTGCATCCGCATCAAATAATCCCCTATAGAAAATGCAGCTTTTTTGGCAATCGTCTTTGATTAAATTTGGTTTAGCAATAAACAATGCTTTATCCTTTTTGAACTCATAAAAGAACTTAAAAAACCTGCATAACGGCTTCGATACAAGAACTAACTCATATTTATTATCAATTCTGGTTAATTTGGAATAAACATTAAATTTATTCTTGAGAAACTTTTGAATACTAGCCAAATATTTTTCAGAATAAAATACTAATTCTTTGTTTGGATGGCCATCACATAATTTTATAATTACATCTTTTGAAATGCAACCATCTCCTAATAAATATCCATAAAAGTAAATTAAATCTTTCGATAATAATTCATCAAAAAATTTTGGCAAAATTAATTCTGAAGATTTTCTATAATTTGTGAATTTATCGACTTTTGATAAATACTCGCTAAGTTTTAAGTTAGAATCTTTATCTTCTAAAGAAATTACTCTTAGCAATACCAATGGCAACAAATTATTTTTGTTCCAACATTTAATGGTACTTTTTAATATTGGCTGTTGCATATAATCTTCCAACTTTTTTATTATTTCTTTAGAGACTAATGGATTTATTTCATCAACAACTTTGCCTGTGACATATACTATTGAGTTTAAAGGTCTGATATTTTCAAAATCTGTCTTTTTTGTCAGCGCTGAATATAGATTTAGTATATTATTGCCTAGTACCAATTCATTAGATTTAAGCAACGAATCTTCAAAATATCTCATATTTTGAGTGGAATATTCGCTAGTATTTAAATATTTATTTTTTAAAGTAAAGTTGAATTTAAGCGACCTATTAAGATTTTTATCTATTTTCATTACATACAAAGGATACCTCGGGCTTCAGCCCGTTCTTATCCTTTCCTCCGTTAGTTCTTTAATCATGTGAATAAAAAATTTGAGCGTGCAGCGAAATTTTGGCACGCTCAAACTCTTACCGTTTTAGCGTTAGCT
>JACPIE010000039.1 GCA_016188245.1 Candidatus Woesearchaeota archaeon | reverse complement strand
CTTGGCAATCCTGCTTGCCTTATCAAACGTCTTATTTTATTTACTAGTCTTTCTTGCTTTTTCATGGGGAACTTATCCTTCCCCACCCCTCTTTTGCAATGCAAGAGGGGGTGTTTTACTTAAGACTTTCTACTGAGCCCCCACATTCATAATATTTATATATCAGCAGCAGTTTAGGCATTGCAATGAATCATGATGAGCCCAAATTTGAGAAGAAGCTGCCAAGATTTTCTGTCGTCCAGCAATGCCCAAAATGCAGCCAACTGTCCCTTTCCTTCAGAGGAAACAAGATTATCTGCAGCAATTGCGGCTATGAAAACAGCATTCCGGAAGTGATGTGAGCAAGATGGCGCATTTTAAAAACCAGAGAATCGGAGTTTTCGTTGATGTCCAGAACATGTACTATTCGGCTAAAAACCTCTACAATGCAAAGGTGAACTTCGCCCAGATCCTTAAGGCTGCAGTCGCTGACAGGAGCCTGATAAGGGCGATTGCATACGTCATAAAGGCAGATGTGAGGGAAGAGCAGAACTTTTTTGATGCGCTCGAAAAGATAGGGTTTGAAGTCAAGGCAAAAGACCTGCAGGTATTTGCAGGGGGCGCAAAAAAAGGCGACTGGGACATCGGGCTGGCCATGGACACAATCGAGCTTGCACCGAAGCTTGACACAATCGTAATTGTCAGCGGCGACGGGGATTATGTGCCGCTGCTTCACCATTTGAGGCGCGCGCTCGGCTGCAGGATAGAAGTGATTGCATTCGGAAAATCAAGCTCGGGAGTTTTGAAGGAAGAGTGTGACCTATTCACCGATATGGACCTAGATAGAAAAAGATATCTGATATTCAGGTGAAATTAGTTTTAATAACATTTAAATTCAACAAATTATCCTTATTTAAAACACGAGAGCGACTTTGATAAGTTAAGGTGATAAAAGTAATCCGCTTTTAAAGTTATAGTGAATTGATTAGCGAGGCAAATTTTAGTGGCAGGCAAAATTTGCCGGGCACAAAAGCTTGTTGCCAAAGGCAACTGATTGAAATAAAGCTCAAACAAAATATCCAAATAATAAAATAAAATGCTCGATGTAACAACAGGCACATTTGAAAAAGAAGTTCTGGATAGCGGCCTGCCTGTGCTTGTTGATTTTTGGGCGCCATGGTGCGGGCCGTGCAGGATTGTGGGGCCTGTGCTGGAAAAACTGTCAAAGGAATACACTGGCAAGCTTAAGTTCGCAAAGCTTAATGTTGACGACAGCCAGGAGGCTGCTGCAAAGCACGACGTGAGGGGAATCCCGTGCATGATCGTGTTCAGCAGGGGAGCTGAAGTGGACAGGATAATAGGCGCTTTTCCTGAAGATGCACTGAGGAAAAAGATAGACTTGGCACTATCTAAAAGCTAATTGTAATCACTTTTGCGTGGTTAAAAACCGAAAAGTTTAAAAAGGGCAAAAACAGCAGCAAGAGGTGAAAAATGAGGCAGTTAAACCCATTTTTGGAGATTGATGAGCTTGCGCCGGATTTTGAGTTCGAGGCGCTTGTGCTAGAGAAAAACAGCAAAGAAGCGGATTTGCTTATCAAGAGAGGCTACAGAATCAAGAAGCCAGTCTGGAACGGCTTGGCTGCATCATAATTTTTGGCTTTTAAGATGTACAAGATGAAGATGTGGGACGAGGACAAGTGGAACATTCACTCCGGCAGCTATAACTCTTCATCCAAGTACGGCAATTTGAATTCTGAAGGCAAAAGAGACGAGCAAAAATACCACGAGCAGAAGTACGGCTCAAAAGAAAAAGATGATTCTTCAGACTACATGAAAAAAGAGGAGAAGAGCAAGGAAGGCAAGGAAAAAAACCCAAGCCATTTTGACGAATTGGTGGAAGAGGAAAAAAAGGGCGGCATGCAGAAGGCGGAAGAAGAGGACATCACATTCAGGGCGGCAAAGCAAATTTTTAATGAGGCAAGGTTTGAGCAAAAAAAAGATATGCCTAAAAAAGACGAGAAGACAATAGAAGATGCCATTAAAAAGGCAGTTGAAGAGGAGAAAAAGGTAATTGTCATGGACTGAAATGGAATTTCCTGCGGCTTCAAGGATTTTAATGATTTTGATTCTGCCGTTCTTGATTTTCCTGGCTGTTTTTGACTTTGCAGGGCTTGACGAATCCTACTTCAGGCAAAAATTTCCTGAATATGGCATAACGGATGCAGCCTTGGTTGGTGCCCACGAAAAAATTCTGAAATTTGTGACCGGAAAAGGCATTGAGCTTCCTGATGGGCTGAATGAGAGGGAAAGGCAGCACTTGGCTGATGTGAGAAGGCTCATAAATTATGCAGAAATTTTGCTGTATGCCCTGATTGCAATTTTCATGGTTTTGCTTGCTGTTTCCGCGGTTATAATAAAAATCAACAGGAATTTTATTGATTTTATCGGCAAAGTCCTGCTCTTTGGGGGCAGCCTAACAATTTTTTTAGGATTGTTCCTGTTTTTGATGGTTAAACTTGACTTTTCATCGGCGTTTGAAAATTTTCACCTTCTGCTGTTCCAGAAAGGAACCTATACTTTTGACCCTGCAAGCGACTTGCTCGTCAATATCTATCCCGGGCAGCTGTTCATGGACATTGGAATCAGAATCTCAAAAGGCGTGTTTTTTGCATCAGTTTTTTCCGTCCTGCTCGGTGCATTTTTGGCGCTTAAGCCAAAAAAAGGGAAAAAATTAAAAACAAAATAAAATTTCAATCAGGCATGAAGAAGCTAATCGCGGCAAACTGGAAGATGAACAAGACTGCCGGGGAGTCTGCCTTATTCATAGGGGAATTCAAAAAAATAATTAAAAATGAAAAAAATGCTGATGTTGTCATTTGCCCGCCTTTCACTGCATTAAGCGCGGTTTCAGGCGAATTGAAAGGCTCAGGGATAAAGCTTGGCGCCCAGAACATGCATTTTGAGGATTTTGGGGCTTTTACAGGCGAGATTTCGCCGTTAATGCTGAAGGAACTTGGATGCCAATATGCTATTCTGGGGCACTCCGACAGAAGGGAAATTGGTGAAAAAGACGGGCTTATAAACAAGAAAGTCATTTCAGCCCTGAAGAAAGGGATTGTTCCTATCTTGTGCATAGGCGAGACTCATGAGCAGAGAATTAAAGATGAAACACAAGATGTTCTTGAAAGCCAGCTGACAGGCTGCCTTAAGGGTGTTGAAAACATTTCAAATGTTGTTGTTGCTTACGAGCCGGTATGGGCGATAAGCAAAGGGAATCCGAGCCAGAAGGCCGCAACAAAAGAGGATGCGGAGGAGGCGCATTTATTCATAAGAAAGCTGCTTGAAGGGATGTATAATGAAGAGGCAGCAAAAAAAACAAGGATAATTTACGGCGGCTCAATGAAGCCCGAGAACGCAAAAGAGCTTCTTGCAATGCCGAACATTGACGGAGGCTTGGTAGGAAATGCCTCTTTAAATCCAAAAAGCTTTGCCGAGATTGTGAATAGCGCCAATAAATAGATTTTTCACGGCACATCAACATAAATCTTCTGCGTGTTTGAGTATGGCTTTCCGTCCGCCTGTATCCTGACATCAAAGATATAAATGCCTGAAACTGCATTGGAAGGGACTTGTATCCCTATCCCGAAATCTCTTTCTTCATTCTTCTCGATAAAAACGCTTCTTGATTTTGGGCTCCAGATGAGGCTGTCGCTTTGAACCGGCTGGTTGTTTTTCGTGTAGCCAGAAGGAGAGGGCCTTGAAACTGTTATCTCAAAATTCTGGCTTTCAAGTATGTTGATTACCTTCAGGCCGAACACGTCGAATTTTGCCCTTCTGATTGTTTTCCTGTCAAGGCCTATGCAGACCCGGTCAGAGCCTTCGCAAACAAGGCTGCCTATCCTCTCGTCGAGCTCGCTTGTTGTTATGTCCTGCAGCTCTATGGCCTGCGAAGACAGCTTGGATATAAACCTGACTCCAAATCCGAAGATTATGATTGAAAGGATTAGTATGATGATAAAATTAAGGGACAGCTCAATTGATTTTCTGTTCAGCATGTCAGTCACTTCTTACAAAGAAAACGGGCTTTACCGGCGCCGTGAAGGATGCCCTTGCAGTTTCATTCGAATAGATGTTGGTGTTGTTGGCCCCTTTTCCAGCGACAACCTGCTTTCTGTAGGTGTAATCTATGCTGTACCTTATTGAGCCCTGCTCTTCAACTTCCTGCGGCCTGTAGTTCAGGGTCAGCGGCAGGATTATTGTTGCTTTGTCGCCTACGCCATTCAGGATTGAATTGAGCTCCTTGTCCGCAATAAGAAGCTCTGCACGGGAATATTCGCTGCTGTACAGAATCTTTGCATGCGTGATAAGGATAGGCAGAACAATGTCCCTGCTTAGGTCATCAAGAGTTATTGAAAATTCAAAAGAATCCCTTGAAGCGTCAAAAGGCTTGCTGTACTTCACGACAGAGCTTGCCTTGAACAGCCCCGTGTTTATGGAATCGAGGAAATTTTGAGGCGCGGCATCTTTTCTGTCAGCTCCCAGAACGCATTGGCTGTCTGAATTGCAGTAGTATTTCACATACTGGGCATCTTCTGTCCTTGAGCCTATCCTTATCTTTACCCTGCCTTCGCATCTGCCGTAATCCTGCGGGCAGGTGCACTGGCTTCCTATCCTGCCGCTTTCAGTGCTTTCGTTAATGCCGTTGCCGCAACAGTTTCTCTGGAGAGTGTACAGGCATTTCTTTTCCTCGCATTTTGAGATGTAGCAGGCTCTTTGGCCGCAGTCAGCGCTCGTTTTGCACTCAGGCTTTGCGCAGCCGGACACAATCACTGCCAAAATTACAAGCAGAAAAAACAGGGCATGCATTCTTTTTAGCTTAATCATTTTCTTTAAGAATTTCTTTTTGTTTACTTATATATATAGATTGTGGAAAAGTTTATAAAAGCCAAAATCTGATTCACTCAAAAAATGAGGTGGTACTGATGCTGTCGAATTGCAACTATGACAAAGCCAAGCTTCTTTACAAGATTTCCGGGATTATAAGCTTTATCGAGAAGCACGCAGTGCATGATGCAGAGAGGGAGGGCCACCCTTTGTGCGCAGAGGAGTACAAGGAGCTGAAGCAGGATTTGGAGAGGCATCTTGAAAAGATGAGGCTGGCTGTTGAAGGGCTTTCAAGAGAAGGGAAGTTTGGATGAATGGCAAGGCATTTTTAGGATAATCCGTGCCGCCCAAAATTTGAATTCTTTTTCAGAAAACCTTTTAAATTGATTTAGAATATCATAAATTCTTGCGAACGAAGTGAGCACTCGGGGATTTATGCCTCGCAAGGTGCAAGCTGACTTTGCAGCTTGGGCCCATAGCTCAGGCTGGTTAGAGCGCCGAGTTCAGAAAGTACCTTTGAGCGCGCAAGTCTTATATGAAATTTTTGGACGCAATGCAAAAATCCAAAGATTATCGAGGCCAGCCGGAGGTCGCCAGTTCAAATCTGGCTGGGCCCATTTTTCTGAAATGCCTTAAAATCCCAAATATTTAAAAACCGAGCAAAAATCACAGTTGCACTGCTCCCGTAGTGTAGTCCGGTAACCTTTTTGGCAAGCAAAAAGCTTAACCAAAATTCAAGGGTTGGACAACCAATCATTTCGGATTTTCGATCCGAAGACCTGGGTTCGAATTGCGGCCGGTAAGATATTGCCGGCGCATCGCAAGTCCCGGCGGGAGCACTTAATTTTACTTCTATTAAGTAATTATATATGAGGATAGGGTGCTGTTCAAAGATAGGGTGTTAAATATCGGGCGTTAAGTGTTGGGTGATAAGGAATGGCTGATTCTTATTTAATTGTAATAAAAGTATCTTCTATTTCTTTAGAGAATTTAGCTATTGTCTTTTTTATTTCTGCTAACCTTTCATATTCTTGAGCTAATTGTTTTTGTAAATCAAAATCAAATTTCCCCTTTTCATCTACTGGGATTCGTATATTTAATGTTTTTAGACGCTTAATGTAAAGCTTTGCCTGATATTTATAACCAGCTTTAGCTATAGCTTCTTTTATAGCATACATTACATAAGTTTGGTCTAATTTTTCATGTAAAAGTTCTACCAAATTTACAACATCTATGACTGTATATTCTGGTTCACGCCTTATAAATACATCCCCTACACTTCCATCAGCGTTTATTGTAATCAATGGTTTATTATAAATTTGGTGTTTGTTATCTTCTAACCATTTCTTAGAAATAAAACCAAGATATACATCTTCCTGTCCACTACTTGAAATTACAGGGATATTTCCAGAATTTTTATTAATTTGTTTTCTTGTTATCCTTTTACCTCTTTCTATTTTAAATATTGTATCATCTGACAAAGAAAAATCATTGAAAGAAATGCTCTCACTTTTTCCATTTTTTAATGCTTCCAAGTCAATTTTTACTCCTTCAACTGTTGAATCCAATTTTGAATCTAATTGGATTATATCCATTGTTTTTGTTTCAGATAGTCCTAATTTTAT
>JACPIE010000038.1 GCA_016188245.1 Candidatus Woesearchaeota archaeon | reverse complement strand
GTTATGCCGATTATCATCTTTTCATAATAAATTACGAAGCTTATAAAAATTTCGTTTTAACATGATAATCCATAATTAAACGCAGTTGGAAATGCGTTAATAGTTTTAAAATCAATTATTGCTCGGGGCACACGAACGATAAAACGACGGAAGGTGGCACACTCACTACGTTATTACGAACTTTGTCTTTATTAGAAAAAATAAAGGCGAAAAGTTTATATATCTGTTGTATATACAATAGCTATATGACAACTGAAATGATTACTCTAAAGCTGGACGATATGTTCTTGAAAGAGATAGACTCTATTGTGGAGAAACAGGGCTATCATAACAGGACAGAATTTATCAGAAATGCTCTTAGGGAAAAGGTGGAAGAAACTAAGCTAAAAGAGGCTATGATAGAAATTGCACACTTGAAAGGAGCTTCTAAAAAGAAAACAAGCGATGAAGAACTGGAAAAAGTAAGGAAGAAAGTTTTTGAAGAGCTTGATAAAAAAGTTAGATAAGTTCTTCTGGCTTGTAGTGTTTTGATATATCTTCTAGTTTTCTGAAATGTCTGTCTCTTGTTACAAGGATTAAGTCGTTGTCCCTTGCGATAATAGCGTGCAAAGCATCTCCAGCAGGCACATCTCTTTCCTTTGCAATTTTTTTAGCTTCTTCTCGCTGTTTTTCTGTGGCAATAATCTTTTTTATGATGTTTTCAAAAGGCTTGAACATTCCATTGATTTCTGCAACTGAATAAATTGTCTCAAGCTCTTTGATAAGAAAATCAGTAAGCACAATAGCACTTTCTTTTGCTTTTATTTTGACAAGCAGTTTAAAGGCATAATCACCTAATGGTTCATTGTTGTAACCTTTCCTATCTTCATAAAGGTCAACCCAAATTGAGGTGTCTATTATGTATTCTTCTGCCATAGTAAACTGGTGAGTTGATTGGTATTTATAGTTTGCTGGTTCTTTGACGGAGAAAAAACAGATTGTTAAACTTACTTTTATTATGTTTAATTGAAGTTAAAATCAATAATTTTTTTGAGTTTGAATAGTTTGAATGATTATTTAAGCAAAACTGCTACTAATGCAATTATCGCACTTACCGCAGAAGCAATTGCAGAAACTAGAGCAATAATCCAGAGTCTATGCTCCCTAATCGAACGTTCGGCTTCCATGATTTTTTTCTGTAATTTAAATTCATATACTTTCCAATTCTCTCCCGAATCACGTTGACGTATTTCAAGACCAGAACATTCGATTCCTAGTTCTTTGCACCTTTTCTCAAGTGCTTTTCCCTGTGGCAGTTTCTTCATGTTTATACCACTATTATGTGTTAATTAATATATATTTTTTGATATTTAGAGCCCAAAAAATTTACTTTGCTTCGCAATTTTCTAGGACTTGCATAAGCTGGCAAAAAATATAACATCAGTAACGCAAGTTACCTTGTCAGCTTCTCCTCGACTTCATGTTTCTTTCCAAGGTATTCAACAATATCATTTGCCTTTAATTTTCTTTTGTTTCTTGTCTCAATTTCCCCGTTAACCTTGACGGAGCCTGAGCGTATTATTTGCCTGATTTTTCCGCCGGTCCCTTCGATTCCAACTATCCTGAGGAATGTGTTCAGCTCGATATGTTTAGTCGAAATATCTGGGATCATCGCTCCTCACAGTCATTTCCTTGGGCTGCGGCTTATTTTGGCAAGCTCTTTCATGCTTATTTTGGGAAAAAATTTCATTGTGCATTCTGGGCTTTATTTCATTGAATTCCAATGCCTTCCTCATATTGATATTGCCGCATTTCACGCATGAAAAAAATGTTCCGAATTTGCCGTGCAAAGTTTCAAGGGGCGAGCCGCAGATGCATTTAAGATTGTCGAGCACCTCATCCTTATGGGACTGGCAGACAGGAACTTTCTGCTCGTTCATTGCCGTTGCATGCTTCTGGCAGAAAGGGCACTTGTCAACCTTGCCATGGCCGTATTTTTTCGGAATATGCATGAATATAATATCAGTTGCTAGTTTAAATTAGTTTGCAAAAATAAAAAGTTCACCCGTTATCATCAACAATCTCTTCTTCC
Organism: Candidatus Woesearchaeota archaeon; assembly: GCA_016188245.1. Lineage (GTDB taxonomy): Archaea > Nanobdellota > Nanobdellia > Woesearchaeales > GW2011-AR4. The sequence continues at coordinate 142,504 of JACPIE010000038.1, read as the reverse complement.
TTTTTCAGCAGAATGTTCTTCTGGTCTTTTTTCTCCCTGAAAGTTCTCGGAACGTGGATTTTTTCCCTTGTCATCGGGTTTTCTCCGGCGTAATACATTGCAGTTGACAAAGTCCCGGGAGTTGGAGTGAACACCTGCGTCAAATTTACAAAAATGCCGTTTTCTTTGCAGAATTTTTTAGTTTCTTCCATGTCCCCCTTTGTGCTTCCGGGATGTGCTGCTATGAAATAAGGCACAAGATTCTTATTGGTGTTCTACTCCTTGTTAACTTTTTTGTATTCTTCAAGAAACTCTTTGAACGCCGATGCAGTTGCCTTGTTCATCTGCTTCAGCACAGTGTCGCTCAAATTTTCAGGGGCAATTTTTAATCTTGTTACAAACTGCATTATCTTCCTGAAAAGATTCTTCTGGCCAAGAATTATGTCGTGCCTTATCGCGCTCCTCAATTCCATGGAAGTGCCTGCATATTTCTGGTTTAGCTTTTCAACTTCCTCAAGCAAAGGGTATAAATCATCGCTTAATACCCTGTATTTGCACCCGACACATTCCTGGTTGCAGTAGTCTTTCTTGTCGTAAACAGTTATGGGTTCATCAATGATTGGAGAGTATATTTTTGATTCGTGCCTGTAGAGCGCGCATCTTGAGCCATACATGTTCAGTGTCGGCAGCGTAAGGTCGTTTATTTTTTTAGTGCCTGAGCTGTAAAGCGCTTCAATTTCCTGAACGATGCTTTCCTTGCTTCTCTTCGCAACTTCCTTTCCCTGCACCAAAGGTATAACGCAAAACGAGCAGGACCCCCAGCATCCCCTTCCTATGACAACAGATGATTCAAGGTTTTCAACCATGTTTTGATTGAATTCAAAAAATTTTGTTGATGGGTGCAGCTTTCTGGTGAAAGGCATGTTATAAATATAATTCATCTCTTTTTCAGCCAGGGTGTGGCACGGCCTGTTGTGCTGTATGAACCCGCTGCCGCACCTTTCAATAAACGCGTCATCGGGCAATAAATAAAATGTCCTTGCCAGAAGGCTGAATTTTTCCTTGTCGGCAGCGCATTCCTCATATGGCGGAAGATGCCTTATTTTCTGATTCATATCTTCTTTTTTAACCCTGAAAGAAATCCCATCAATCGAGCCCAAATCCAGATGATTTTTTACGCCTTCGAATGAGCCCATTGTTATTTGTTTCATCCTTTCCAGCAATGTTAAGATTGAGCGCTCGGCATTCCCGAAAAGCAGCAAGTCCGCTTTTGTGTCATTCAAAATTCCCCTCCTCAGCTTGTTGTCCCTGTAGTCAAAATGAGTGAATCTCCTTATTGTCGCTTCAACTCCCCCAATTATAGTCATGCAGCCTTTGAAGTGCTGCTTAATCTTTTGAGTGTAGACCATCAGGGCCCTTTCCGGCACAAGGATATTCTCCCTTTTCTTCAGCATTGGGGTGTAGTTTGCAAGCATAGAGTCCAGCAGTCCTGAAGTGATGCAGAAAAAATATTTTGGGGCGCCGCATGCCTTGTAATCTTCGTCGCTTAAAGGCTGGGCTATAATGCCGGCTTTGTAGCCTTTTTTATCGAGAAGCCTTGCAATTATCGCCATCCCGCTTAAAGGGTGGTCATAGTATGGGTCTCCTGTGACGAAAATCACATCAAAGCCGGTGAAATTTTTGTAATATTTCTTTCCCTCTTTAAATGATACCGGCAAAAAGCTTTTTTCCATATGCTTAAGGATGCAATCTCCATTTAAAAAGGTAGGGTTTTGGCTTGAGGGGTGTTAAAATGAATCAGTTATAAATAAAAACAGGCTACTGAAAATATTGAGCCGCAAAATCCATGCGCCTTCAAAAATTTTAAATTTTTTTGGCATCTGAAACTCGCTGCACTATAGGACATCTTTTTCCTTAACCTTTATAAATCAAAAACTATTCCGCACATCACCAAGTTCTGATAAGGTTCTTGTAAAAAATGGCAAAGCTGAAAATCAAAGGGCATGAATTTGATGCTGTAGCAGCCAGAGACTCCTTCCACAGGAGGGCTGTGCAGTATTCCAACAAGATAATTGAGACCCTGAGGAAAATCGGGCTTACTGAAGACGATATTGACGTGCCTGTTGAGGCAGCTGCCATGAAAAAATCCCCAGCCTCTGCCACATGGTATCTTGAAGGCTACCGCCTGCATTACAGCTACGGAGCAGGTGAAAGGTTTGTTGACAATCTTTATGTGGTGTTCAAAGTGATTGGCCTTGAAGTTGCAGCACTGCTGAACGGAGAAAAAAGCATCAACGATTTCATCGGCGAGTTTTCTGAAGACAAGGACGTCAAAAAACAGCGCGAAGAGGCAAGGGATGTCCTAGGGATAAAACATGATGTAACCGACATGGAAGTTATCGATAAAAAGTACAAGGAGCTCGCCAGGCAGCACCATCCTGACATGGAAGGGGGGAATACAGACACATTCAAGGCAATAAACCGCGCGCACAAGATACTCAGGAGGGAACTGCAGTGAAAACAAGAAAATGAAACCTCAACCTTTAAAAATAATGTAAAATTCTGTTAGCCTAAGCTCCCATAGTGTAGTCCGGCCAATCATACCGCCTTCTCGAGGCAGTGACTCGGGTTCAAATCCCGATGGGAGCATTAAATTAATTTCTGGCAAATGATTACAAATGAATTTTTTATTTAGAGTTATTCCAAATAGCCAGAATAGAAAGTACTACTGGAAAAGAGGTTTGGACTATTATTTTTTTGTTTTTATTTTACAAATAATAAATCCTACTAAAGCCCCTGTTAAGGCGTACAAAATAAAATAAGAGGAGTAGATTAAAAGAAATCCCCAAGCTGGTTCACCTCTAACATCTTGAAATAAATTATCCCACATTTTTCCAATAAGCAATGCCCCAAAATTGAATATTGGTAGTTCATTGCTAAACATTCCAGAACCTAAGGTTACTAACATAGAAAATAGACCAAATAAAATTCCATAGATTGTCCATTTTATTAGATATTTTAATTCCTTACAATGAGATTTAGTAGGCATATAGCTAATATTTGGGTTTACGTATTAAAGATTTACTAACCATAACACGCCATTTCAACTATTTTTGATAAAACGTTCATTCTAACCTTAAAAAGATATTTAAATACCCAATATATTTCTTGCTTATGCAAATCATTTACACTAAGCATGCTGAATTTCAAATTGAAGACCGTAAGATACAAAAGATATGGGTTGAAGAGACCATTAAATCGCCAGATGAATTAAGAAGAAATGAAAATAAGTATTATGCTGTAAAAAAGCTCAATGGTGAAACTCTCAAAGTGGTTTATGTAAAGGAAAGATATATAAAGGTGATTACTTCGTTCTTTCTAAAATGAAGATACGCTATGACTCAGATGCTGATGCAATGTATATAACTTTTAGAGATGACAAAGTAGACCATACTAAAGAGATAGATGAAAATACTATAGCAGACTTCAACAAAGATGGTCAGGTTATAGGTGTAGAGTTGCTTTTTGTCAAGGAAAGAAACCCGAATCTATTAAAAGAGTTCCAAGTTGAAAATCTCATTCCAGCTTAAATTCTGATTATTTTTATTCCGATAACTATTCTGACAAATTAATTAAAACGTACTGTGCCCTAATTTTTCACAAAAACGCGTATAGCACGGCGTGAGCATTATTATTTTCCGGATCAATTTGGCATTAATTCTGGAAAAAGTATAAATACAGGCTAAACTGCAAGCCTGATTATGAAGGCAAAAACAGAGTTTGCAACATTCGCGGCAGGCTGCTTCTGGGGCGTTGAAGAAACGTTCAGGAAAACCAAAGGTGTAGCCAACACAGCAGCCGGCTACTCCGGCGGCAAAACAAAAAATCCGGGCTATGAGGATATCTGCACAGGTGAAACCGGGCATGTAGAAGCTGTTCAAATTGAGTTTGACCCGAAAAAGGTTTCATATGATGAACTGCTTGATGTTTTTTGGAATGTGCATGACCCGACACAGCTGAACAGGCAGGGCCCGGACACAGGAACACAATACAGGTCAGCAATTTTCTACCATAATAAAAAGCAAAAGCAGGCTGCCCTAAAAGCAAAAGAATCCCTTGAAAAATCAGGCAAATTCAAAAGTAAGGTAACGACAGAGATACTGCCTGCTGCCGCCTTCTACAGGGCTGAGGAGTATCACCAGAGATATCTGGAGAAGGAAGGCCTGAAAGTGTGCCATTAAGTTTTTAAATCCGCTTTCATTCCTACTCTGTAATGGCAAAAACATATTCGGAGCTTGAGGCATGGGGGATATTTGCCGGAGCATTGATTATAGGGGTTGTGCTGACAAGCGTTTTCTGGGCTTTTATAACCATTCCTGAAGAGGTCAAGAAGATAGAAAAAGAGATTAAGAACGCAAGCGAAGCCGTAAGCATTGAAGCGCCGGATGACTTCATCATATTCTGCAGGAAAGTGGATGGAACTGCGGACTGGGACAATTTCGGATTCAGGCAGTGTATCGTAGATGACTCGTCAGAGAAAAATTTAATAGTGATGAACTTATTGTGCAAGAAATTCAACTTGAGCCTGAGCTATGGCTCATTTGGTGTTAAGTGTGAAGGAAAAGCCTGATAAAGTGATGTGCGAAGTGTGCAATACTGAGATGTATGAAAAACACTGCAAGCTGATATGCCCGAACTGCGGGTTCAAGTGGGACTGTTCTGACCACTAATGTAAAAGTTTTAAAATAAGGCTGTTATTCTCAGATTACGCCAAGGTGGCAGAATCCAGCCAACGGCATAAATCCGTTGACACTTTCCAGCCTCGTCGGCTGTGGTTTTGTTTCGCAAAACTTGGGAACTTGGAATTGGTGTGCCACTGTCGCATAATCTGGTAGTGCGGTAGTCTCGAATAATCTTTGCATTATCAGACAACTACTGTCCGCAAGGACTTCTCGGTTCAAATCCGAGCGGTGGCGTTAAACAATTCCAAGCAATCCTGGCCTTGGCGCTTTTAACTCAGCAAAATGCCTAAAACAATATCGTTATGCATGACAACAACAACTGCAAACTCGGTTGACAGGTTAATCGAGTGCAATCTTCGATTGCACGGAAGTGCCTAAAATGCCTAAAACAATCTCATTGTGCATGATAGCAAAGAATGAAGAGAAGTGGCTGGAGCAGTGCCTGAACTCTGTCAAAGAGATTGTTGAAGAAATAATAATTGTCGATACAGGCAGCACGGACAAGACAAAGGAGATAGCAAGGAAGTTTGATGCGAAAATCATTGATTTCGAATGGATTGATGATTTTTCTGCTGCACGAAATGAAAGCATTAAGCACGCTACAAAAGACTGGATTCTTGTGATGGATGCAGATGAAGTGATTGAAAAAAATGACCTGGAAAGAATAAAAAGCATTATTGAAAACCCAAATGATTTTGCAGGATTTTCTTTGGAGCAAAGGTCTTATTTAAACGCTTATTTTGAAGGCGCTGTCAAGAACAGCTCGGATTTTGAATTGGTTAAGGAATACCCTTTTTATATTTCCCATTATTTGGTTAGGCTGTTCAAAAACAATCTGGGATTTCAGTTCAGGCACAGGGTCCATGAATTAGCTGAGGATTCCATAAAGGGAAAGGGCCTGAAATATGATAAAGCCGGCATAGTCCTGCATCATTTCGGCTCTTTAAAGGATGATGGGCTGATCCAGGAAAAAACAGTAGAATATTCAAAAATCATCCTAAGGCAGCTGGAAGAAAATTCTGTCAGCGCGCGCTACAATTACCAGGCAGCAAGGATGTTTCTCGGCAGGAATGACTTCAGCAATGCGCTGAAATATTTTGAAAAAACCGCAAAGCTGGAGCCAAAATACAAGCTTGTTTTTTCCGAGATTGCAAAAATCTACATGCAAATGAATGATAAAAACAAGGCTATGGAGTATTTCAAGAAGTCAATGAAGTCTAATCCTGAAAATCCTTCGCCTGCAAATAACCTTGCTGTTATATACATGTCAATGGGGAAGTTTGAGGCTGCAAAGAAAATACTTGAAGGGCAATTACAGAAACATTCCGATAACAGGGCTTTGAAGTATAATTATGAAAAAGTTTTGGAAAATTTAAAAGAAAAACTATAACAAAAAACTGCAGCTTTACAGGCAAACATTATTTTAAACCTATTTTTTGACTAGATTATAATATCTGTGTAAATCCACCAATAACCGGTATGCATTCCACTGGTCTTTGTGTGGCATTTTTTTGTATATATCAGTTTTGTATATGCCGCACGCCTTTATATAATGCTCACGCGCTTTAGCATTATCTTTAGACTTCAGCGCTTCGTATGCCATAAGTATTTGAGAGCGAAATCTTTTTTCAGGTTGCTGGCGGAAGAATGAGGTTGCTGCAGCTGCTATTAACAATAAACTAATTAAAGCAATCAATAAAATTACGAATCTTGGTTTAACCTTAAAAGGCCTTTCAGTAACATTGAAGATGTCCAAACCTACAGCAGCATTATCTTTATAATTCAATCTCCCATAGAATAAATATGTGCCTTGGGGAAGGTCATGCGGGACATTAATTTTTCTATTGATTAAAAGCTTGTCGGTAATGGAAATGTATTCTTCTTCTTGATTTATTACAGTGCCATTCTGGAGCTGCAATCCATAATAGAGCATTGCATCATGAACTGGTATATTCCCTAAGTTAGTTATTGATATGTCTGCCCTCACTTCTTTTCCTTGGCTAACATAAAGATATTCATGTGGAATTTCTATTTTTAAGTCCATCAAAGGCATTTCTTCTTTTGATTCTATCGGCAGGCCTATTGATTCGTTTATTATTGGGCTTGTTCCGATTGCAAATATACTGAAGCCAGGAGTTATTGCTTGGTACAATACATTGTTTGCATCTGCTCCTGTTTGTGCAGTCGGCAATGGATTCCACTTGCCTTCGCTGTGCCTGTATAGTAGGATGTCTGATTTTTCAATGTTGTTGCTTGACATCCATGATTTTGGCACCTTAAAATTGATTTTGATTGCTGAGGCGTCTTCATTAAATATATTAGCTTTTGTCAATTCAAGATATTGATATACTTTTGCTGCGGGACTTGCTGCATATGGAGTTGATACCAAGCTTGCCACCTTTAAATCTGCATTTATAACCAATCTCTTAATATCAACTACAACACTTGTTATTGCTATACCCTCATTGTTAATTGTTAAAGTTGCGCTTTCTCCAGAAGGCAAAACATCCCATCTTCTTGCTGCATATGCTGCCTCATTTGATGGAACAGCAATTCCGCCACTGTCTCCGCCAGAAGAATCTGCAACAGCAGTAACTGCAGCCTTACTTGGTTCAGCTGGCGCATTAACTGCCAATGTTGTCAGTTGTTCGCCTGGAATTCCAATGTCAGTTGTTATGTTGACTTTTATCGAGTATGTTCCCGCACTTGATGGAGTTTTGAAAGTGAAATTATAACTACCATAACCATCTGTAGCCAAAGCAGTATAATTAATCGTAACATTATAAAGCGATGGAGTGAAATTAAAATAACTCGTGCTTAAAGTTGCCTTATATTGGAAGTAAGGATTATTGGGAGTTATAGAAACGTTCAATCTTGTGCCAGAAGAGTTGCCCAATACTTCGCTAAAATTCTCTCCGCTGCAAGCAGAATCATCACAGCTTCTGACGCTTAAATTCAGCTTTAGAACATTCCTTTGGTACAGGTTTCTTATTTCATCTGATGACAAGCTTCTGTTCCAGATTGCGACTTCATCTATGGAACCATTAAAAAAAAGACTGTTAGTATTTCTTGTTCCAATAAGCAGAGGAGTTGTGCTATTGGTTAGAGCATTAGCGTTTATGCTTGTTCCGATATTTATTCCATCACGGTAAATTGCAAAGGTGCTTCCTAACCTTGTAACTACTATATGATACCACACATTCGTGTTAAGTATAGTAGTAGAGGTTCTGATGCATCTAGAGTTACTGCATCCATAAAATTCTAAGAGATTACTAAGCTTGTAAAACGACCATCCCGGACCTGTGCTTCCAGTAAACTTTTCAATGATAATTTGATTTCCAGTAGTGTTTTTCCATTTAGCCCATAGCTCTATCGTGAAATCATTGTCGTTAAAATCAAATATTGATGAGTTTGAGACAGTGATATAATCATCAGTTCCATCAAATGACATTGAGGATTTGCCGAATTTCTTATCGCTGAAATTATAAATAGGGCAAGTTGTTCCAGAACAAGTTCCATTGTTGGTTTCATTTGCAATGGAATTTATATCTCTGCTGTAATCTTTAACTAAAGAATCATTCTCTCCAGTTTCATTATTAAAGTGCATCAGCAATACCAATCCAGAAGTATTTATGAAACCATCAAAATAGCTTGCATTATTCCCGTCATTAGGCGCTCTTCCGATTTCAACATCATACGAAATGTTTTCTCCCCATGATACCAAAGTAAAGTTTCTATGAACAGGCCCGACATTGATTATGTCAGACAAGAATACACCGCTTTGGACAGGATATTGGCTGCTTCCATTGGCGGTTAAAGTTATCCTATCGGCAAGCAGTGTCAAGGCTGTCAAACTGCCGCTTGCAAAATTACTTGCATTCTGCACAACAGAATTATTTTGGTTCATTTTTTGTCCGCTAATGAACAAGTCAGCGTTATTGTTTGACACATTTGTTCCATTGCTTAAGTTAATGTGTCCAAAAATCGAGACTGGAGTATTTACCAAGACGCTGCTTGCATTCAGGCTTTCTGTTACTTCCATCAAAACAATTTCTTGTGTTGTTGTGTTCTGTATGTAGCCGCTTGTTGTAAAGCCAGATACATTCCACAGCCATGTACCATAAGCGCTTACATTGAAAGTCACATTCCACAATTCTGTTACTAAAGGAATGGTGCTGTTTCTGGAGCCGTTGACATTGTCAAGAACTTTTGTGCCATTGGGATTTATTAAAGTAAAGTTTACAGACATTATTTCTGTATCATTTACTGTTAGATTGGCTATGAAAGTCACATTGTCATTCTTTTTGGGATATTTAGGCACAGTATAGACATTGTGGATTACTAAAGGAGAAAATACTGCAAGTGCAGCTGATTTCTCAGCTGACAAAATGCCAGAAGTGGCATTAGCCTTTATTTCATATGTGCCGAATTCTGGGGCTGCAAATGTAAAATTGTAATTTCCTTCAGATGTTGTGATTGAAACATTAAGCAGAGTGTTATTCCTGAAAATGCTGACATTTACATCAGCAAGATTTGTGCCGTTGCTGAAGTTTAGATGGCCTGAGACAAGAATAGGGTATGCTACTAAATTTGCGCTCGTGTTGAGATTTATTGAAACATTCAAGGACGGGTTTATCAAATATGTGCTGAATTGGGTTACGTTGAAGCTTACAATATTGGAGATGCTGCTTAGCAATGTGCAAATGCTGCTTGGGCATATCAATCCATCTCTTACTATAACAAAATCATTCAATAAAATTCCATTTATATTGATGCCAGCGCTTGTGTTTAGGTAGCCGCCTTCAGGATTTACAGAAATACTGTTATTGGTTATGTTTATGCTCTTGTTTAAGTCAACAGCAGCAAAGCCGCTTATCCGATTGAAGAATTCCACCCTTCCAAATTCATTTTCTTTTATTATTATTGGAGCTGGCTTTATAGTTGCAAGAGATGCATTAATTGTAACATTATAAAGTAATTTTATTGTTCCATTGGAGCCAGTAGTGCTTCCAGTTTCATTTGTTGCGTTAAGCACAGCGCTGTTTAGGTATATTTCCTTTGCCTGCAGGGTTATGTTGCCTGATACGTTTCCAACAACAGATATCTCATTTAGAATTGTTATAATGCTTGAGGAATTTAATATTACAGCTCCTCCTGCTTTGTTGTTGCAGATTCCTATAGGGCCATTTGTAGCTATTATTTTTCTTGCTTCAATTACTTGTGAAGTTATTATTATCTTGCCTCCACTGCCTCTTTCTCCTCTTCCGCTTGAGCCTAAGGTGCAACTAGCAGAGTCACCAGTTCCACCAACTGCCCTTATTATGCCTGTGTTGTTTATGAGAGTGGCATTCAGGCTTATAGTTCCGGCATTGCCACCTGAGTGAGCATTTGTGGTGGAAAGCACATAATCGCTGCTTGCGCTTATCTCTGCATTTGTTCCAATTAATATGCTTGAGGCGTTGATTGTTATAACTCCGCCATTGCCTGAGAAGTGGCCAAGTGCACTGGCAGTTGTTCCACCGCCATCAACTTTTATTGTACCGCTTAAATTAACAACATTTGCGATTATTGTTAAGTTGCCTCCTCCTTGGCAGGAACCGCTGCTGCATGAAGATGCATTCAGGAAGATTCCTCCTCCTTGCTGTATGGTTAAATTGCCGGTTAGGTTAATGAAGAATGTGGTGTCTAAAGTGTCATTTACAAGCCTGCCGCTTGCATTGATAAACAAGTTGTTTGCGCTCAATACATCATAAGTTCCGTTTATGTATTTTGTGGTGTTAACCCAGCACGTTGTTGTTAAATCCCATCCATCGCAAAATCCGGCATCCAAGGCAAAATTATTCGCATACGCTGTTTGGCCAGAGAAATTGAATTGCTGCACGTGCTTCCCTTTTGTTATCACATGCACCGTATAATACCCAGTTAAATTACTGCAGTTATAATTTTCAGCATAAAGTGATTTAATTGCAATTGATTGGCTTAAAGTTTCATTTAATTTTATTTTTTCATTATTGCCATTTACTAAGTATACATTTTCTTTATTAATCAAATCATTCTTATTAAATAAGACATTTTCATTGCATTTTAACTCTAAAATATCCAAGTCATTTGCTGTAGTTGGATTATCATCAAAATATTCAGAATAAGTTGTCCCGTTGCTTGCAGAAATTGTCAGGTTTCCGGTTCCTGTTGTGTTAAATGCAACAGTCCAATTTCCCCCTACTGTTGGATAGCTTTGGACATTCAAGATTATTATACTAATCTCAAATTCTTGCGATGAAGTATGCGGAGTTGTCCAATAAACGGTTTCAATTAAGCCATTAGAGTTTTCGTCAGCAAAAGAAACTGCAAAATAAGTTTGATAAGTAATGTCTATTTTTATCTTTCTTCCATCGCCAATTATTAGATATTCATCGTTTATGTACTTCTTATAATCTTCTTCTGAAGCATGCCAATATAATTTAATTATCGAGCTTGGAGCTTCCGGAATTGAGGCAAATGTTAAAATATCAGTATAGCTTAATTCTGATGAAACAGTTATTTTCTTTCCGCTGGCAGTTTCTTCTTCAACAGCAACAGGCGCTTCTGTATAATACTCAACCTCTATTTCTTCAATGGGCTCTTCAATAATGAGTTCTGTTTCATTGCTTTCTTTAACATCAATAATAGAATAGCCAGTTATTGCATTTAATCGGCTGAATAGCCAGTTTAAAAATCTGGAAAATAAATCCGTGCCTTCTGCTATTCTTACAGAATAGCCAGTTACTTTATCTAATTCAAATTCATTAGCTGTCTTAACTATGTTGTCTTTTTTTACTTTTATGCCTTTTTTATTAATTTCAATTTCTTCATCATCTACTATTTTTCTAGTGCTAAAATTAATTATCTTTGGCAGAGTAATATTAATTTTTGTCAGGTTAGAGTACTTAATTCTTAACTCCCACTTGACTGGCTTGCCAATTACAGCGTTATGCTGCTTAATTGCCTTGCTTACTATTGTTGTATCTGTATCATTTGTTATTGGCTCACTGATTGGTTCAGTAATATTAACAACTTCCCTAAACCTGGCAGTTAAATTTTCCCATGAAGAATAATAAATTTCAGCATAAGGCTTCTCAATGCTTAAATTGTAATCAATATAAAGCACTTGAGCAGAAATTGTATTATTGTATGTTGCCCCATATAGGCCATAATTCATATAGAATATCCCGCTCCAATTTTGTCTTGATGGCATTAATTCAACAAAGTTGCAGCATTTTTCAGCCCCATAACAAATAATATTTGCTTCTCCTGAATCGATTGGATAAACCTTCCATCTTGTGCATACCTTTGCCTCATCGGCATCCCAGCTGAATTTTGTGCCTTCAACCGTCATGTCAATTACGCCGTTGATGCTTTCCTCGCCATTGTCATTGGCATCATATATCGAGCCTGATTTGTAATCCAGGCTTATGGCAATTGTCTTCTCCGGCTGGGTTAAATTTGTTTCATTTAGTGCTTGAGTTTGGTTTATTGTTTCATTTGTTAAATTAGTTTGATTTATTAGTGATGTGGTGTTTAATGACTTGCTTGTTTCATTGAATGCTGCGGCATTTGTCAAATTCTGAATTTGAGTTTGGTTTATTGTTTCATTTATTTGAATTTCAAATGAATTATTTAAAGTATTATTAATTAAAGTGCTATCTTCAACTCCGGTGCTTAATTGAATATTAATTAATAAAGCAAGAGCTATAAAAATTAAAAATGATTTTTCAGCTCTTTTTTTATCTTCTAAACTCATTTGACTGCCTCTTTTTGCATATTGCTTACTTTTTTCTTTTTGTAATTGTTATAAACCGTCCAGATTGTTCTTTCATTGCGGTGTAGCAAAGCTCCAATCTCATGATAAGAATGGCCGAGCTTGTCCTTTAAGCAAGCCACAATATTCTCAAACAGCGTGAAATCAAGATTTTTCAAAATAGAAATTGGAATGAGCTCTGATTCTGAAACAACAAGCCTTTTAGGGAATTTTATTTTGCTTCTGCTGTAAGAATTCCATATATTCCTGCCGGACCTGTTTAGAAGATTGGAAATTTTTTTAAGTGCAAAGCCTTTATTTTCGTGCAAATATTTAGAAATTGCTTCAAGGCTGCTCAGCTCTGCATTGAATATTGAAACCGGAATAAAGAATTCTTCCTTTTCAAGTGAAGCAAGGATATCAGTTTTATTGTATCTCAACTTCAGCTTTTCATAAACCGCTCTGAATTCTATGTAATTTTTATCATTGAGGATAGAATTAGTTAAATCACTAGAGTTTTCTCTTTGTTCACCTTTTTTACGCTTCATGTACACTTATATAAGTATTAAAACTATCTATTTAAGTATTTGCTTATAAATTTTACTGTTTTGCCTCTTATAGACATTTATACACTTATATAAGTATTAAAACTATCTATTTAAGTATTTGCTTATAAATTTTACTGTTTTGCCTCTTATATACATTTATACACTTATATAAGTATTAAAACTATCTATTTAAGTATTTGCTTATAAATTTTACTGTTCTCTCATAGGAGTTATACACTTATATAAGTATTTTTTCTATTTTTATAGGTAGAAATCAGAAAATTTCCATAATTGTAAAGGCATATTGGATTCCGCCCGCAGGTTATAGACTGGATGGAAAATTTTTGACATTTTGCAAGAGCAGAAGCAAGTGAATCCAAAGGCTACAGCACAGAATATCCTAATTTGGAAATATGGGGTCTATGAAAAATATAATCTTCATCTCCACTTTATAGAGCACCCGATTGCAGATATCAATTTTTATTATTGTTTCAAATGAACTACAATTTTGTTTCAAACGAAACATTTAAATACCAAGATATAGTTACAAATGAAACTATGGCTTAGTTTCGAGTGAAACATGAAGATAGAAACCCATTTGAAAAATTTAAAGGAGAGCATTGAAGTTATAGAGGAAAGCATAGAAAAAGGGCTAGTTGAAAGGCAGAGAAATATAGGCTTTAATACTTCTGCTGCTTGTATTGATATGCTTGAGATACTTCTGCATAAAAATGACTTGATAGACCCTGGCTTTATCATTAAGCATGAATGGCTTAAATCTGCAAATAAAATTAAAGAAAAATTTCCTTTTGATTTCTCAAAGAAAAATGAGATTATCAGACTAATATCAAAAATCGAGGAAAAAAGAGACATCCTATGCTATGGAAAGCCGCAGAAGGTGGAGATTATTCAAGAAGTAATTAATAATTTTAACACATTAAAGGAAAAATTTAAGGAAGCTGGTTTAAATGAAATCTAGATTAATTTCGTACTCAATGGATTTTGCATCTTTTTTAATTCAGAAAATTAAAGAGAGAAGCAATATTAAAAATATTATTCTGTTTGGCTCTGTGGCAAGAGAAGAAGCATCTAAAAGTAGTGATGTGGATTTATTTATAGATGTTGCTGCAGAAAGTCCAAGCTTAGAAAAGGGGATAAATGGCTGTCTAATCAGTTTTTTGGATTCGGCTAAATACAAAAATTACTGGAAAATGCTCGGTGTGGAAAATGAAATTAAGCTTAGAATTGGAAGATTAGACAAATGGAAAGAGCTTAATCCAAGCATTATCGCCAATGGAATTACAATTTATGGAAAATTTAAACCTAAAATTAAAGAAGGAAAACATATGACATTTTTTATTTGGGAAAATATAAAGCCGAATTCCAAAAGGGTTTTATTTAATAAGCAAATATTTGGCTATAAACAAGGAAAAAAGTTTTATAATGGCTTGATTCAAAAATATGAAGGAGAAAGATTAGGCAAAGGATGCATCATTATCCCTTTAGAGAATTCACTTACTTTCCATAAACTTTTCAGAAAATATGGTATAAGCGTTAAAATAAAAAAAATTTTAGATTATACTAAATAGATTAACCTTCATCTCCACTTTATAGAGCACCCGATTGCAGGAGTCAGCTCAACTGAAACTTTTTTGTTGTGGACCAATGATTCTATTGCATTTCTCAAGTCTGTTGTCTGCACCAGGCTTGCGTCTTTTGGAGAATTGTCAATCCTGCCATGATATTTTAGCATTCTTTTCTCGTCGAAAACAAAGCATTCGGGTGTGCATTGTGCTCCATAATCATTGGCAATTTTCTGGTCATTATCCCTTAGGTAAGGAAAATTCAGCTTCTTGGCCCTGCTCATTTCCATCATCTTTTCAAAGCTGTCATCAGGGTAGTTAACTTCGTCATTTGCGTTGATGCCGACGAGCTGCACGCTTTTTATTCCGTATTCGCTTTGTATTGACTTTATCCTCTCAATCGAGCCCTGCACGTAAGGGCAGTGGTTGCACATGAACACGACGACAAGAATCCTTTTGCCCTTGAATGACTCCAAATAATAGGATTTTCCGTCAGCGCCGGGCAGCTTAAAGCCAGGAGCCTTGTCTCCAATCTTCAGTTTAAAGTCTTTGGTGTTTGTTTCCATGGAAATCACCTTGTCTTGTGTTATTTTTTTGATGATTATTAATTTTATGCTTTTGGAAGATATGCCGGTGAGGAGATTTGAACTCCCGACGGACACCTTGCTCGCGGCAATACCTGCAAATCCGTGATTTGCGCTGCCTTATGAGAGTGTCACTCTGCTGCCCCCAAGTTAACCTTGATCCAGGCTGAGTTACACCGGCGTGAATTCCAAGAATACAGGTATGTTTTAAAAATATTGCTAAATAAACTTCTTTATCTTATCGGCATACTCTTTCATCTCGTTGCCTTCATATTTCAAATGCGACCATTTTATCCTTAGCCTGTCTTTCTGGAATCTCGGGATTATGTGGACGTGTGAATGGCCTACAACCTGCCCGGCTTCCTTGCCGTTGTTCATCACCATGTTAAAGCCGGCTCCGAAGCTCAATGAGAGCGCTTTTGCAATCTTCTTTGCAGCATGTATTGTTGCTGCCAAGTCCTCATCATCCATTTCCATCATGTTTTGAGTGTGTTTTTTCGGAACGACGAGGCAATGGCCTTTATTGGCAGGCATTATGTCAAGAAAGCTTATCACTTTATCGTCTTCATAGACCTTTTCAGCAGGTACCTTTCCATTAATAATCCTGCAGAATACGCATTCTTCCATAAAAGCAAGGAATAACTGCAATCTTATAAAACATTCGATTTAGTGCATACCGGTTATTAAAGGCATTAAACTTTTCTTTGCTTATCGATGCAGTCCATGATACTCTTTTAAAGTAACCTTTCTGCCCGTTTTTATTCTGGCAAACCTGCCAAACTCGCTCAATTTGCTTAATTGCGAAGCGTTAAAAACAGGGCCGTCAGCGCAGACAATCCTGTCGTTAACCATGCACGCCCCGCATATCCCAAACGAGCATTTCATCATCCTTTCAACTGAAGCTTCGCATTCAATATCATGGAGTTTGCATATATCAAAAACTTTCTTCATCATTATTTCAGGGCCGCATGTATAAACAACCTTGATTTTGCTGTTGCTGGATAAGGCTTCGTCAAGAATGCCTGTTGTGAAGCCTTTCCTTCCATAGCTTCCGTCATCCGTTGCCAAGATCATGTTTTTGCCGCTGAATCTTTTAAGGTAAATAAGATGCTGCCTGCTTCTTGCCCCATATATCACCAGCGGATTTTTTAATTTGCCAATCAGTGTCGAGACTGAAGATATTCCGATTCCCCCTGCAACAACGCATGCATCATCCTTCAGGGAAAATGAATTTCCATAAGGGCCCCTTATGCCCAGCTTGTCATTTTTTTTCAAATTGTCCAAAGCGTTTGTAAACCTTCCAATGGCTTGGGACGTAAAGGCAAACTCATTCTTCCTCCAGTAAGAAACTGCCATAGGCTTCTCATCAACTCCGGGGAGCCATACCATTATGAACTGCCCTGGCCTGCATTCCATGGGACGCCTGAAGAAGAAAGATTTCTGGCTCTTGCCTTCCTGAACAACATCGCTTATTTCAAGCATTTGGGGAATATCTGTCCTGCAAATTTCTGTTTCCGGCTTATTGCTGAGCTGCATGATTCACCCCATCCCAAAATGAAAGCAATCCGTCCTTGCATTTATTGCATAACACTTCAGACGGCGCATTGTAATCCATGATGCATTTTGCCTCTTTGCCGTATCCTTTAACTGCAGTATCCTTATGATGCGCATTAAGCCCCAAAAGGTGGCAGATTTCATGCGCCACTTCCCTTTTGAAGAATCTTTTTGGATACCTGACTGAAGGGTCAAAGGTGAAGATTACCACTCCGTCTGAAACATAGGTCAGGGCATCCCCAAAATTAAGCAAATTTTTGCCCGAGCTGGCCCTTGAGTTTACCAAAAATATGCCGGCATTGCAGTTTTTATTTTTTATTCTTGATTTTTTTGCCATTTTAAGGATTTTTTCTCCGCTCAGGCTGCCGTTCCGGGCTGCAAAGCCAAGTTCGCTGAATTTCCGCCTAAACATCCTGATTTTGGAGCCGGGGCTGCAAATCTTTAACATATTTCCTATCGTCTTCATTATTTGGCTTTCATCTTTTTTGTTAAGGCTGGAATAGTTAAAAACATCAATCTTTTTTTCCCTGAGCCAGCACCTGAAGTATTTGCTCTTAAGGTAAGCTTTATGAGTGTTGAAGCAGTAGCTTTTCCATTCCCCTGCTGAATCGAACTTCATCATTTATGCGCGCAGCCCCTTATTTCATTCAGGCTTTTTAGATTATTCTTCTTCATCCAATCCTGCATCTCGCCGCAAACTTTTTTGAAAACGCCAATGCCGCGATAATATATTCCTGTTCCGATGCCGACGCATGCCGCGCCTGCCATTATCATTTCGATCGCATCCTTGCCGTAAGTAACCCCTCCGGTGCCGATTATTGGGATTTTGACTGTTTCGTATATTTCATAAACGCACCTTACGGCAATTGGCTTCAAAGCAGGCCCTGAAATGCCCCCTATTTTGTTTGCAAGAATCGGCTTGCGGGCATCAATGTCTATGACCATTCCTGAAGCTGTGTTTATCGCAGTTATAGCATCAGCTCCTGCTTTTTCAGCAGCGTGGGCTATCTCCTTTATGTCATAAACATTGGGGCTCAGCTTGATGCTGACGGGTATTCTGCCTGAATTTTTCTTTACGGTTTTTGTGATTTTTGCCGTTAATCCAGGGTCAGCATAATAAGGCTTGCCGTAATCCATGTGGGGGCATGAAATGTCAATCTCAATCATCGCGGGCTTCAAAGATGCCATTTTTTTCGCGACTTCACCAAACTGCTCAATCCTGTATCCGTAAATGCTTCCAATCACGGGAATGCCCATGTTATCGAGCCTTACAAAATCCTTGACTGCAGAATCGATCCCCTGCCCAGGCAGCCCGACAGCATTGATGAATCCGCCTTCGTACCCAAACATTGCCGGGTTTGGATTTCCCTGCCTTTCCTCATGGCACAATGACTTCAAGGTTACAGCGCCTGCCCCTGCCTTGCCAACCCTGCCAACGCTTTCTTTTGTAACACCCAGAATTCCTGAAGCAAGTATTGTTGGGTTTTTTAGCTTGATATTGCACAGGTTTGTTTGGAGCATGTTATATTATCCTTATGTCCTCTTTTCCCATGCTTCTTTCGCAGTAATGGCACTTGATCTTAAGGGGGTCTTTTTTAACAACATAAAACTTGGTCGGGACCTGCTCATTATTAGTTATGCAGACCGGGTTGGAGCATTTGACCACATTTTCTATGGAATCCGGAGCCTTGACTTTTATCTTTTCCCTGACGCCGTAATTTTTTATTATGTTTACAGTTGCGTCAGGGGCGACAATCGCTATTTTATTGACTTCCTCCTGCGTCAGGTTTTTTCCTGCAACTTTGATAATGGCTTTTTTTCCTATGCTCTTGCTCTGAAGGTTTGTGGCTATTGATACAATGCCGTTCTGGTTTTCCAGGTCAAGAATCTCGACAACCTTGAAGGTTGAGTCTGTCGGGATATGGTCTATTACTGTGCCTTCTTCTATGGCGCTTATTTTTAGCTCCATCTTCACTTCCTCTTTTTGGGGGATTCTAACTTTTTTTACCTTCATCCTTCCGCCGATTTTGCTTTTTCCGGCTGATTTTTTCTTTGCCATATTATTTCAGTTTTCCCAGCGCCAAGGCCAGCAATGCCTTCCTTACAGGGATGCCGTTTGCTGCCTGCTCAAAATAAGCTGCGTGGCTTGTGCTGTCAACGCTTTTTTCTATTTCGCCAATCCTTGGCAGCGGATGCATTATCTTCAGCTCTTTTTTCACATTCCGCAAAAATGCCACATCAACTCTGTAAATCCCTTTAAATTTTTCATACTCCAGCGGGTCCGGAAATCTTTCTTTTTGTATTCTTGTCACATAAAGGACGTCGAGCTCCTTTGCAAACCTGTTCAGGTCGGCTGTTTTGAAGTACTTGACTTTTTTTTGGAAAAGCTCATCAGTATAGCTCTCAGAAATCTGAAGGTCATCAGGAGCGATGAAATAAAAGGTGGGGTTAAAATGAGACAATGCAATAACGAGCGAATGCACCGTCCTTCCGTATTTTAAGTCTCCTACAAATCCTATATGGAGCCCATCAAGCTTCCCTTTTGTTTTTTGGATAGTATACAAATCAAGCATTGTCTGAGTGGGGTGCTGGTTGCTTCCGTCTCCGCCGTTTATGACCGGAATTGATGCCGCTTCTGCCGCAAGCCTTGCGCTTCCCTCCAAAGGGTGCCTTATCACAATCAGGTCTGCATACTGCTCGGTCATCTTTATTGTGTCCCACAAAGACTCGCCTTTTTGTATAGAGGTGACGTTTGCATTCGAGAATCCTATCACTTCGCCCCCAAGCTGGCCCATGGCGGATGTAAAGCTCAGCCTTGTCCTTGTCGAAGGCTCAAAGAACAATGTTGCAAGTATTTTTCCCCTGAGAAGCAGGCTTTTTGGCCTGTTTTCAACCTGCCTTACCACATTCAGGATATGCAAAAGCTCTTCCTTTGAGAAATCGTTGATGGAGATTATATCCCGATTTTTGAAATCCATGCTAAAAATTTTAAGGATTGCTGAGGGTATATAAAGATTATGATTTTAGTGTGGAAAAGTGGTCAAAAAGCGGTTTTTCAGAAAAAAGCATGCCTTATAGGTAGTGAAAAGAGACGGGTTTTTGTATATAAAGATTTTGTTTTCAAGCCTGCTCGGCAGCGCATCTCTCGCACAATAAAGAGCCCTTTAATTTTGTAACGTCCTCGGCATAGGCGCCGCAGCCCTGGCATATCGCTTCCCTTTCAATTATCCTGTCAACGGGCTTTCTTTTTTCTTCCCTCAGCTCGAATTTCTCGACAAGAAGCTCGAATAGGCTCGGCTCAATCTTCAGGACATCTTTTAATGTCAGCAATCCCACCATCTTGCCTTTTTCAACAACAGGCAAATGCCTTATGTTTGAATCGCGCATCTTTATCAAAGCATCATAAATGTCGTCATTTGGATTTATTGTTATAAGCTTTTTCTCCATAAAATCCTTGACGTTTTTTGCCAGAGGATTTATTCCTTTTGCTATTACTTTCCTGACAATGTCCTGCTCGGTGATAAGCCCTTTTGAATCGTGATTGTCCTTGACAACCAAAGCGCCGACATGATTCTTTGCCATTATTTTGGCGCACTGTTCTAAAGGCGCGTCTGAAGAAACGGAAATGGGCTTTGTTGTCATACAGTCATAAACTTTGTAGCCTGTTTTCATGAGACGGGAGTTGTTTTTGATGTTTATTAAGTTTTCTAAACTGATGTATTCTTGAAAGTATACTTTAGAATTTCAGTAATTCATCAGAATTTCAACGTCTTTGCCGAATATTTTTTTCAGGTCGTCGAAAATCGGCTCCTTTATTGATGTCCTTTGCGGGTTTTCAATTTTTGCGAGGGACTTTTCCATGTCCTCAAAAGAGGCTTTTTCAAGAGCGCCTAAGCTGCCGTCTTCGTTAACCTTTGCTTTGCTCAGCTCTTTCTCCTCATTGTCAATGTCTTGTATGATGAACGCCTCATTCCCGAGCAAAATGACTTCACCAAACTTATTGCCGTGCTTTACTTTTATCTTCAGCCTTTCAATTTCCCTTCCCCTTTTTCTCTGCATGTGCTCAACTAAAAATTTTATAAGGGCCCCTGCTTCCTGATGAAGCTTCTCTGTCTCGACCTTTGACAGCTTTTTATCGTCATAGTCTTTCTTGGCTTTCATGAGCTCCTGTATTGTCCTGTAGAATTTGCTCGGCATTTTTCCTTCTGAAACAAGCTTGTCCTCGACAATTTCAAGAATCTCATTATCTTTAACTTTTTCAATGCCTTCCAGCTTCAGGACATCCCTTATGACAGTTGTTATAGTGTCATAGATGTTGAGCATTTCTCTTTCATCCCTTATCTTTTCAATCTGGGTGAAAAGCCTTTTTATCCTTTTCAGATATTTATCTCCGTCATCCATGAGCTCGTCAATTTCTTTGCCGCTTAATGCCTTCTTTTCGCCGTGCTCTATGGCTTTTCTTGTCTCCACAACTTTTTCCAGAATCTTGATGAACTTGTCTTCCAGGAGCTTTTCCTTGTTTACAAAGATGTCGCGCATCAAAGCACCTGTTTCTTTCGGGCTTGGGGGGGCAACGCCATAAAGCATCAGGGCAGCCTGGCTTGGAGTTAAAAGCGCGTAATAAACATCTTCCATCCCTATCTCATTGAGCTTCAGCTGCACCCTTCTTATGACCTGCTCGCCTGAGCCCATAAAGATGTCAATAGCTTCCGCGCTTGGCTTTATCTTGCCCATCTTCAGCAGCTGCTTCCACGGCATGAATATTCCTCTGTCAAAGAAAGGCACGCCATCGCGAAGCAAAGTGAATATGACTGGGTTGGCTTCTTTCAGTGAATCCCAAAAATCTGTCAAAATGTAAACCTGTATGTTGAGCTTGTTTTTTATTCCGGTCAGCTCGCCGGCTTCAATGCCCATGCCTATGATTATTGCGCGAAGCTTGTCCTTCAGCTCGACTCTTGTCATCTTCTTGACATCTGTGTCATCAATCACGATCCAGACATCTATGTCGCTTGTTGAGGTTGATTTTCCCTGAACCAATGAGCCTGCCAAAACATAAGAAACAATATATTTTTCAAATTTCTTCAGCACCATTGTCTTGTGGATTTCGGCAATCTTTATGGCCTGCAGCATTCCGGTGTCGTGGATTGGGGCTGATAATGCAATCAGCTGCAGCAGCTCGTATTTGGCGTCAAAGCAGTTCTGCCAGAGCTCTGAAAGTATAAGAGTTTGAGGCGTTAAATTAGGATCGACTTCTGTGGCTATGCTGCCGACTATTGCCGTTAATTTGTCTTTCAATTCCAGCTTGGACATTGTCCTGCTGTCTGAATCATCAACCAAAACAAGGACATGAATCTTGTCTTTGTCTTCCGGCTTTGGCTCTGTTTGCGGCAAAGGCTGCGCCTGTGGAGACTGAAGCTGCTGCAATTGCTGCAGCTCTTCGGGCTTCGGAGGAGGCATCAGCGCAATTCCCACAATATACTTGTCAAATTTTTCAAGGACTTTTTTCTGGAATTTTTCCAGCTTTGTCTTTATTGTCTTGAGCTTTTCCTGGACATCGCTCGGCAATTTAGAAATAGCTTCCTGCTCCTGAGCTTCTTTGGGATTTTGGACTGCTTCCTTTGCCTGCTTGTACTGAGGTTTATCCTTTTTAGCCATAACCAGCCCCTTGTTCGATAAATCTAATTTGTTTATAAATCTTTGCCTTTGATTGTTTGGGTTTATTTCTATATAGAAAATAATGGTATGCAAAATGTGAATTATCACAAAAAACAAAACAGAAAGGTTTATATACTTTGGTTATATTGGTATAACCATGATAGAAGTTGAAGCAAAAGTCAGGAAATGGGGAAGATCTTTTGGAGTGGTAATTCCCAAAGAAAAAATTAAAGAAGAAGGAATAAAAGAGAATCAGACTGTCACGCTACTAATCGGAAAAAGAACCAATGTTTTGAAAGAAACTTTTGGAACTTTAAAGTTTAAGAAATCAACAGACGAGATGATGCAGGAAATAGATAAAGAGTTATGGGGAGAATATTAAAAAATGCAAGCCTTTGTTTTTGACACTTACGCATTGTTAGAGATAATCGCTGGAAATCCAAGCTATGCAAAATACCTAAATTCTGAAATTGTGATAAATGATTTCATTTTTGCTGAGCTGTGCTACAAGCTCATAAGGGAAAATGGAATTGAGGTAGCCAATTTTTACGTCGATAAATATGCAATGTTCAGAAAAGGGCTTGATGCAAAAACAATAAAAGAAGCAATGATGTTCAGGGTGCAGCACAAAAAAAAGAATTTATCCCCAGCTGACTGCATAAGCTATGTTATGGCATTGAAGCTTGATTTAAAGTTTCTCACAGGCGACATGCAGTTTGAAAATATGGAAAACGTTGAATTTGTTAAATAAAATTTTCTATATAGAAAATAATAGTATGCTGTTCGTGAAACCGAAAGGCTTAAATATAAGCTTTGTTATTAAATAGTAGTAACAAAATTGCTTCTTTAGGGTGAAATTAAATAGATACTCCAGAAGCGAAATGTTTAAATATAAGTGATGTTATTATAAAGTAGTAACAAATCATAAATTAAGATTATATATAACACAACAATACACGAACAAAGGGGAAAGAAGAAAATGGGCACAAGCGGAACAATTGATGATGTTGTAGATCCTGCATTATCAAGACTGCAAAAAGGATTTAAAGAGTTTGAGGATATTGGGAGGGCATTTGAACCTCATCTATCTCGTTTTATAGGCAAAAAAGCAGATTCTGGTACAGCTGAAGATATAGTGAAAGCTTTATACGATTCACATGACGAACATGCTCCTTTGGTTGCTGATGTCCTTGGCAAGCACGGCATTAATTCTAAAGACTATGATACAACAATTGCCCAGTATGGAATACCGAGAGAAGAGCTAAAAAGGGCTATTACACAAAGCAAGAGCGGTGTTGTAGATTCAGATGTAATAAGGCAAATAGGAACTACGGTGGCTGCCAGATATTTCGGCAAGACAATGGAATCTGAACCGACAAGATTAACAAACCTTGCAGATAAAGTGGGCGTATCAAAAGTTGTTGATATTTTGAAAAAGGTAATCTCAACATTATATGGAGAAATTGCGCTAAAAGCAGAAGATACAAGATTAAAAGGCATAAAAACTGTCCAAGATGTGGGGCAATTTGCAGGAAGGCTTTATAATGGTGCATTGGACAGCTACAGAAGCGCATACGCAAGATAATTCAATTTTTTTCTTTTTTATTTTCCATTTTTAAAAATCTTACAGGAAACACTATAAAGCAATAAAATGAAACCAAGCGAAATTATATCAGGACGAGCAGTTCCGCCTGCTCCCGGCTCTTTTGGGCATGCTGACCCAATTCTTATTCATTACAAAGGTGTAAAGGCAAATCCAACATCAAGCGGCAATATATGGGAAGTTCGTGATTTTGGCAAATATGGCTACGCCTCCCCTCAAATTGATGACGGAGTTTGGAGAGGAGAGTATTGCCCTGCTCCGTTTGGCAGCTGGAAAGCAGGAAGCAAGCCTCCTGCAATGAATGAATATGTAAAAATTCCTCAGACTGAAACTGTTGCGATAGCAAGCTTTAGCGACATTCCTTGGCAAACTCATGAAGGGCAGTCTCCTTTGTTCAACAAATACACTCGTGAATTTCATGTTTCAAGGATGAATGATGCCGGCAGAATGCTTTCTAAAATTGAAAATTCTAGGCAGCGCGTAAGGAGATATTCAGAAACAGAGCTTGCGGAGGTAATAGAAGGAAAACCTGTCGAAAAATCATTAGGAATGGATTATTTGGCAGTCGGTGGACTACCTGAAGGAGCTTTATATGGGATTTTTAGAGCTGACAATGGCGGAATTGTTTTGGCTGTCAGTAATGATATGTATGAATGGGCTTCTCTGGAAGCAAGAGCACTAGGCATAGATACAGAAAGTTACTTAGAAATTGTGGTTGGAGAAGAACATGCACACAGAGTTAGGCGTTCTTTTGACAAACCAATATTTGATGCAGAGGGCAGAATTGGGGAAGAGTATGCTACAAAAGATTATGAATACAGTAAATTGGAAAATATAGCAAAAGGCGCTGAAGGCGGCAATCCAAGAAACCCAAAATACCAAAGGGCAAGAAGAAGGCTGCAGCTACAGGCTGCATTAAAAGAAGCTGATAGAGATTCTGTCGGCAGATACAGGAAGGTTCACGGCTACAACAGCAGAGGAATTGCGGATGAAAGCGGCAAAGCCTCGTTTGATATGAAAGAAGACGGCAAAATAACCGCCACTTATGATGGCAATGTTGTTGGTGATGACGGCGCATCTATGCCGATAAGATTTGTTGGGAATTATTTGAGAGAAGGCACAGAAGAAAAAAATGGCGGAAAAATTGACTCATCTCAAATAAAGAGCATGAACGATGTAAAGGAAAGGGAAGCTGCAACTAACAAGGAAACTCCCCAAGAAGCACCCGCAGAAGCAGGCAATTAATCTTCCAGCTTCTCCGTAACATTAATCATAAGGATTCTTCCAAAAACAAAGCTGAATACCAGCAGCAAGACTGCAATCATTAAGGTAAATACATTTCCTTCAATGGAATAATAGAATAAAAATGCTGAAATTCCAAATAGTAAAGCATTTATAAAATAAACCGCAAGAATGTAATGCGCTTTCTTTATTCCAACCAACAGTGTTTTCTGCACAATGTTTTTCAGCTCTGTTCTGCCTGCTAATGATAATGATACGCCCATAAAATACGTTAAAATTAATGAAACGGCAAGAAAAACAAGGTATTTTGAATACAGCTTTGATGCTTCAGTTGTCAATTGGATTATGGAAATGTTAATCAGGGAAAAGAAAAACAGGAATATCAGCCCAAGATAAGACAGCAAAATCATAAAATTTCTGAAGAATATTTCTTTGAATTTAGAATGCTTGCCAATGAATTTGTTTGACAAAGCCCACGCTACCGATAAAAAAATAACCAACAAAACAAAAGCATAAGCTGCATAAATCCTGAAGTTCTTGACTATCTCATTGAAATTTCTGCTTATGAGCAATGGATCGTCGCCTAAAATGCTTTTCTGCTGCAGTATTTTGTCAGCAGCTGAAGCCTCATCAAGATCCTGCCTACCCAGATACTCGTAAATTGCCTGTGAGCTTGGTATTATCTTGGCGGAATAATGGTAATTTATGAGCGAAAAAACAGCAAAGAATATGATTTGCAAAATAAAAAGCAAAGCAAACAATGATTTTTTCCTCCAGATTGAAATAAAAGACTCTATTAAAGACTGCAGAATGATGTTTTTTGAGCGCATTTTATTTCAAATGCGGCAGCATGGCTGTACTGCCACTCCGTCTTCAGCTAATTCGCTTTTGCACTGCAAAGGAGTGCTTATCAATTTATCAAATGGGCAGGAATCCTGGCATCTGCCGTAAACATTGCTTTCACCGCCGCACTGCACTTCAAACTGGAACGGCCTTGGGCCGCCTTCTTCCCTGTCAGCCTGCTTGCTTTTGGCTTTTATGACTCCTCGGTAAATGCCGGCCATTGGGGCTTTGCTGCCTGTATCAAAAACAAAGATGTAATTGTCGCCTCTTGGCTCGTTCTTTTGCACATCCACATTGCTTCCGTCAGGAGCTGTCAAAACAGCATCAACGTTTTTAACCCCGAATGCGTCAACTACTTTTGCATTGATAGTTACCAAATCTCCCTTTCTCACAATCCTGCTGTCTTTGTTGCTGGATACCCAGCTCACGTCAATTGCAGGAGCTTTGCTTTGTGTGGCTTTGGCGCCGATAACAAAATTGTAAGGCTTGCTGTAGATAACTTCCCCAAGATTACACTCATCTGGATTGTCTTCTTTTGTGTGAAACAATTCAACAGTAATTGTTTTTCTTTGTGTGCCTTGTAATTGCGCTATCTGGCTTTGCTGCTTTATTGTGATTATGCCACCGTTTGAATAAGGCTGTCCTGCAATCCTCGGCGGATTCAGGCTTGGATTTTCAATCTTGATTCTGACACCCTCTTTATCAACAATTATTTCACCGGGAGTTCCCTTACTTTCCAGCAGCCTGTTAAACTCAGTTGTGGAAACAAGCTCATTGCTTATCCCTTCCACTAGGATTTTATCGTTTTCGTCAGACAGGCTGAAGCTTGTGTCATCTGCAAGCCTGTTCAGTTCAGGGGCCTTGGCTTGGAATTGCACCCTTATGTTGACATCTTTGTTTTCATTGTTATTCCGCAAAAGCACTTTGATTGGAATTCCGATAGGAACACTGTCACCTTCTTTTCCGGCTATTGCCAAAGGCTGTGTAACAAAATTAACTTCTGTTGTTGTATTTTCTCTTATGAATTCGTATTGCGGTGAAAGGTCGGTAACGCTCAATCTGGCGCATTTGTCAATGCCTGTTTTTCTGACTTTGAGGGTTACTTTTATTGTATCTCCTGCTTCTGCTTGCGTAAACTTTTCTGCCTGTTCGTTATTAATTCTAACTTCAAGCACTTCTGCAATCCCTTTCCTGCTGAAAAAGTCCGTGCCTGAGCCGCAGGTGAACAATCCGGAAGATGCGTCAGCAGTGCAGTCCAGAATGTCATGCGCTGTCTTGTCAATTATCGGGAAATAAAATATGCCTTCTTCATATCCTGTCGGGAAGCAGTTTGTTCTTGCAGCAGCAGCTATCTTCCTGTCGGGCCTTAAAGTAATCTTGATATGGTCAAATCTTCTTGCTGATTCAATAGGCTTTGCAAGATTTTTATCTTCCAAAGCGTTTTGCTTTATCCTGCTTGCAGAATAAAACGGCTCTATTTGCTCTTGAGGTAATTCCAAGCAGTCGCATTGGCTATACCCTCTTGAAGTTTCTCCAGCTTTGCCTGTGTAAGCGATTGAGCCTGAGCCTATTGAGCCGCAGTTTATGTTGTTGGGGTATTTGTCCAGCTCTTTTCTTGTGACGCATGCCAGTTGCACATCATATCTTTCCAGCTCACATCCGGGATTAATAATCCATGAAGCCCTGTACTCATATTTTGGCTTTTTTGTCACCGGGTCAACTGTCAAGAATTCCCTTGAGCGGGTTACAGCCTGGACTAGGGTTGCAAATGGAGTGGAATACGCTGCATCAATTAAATTTCTTGCATTTATTTCCCAGTCATATCCAAATGCAGCCAGGCATAATTTTCTTGCAACGCTTTCTTCCCCTGCTCCAATCAAGTCATTGACTTTGGCATTGCTGTACTCTGATGCTATTTCGCTTTGCGCTTCTGAAATGCCTTGGAATACGCCTTTCAAGACAAGCTGTGCGTCCTCCAAATATGCAGGATCGCCTTTGCCAGTGCCTGTATACTCCGGATTGCAGCCATCAACAAAAAATCTTATGCCCTGCCAGACTGTATCACATAAATGCTGTGTGAACAGTTCTTTGCAGACACCTGCATCTGCCCTTCCCGTTGTCCTTACTTGTATCAAGCAGTTTGACATTGCGCTTGAAATTACCTTTATGCGCTGCAGCCTTTGGTTAACTCCCGTAAGGAAAAAACACGGCCATAAAACAACTGCATCCTGCCTTGCAGGCTCAAGCATTACAACTTCCCTTGGCTTGTTTGCGATTAATGCAAACGGATGGTCTTGGCCAAGGCATGCTGGCTGGTCTCTGCCGCTTATGTAACGGTTTGGATTGTATTTCTTGCTCAAGAAACCTATTTTTGAGTACCTATAGCTCCATTCCATGTCTCCATATACTGCAGGCGGCGGAACAGCTTCCTGTAATGTTTGTCCGACAACAGGAACTTCTGGAGCCTTGTTGGATTTATGAACTGGCTTTTGGAACTGGGCAGGCAGTTTTGTGTCAACATCACCTGGCTGGTAGTAGACAGTCTTGAACGGGCTTGCCTGCCCGTTTACGCAGCAGCATTCTTTTCTTGTGTTCGGGTCTGTGTCGCTGACAATTTCCGGACCTCCTTCAGTAGCTCCGTAGAAACAGTTTGACGCATACCCTTTTGACTCAACCCTGTAATCTTTAATTTGTCTTCCTTTGTAGAGTATGCCTTCAGATTTTGATCCGCCTCTTGCATTCCATTCCCTGCAGTCATTTACCGTAGCGCATGAGGCAATTTTTATGTCGGTTTTGGTTACTTGCTCCTGGGCTGTTGGGTTTTTTGCCGCTTGCCTTCTTTCGAACTCTGCAACAGGAACAAATTCTTTTTTGTCTTTATCATAAACAGTTTCTTCTATAACTCCGTCGCTTCCTGCCACCTGAATGCCTGTGTTCTGTGGCTGTGATTTCATCCCGCAAAGCTCAGCGCATGTCTGGGGTTGGGAAGTCATGTAAAAATTGTCGCTGGGCGTCTTCAATACATAAATATCCTTTTTGCCGGGAAGGAAATTTCGCTCAAATGAAGTGAGGGTATAGATTTTATTTGCATTTAGGGCTGAATCTTGCACATCGGCGAAAGTGTATATGAACTGTTTTTGCGCGTTTTTTGGGTCTAAATTTACCAAAAAGCATTTCTTATCAAATGGTATATCCTTTTGTGCCTGTATTAAATCTATGAACTTGCCCGCTATATCTTTGCAATTCTCAACCCTTATCTTCTGCCCCCTCACGCTCAAATCTGAATTGCAAGTCTTTTCGCTCGTAATCTCCCTGTGGAGCTCGTCATCGCCAACGTCTTTTGTCCATCCTGAAGGAGAGGAGTGCCCGAAAATCCTGTCGCATGTCCATCTTTGGGAGGCATATATTTTTTCTTCTGATTTCCATGCAGAAGCTGAGTTCGGGAAGCATTTTTCCAAATCAGCGTCGCTCAGATATTTTAATTTAAGGCTGCCGTAAGCCTTTTCAACGGCAAGCGCAAGCTCCTTGCATTCTGTATTCTTCTGCTCCGTGCCAAGATTAAACTGCACATCGACTAATTTTTTTGCCTTGAACAGCTTTTCATCCCAGAGCTCTTGCCAGTTGCGCCAGATTTTGACAACATTATTCGCAAAAATCGAGCCAAGGCAGCCGATTGCAACATAGTTTATAAGCGTATCAACCTTTTGCTGCAGCTCTGTTATTGTCGCCACAGATTCCTGAAGGAAATCAACAAAATCAAACAGAAGCCAGTCCGGCAAGATTTTTCTCGGGTCAATGATTGAATCATCAACAACATATGTGACCTGCTCGCACAAAGTCTGGGTTTCCCTTATGCGGCTGCTTTTGCCTTCATCGCCTATAACATCATGCTCGTACTGCACTCTCACTTTAAAAGGAAAAGTCATTTCCTTGTTTAATCCTTTCAGCCAGTCCTTCCAGTCATTCTCCAAAAACCTGTCCATTCCCGGAAACCTTCCAAGGGTGATTGATGAATAAGATATTGTGTTGGAAGAGCCGAGTTTTGTCGGCCTGTCCCCTGACGGAAGAATCTGGCAGCTTATGTTGAACCTTGGGTCAAGCAGGTCTTTTGTGCCGCATGCCTTTGACAGGGTAATTCTAGATATTTTTGCATTTGAACCTCTGCCCATATAAGTATAATTAAGATAGAAGTAAAGAGTTTCAGTTCCGTCGCTTAGCCTTTCTGTGCTCAAAAATGTCGGGCTTTGGTATTGGGTCAGTGGAATTATATCCCAGCTCTGGTTGCCGCTCCAGCAAGTGACTATTCTTACAGGCTGTGTCGCAACCCCTCTCTGACCGGTTGCATCGGTAGCTATCACCACTAAAGTTACCCTTTTTGAATCCGCTTCCTGATTAAGGGAAGTGTCCCTAAAATCCGTCGGAGACACTTCAGTAAGCCTTGCTGCCCCTCCGAAAAGGACGGTAAGGTCGACATTCTCGAACTTGAATTCGCCATTTGCATCTGCATCGACAGAGAAATCAGCCCCTGTCCTGCAGAAAGAAGATGAAACTGATGAGCGGCATTTTGCATCAAGCTTTGGCTCAGGTATCCTGTCCAGCTGGTCCTGCGGGATGTTTATCAATGCGCTCGGCAGCATTGCCTCGTTTGGCAGGCCGCTTATTTCAAAAGACGCATTAAAAAATGTCAGCGGATTCCTGTCAACAAATAAATGAACTCGGGCATTCGGCTTTGTCTTTCCAACTATGTCAATTTCATTTGCCACATTCTCAAAAAGGGATGCGCCGCTTGGAGGGCTTGTTATTTTAACCTCCGGCTTTTTTGTGTCAAGAACCAGATTCCTTTCAAAAATGACGCTGTTGCCTGCCCTGTCCTCAAATATCAGCTTGATTTTATATGCTGCGTCGCCTTTGTTCAGCCTTACCCCGAAGCTGAAGCTTCCGGTTGCGTTCATTGCAAGCTGCGGTTTCCTGAAATCTTCAAAGATGTCGACTTCAGCAGGCTTTAGGTTTAAGACTGCCCCTCCCCTTAATGTCGTGACTGTCAAGGGCTCTGATTTTGGCCCTTCCCTTCCGTTCAGATTGACGGCAGAAATCTGGTATGTGTATGTTTTTCCGCTGTCAACCAATGCATCTATGTAAATGTTGAAATTGGCAGGCTTTGTAATTGCAATCGGGCTTGAATCTTCCCTATGGACAACATAATGGCTGAAGCCCTTGTCTTTTGACTCGTCCCACCTGAACTCAACAGAATTTTGGCCCAGCTTTGTCAAGTTTAATCCCGTAATTTTTGAAGGGATTGAGCCATCATCAGCATCTGTTTCAGCAAATGCCCTTATAGTGGCTTGTTCATTGACAAAACCGCTTATTGTTATGTTATTCCTTGACGTAATCGGCAGAATTTCATTTAGCTGAACTACCGGGTCCTCTGTGTCAATGCTTGTCTCGAAGATTTTCTGGTTTTTGTTTCCTGACTTGTCAACCGCCACCAATTTTATTATGTTGTCTTTTTCCAGCTGAATCTGGCTGAAGACGAATTTCCCTCCGGGAACTTCATTATTGCCCAGGCTTCTTTTTGGAATGTTCATGCTGTTAACAAAAAGTGTAACAGAAGAAAACGGCTCTGTCGAGCCGGCTATATCCAAAACTCTCCTGTTCACAAATCTTGGGATGGCGGCGCTTATGAAAGGAAGCGTTGTATCTTTTCCTGCAATAAACTTCTGAATGGATGAGTTTGCGCAATTGTTTGACGGGTCGCACGATCTGGCTATGAAGGATATTTGGGAATTTTTTGCCAGGCCGTCGATAAAGATGGTGTGGTTTGTTTCAAATTCGCCTGAGCTTTTTATTTTGTCTGTTTTGTTGGCGCCGTAAAACACAATTGTTGTTGCATTTTCATTTGTAATCCAGCTTATCCTTGCTGTTGTGTCTGTTACCGGCAGAACATCCAGGCTGCTTATCAGCGGAAATACCGAGTCAACAGCCAAAGTCGAAACTATCAAAGTATCTGACTGCTGGCCTTCATTTCCGCTGATGTCAACGGCTGAAACCTTATAATTGTAATCTTTGCCTGCTTCCAATCCGGTGTCATTGAATCTGTTTGAGGATGAGTTTGCAAAGGCAATCCTGTTCCTATAGATGAGGTAATGGCTCAAGTCATTGATGTTAGCAGAGTTCCATGCCAGCGATATTGAGCTTGGCGTTGTTGAGGCAGCTTTTAATCCGGTAACCTGAAGTGGAGGGGTGATGTCAGTTGTCCTGAAAGTGTAAAAACTGTTTGAATTGTTGTCAATTGCAGTATTGCCTGCCAAGTCAGTTGACTCAATTGCAAAGAGGTATGTTGAATCTGAGTCAATGCCGTTGAAAAGGGTTGAACTATGGTTGCCGATGAAGTTATCATGCCGCTCTGTAAACCCAAGCGCAGTTGTTTTGCCGTATTTTACTTTGCCGCTGGAGATGATATCTGTGGCCCATTCTATTGTTGCGGAGTTTGCCGAAACTTTTGCTACTTTTACATTTGAGATTGTAAGCCCGTATACGCTTGCTGTGTAAAATGGCAGAGTCAGGATTAGCTGGATAATCAAAATTGCCGTGAAATCATATATTTTTTGCTTCATTTTAGCTCAGGCGCCGGGACATTTTTTGAATATGGTCTTAGGCCGGCAATGAACAGCGCCCTTTCGTCGTCTGTTGCCGCGCCCTGCTCAACGACATGGAAGATTACCTCATTGGCATTTTTCAGAGCCTCTTTGCTCACTTCCCAGTCTGAGATATACCCGCCTAACAGGCTTTGCCCGTCGGCAAGGTAAATTTCCACCTCGTATTTTGCGTCCTTTTCCTCAAGCGCGAATGGGAAATCCTCTTGTTTTGAATAGGCTGCAAAGCTCTCAAAATTTATGCTTTTGCCCCTGATGGATATTGACGCTTGCTCATCTTTGGAAAGCTCTGCTGCAGAGCCCGGATTTGAAAGCGAATGCTTCACAACCTTGTAATCCAGCTTCTTCAGCGGATTCATGGCCAGGACATACGACCTGCCGTCAACATCTGTCTGGATGAAAGATTTTGACTCTGCATATCCTTCCTTTTTTCCTTTGATTATTCCGTTGACGCAGTAAGGAAGCGCTTTTGAAATTCCTGCTGTTCCCCCGAAGCTTAGCCAGCCAGTTGCGCCGATATCACAATAGAACCTGCCGCATACGAATGTAAGGTTGACATTCCTTATGTCTTCGCCTGTTGAATTGTCTGAAGTGAATATGGTTATTTCATTCTGCACATCATTGCAGAATTCTTCAGAGGAGACTTCATCATTTGCATCAAAAAATGTTGTTCCTGCGGTTAACCTGGCAGGCTGGTTGTGGTCAACGGCAACTTTGAACGCAAAGTTAAACTGGTATGCCTTGTTTTTGTCTGTTTCCTGGTCGATTATTGCCGCCAAAACAGGGTATTTTATGTCATAAGTGAAGTGCCAGGTGTGCAGGCAGAAGAATGAAAGCATGTCTGTTCCTTTTTGGGAATTAGACGTTAAAATCCCATTCTGGCTGGGCCTTGCAAATATTTCCATTGGCCAGTTTTCATATGAAAAAACAACTTTCATGTTTTTGTACTTATCCGGATTGTTGTCTATCTCCCAGATATAATGCTGCTGGAAATAGGTTTCTGAATACGCATTTTTTCCTTTGGGGTTCGGCACATACATGCCGGGATTGTAATTGGTTCCTTTTATCCTTATATAAGGGAGGTTTACCCTCAGCAGCCTCTGGAGCTTTTCCTTTATGGCGGCAAGCTGCCATGTTTTTGCAGAGCATGTCGCTTCAACATCAGTTGTCGGGATGTCCCTGTCAATAGAATAAAGATCTATGGTTCTTTTCTCGAGGAAATAATCAAGATTTTCTCTTTCCATTATGAGTTTTGCAAGCCCATAAACTTTTTTGAATCTTATATTGAGCACATACTTGAAGCTCTGCACGAGCTGCTTAACGCTTCCGTCCCTGCTTGCTATCTCCAGCGGGTATTTCAGGCTTACAGAAACATCATTCTCATTAAACTGGACATCGGCAAGAGGCCGATTTAGCTCGGTAATCTCAAAGCTGCCTGCAAACGGCTCAAATTTATTAATGCAGCTTTTGAATTCTGACTCTATGTGGGTAATCAGCTGGCCTTTGATGAATTCCTCTGTGGGAACGGCCTCTATTCCGTCATGCCACCAGTAGGGGATCTTGAATCCTGATGACGGCAGGCTTGACAGGTATGCCGAAGGGCTGCCGCTTATGCTTTCCGGAATATTTGTGTAGCCGCCTGTCAGCCCGATAGATTCAAGCCCGCTTTCAGCAGAGGTTTTTATGCAGTTATCGACATAAAGCTTTATAGGCACTATCTCCGGCTGAACAATTTCAATTTCCCGCTCCACGGCCTGCCTCTGGTAAAAAAAATAAAGCACTCCGCTTAATATGATGATTAATGCAATAATTATGAATATGGATGCCTGTGATCTAGAGCTTGAAAATAGATTCAGGTTTACACCTCTTTTTTTTGCCATTGTATTAAATTAAATTTTTTATTTTTATTTATTGCTTATTGTGATTTTAATTTGAAGTTTTATCGCTTCATCATTTTTTTATTTAGATTTTTTATTCAGGGCCCTTAGGTCAATTTTGCTTAGGTCTATCTCGACATAGTCTTTTTCCGTAAGGCTCAGAACCTTGACTATATCGGAAGGAACCCTGACAACTAAGCCGCCGCCTGTCCTGATGAGCTTTTTAGTGTATTTCATAGATTTATATGTCAAAAATCATATTTTTGAGCATCTTAAAAATGCCAAAAGCATTTTTAATATATAAAATATACTTATTTCATATATTTTTTATATATTTCTTAATCATTTAAAGCATAGATTTATATATGAATCATATATTAAGTTTAAAAACTTTTTGGTTTTTGCAGCTTTGCCTCAAAAGTAGCTATTCGAGCTTCGTTTGTTTTTCTGCCTTTTCTTCATTAACCTGCTTGCCCCTATGCCGGCCAGAGTAATACATAATGGATTTTTCCTTTCTAACTTTAAAAATCGGCTTCTTTTTCTTCTTAGCTTTCTCTTTTGCTGTTTCTTCTTCCAAGATTTTAAGCAGGCGCGTATCCATCTTTGAATAGGAAATCAAGCTTGATTAATAACCCTGTTTGCCTTAAAAATGCGGATTCGGCACCAAACCATAAAAATGATATACTAAAGCCAAAGTTTGCCGCTATGTTTGCAAATTGCGCCTTAAAGATTTTCAGCCTCTTCAGCAAGCGCAGAAGCATAGTGCCTTATGACTGCAGAGTATATGAGCAGCGCGGCGCCGAGCAAAATTGGGGAATAAGCGAATTTCATCATGCTGCCCAGCCTTATTATCACATAAAGCAAAAGGAGAATGGCTGAATAAGGAAGTAAAAACAGATGGATTTTGGAAACATTTAATTTTATTGCCTTCAAAATTGATTTAAAACTCTGCTCCCTCATGAAGAAGGTGTATAATGTGTTAGTAAAGTACAGCCCCAGCAATATTGCGGCAGCCATCAAGTAGCGAGCAATTCCCGGCTCTGCGGCATAGGATATAAGGAAAACCAAAATGAGCCAGAATCCCATCCATGCCATATTAAGCCCGAAAAATTTTGAGATTAGTTTGAATGAAATTTTTGTTCCGGTTGTTTTTGCCCAGATCATCCCCTTCAATATGCTGGCAAGGAAGATTATAGCTATAAGCAAGAGAATGAATGAAGCTATGACTAAAAAATAAAAAGTTTTCACATCGCCTGCAAACTGCCGGGCTTTTTCCATCCCCAAAGACATTATGTCGGCAGGCACATTAAAGGAAGCCATTTTTGCCTGGACTCTTTGAAACCACAGCATGACAGCGTATCCGGACAGGATATAAAACAAGGCGTCCAAAGCAATTATCGGGATTAAATCATGATTAACCCTTTTCATTGAGCTCAGCAGGACATTGTTGTTCCATTCCACAAAGCCGGACCTTTTTGCTTTTTTCATTTTGGCGTATCTTCCTGATTAATCGCAATAATAAGGATGGCAGTTAATAAATTTTCCCTCAAAAATCATTAATCTCGCCTTGGGCTGCCCCGCTTCCGCTTCCTGAAGATGATGCTGATGATGATACTGATGTCGGGGCGCCTGAAGACTCGACAATGGTGTTGCATACTTCCCCATTCCTTGTTTTCCACCTCAATGGAGTCTGGTCAAAGGTCAGGCAGATTTCATTGTAGAATGCTGGGCTGTCCTGCACTATGGCGCTTCTTCCGATTCTTCCAAAGGACGAGCCTCTCTTGACTTCCTGATCCTGCCTGAACAAAGTTACTGTTCTTTCTCCTCTTAATACAACATTTATGTTCATGACTTCAGGTGCCCTTGGGTCTTTGGCATAGTCCCCGTTCCTTACATTGAATGTAATCTTGTAAATGTATTCCGTGCCTGTCGGTGTTAAAATAGGCTCAGTCCTTGTAGCTTCGATATGTGCGGCAACCTGCGCCAGCCCTTGGGGAGTTTCAGCCCATGCAATCCCCTCATTTTCCCCGTCAAGATATTCGCCGCAGACAGAGCTTGTCCAGTATTCTGTCCCGAGATAGGCTGTTGCAAACATCCTGTCAACATTATCGCGCCATTTCAGCAATGAATCCTCGTCAAAAAACAATGTTGCGTAATAGCCAAGCCCCTGGAAATCTGTAAAGACTCTTTCTACGTTTGCAAAAAATCTTTGAGATGAAACCTGCTCAAAAGTCGGCATGCCCCTGTTTTCCCTTTCTTTATTAATATTGTTTTTGACCGCTATTGCCTCGGCAGTTTCGGCCCTTACCAGTTTGCCGTTTTCTATTTTGTATATTTCTCCGCCGCCCGAACCTAAAATCCAGCCGAATCCGGTTTCTCCGGAGTTGATGTACAATCCGGTGCCTTTGATTTCATGCATCCCATAAGCCGGACTCTTTGGTTCTTGAACTGTATTTAAATTAACTGTAGATTCAGCTGATGTTCCATCTTTTTTTGTGACTGTTACTTTTACTTCCCTTTTTGTTTCTGCATCTTTGTATTCGCCGCTGACAAAAGAATCTTTTGTCTGCTGCTCAACTCTGTTTGATGTAACTGTTCCGTCGCTAGCTATTTCCCTTACAAAAGCTGTTGCGCCTTCAGACAGAAGGTAGCCTTCCTGTCCTTTAGACAAATAGGCTGGACCTTCTATTGTTGCTGACAATCCTCTGCTTTCGTCAATATACCCAACAAGGGCTTTTCCATCTTTAACTCCAATCCTGCTGCTGCCCATTAATAGCAGATGGATTCCATTCAAATTTCCGACATAAGAAATTGAGCCGCCAGGATCGCTTGGATCTTCTTTTGTTGCCTGCACTTTGTCTATCCTTGCCAATCCTCTGTTTGCCGCTTCCCCAAAAAAGTAAGCTGCAACCTTTTCATTTGTGCCTGACAATATTCCTTTGTATGCTTCCGGCGATATATCTGTTTTTTTGCCGTTTTTTTCAGCGGAAACTGACGTGATTTTTCCTCCGGATTTAACTCCGTCATAGGATATTGTAAGCCTTGTTCCGGCAATGCTGTCAGTTGATGTTTCTGTAGCTTTTGCCTTGCCGGTTGAATCGTATGAAGTGCCCAATATATTTGTTCTTAATTCTTTTCCGTTTGCTCCAAGCGCTAATGATGTTTCTGTTTTCTGGGTTACTTTTCCTTCTTTTGAAGCTGTATCTGTAAACGAGCAGGAAGCTGTTTCTTCGCATTTTGCGTTTGTCCTTACTGCTCCCGGCGTTGTTAATGGAATTGCAGCTGGATTGCCGTCCCATCCTGCAAAATTAACTCCCTGAAGCTGGGATTTGTGCAAAGCGTAAGGCTGCGATGCTTTCGGCGCTTGACCTGCAGATATATCAAAAGGATAGACAAATAAAAATTCAGAGCTTTGGGAGGGATAGACTTCAACAAGCCTTGCCTGCCCTTGCCCCAAATCTACAAGGTTTCTCTGCAACGGCTGCTGGCCCTGCGTAATTTTTTGTTGCCCTGCTGATGGTGCTGTAGGCACTTGAGGAGTGCCCGGCCTTTGAACAGGATTTGCTTTCAGCTGGGCTAAAGCTTCCGCAGAAATGCCCGGATGAGGGGGAATTGCTGGGGCAAGAGGCGGTACTGCTGACGCAGCCGGGGCAGATGAGGGGGCAGCCGGGGTAGGAGCTACTCCTGGTGCAGATGATGTTGGAACATAATTTACATTTGCATAAACGCCTTGGTCGCTTTTAACATAGAATTGATTTTCTGGCTGAGCACTAGGGTCATAACGATAGTCCCTGCCATCCTCTCCTTTATAATCATAATAGCCCTCAGCAGTTTTTGTAGCTTCAGCCTTACTAGATTCTAATTCAATATAATATTTATCCTCGGATGTCCCGTCACTAGATCCTATTAGTACGTGTTGTACAATGGGCACTGGTGGAGAAGGGGTTGGCGCGGGGGCTGGTGCGTGTGGTTCTGTCAAAGCGCCGCCATCTATTAGCTCGTTTCTGATTATAATTGTATTTTCAAGTTTCAACGACCCAATCATTGATTCTTCTGCAATACGATAAATTGCACCTACTTTTGGGGTAACTTTCCATTTACCATCAGATTGTTTTTCAGCTCTCCAACCTGATTCTCCGATTATCACATCACCAGCTTGAAAGCCATAAGCATATTGAGATGGAGTTAGTGGCGCAGATGGGGCTGGCGCAGCAGGTGCAGTAGACGCTGGAGCGGGCTGTGATGACGAAACACTGGGTGGTTTTTCCTCAACTTTCCCATCCTTATCAACTACATAGGTATGTCCTCTCTTTAAATCCGAACCTGCTTTCCTAATAATCTGCGCGAAGCCATCTTCAGCATAAGTTGTTTCCCAAACATATCCGTCATCATCAACATAAAATGTGCCGATATATCCTGGCAAAGCTCCTTTAATCAATACATGTTGTTTATCAGCCTCTTCTTTCCATGTTTTAACAATATCGCTTGTAACTTGGATTGGAGGGGCTGCTGGCTGAGGAGAAGTGCCTTTCGTGGAAATTCCAAATCTGACCTCTTGCCCGCCGGTTAGGGCTATTATAAGGTTTCCATTGGTGTCTTTTTTAATTCCTTGTAGATTGTTTGCCAAGGCATTATAGGTGTTTCTACCAAGTGCCCCGTCCGGTGATGTGCCCAATGCAGTTTGAAGAAGCTTGATTTTGTTGACCGAGGATGCATCCTGTCCGGTTCCAATCACTTTTTCAATTTCAGCTCTTGTCACCCCTTCTGAAGTGCCTGCCAAGTAATCCAAAATGTCATCAACATTATTATTTGCATTTGCCTTATCTCTGTTGAATTTTATTGCATCTTGTGTTTTTTGCTCGTCTGTTTTTGGGTCTGTCGGTGTTGCTGGCGAGGGGGCAGGTGCAGGCGCTGCAACTGGTATAGGAACTTTTAATTCCCTTATTTTTGATTGTAAGTCTTGGCTTTGTCGGCTTAGATATTTAATCCATGCTGTTTGGAATGGGGGGTCAATTTCAATTCTGCCATTGGTATGCAGTAAATATAGTTTTCCCTGATCTAACTTAATATCATAAACGTCATAAGGTTTATCGTTAATAGTTAAACTTAAATACTTATAATTGCCTAAGGTATCCAAAAGATTTTTGCTTGCAGCTTCTACTTGCTGCGATGTTACACCTGGGGCAAGAGTTGGGGCCGGAGCAGCAGGCGCACTCGGCGCAGGTGCAGCCGGAGCAGATGCTGGTGCAGCAGCCGAAGTTCTCATATTATCAGGAATATAGTATGAATTTTGATTGTCATTAACAGCTTTAATATTCAATAAATTAATTCCCCTTTGCTTGTCTTGTGCAAAATTGGCAATTCCCTGTACAGTACTTCGCCAGTAATCATCAGCTGGTAAGTTGGAGCCAGGCAGATTTTGAGCAAAGCTGCTCTCTACAGTTACCCAATATCCACAAACACAGGAAGAAGCGCTGCATGTTGAGTCGCATCTTTGGTATTGCCATGATTTTGCCTCATCATCAAATCGCAATTTCACAGACCTTGGCCCGTCTCCTTTTTGAACTTCTATAATGCCCTGCCGTATTTGAGTAGTATCAGTTGTTGATTTTAGTTTAGCTTCAATATTTTCAGCTTGTGTTGGTGCTTCAGCAGCCTGCTGCTGTTCTGCCTCTCTTGGAGCAGCTGCTTCTGCTTCTGGCGGCAATTGCGGGATTATACCCTGAACTGTATTGATGAATTCGCTTGTAACCTGCAGCTCTGCAAATTCTGTGTTTAGATGTTCTTCCAGCTGCTGCGTGTTTTCCGCTTTAAAATCCACAACTCCTTTTTTGGCTATCTGGGTGCTGACTTCGTTTATGTTCTGGTCTGACTGGCGTGCTTTATTTATCTGCTCCAATACCTTATCAAAATTCCCAACTGGCTCTCTAAATGCCCCAAATGCTGTTCTTGAGACATGCCATTGCCCTTGGGCATATTCAAAGATAACATTTCTGCCCCACCAGTCATATTTGGAGCCAAAAGGAACCTTTACCTCCATAGTCATCAAAACGTCTTTGTTATCAAATGCCGCAAACCCGCTCACATCCTCAAGCCCGGGAGCTTCTTCTGCTGCCCCATCCAACTCTTCATCAGCAATCTCTTTCTCAAGCAAATGGGCAACCTCTCCAAATTCTATGTTTCCTCCCATATCGACAGCAAGCAGCCCGTTCTGCTGCTCAAAATTTTTGACTTTAATGTAAAGCGGAACATAGGAATTAAATGTATCCAGGTAAAATACAAACCCTTTCCTTATTTCGTACCATCCTTCGTTCAGGAAATTAAGCTCTTCAATGCTATCAACTTCTGTCACAAAGATATTTTTTGATTCTGATCCTACAGAAACTTCCCTTACAGCATTTGAGGTTATGCTGTTGTTGTAGTAAACTCCTGTTGCCAAAATTGAAGACAGAATTATCACTACAGCAACCAGGCTAGCCAGTCCTTTTGCTGTTTTGCCGTTTAATATTTTATTGCTCATTTTTGTGCGAAAGGTTTATATATTCTGTTTTGCTTGTGCCATAGCTATGAAAGATCCGAAAAACATGACAACTGATGAGCTTATTGAGCTTGCTGATGAAATCAAGAGAGGCATGACTGATGAATGGCTTAAGAGGCGTGAAAGGATTAAATCTAAACCTCTTCTGGTCCAACAATATGAATAGTTCTGACTCCATTTGTCTTTAGCACCTCGTTTATTGCTTCTTTCTTGTTTTTAAGATGAACTCTGTTGAATGTTATTAAACAGTCTAAATCAAAAATTGAAGCTACCATTACTATAAATGCGTCTTCTTCTTTGACATTATGATTTTTCAGTTCGATGAGCAGTGCATTATCATCTATCCCTAACTCCCCTATTTTAATGTCCACATCCTCATCACTAAGAAGTTTTGTGCTTTCCTTTAGATAAAATTCCTCAATTTTTTCTTTCAGTGGCACGTTGCGCCATTTAATTAAATGCTCAAGTAAATAGGCAGGGGTAATCAATTGAAATTCCTTA
The DNA here is from genome assembly GCA_016188245.1 of Candidatus Woesearchaeota archaeon. Classification (GTDB taxonomy): domain Archaea; phylum Nanobdellota; class Nanobdellia; order Woesearchaeales; family GW2011-AR4. The sequence goes on along the minus strand of JACPIE010000038.1, from coordinate 100,825 downwards.
TTTTCAATCCTCCTAATTAAATTTCTAGCCATATCCCCATAACTTCCTTTATCCCATTTACCAACAGTTATTACATCCAAATCTACAATAATTTTCTTTTTCATTTTAACTAGCCAGTCCTTTTGCTGCTTTATTTTCAAATATTTTGTTCATTTTCATTTATTGAAACGCTTTCCAAAACATACCCTATCTTCCCTTCCTTGTCAATGTAGATATGCCTGTTTTTTTCTATTTCGCCAACATTGCTGATTTTTGCCATTGCAATCCTTCCCTCGTCAATCCAGTAAACAATTCCCTTTTCATCAATGTAGTAATTGCCTGCCGAAAGTATTGACAGTGAATTGGCATTTTGGAATTCTGCCAAGCTTGCCTCATCCGTATTTTCGGTTTCGTAAGCTGCAAAGCCCGTTATGCTGCTTTCTTCGGTAAGGAAGGAAAGCAGGGAGAGCGACATTGCCAATAATACTATGGCCAATCCAAATTCAAATCTCTCAGCTTTTTTGTTTTTCATTTTTTAGTTGCGGCAGGATTTTTAACGTCATCATCCTTGTCATCATCTTCCAGCCTGGTGCAGTAGTCTTCCCTAATCGTGAAGCCTTCGTCTATTATGTTTTTTACATTTTCAGCAGTTGTGCCGACAAGATTCAGCAATCGCAAGCCCCTGCAGGTATGGAAAGCAAGCTGGCCGCCTGCTTCTGCAGGGATTCCGCATGTTGGCTTGCAGAACACGGCAACAACAACGCCGGCTGCAGCAAAAGGGTTGGATATGGCATTTTTTATCAATTTCATAAAATGGTCAAACAGCACTGTCCACGGGAATATCGCAAATAGCTCCGTTGTAAGGTATTTGCATGTTGCAAAATGCTTTTGGTCCTGGCACACTGTAACAGGCAGGCCTTCTTTTCCGACTGCATTCTGCAAACAGTCGGCATACAGGCATTGAATTTGCCGCCATTTTTCCAGCCCGTAAATAATCCCAGGCAGGCAGGCAAACAGGGCAGCCACTGCAATATTTTTATTTGGATCCATATATTCGCTTATTGGCCTTCCGAGCTTTATTGGATTGTTGTCGCCTCCTTTGACTTCAACTGGCTTAACAGTCCCAAATCCTAAGTCTTTTTGTTCTATTGTAGTTTTTGAGCCGGCATATTGCCCCGGGCTTAAAGCCAAGGGCAGATTGTTGTTGATGAAATCCTTGACAGTGGGCCCCCACAACGGAGTTATCTTGCAGTTTACGACATCACAAGCCCAGTTCAGGCCTTGATAGATTCCTTCCACTGTGCCGGGCTGGTTTCCGGCGCCGGCTGCCGTATCCACGCTTACACAACTAGTGGATGCCTGAGCCTGAATCGCTGCGCATGCTCCAAATATGTTTGCATATATTGTTCCTTTGCATGTAAGCTCGCCGGTTTTCATTATCCCCCAAATAAAATAAAAGACAGAAAGCATATTGACCAGAGTGTTTATGACCATGCATATCCTTTTCGCATAGAAAACAATCTTGTTCAGAGTGCCAATCAGGTCCCAAATTCCCCGGGCATCATTCTTTGCGCTGTTTATCTCTCCCTGGACACTCTGCGAAAGCTCCCCTAAAGGATTGTTGAAAAACTGCAGCGTAATTTTCGCATTTTCAATCTCGGGATTTTTGGTTATTGAAGTCCCGCTTCCGATTTTTGAGAAAATATTGAAAGAGCAGCTTAATTCAGCATCATTAATTTTGAAATCATCTCTCTTCAGGGTTATTTTTATGATAGGGGATGAGCTTCCGGCCTCTGTATTCAAAGTTTCCACATTCTGGACAAGAGATGCTCCATTTCCTGAGCAGCTTGCCGGGCCGATAAAAACAGTTGAAACCGGCTTTGTGATGGATTTCTGCTTTAAGGAAACTTGGCAGTACATCCTTTGGTTTATCAGCGGGCCAAGCTCCCTGTCTATTACTGAAGGCGAGCAGGAAACTGAATTGCTCCAGAAGTCAGGCACAGTCGCATTTTCAATTCCAAACGTCTTGAATGACCTTGTGACAATCAAAGTATTGCCTGCATTGTCGCTGAAGTTGAATTTTATAAACCCGGAAGATTCAAGATTTACAGTGTCTGTGACCCATGCGCATACATGCTCGTCTGCCTGCAGCCTTTCGCACGAGCCCGCAACTCTGGAATTTCCGCTAATGAAATCTGAAAAATCGGCAACTGCAAAAACATCGTTGTTTTCTGTCACGTTTGCCACAACTGCTATTTTGTCCCCTATCTTTGCAAATCCCGGAAATGCGGGAGCCAATCCCCCTATTGGAGTGATTGTTATGCTTCTCGCAACAGGAGCTAGCGGGTCAACGCTTATCCCGACATAAGTTTTCCCGTCTATGGCATTTCCCAGTATATCAGTCGTATCAGAGCCGATAGAAATCTGGCCGCTTTTGCCGAAATTTATGCTTTCCCACACGCATACCCAGTTTGGCTGTTTGGAGCAGCTTGTTGCCTTTGCCCTGAACTGCTCGTCAATTTCAAGAGAAACTTCATCAGCGCTTAATCCTGCTGCTTCGTCAAAAACAGCTATCACTGTATTATCATTCGGCCTTGCTATGTAATTTCCTTCAATAGAGTAGGGAGTTGCCAAAGAAACAATAACGGGCCCATTGTCATCGAGAGCCAAAAACTTGCTCAAGGAAGCGCTTTCCATGTTTCCCGATGTGTCGGATGAGTTTATGACTATTTCTTTAGCGCCTCCTGTGCCGGGCTTCAGCTCGATATTCCATTTGCATGCGCTTATTCCGCTTTCAACAGCAGCGCATGATGCCTTGGCGTTTTTCAGAGAAGGGTTTAACGAAGACAAATCTGCCTTTACGGAATTTAAATCCAGGTCATTCCCTGAAATGTTTACAGAAACATCTACATTAACCGGCACCGGGGCAAATGAGCTTATGCTTACCCCTTTTCTTGATATTTCAAATGAATTGGCTGCAATTTCCGGCCCGCTGCCGTCAACTGTGAAAGTTACTGAAGTTTCGGCAGATACCTGCCCGAATTTGTCTGTTGCCTTTGCAAACACGGAATTCAGCCCATTATTGAATGTCTTGGTGTCAATGCTTATGCTTGATACGGCACTGCAGTCGCTTGCTGCCGGATTTATGGCCTGCCTGAATGCCCCGTTTGAAGTGTATAATTCTATGGATTTTATCCCAACGCATTTTCCGGAGCAGGATGAATCGTCGCAGGCAAAGTCAGTCGCATTGTAGCTTATGACAACATTCTGCTGCGATGAGAATTTTGATGACGAGTTTAATTTCACAACAGGGGGCTTGCTGTCAATCGTGATGCTGCCTGACTTTGAGTCGTCAATTGTCCTGTCATCTTTAAACAGGTTGACCGTGAATGGAACTGATTTTGATTCAAACTGCTCCGTGCCGTTGCCCGGGAATTTCAAAGTGCAGTCAGAGCCGTTGCTTACCGAGGCAGTGCAGCTGTCAAACTTTATATCTGAACCCAGAACAACCTGGTCATTTGTTATTGCATCGTTGGCTATGAAAGCCTGCACATTGATGTTGAGGGAGTCTGTGGATTTGGCAAAATTTTCAATTCCGTCATTTCCCTTGACAGTAATCTTGCCTATTGATGCATAGGCGCTTGATGTGTAAAGCGGGATTGTAAGCACTAACACTATCAAAAAGGATGCGATAAAACTCAGGTAGTTTTCCTTGTCACTTGAAAATCTGACATTTTCAATTTCCCTAAAATCTTTGATTTTTGAGGACATTTTAGCCAACAACTATTCTTTTATTATGGATTGTGTACTTCCTGACAGCCATCTGAACCGCAGGCTGCGGCTTGTAGTGCTTGATCTCATAATACATTGAATATTCTCTTTTCAGCAGCATCATTATTTTTAGCTCTTTCATTGGAATGTGGGCTGCAAAGCTACCTGATAGGTGCTTGAGTATTCCTCAATCTTGCTTATCTGCTCAATGTCCTCGATTGCCCTGTCCTGCTCCGGAACATTGGAAAAGTCTATGCTTACAGCATAAAGCACAATCGTATCGTATTTCTCAAGGTCTTGCGCATTGACTGCAAAGTTCAGCTTTAAGCCGCCTGAAGGAAATATTTCCTGCCCCTGGGCTGATTTTTCGCCGAAGTCAATCTTTGGTATTGTAAAGCACTCTTTTTCATTGAATATTCCTTTCCTGAAGCATTTCTGCCTTTCAGGAATCACTATTCTTTCGTTAAGCATCAAGCTTATGTCGGCAAAATAATTTCCGGGAGCTATTTCTATTTCAGTTTGCCCGCCTTCATAAACCGCAGCAGATGAAAAGCCAATCTCATTTCCTGCATTCACCCTGGTTAAAGCCACTGATGCAGATTCCCTCTGGCCCAGTTCGGCAGCTGTACTGATGAACTGCCATCCATTTTGAGTTTTTACAACATTTTTTTTCCTGACAATCAGTTTTTTTCTGTAAAGGGGAGTAACATCAACTTTCAGGGAAGACTCTTTTTTCAGCTCCGGATCAAATTCCATGATTTTTCCTATGTATCCGTCTTTGACTACATTGACTACTCCGCCGACTGCAACTGGAAATTTCTCTTTTAGGGTCCCTTCCTTATTTGTCGAGCCGATAAAGCAGCTTTCGTCAATGACTGTGTAAAGGACATTTGCATCATCAACTGCATTCTTGTTTGCTGAATTGACTACAGCTACTGTCACATTGCCGCTTGTTTTGACATCGCAAAGCAATGAGCTTTCCGACAGGCTGGCCCTTTCCAAAGGCGCAAAATCAGCAGGCATCGGCTTGTTGTTCCTTATGTTTCCTTCCAAAAACAGATTGAAAGAATACCCCTGGCTGTTGAATGCAAACGGGTCCTGGATTTCAACCAAAACAGGAAACGACAGGTCATATGCAAACCTGTACTCCTGTATTCCGAAAAATGAAAAGAAGCTGTTGGCCGAGCTTGGCGCGCAGTTCTCTCCCTTGCAGTTCAAGTCAAAGTGCACGGGCCAAAAGTCAAGGTATGTGAATTGGGCTTGCAAATCTTTAAAAGTGCTGTTTGCAACAGGGATTATTGTCGAGTCATAAAGCCTTTGCTTGAGCTCTGAATTGAAATTATTCCTTTCATAATTATAAGTGCCGTCAACCTGGAATAAGGGGATATAAGATGCCAGCAATCCGGTAATTTTATTTTTAACCTCGCTTTTGCGCCAGTTTGTCGAGCTTCCGAATTTGAATTGCATGTCTGACATCGGAGGCAGCCTCTCACTGTCAACCCCGGAGAATGCAGCCAGCAGATTCAGGGCGTGCTTCTCGATATAGCGGTGCTTTATCTCCAGGTTTGAGATTTTTGTTGCCAGGTCATATACCTTATCAAGATTGACCGGGAGCCTTGCAGGATACTGTGTAATTTTGGCATTTGCATCCTGCATACCCACATTCAGCGGGTAGTCTACAAGCACAATCACATCGCTCGAGCCTATTGTAACATCGCTCTTTAATTTTCCCGCTTCGGTTATGCTGAATCCCTGCTCGGCAAAAGGCTCGAAATTATTCAGGCAGCCTTTAAAATTCAGGTCAATATACCTCTCAAGCTGCTTTTCAATGGAATTTTCTGCCGATCTTAATTCAGGCCTTTTTGAAGCAAACTTGCAGTCTTCTCTGCAGTTGTTTGCTGATTTCAGGTGCCACCAATATGGGATTTTCAGCTCTGAATCCTTTGTAAAAATAACTGCGTCGCTTTCAGTCGGATTTTGGGTTATTGAAAATGCCTCCTTGTTTAAAGCGCTGTCTGAAAAGCTTATGTAGCCGCCCTGCTTGCCGATTATTTTCAGGCCTTCTGCAGCAGTTGAATATGCGCATGCAGCCGCATAATCCCGTATTGGGGAGAATTCAGCCGGCACCTGCTCCTGCACGATTTTGATTTCAGGCTCAAGCTGCCCCGGAAGATTCTGTGTTGAGTAAAAGAAGATTACTCCGCCTATTATTATCATCAGGCCAACTATCATGAATATTGTTGTTTGGGATTTCTTGTTTGAATTTATTTTCATTTTTTGCTTTTATGGCTTATTTTGATTATGCTTTTAAAAAATTTGAAATTTGATATTTTGCCAAGTTCATCGTCAGCCTTTTTTGTCCATTTCCTGCAGCTCTTTCTGTATAAGGTCAAGATCGTACATTTTCTGCTCCATCAGCTCGCGGGCGAGCATTGACTTCTTTTTGCCAAGCTTTTTAGAAACTCTCTCTAGTAAATCGTTGATTTCTTTAGATACAGTAATTCTAATTTGAATACTCATTTTTACCTATTAATATACCTTTTTTATACTATTTTAAGTATAACTATTTAAAGATTGTGATTATAAAAAAATAAAATTTATACGATTTTAAGCATAAATAAAGTATTTTTAATGTATTAAATTTAAAAATTAATACTAAAAAAGTAGTTAATATAGACTATTTTAAGTATAAAAGAGGGATATAAATTTTGCGAAAGCTTGTTAATCTCAATAATTTTTAGTGGCTTTATGGTTAATTGGGGGACATTTCGAAGACTAACGAAACTACACTAAACTACGAGGTGGAGTTCTCTTCACTTTTACTCTTTGACCTAATTAAAGCTGCTTTTCGGTGTGCATCAAGTCCTTCTATCTCTGCAAGTTTTGAAGCTGTCTTAATCATACTCTTTGGAATTTTTCTACTAAATCTCTGACACGTTACAATCTTTACAAATTCCTTTACTGATAGGCCTCCAGTAAATCTGGCTGCACCATTTGTTGGAAGTACGTGATTAGTGCCGCTGCAATAATCTCCAAAAACTTCTGCTGTATTCTCTCCTATAAACAATGAGCCGTAATTTTTAAGTTTCCTTATTGTATTTTCTGGATTTTTTATTTGTAATTCCAAGTGTTCTGGCGATTTTTCATTTGCTATATTTATTGCCTCATTCAATTGAGCATAAAATTTAAACATGGCATAAGTCGGCATAGGAATAATAATTTCGTTCTTACCTTTCTCAATGTATACTTCAATGTATACTTCAATGATTGTTTTAATTGCCTCATCCGTTCCATTAGTTGCGATAATCTCGTCTGATTTAACTTTGCAATATTTCGCCACTTCTTTTTTTAATGCCGTATATTCTGGGTATGTTGATAGAGTTCCTCTTTTTATTTTTCTAAGCGACTTTATTACATTTTTAGAACACCCACTGGTATTTTCATTAAAATCCAATCTTAAAGAGCCTTCTCTATTTGAAGTTGGCGGATTATATGCCTGCATTTCCATTACAGCTTGTCTTGGCTTAATCATTTTTCACACCTATAATTACAAAATCGCTTTCAAAGATCTTGTCATAAACCTCAAGATTAGCATTTTTGATAGATGAGCCGGTATAGACAATATCAATAACCAAGTCAGAAATGCCATTGCAGTATGCGGATTCAGTTGAACCCGATAAATAGATTTTAGCAAACCTATAGCCCTTGTCTTCCAGAATATTAAGATATTTTTTAGCAAGGTTTTTGTATTTTGAATTAATGGAAACTCTAAGATTTTTAGGAAAATCTTCCAGCTTTTTACCTTTTGGGCCTAACAGGCATAAAACTGGCTTTCCAAACATTGCGTTTTTATCATTCCAGTCAATAGTTTTTAGCACAAGAAGATTAGTGTTGTACTTGGATAGCTCGTATTCTTTAAACAAATCCCTGCCTGTTAAGCCAATTGCCTTTTTACCATTTTGAGATAACTCCTCTATAATAAATGGTACATCTTCCCCTCTGGAAACGACTACCTTATCTTTAGATGGGTTTCCTAAATAGCGCAGAGTTATATCTAAATAATTTGCCAAGCTCTTATTGTTTGGCACGACAATGAATACAATCACTGGTTGATACCATATTTTCCATTTTTGCCTCCATATTTTAAAGGGCGGCAGGCGAGAATCGAACTCGCGCCAAGCGGGAGCTGCACGAACGTAAGTGAGTGCTCACTTGTTGCACCACAGCCGCTTATTCTACCACTGAACTACTGCCACCATATTGTTTTGCCTTATTCCATTTTAGCTCAAAATTTTAATAATTGAAATAAAAAAAGATTTTAAATTAAACAATGCAAGAATTTTAGCGATGATGATGAATAGAAATAACATTATCTAGAAACTTAAAACCAATCAAATTAATGGAGTATAAATTATTTAAATCAGAATAAAATTTGCCCACAATGAAAACAACCAACTCCTTTCATAGCTGTAAGAAAAGAAGAGCTAGTATATAAAGCTTTCTGTTACTACTTAAGAATGAATCTGTTTCCTTGATTTCCTAATGCCTTGCAAAATCTCCTCTTTACTCATCTTTTCTGTGATACTCTCAATTTCTTTTACACTGTCTCCTCTATTGATGCCCAATCTCTGGAAGAATTCTATGGTTTCCACTGGTCCAAGCTCTTTGAACAGAGCTGCTATTCCCTTCTCAACCAGTGGATGGTGCATTTCAGTTTCCATTTTGTTCGCCTATTATGCTTGGAAGATTTACAGGATTGATTATATGGAGCTTAATATTAAGGCTTAATAAAAAACTTCCTATTTTTCCTGCCTTTCTTAATAATTCTTTGTCGCAGGTGACAAGATAGCTGCAGCCTGATAAAGCTGCTGAAGCGATATGCAGGCAATCAGCATAATCTTTAATGTGGGCTTTAAGATCATCTGCAAGTTTTTCAATGTCAGGATTAATCATAATCATGCTTCTTTCAACATTTTTTGCAAGATGAAAAATCACTTCGCGCTTGTCTTTCTCTTTAATCAAGCCAATTTCATAAAACAAGATTTCTGATGTAACTATTGATGCTGTTTTATCGCGGGCAAAATTGAATATTCTCTTTGATGATTCAGCTTCCAGTTTTACACTTTTGTCTGACAAATCATCTAAAGGTCTAGAAAAGACATTAGTGTCGAGCATTATTTTTTCCATCTTATTTTTTTGTGTTTTTAGGAGATTTAAATTTTTATCTATTTATATTTGTTCTGCAACTATCAGTTAGGCTGATGAATTGATGACCACCCTAACGGCTAACTAACAAAACTACTGAAACAAAATGTCCAACTTGATGTTTGTTCTTGACTGCTCACCTTTGTTCGCCTGATTGAGCACGGGCCATTAAAAACTACTTTTCGGAACGCTGTTTAAAATGCATAATTTATTGGCACTTCGCAGCCGGAAAAGCATTTAACAATAATCTTCTGTAAGTTATTGTGATAAAAAGACACCCAAATCCTATTTAAGAATTTTGACAAATAACTTTAAATACAATAAGAAATAAAAATTGTTCAATGCCAAAAAAGAGCCTGATAGACTATATTAAAAAGCAGCTTAAAAAAGGGTATGATGTTTCTTCAATAAGGAATGTTTTGCTTAAGTATGGCTACTCGGGCAGCGAGATTGACGACGCCATAGGCTCAACTACAATAAGGCATGAGATACACCTGTCGCGCACATCGGTTTTTGTTGTGGTTTTGATTTTGGTTTTTTTAACTGGGATTGTGCTATTCTTGCGCTACAAGCCAGTGCAAACTCCATCTAATCTTCTTGACCTTAACCTTGAGCCAATAGCAACGAATGTAGCGCCAGGGCAAAGCATCGCCTTTATCAAAGAGCTTTCAAACCTCGGGTCTGCAAAAAGATATGATGTGGTGATAAAGCAGGAGATCATAGATCCTTTAACTAACGAGATTGTAACCCAAAAAATTGAAACAAGGGCTATTGAAACTTTCGGCTCAACCCAGACAAAAATGCTGATTCCAGACGACACAAAAACAGGAGATTACATATTGAGGGCCATTGTTGAATATGAAAACAAGAAAGCAGTTGCAACATTGCCTGTCAAGATTGCGAGGGCTGCAAAAAAAGAGACATGCTTTGACGGAGTAAAAAATCAGGATGAAGAAAATATTGACTGCGGAGGGGCATGCAATCCCTGCAATGGGCAGGCCAAGGAATGCAATGACAACAACCAATGCACTGATGACCTGGTTGAAAACGGCATTTGCTCAAATAAGCCTATCGAACCATGCTGCGGCAATAATGCATGCGAATCCCAGGAAAATGATGATTGCTTGGCTGATTGCCCAAAGGCTGCAGAACCTTCCTTTCCAGCATTGCCGGAGGATTTAGATGAAATCAAGGAAGCTGCAAGGGCAAATCCGCTAAAAGCGCTGCAGCAGTGCAGCGCAATTGAAGTGCCTGACCTGAAAGACGAATGCATAAGCAGTATTGGTGGGGTGCAGCGCGACAAGAGCTACTGCGCCAGAATATCAAATGCAAGGATAAAGGACTTGTGCTATTCAGGCATTGCCAAGTCCTCCAATGACAATTCAATCTGCCGGGATATATCGGCGGACAGCAGAAAGGATTCCTGCTACATGACATTTGTGCTCGACAACAAAGACTATTCTGTATGCGGCAGCATAATCAACAATCATTTAAGGCAGTCATGCGAGTCCTTGAAGCAGCTGAATGAGCTTAGCCGGGCAAGCCAGGAACCGCAATAATATGTGCGATATTCGCACAAAAACGCAATATTTAAATATAAGATGGTCATTAATCTATTAAGAATGGCAAGTAACACGTGGAATAGGAGTAGTATTCTGCATACAACAGTCAGCCCTATCCACACCACAGCCCATACAGCTGTGATGGTGTGTTAGTTGCCGATTTTAACCTTACTTTTTTTCTAAAAAATTCGGAGGTGTTAAAATTGGTACAAAAGACAAAACTAAACTCTAACCAGCGGACGAAGTTCGGCGCGGAAAGCAAGGAAGAATTTGAAGAATTCCTTCAAAACCTGCTTTCAGTAGACTTCAACAGCCGCGGCTTGGACAAGTAAAAGAATGGGAAAAGCGATTTAGGCATAAAATGGAGCATACACATCTGAATAATCATTGGATTAACATTCATAATATGATTAAGCAAGATTATTATATATGCGGCTGTTGCTAGTTCTATCAGTTGTTTTCAAGCGAGGGTGCCCAAGCGGCTAAGGGGAGCGGCTGCAAAGCAGCAATTTGAACTGAAAGGTGATGAAATGCTCGCGCCAAGCCCGCTTTATCATGGGTTCGAGTTCAAGAATGACGAAAATCCCATCCCTCGCTTTTTTTTATTTCAAATAAAATCTATTAACAGGCGTCAAACAATTTGAAAAATGACTTTAAGATTATACAATACACTAACAAGAGAAAAGGAAATCTTCAAGCCAATTAAAGGCAAGGCTGTGAAGATGTATACCTGCGGCCCCACTGTATACGATTTCGCCCACATCGGCAACTTCAGGGCTTATGTATGCAGCGATATCCTTAAAAGGTATTTGAAGTATTCAGGCTATAAAGTAAAGCATGTGATGAATATAACTGATGTTGACGACAAGACAATAAAAGGCGCAAACAAAGAAGAAATCTCTTTAAAGGATTTTACAAGAAAATATGAAAAAGCATTCTTTGATGACATCGAAACATTGAATATTGACAGGGCAGACTATTATCCAAGGGCAACGGAGCATGTCAAGGAAATGACTGAGATTATTAAAAAACTGTTAAAGAACGGCATTGCATACAAAAGCGAGGATGGAATATATTTTGACATTTCCAAATTCGGGGATTACGGCAAGCTGTCGCACGCCAAGCTGGAGGGGCTGGAAGCCGGAAAAAGGGTAAGGCAAGACCAATATGAAAAAGAGCATGCCCATGATTTTGCCCTGTGGAAAAATTATGACAGTGAAGATGGAGATGTCTTCTGGGAAACCGAGCTTGGGAAAGGCAGGCCGGGCTGGCACATTGAATGCAGCGCAATGTCAATGAAATGTTTGGGAAAACATTTTGACATACACGCAGGCGGAATTGACCTGGTGTTTCCGCACCATGAGAACGAGATTGCGCAAAGTGAAGCCTCGACAAGGAAAAAATTCGCCAATTACTGGGTGCACAACGAGCACTTGCTGGTCAACGGGCAGAAAATGTCAAAGTCATTGGGAAATTTCTGGACTTTGAGAGACTTATTGAATAAGAATTTCAATCCAAAGGCAATAAGGTACCTTCTTCTTTCGGCGCATTACAGGATGCAATTAAATTTTACAGAGGAATCTGTCAAGGCTGCTGAGAATGCAGTGCAAAGGCTGAATGATTTCATGATTAGATTAAAGGAGATAAGGGATAACATTAAAAATGAAGAAATGGGCAAATTAATCCAAAAAACAAAAAAAGAATTCGAAGAGGCAATGGATGATGATATAAACATAAGCATTGCATTATCGCATATCTTTGAGTTTGTAAAAGAAACAAACACATTAATCATGGGGGGCAAGATAGGAAAGAATGATGCCAAGGAAATAATAAAACTGATGGAAGGATTTGACAAAGTTCTTGGGGTTCTCGTGGAAAAAGATGAAAAATTAAGCCAGGACTTGAAAAAGCTGATTGACGAAAGGGAAATCGCAAGAAATGAAAAAAACTTTGCAAAAGCCGATGAAATAAGGAATCAGCTAAAGGAGAAAGGGATAGTTCTTGAGGATACAAAAGAAGGGGTTAGGTGGAAAAGTACAAATTATACCTAAAAAGTTAGTTTCTTGTTCAAATGGTTTAATATAACGGGGGCGCCTGTAATACCTTCTCTGTTCTTACAGTTCTATTTTCATGGAATCTAAAAGCTTTTCTTGTAATTTTCCTATGTGGGTTTCTGGATGAAGGGTTCGTTCGGCTAGTTCCAATGCCATCAGGAAATGCCCTCATTCTGCTAGGTTGCAGAATTTCATATCTCAAAATCTTGCCTTTCGTATCTAACCACCATTTGACTCTAGCATTCAGGTTTTTTCTTAAAAGCAGGCCAACCTCCCTATAAAACCCCTGCTGTTCAGACTCATGCTCTTCTGCAAAAACACTTGAGCCGCCCTTTAATAGCACATCATAAATTGAACGTGCTGTTGCAATATCACGCTGATTGATAGCTTTCAACATCTGCACCAGATTTGACTCGCTTGGCGGAGGGGCTACTTCGTACCCAACTATAAATTTTCTTCTTTCATCTTTTATCCATCGGAATCTATACTCGAAATTTCTTTGCAGTATCACAGAGCCTAATTCTGATAGGAATCTGGAATACAAAGCGGTATCGTAAAAAATAGGTGCATTAAATCCAATCATTTGTTCAAATAATTTTTCAGCCCTTTTCCAATTTTGCCTATTTGCAGCCCTTAACACACCAGTAGCCGCTTTAACAGATGGTAATTGTAATGATCCTCTTTTCCTTATTGAAGATTTCATATCAGACGGTACATTTCCACTATAGTCTACATTTGAGTCTAATCGCTTTCCGTATCCCACATGCATCGATACATCCCCATACGAAGCAATTTTATTTTGTTGAGGTGTTCCGCTTCCGGGATTCCAAAGCAAGCCATTTGTTCTGCCCTCTAAACTTGCCCCATTAGCAGAAGGATTATCAGATGGTCTTGTAGAAAATGCAACTGGCTGTGAAAATAATGCTACAACCCTATCTACGGGACTTCCCCCTAAAACCAATCGTCTTGCTGCTTCATAATCATGACTGGAGTACTCAAATGGGCGCAAGCCATGCTGTTCTCTAGCTGAAGCAATAGCTTGATCCAATCTTTCTGTTAAAGCCATGACATAATTGTTATATCGCATAAAAATCACGCATTCTTGACTAAATACCAGTTATTTTTAAATCTTTTTAATTCTCAAAACTCAACTTCAATCTCGACATCCTTCTCTGGAGCTTTGCCTCTTGTCGGCTCGAAAACTATGCTTTCAGCCGATGTCGCTGCCCTTATCTCGGCTTCAACTTCATCAAAATCAGTTTCCTCTATTTTTGCCTTTATCGTCAGCTTCTTCACAGGGGCTTTCAAGGACAGCTGCTTTGCCGTCTTCTGCCTTCTTACAAATTCGACAACTTGCACAACAAAATCTCCAATGTGCTCTGCATGCTCATCAATCAAGTTTATATCTGGCCATTTTTCAAGATGCACTGACTTTGAATTTTCATGGCTTTTGAAATAAAGCTGGTAAAGCTCTTCGGTTATGAACGGCATAATTGGGGCCATCAGCTTGGTTATTGCCAACAAGGTTTGGTACAGCCCGTATTGCGCAGATAATCTTGCATCTTCCCCCCTTCTCTCAGCATTGTACAACCTATCCTTTATGATTTCAAGGTAATTGTCGCAAAAAGTGTGCCAGAAGAATGTTTCTGCCGCAAGCTTTGTATGCGAATACTCATAATTCATGAAATTTTCGGTTGATTCCTTTACAACTTTGCTCAGCTTTGACAAAATCCACCTTTCCATCAAATGCAGCTTGCCCGGATTTCTCAAATCATAATCCTTAAGGTGGATGGATGCAAACTTCGAGGCATTCCAGATTTTTGTTATGAATTTGCTGCCGGTAACCAAATCTTTTTCCTGGAAAGGCATGTCATCCCCCAATCTTGAGCCGGCTGCCCAAAATCTCAGGGAATCTGCCGAGTATTTTTCAATTATCTCCCTTGGGTCAATAACATTGCCTTTGCTCTTGCTCATTTTTTTCCCGTAAGGATCGAGAACAAATCCGGATATCATGACATTATGCCATGGCACCTCCTTATGGTGAAGATAGCTCTTTGCAACAGTATTGAAAAGCCAGAAGGTTATTATGTCATGCGCCTGCGGCCGTAAATTCATCGGAAATAATTTTTTTTGGGTTTTTTTATCGAATAAGGCAACTGCAATATCGGGAGTCAAAGAGGAAGTTGCCCAAGTGTCCAAAACATCTTTCTCCCCAATAAAATCGCCTGAGCCGCATTTGCATTTTTTTGATGGCTTGTCAACCAATGGGTCAACAGGCAGCTGATTTTCATCTGCAGCGATTATTGCATTGCATTTTTTGCAGTACCAGACAGGAATTGGAATTCCAAAATGCCTCTGCCTTGAAATGTTCCAGTCCCACTTCAATCCATTTATCCAGTTTTCATACCTGATGCGCATGTGCTCAGGATACCACTTTATTTTCCTGCCGTATTTTATGAATTCTTCCTTTAAGTCAAGATACTTGATGTACCACTGCTTGGAAACCATGTATTCAACAACTGTTCCGCACCTTTCATGAACATTAACGGAGTGCTTCAATTGCTCCGTTTTCTTGACCGCTCCAAGCCTGCTTAAATCTTCAACTATTCTCCTTCTTGTTTCTGCTATTGTAAGCCCCTTGTACACTCCTGCCTTTTCATTCATGGTGCCGTCAAAATTCAGGATGTAGATCTTGTTTTTGACAGGGTGCCTTGTCTCCCAGTCCAAAAATTGCGCATCTCCGCTGCTGCAGAAGTATACAACTCCTGTGCCAAATTCCGGGTCTATCATTTCGTCTGTGGTCAGCTCAATCCCGGCATTTGTCAGCGGCATTATAATTTTTTGGCCGACATATTTTTTGTACCTCCCATCATTTGGGTTGACGGAAATTCCCACACAGGAAGGATAAAGCTCCGGCCTTGTTGTTGCAAACACAAGCGGCTCTCCTTTTTCCGTCTTTGCCTCAATGTGCACTAAACTGGTTGCTTTTTCCTCATCTTTCATCTCCACCTGGGCTATTGCTGTCCGGCATTCAGGGCACCAGATTGTAGGGCCTTCCTTCCTGTACTGCCTTCCTGACTTGTAAAGCTCGATGAAGGATCTTTGCGATATTTTTTGTGAATGCTTGTTTATTGTTGAATAAAATATATTAAAGTCAGCGCTAACCCCCAGCTTTTTCCAGTCTTGGACAAAATCGTTTCTTATTTTCTCTACAGTTGTGTAGCATAGCTTTACAAATTCCTGCCTGGGCATGAACTGGCCCTTTACATTTTTCATTTTCTCAATCATCCTTTCCGTAGCCAGTCCATTGTCATCTACGCCAAATGGATAAAAAATATTCTTTCCGGACATTCTCTGGAACCTAACAATAAAATCCTGTTGTGAATAAGAAAATGAATGACCAATATGCATATTCCCGCTAACTGTTGGTGGGGGAGTGTCAACAGAGTAAACCTCTGCCTTGCTTTCAGGGTCAAAAGCGTATATTTTCTCCTTTTCCCAGAACTCAAGCCATTTTGGCTCTGACTCTTTAGGATTGTAGTTTTTCGGAATGTCCATCTTATTAAGCTGGATTTGCGCTATTATTTAAAAGTTTAACTTTAAGAGTGACCATGCTTAACGAAAGAATTCCATCCGACCATTCCCAGCTCAAGGACCTTTGCCCTGTACCCCATAGATTCAAGGATCTGGCATGCCGGCTGTGTTGTGCTTCCGGTATTGCAAACCAACACTATCTCCTTTTCCTTAGGAAGTGCATTCAATTTTTCCATCACAGCTCCGTAATTCCCCTCATGGATGTCGCCGTAAATATCAATGTTTATGCTCCCGGGCACCGTATTCCGCCTGAATTTGTCTTCATCTCTTATATCCAGAACAATGAATTTATTCTTGCTCTCCGACAGTTCTTTTGCTGTTATGAATTCCATTTTTGCCCAGCTTCATTTAACTTTTTCCTTTCAGCCATTCAGATTCCTCTTCATTCAAATCGAGATAACCAACAATGCGGTTTCTCATTTCCTTGTTCCTGAACATCAGGGGCAGATAGGGCATCGTATTTTTTATTATCTCCTTTTTTGACGAATGTGTTTTTTCCGCTATTTTCCTGGCAATTTCTTTTTTCTTCGCGTTTCTTTGGTTTGCCCACCAGATTTTTAAGACTCTTCCAGTTGGCTTGTATTGGACCAGTTCCCTGTATTTTTCTTTTTTTGCAGAGGCTATTCCTGCAGTTATAAGCGCGTTTATATAGATTAAAAACCTGTAATGCTGCCATCTTCTTATCCTTCTGCTGAATACATCTGCCTTGCTGAGCATATCATAAGCTTTTGCAAGCTCCTCCGGCTTGGTGTATTCTTTTGGCAGATTCTCATCAATCCACAGCAGCTGCTCGTTCAAATCCTCTTCAACGTTTTCAAAAGCCGATATTGCAATTTTCATGTCTGTTGTCTTGAATATTTTATTCAATGCAGTCATTATATTGTCAGTCTTGTTTCTTTCCGACAATTCCTGCAGGCTTTCCTTTGTCAGCTCTTTTTTGCTATTGGACAAAGTTTGCAGGTCATTTATTGCAGCCCTTGCATCACCCCCTGCCCTTCTTGAAAGGGCTTTCAGCACATCATCTTCGTGTTTTATCCCTTCCCCATCGCATATCTTTTTTAATATTGCAAAGATTGACAAGTAATCAAGCTGCCTGAATTCAATCATGCTCGACTTGCTCCTTAAAGAGCTGAACTTGTTGTCAAAAGGGTTTGTGGCTGTAAGTATCACAGGATATGATGAATCTTGGATTAGCTTTGTGATGGCCTGCACACCCCCCCTGTCTTCGCGCCCGCTCAGCCCGTCAATCTCGTCAACAAGTATTATTTTTCCTTTTGCAAAAAGGCTTTGCTGTTTGATTGCGCTTCCGACCTTTTGGCCTATCTGCTCCGCATTCCTGAAATCAGATGCATTGACCTCGATAATTTCAAGCCCCAATTCACCGGATATTGCATGAACGGAGCATGTCTTGCCCGTGCCGCTCGGGCCGTAAATCAAAGCGGCATTCTTTTTTTCATTTTTGAAATTAAGTATAAAATTCTTCAGCTTACCGACTGTCTCTTCCTGCCCGAGAATTTCCTTCGTGGCTTTTGGGATGTATTTATTGATTAGGGGCTGCATGGGATAAAGAAAGAGTTTCTGATTTATTAATATACTTATTTAGCTGTTGCCTTTGTAATCATCAAATCGTGCCCTGGCAGTTTTGACATAACTGTATATTTCATTAACTATTACGCCTATGGCTTTAGTAGCCTGTTTTTCATTTAAATCTTTGGTCATGATGCAGTAGAATATCCTGCTTTCCTGGATGTACATTATGCCGCAGTCATGAAAAAAATCAAAATTATTGTAATGGGTGCTGCCGAATTTATGGGCTATAATGACATCTTCAGGAATGTCGGCGGCTTGGCTTACATCAAAAGCAGAATCAGCCAGCAAAGAGAGCAGGTACTCTGAGTTCTCTGCCTCGAGCACTGTGGAGAAGTAAAGGCTTGAGAATAAAGTGGACATTGATTTCGGGCTTAGCAGATTAGGATGCACTGCCGTTTCCCCGTCCTGGAAGTCTGCATTAACATCAATGTTGTAATAATCCAAAACCAGCTGAAAATCTCCGGCATCAATATTGCGCACTAGAGCCCTAAAAGCCGTGTTATCGGATTCTTTAAGCATTTGTTCAAGCAAAAGCCGGACAGGCAGCCGCTTCTCTTCAGTTTTGTAAAGCTCGCCAAAGCTGCTTGTCCTGTCTGAATCTTTTAGGTCAATCATTGTGTCAAAGCTAAGCTCGCCATTTTCAATCCTTTTTACTATCATAACGGCAACAGGCAGCTTGATAAGGCTTGAAGGAAAGAATCCTGCTTTCTCGTTTATTCCGATATATGCCCCATTGCGGAAATTTTCAACATAGACCGATATGTTAAGGTTGTTTTTTGAGATGTATGACTTTATTTTTTCTTTCGGCTCGGCAAAATTCACTATAAGGAAGCTTTTTGGCTCCAATAAGCCCGAGTATACCCTTTGGGAAAGAAGCCCATTACTGGGGGATGTTTCTATCTCTTTTTTTTCAAGATAATAGTTTGCAGTTATTGCAAGCAATATGACTATAAGGACAAATTGGACAGCAACCACACGCTTAAGCCCGATAATCACAAAAGCGGATTAACCATTTCCATTTAAATTTTTTGCGGTTTGCCTTCAATATGCCATGTTATCACTTTAAAATAAACACAATCAAAAGGTTTAAATTTAATATTGGAATACTCCGCCCATGATCAGCAATTCAAGGTTCTTTTTTGTGCTATCGGCAGTCGGGGCCGCTTTAGGAATAGGGGGCGTTTGGCTTTACCCTTATTTTTCATACAGGCTTGGGGGCTTGTTTTTCATTCCTTATTTTATTGCCTTGATTGTTTTGGGAGTGCCTTTGCTTATGCTGGAGTTTTCAGCGGGGCAGCATTTCAACAAGAATGTCGTGGATTTGTTCGCATCCATAAGGAAATGGTTCAGCAGCATCGGATGGCTTATGGTTTTTAATGCATTTATTGTGATGGGGTATTATGCTGTTGCGCTTTCATGGCACATAATCTATCTTTTTACCTCATTTGGCCTGCAGTGGAAAAATGACGCTGAAAAATATTTTTTTAGCAAAGTGCTTCAGGTTTCTGGCGGCTTTAGCGGCTTTACGCAATTTTCACTGCCTGTTTTTATTGCATTGATTTTAGCATGGGTAATCATTTTTTTCTACATAAGAAAAGGCTTTGAAAGCATGAAAAAATGGTTTCTGGCAACATTCCATGTCTTAATAATCTTGATGCTGTTTTTTTTGATGTATTCATTGGCGCTTGACAATGCATTAAGCGGGGTTTATGCTGCTCTAAAGCCGGGCTTTGCAGGCCTTTTTGACTTAGAAACCTGGGCTGCATCTTTTTCATTGGCGGTTGTATCACTGGGATTGTCTTTTGGAATAATGCATGCGCTTGCAAGAAAATGCAGGAGCTTTGCAGCAGAAAACTCATTTATAATTGCAGTTTTCGAGCTGATGGCAGGCCTTATTTTAGGGTTTATCGTGTTTGCGGTTCTCGGGTTTTTAAGCATGAACAATGGGATAGGGGCTGATAAGCTGGCATCAAACGATTTCAGCTTTCCGTTCACAGTTTTGGCGCAGGCGCTGCCTTTGTTCTACAAGCCGACTCTGCTGAGCATTCTGTTTTTTGCGCTCTTGTCAATGTTTTTTATATTGGGAACAGCGGCGCTTGCATACTCAATAACCCATGTCCTTGTGCATAAGTTCAAGACAAAACACACAAATGCGGCAATCTTTGTTTCAGGGCTCGGATTTTTATTTGGATTAGCGTTTATCATCAAGCCGGGGTTTTACATAATGGACATTGTGAGCCATTTCATTTTTTACAACATTTTGATTGCCATTCTGCTCGAGGCTGCCGCAATTGGGTGGTTTTTTGAAAGCGAAAAAATATCATCATATATAAACCAGAATTCAGCATTGAAAGTTGGGGCATTATGGAGGCTTTTCATCAGATACATCATTCCATTAATACTGCTGCCGCTTTTGCTTTTCCGGATAAAATCGGACATTTCGGCCAATTACGGCAGCTACCCATTGTGGGCTTTGCTTGTTTTTGGCGCCGGAACTGTTGCCATTCCGGTTGCAGCCGCGTTTCTGATGCCAAGGAGAATTTTTGACAGGAGATGAAAATCACACTTTAAAGAACTCTTTATTTTTTTCAAATTTATGTGGATTTTTCTTTCTAAAAGAACCTGAAAGCTTTGATTGATTAATTTCAGCTACAAATTTTGGCTCACTATCCAAAGTTGCTACCCTTCTTGCACCTAGATAAATGTTTTTGCCATCCACAGAAACTATTCCATAATCTTGTTCTTCCACAGAACCAATTTGTGGGAATATAACACCCTCTGAACCGTTAAGGCTGTACAAAAGAGAATTTCCTCTTCTAATAAAGCGAAAATTAAGAGGAACCACCCTTTGCTCGAGCGGCAAACTTTTTTGGCCTGATGGGTGCACTGTAATAGCAGTATTTCCTGAAATAGTATCTTTTACTTGAACAGAATTCTCATCATACTCAACCTTTTGCCTGCCAAAAGTATGTTCTTTTCTTTCGCGAACTTCTACAGCATGGTATACTGCACCGTTAGCATAAATACCTAAAACTGGAAGCCTTTCTGACCCTGCAGTCATTCTTAATAATTGTCGTGTTGTGGGATTAACAGCCCATACTTGGGTGTCTGTCGCGGCAACTATATAACTTACCATCTTTTCATGTAATAATACGCGGTTTAAAAATATTGCGGTTATTGGTTACTGGGTTTAGCTTGATACAAATAATAAATCATAGCAAACCTTTTAACCTAAAAAGCATAACTTATACAAATGGACCTGTTTTCAATCATAATTGTAGTTCTTGGCCTTGGGCTTTTCGAGATAATAATAAGCGTGGACAATGCCATAATCAATGCAGAAGTCCTTGGCACTATGTCCAAAAAAGCCAGAAAATGGTTTTTAATCTGGGGAATCCTGATTGCCGTTTTTCTTGTAAGGGGGCTATTGCCGTGGCTGATAATATGGGCAAACAACCCAAGCCTTGGCGCCATAGGGGCTTTGACGGCATCATTCAGCAATGACCCCAGCGTAAAAGATACTATTGAAAAGTCTGCCCCGATATTATTGATGGGCGGCGGCACTTTCTTGATATTCCTGTTCTTCCACTGGATTTTTCTGGAGGAAAAACATTATGGCTTGATTGGCGAAAAATTTTTCCACAGGCAGGGGATATGGTTCTTTGCAGTTGTTTCTGTGGTGCTTGCAGTCTTTGTTTTTGTAGCAAACAAGGCAAATCCAAACATGGCATTCGGCGCAGTCATAGGCTCAACTGCCTTTTTCATTACACACGGCTTCAAGGAAAATGCCGAAAGGGCAGAGCAGCAGATGATTAAAGGCGCTTCAAAGATGTCAGATATGAGCAAAATCCTTTACCTCGAAGTCATTGATGCCACTTTCTCTATTGATGGAGTTCTTGGCGCATTCGCCTTTACGTTTTCCATTCCCCTTATACTGGTGGGAAATGGAATAGGCGCTTTAGTTGTCAGGCAGCTCACTGTCAGCAATATAGAGAATGTCAAGAAATACAAATATCTTAAAAACGGCGCTATGTACTCAATACTTGCGCTTGGCTGCATCATGGTCTTGCACGCCTTCGGCCACTATGTCAGGGAAAGCAGGCATCCCCTTCTTTACTTCATAAGCCACATTCCGGACTGGCTGTCTCCTGTTGTCACATTCCTCATAATAGGGTATTTCTTCTGGAAGTCTTATAAGGAAGTTAAAAAACAATAAAACGGGAAAAAATTTATAAATAATCCTGTTTGTCATGGCATTATGGTTTATGAGATATCCCGTGTTACCGAAGCACAATTCAGAAATATGAAAAAAAATTCACTTGAGATGTTGGCAGACCTCCAAGCGGCTTTTCTGGGACTTGGATTCTCTGCAGCTGACTCTGACTCTTTTAATTTGGCATATGATGGCCGCACTCGCAAACTGACAGTGATGGATTATGGCAGGCCAGTTCAAGCTCCCAATCCATTTGCGCCTATTGTAGTTAAGGTTGCGATGAAATATTTGAAAAATGCCCAAGCATCAAAATAGGCAGGATTCTACCAAAATCTTTTTATTGTGAGCTGTAAAATCCGTTAATAATGGAAAAAATCAAGCAAGACGCAAAAAAACTAACAATCGATGAGATGGCTGTTTTCTGCAAGAGAAAGGGGTTTGTCTACCCTAATTCCGAGATTTATGGGGGAATTGCCGGATTTTATGATTTCGGGCATCTTGGAGTTGAATTAAAGAACAACATAAAGAAGGAGTGGTGGAAAACATTTGTACACCAGAGGGATGATGTTGTCGGCATTGACGGAAGCATCATATCAAATCCGCTTGTGTGGAAAGCGAGCGGGCATGCAGCCGGCTTTTCTGACGTGCTTGTCGATTGCAGGAAGTGCAATTCAAGGTTCAGGGCAGATACTTTGGTCGAGGATACGTTGAAGATTCCCACAGCAGGCATGACTATTGGAGGCCTGAATGCAGAGATAAAAGAGCATAAAATCAAATGCCCAAAGTGCAGCGGCAGCCTAGGTGATGCCAAAAAATTCAACCTTATGTTCACAACCCACATTGGGCCGATTCAGAGCGATGCCTCAGCGGCTTATTTGAGGCCGGAAACAGCCCAGCTGATTTTTGCCAACTTCAGGCTTGTGCAGGAGAATGCAAGGCTGAAGCTTCCGTTTGGGATTGCCCAAATCGGAAAATCATTCAGGAACGAAATTTCACCAAGGGATTTCCTGTTCAGGATGAGGGAATTCGAGCAGATGGAGATTGAATATTTTGTCCATCCTGAAAAGCAGGATGAATGCGCCTACATTGAAGATGTCATTGACTATGAGCTGAATGTGCTTTCAGCTGAAATGCAAAAAAAAGGCCAAAAAATGCAGAAGATGCCGATAAAAGAATGCCTCAGCAAAAAGATAATAAAGACAAGATGGCATGCTTACTGGCTGGCTATAATGCACAAATGGTTTGTTGATTTGGGGGCTTCTTCCGGGCATTTCAGGATACGGCAGCATGTAAAAGACGAGCTTTCGCATTATGCGCTTGACACATGGGACCTGGAATACGAGTTTCCTTTCGGATGGAAGGAGCTGCAGGGGCTTTCAAACAGGACAGACTTTGACTTAAAGCAGCACATGGAGCACAGCAAGACTGACTTGAGCATTTTTGACGAAGAGACAAAGAAAAAAATTTTGCCTCATGTCATTTGCGAGCCGTCGCAAGGGGTGGAAAGGGCTTTCCTTGTATTCATGTTTGATGCCTACAATTACGACAAGTCAAGGGACAATGTAGTGCTGAAGCTGCATCCGAGGCTGGCGCCCATAAAAATAGGAATTTTTCCTCTTGTTTCCAATAAGGCAGAGCTTGTCAAGAAAGCAAAGAGCGTGTATGATGAGCTAAAGGCAGGATGGACCTGCACTTTTGACACTTCGGGCTCGATAGGGCGAAGGTATGCAAGGGCAGATGAATCAGGAATCTGCGCATCTGTCACTGTTGATTTTGAAAGCCTGGAGGATGAATCTGTGACAATAAGATCGAGAGATACGACAGAGCAAATCAGAGTCAAAATAAAAGACTTGAAGGATGTTTTAAGGAGGTTTATGGAAGGGGAAAAGCTATCTAAATTAGGAAAGAGTGTTGAATAGATTCTAAAGATTTTTAAATTAATAAACATGTATTTTCTTAATGGAAAGATACGTTTACATTGATGAAACTGGAGATTTAGGAGAAAAGGGCTCAAAATATTTTGTGATTACTGCAATTTGGGTAGACAATCCCGCTTTCTTAGAACGAATAATAAAAAATATGAGAAGAAACAAATTTAAAAAAGAGCTAAAAAATGCTTCTGAAATCAAGGCGAATGACTCAAGTGCAGAATTGATTATGCATACATTAAAAAAGTTTATGGAAATTGAATCCGCCCATGCACAAAGCATTATACTTGAAAAGAAAAAATTGTATAGCCAATTTCTCAAAAGCGACAAGCACAAATTGTATAATTTTGTGTGCAGCCATTTAGCCAATATATCGGTTGATTCCAGAAGATTGACTATGAGGATTGACAGGTCAAAAGGAAAGCAGACTTTAATTGAAGACTTTAACAAGTATATGGAGATGAAGTTCAAAGAAGCGAGATGGGCTAGGGAGATAGAGATATACCACAGCTGGTCACATGCTTGGCCCGGATTGCAGATAGCAGATATTGTGTCATGGGCAGTTTTTCATAAGTTTGAACACGGCAATGACATTTATTTCAGGGTAATCGAGAAAAAAGTTAACGTAGCCCATTTATGGTAAAACGAAAGAAAAGCAGCACCTGCTGGTACTGTTGTGCGTGCACTTCAAAGTACACTGACCAACAGGTTTTACCTGCTAAATTAGTATAATGTAGAGATTATATATAAACTTTTGTACAAAATGTACATTTTTGTTGCTATCTTGGAATAGTTGTCTACAATATGGAAAAATAAACTGGTTTGTTACACCAAGAACAACAGAATAGTGCATTGTAAGTGAATTCTGTTTTTAGGGCAAAATACAAAAAATGCAGATTGAAAAGTTCGCCATAACGGCGTTATATTCACTTTTTTAGACACCTATGAAAAGGCTTACGCCGTAAATCTTAATTGAGAGACACTTTCGCATAATCTTAGAAATGCAAACTCAAGGAGATTCGCATAACGAGAGATTATACGGTTCACTTCGTTCTCCTAAGTTTTTACTTAACGACGGGAGAAGGAGCTTTTATAAGGGAATATTTATATAATATTTTACTTTAACCAACAAAAGAATAGGGTATAACAAGATAAAATGAACTTTTTAAATCTCGATAACAAAAAAATAAAATTTTGGAAAGTTATAGATGAGAAAGAGGGACAATACTTTGATTTCCCCCACTGGATAGACCAAGATTTGAAGAATGCTATAAATAAATTAGGAATTACAAAATTATACAAACATCAATCAATAGCTATCGAACTTGTACACAGAAAGGATAATGTATTATTAACAACCCCAACATCAAGTGGCAAGACACTAGTCTATAACATTCCAGTTTTAAATAG
Source organism: Candidatus Woesearchaeota archaeon (assembly GCA_016188245.1). Lineage (GTDB taxonomy): Archaea > Nanobdellota > Nanobdellia > Woesearchaeales > GW2011-AR4. The sequence goes on along the minus strand of JACPIE010000038.1, from coordinate 75,519 downwards.
TATATTAAGAAATAAAGAAACTCGAGCACTTTATATTTTTCCTTTGAAAGCTCTACAACAAGATCAATTAGAAAAATTAAGAGAAATAGACGAAAATCTACCTTACAATAAAGGTTTTAGCTTTGAAGTTTACGATGGAGACACTGATGATTCAAAGAAAAGATTCATAAGACACAACCTGCCTAATATAATCATTACTAACCCTAATGAATTACATTGTGCAATTTTAAGATATAGGGAAAAATGGGAGAAATTTTTTAAAAATTTGAAATATGTTATTGTAGATGAGTCTCATATATACAGAGGAATATTTGGGACACATTTTACAATGGTCATGAGGAGATTGTTGAGAATATGCGACTTATACAATTCAAATCCTCAATTTATCAGTTCCTCGGCGACAATTGGTAATCCAGAATCATTTATAGATAACTTAATCCCTGGCAGATATTTTAAAGTAATTACTGAATCTCATCACCCTTCCAGCAAGAAAAATTTTATTTATTGGACACCTACAATTAGTGATATTAATGAGCTTCTCAAAAATCAAGATATCGAGCAAAGGTCAATCAATACAGAAGCTGTTGAGTTATTGAAGTTAGGTATTAAATCAAATTTGAAAACGATAGCCTTTACCAGAGCAAGAAAAATTACTGAGTTACTTTATATGTGGAGTGATAATGACATAAAAAAAGTTGTTAAACCGTACAAAGCAGGCTTGCTCCCAGAAGAAAGACGAGAAATCGAGAAAAAAATTAGAACAGGAAAATTAAAAGGTATTATTAGCACAAATGCACTTGAACTTGGAATAGACATCGGGAATTTAGATTTTTGCATTATGGTTGGTTATCCGGGGAGTTTAATAAGCACTTGGCAACAAGCAGGCAGGGTTGGAAGAAGGGATAAGGAATCTTTTGTAGTAATTTTATTTGATGGTAGTTCTCCGATGGACTCCTATTTTTTAGATAATCCAAATTATCTTTTTGAGAATAAATTTGAGGAAGCCATAATTGATATTAATAATAGGTATGTCCTAATGAATCATCTATTGTGTGCATCGATAGAGTTTCCATTACAAAAAGATAATGAAAAATATTTTCCTGTTTATGCCAAAAAAATCATGGAAGAATTAGAGAGTGAGGGAAGATTAGCAAGAAATTATAGGGGCGATTTAATATCTCACCAAGACCTACACAGAAAAGTTACTTTAAGGGATTCGAGACAACAATATACAATTATCAACAAAAACAAAAAAGAAGTCATCGGGGATATTTCAATATTTAATATCTACAATGAATGCCATAGCGGAGCTATATACTTACATGGGGGAAGGGAATTCATCGTTACAGAAATTGATGATTATGGAAAAGATATTTATGTCAAACCTTGTTTTGTTGATTATTATACTGAGCCATATTCTCTCAAAGACATTAGAGTTATAAAGGTGTTAGATGAAAAAACATTTAATAGTTTCAAACTAAAATTTGGAATAGTCGAAGTAAATGAACAAGTAATTGGTTACTATAAAATAAAGAAGTCTACAAGAGAAAAAATGAGTTCTTTAATAGATGTAGATTGCCCTATGGTAAAGCTAATAACTAAATCTTGTTGGATAGAACTACCAGATGTAGTTAGTTCTACATTTTGTCCAAAAAATAACATAGATAAAGAGACACTTTATGGAGGTGGATTGCATGCAATTGAACATGGCATAATTTCTTTATTTCCAATCAAAGTTTTATGTGACCGATGGGACATAGGCGGATATTCCATGTTATTCCATCCACAAACTAAAAGAGCATCTATCTTTATTTACGACGGATATGATGGAGGGATTGGACTTTGTGAAAAAGCATATAATATATTTGACGAGCTATTAGGTTTTACGAATGAACTAATAAGTAAATGCAAATGTAATAAAGACAATGGCTGCCCTAAATGTATAATGAGTCCTAAGTGTGGTAATGATAATGAACCACTAAGTAAAGCCACTGCAATTGAAATATTAAAATATATGCGTGGCTATCTAAAAGTGGAAGATATAAAGGTAGAGCCTCAATTAGTTACGAAACTAATTGATGAAGATACTAAAATTCAACAAAATATAATCTTTTTTGATGTAGAAACTCAGAAAGGTGCAGATGAAGTAGGCGGATGGAGAAATATTGACAAAATGAAGGTAGCTATAGCTGTTACCCTAGATAATAATGATAACTATCAAGTTTATACAGAAAATGAAGTGCAGGCACTAATTGAATCTTTATACAAGGCAGATTTAGTTATTGGGTATAATATCAAATATTTCGATTTTAGAGTTTTATCTGGGTATGAAAATTTTAATCAGAATTTGATTAAACCATTAGATTTATTAGAACATATAAGAAACAGGCTTAATTTTAGATTAAAATTAGGAGACCTTGCCCAAATAAATTTTAATGAGAATAAGATAGCGGATGGACTGCAATCTTTAAAATGGTTTAAGGAGGGAAAAATAGATAAAGTTACAGAGTACTGTAAGCATGATGTAAGATTAATAAAAAAACTATATGAAAAAGGAAAAAAAGACGGTAAATTAGATTATTTTAATAAATTGCACAACGAAGTACTAAAGATTAAAGTAAATTGGTAATATATTTGTAAAAAATCAAAAATTCTAAAATCATAAATGGTATTTTAAAGCCCCAACTCCCTAGCTTGTTTGCCCCATATAATTAGATAATTTTTTAAATTAACATTGATAGACTTTATATTATGGTGAATGATCTAAAGGAGCTAGGGGCGATTCTAAATCTTTTAGAAGTTAAAGGATTTGGCCCAGTTAAATTTAAGACTTTTTTTAAGGCTTACAAATCATTTCAAAAAGTATTTGATATGACAAAAGAGGAATTAGAAAGTGAATTTAAGTTAAAAAAAGAGGTAGTTTCTCAAATTTTAGAAAGAAAACCAAAATTAGAATATTTTGAACATGAAGCACACAAGATAATAGAAAAAACAAATTTAAATCAGGTAAAGATAATTACCTTTTTTGAACAAGATTACCCCAAAACCCTCTTTGAGTCCAGTCATTCTGTGCCTATTCTATATGTTAAAGGAAATTTAAGTACTCTAAATAAACTAAAATCTTGCGCTGTTGTAGGTACAAGAAAACCTGATGAATGGGCAATAGAAAATGGCAAAATTGCTGTAAAAAAACTAGTTAATGATGGTTTTTGTATAGTTAGCGGTTTAGCTATGGGACTTGATGCAATAGCTCATAAAACAGCATTAGATAATAGTGGGGATACTATTGCAGTATTAGGATGTGGAATTGACGTTGATTATCCTAAAGAAAATTTAATTTTAAAAAATGAAATAATTAAACACGGGATAATTATAAGTGAATACCCTCCAGGAACCAAAGTTCAAGATTTTGCCCTGAAAAAAAGGAATAAAATAATAGTTGGGCTATCAAATTATGTTTTGATTGTGCAGACTTCTGAAAAAGGAGGAACTATGAATTCCTATATTGCAGCAAAGGAGCAAAAAAAGCCAATTGGGGTTCTTATCCCATTCCAAGACAATACCGAAGCGTATAGTGGTAATTTGAAAATTAAAAATGACCAAAAAGCCGAAATCATTGCTTTTGCTAATGGTCATGAAGTAAAATTTCCCTTTAAATGATTAAGACAATTTTATTTGATTTAGATGGTACACTTTGGCATTCAGAAAATTGCATTGCTGAAGCAATATTTAATACAATCTTGGATTCTGGAGGAAAAAATATTAATCAAGAAGATGTATTTACAAAATTAAGAAAGGGAGCATCTTTTACCTCTATATTGTCAGAATTCCGTATTATGTCCTTAAATAAATACTGGAAATTTTATGCTAGCAATTTGGACAAAATTAGACTATTTTTTGAAAATACTCAAGAAACTATGAAAGTCCTTAAAAGCAATGATAAAAAGATTGGATTTGTAACTTCTTTGAAAAAGGAGTTTGCGTTTAAATTGCTAAATCAATTCAATCTATTGAGATATGGAGATGTGATAGTAACTCCCAGTGAAACAAGAGCTAGAAAGCCTAGCCCAAAACCCTTACTAATTGCCATCAATTACCTAAAAGGAGATGTTGAAAATACAATCTATATCGGCGATCAGGATGTGGATATTCTGGCTGCAAAAAACGCTGGATGTCTTTCTGGGCTTGTACTTTGGCATAATAATAACAAAATAAAAGAAAAGCCAGATTTTAGCTTTAACAAGCTCTCTGATATTATTTCCCTATAAAGCTTTTCAATTTTTCTTTTAATTCTGGCTCAATGAAAAGAACATAACTCCTTCTGTTAGAAGAATATCTCACATGGATTCTGAACATTTTCTTGAGGTACGTATTAGTCAACAATAATTCTTTGATTCCATAGTCTTTTAAGTTGTAATGGGAAGTCTTCTTGTTTATCGTGTCTAATGGATAATTTAAAGTTATTAGACTGAGGGAAGTAGTTATCATATTTGTTTCTTTTCTTTCATTATAAAAATCCAGCCATTCCCAATCAAATTCATTGCTTAAATCATTCTTAACATTATCGGATACTCCCAACGTTAAAACAAAAATATTGTTTACACTAGCTTGTCTTAATTTTATGCAAGCAACTGCAAGATGTGCACCAGTATTATAGATATCATCAATTAGAATGATATTCTTAAATTTTAATTTTTCAGGATTGTCTATTCTTAAATTTGGAAGTATGCTCTGTATTTTATGCGCCCAAGTAGAATATTTGAGATTTTCTTGCTGTGACGTATTGATTATTCTAAAAATTGGAATGTTCACTTGTTTTTGTATCTCCTTCTCAATTATTTCCAAAGGAAAAAATGATTTTGAACCTTTATGTGAGTAAGGCATGAAAATTAAGTAATCAATATTCACATGATCTGTAAAATTCCTTATGTTCTTTGAAAGTATTTTGCTAAAAACAGAAAGATTAAGAAGATTTCTATTATATTTTGCTCCATAAAGTAGATCACTGAAATAAGTAGATTCTTTGCGAAAGTATTGCTGAATAAGCTTTGGCACATATATTCCTAAACCAATTCCCTCATCAAAAAGGCAGATATTTTCATTGACCTTATGCAAATCAATTTGCTTGTTCATATCTTTTAAAGCTATTTTTAGGTAATTGTTCAGAGTTTCCTCAATTTTTTCTTGATTCTCTTTTCTGAATTTTTCATCAATTTTTTCTGGGTTAAGGATAGCATATACAGCATTGCCAGCAATCGTGCCTCTTATATTTTTATTGTATAATTTTAAAAACCCAATCGTTTTTTCACTTGGAACTTTTATTTTGCCCCCTCTCCTAAGAAGAATCCTTTGACTTTCAGGCAATTCACTGATATCTGGAAGTTTCTTATCCATTTTTGACTTAACTAGAAATAATTAACATATATAAATATTAATGTAATTTAAAAGCCCCTTCTCTAGTCCTTCGGACATCTAGTCTGCCTTAGGCAGAAATCTACTGTAAAAACTACAGTGCCTCTCAGATTTACGATGTCTAAAAAAGTCTGCGGACGCAGTTTTCCCACACTACGCATGGGAAAAGAATATAACACATATTTCACGGAAAAATCGAACGCTTAAGCTAAAATGCCAAGCATTTTTCGATTTGTCCTAAGTTTTTTCCAGCTCTCAAAATTTTCCAACTCTGTTCGCAAATTTCATGGGTTGCCGAAATTTGCTCACGAGGGAAAATTTTGTGAGGAAAAAAACCTCGTGAAATATTGTACGTTATGTGAACTTTTCTCTTATTTTTCTGACAAAAGAATTATCCCATTTTTTGCCAGCCCATCGGTATGCTAACTTTATGCTTGCATTTTTTGTGTGTTCGAATCAATTTACATTCGTATACTCTCTTGCCATTATATTCAGCAGGCTTTGTAAAACTTACAATCGCATAATGTTTTCCTAACGAATCTATTTTCCTGCCGCATACTTCGCATTTTTTGTATCGAAACTGTCGGAATTTTTTTAAAGATAACAAGCGCATAACTGCTTCTTTTTCCATTTTTAATTTAGGAATGCATGAGTAGCTATGCTTTAGGACCGGCTTGTATTTCTTTTTAAGAAGCCGTTTATACATGTACTTGTCACAGTCTATGTCATTGCAGCTCCCATCCAATGCCCATGTAATCTCTTCAAGTTTCTCAGTTAAAACATAGCATTCTTCACGATTTTTATTCATAAATGCATAATGTTAAGCTTGTATTTAAATGCGCATAATCAACCACTGGACATCCCTGCCTAAAATATATAAACCTCAAAATCTTCCATTTTTGTTCGGGTTTTGGTAAAAAGGTGCTTTGTTTTTATATAGCGGAATCACAATCTTTAAATATAAGCATGAACTAAAAATACACAAGATGTAGTATGCCGACGACATCTTGTATACTATATGTTGTGTTTTCGTGTGAGTAGTAAAAAACGCAAAGAGGTTAAAAAATGCAAAAGCTTTTTCAGATAAGGAAACGGGACGGGACTGTGGCAGGATTTGACCAAAACAAGATTACAGAGGCTGTTTTCAAGGCTGCAAGGGCTGTCGGAGGAAAAGACAGGAAAGCAGCCAGGCAAATCAGCGACAAAGTTATTGGGCAGCTTGAAAATCTCAACAAAGACGTGCCTTCTGTTGAAGAAATTCAGGACATTGTGGAAAAAGTGCTTATTGAGGAAGGGCATGCTGCAACTGCAAAAGCCTACATTCTTTACAGGCAGCAAAGGTCAGAGGTAAGAAAGGAAAAGCAGCTTGTGCTTGAAAAAGAGGAAATTGACGAAGTTGACAAGCGCTTTGATGTAAACGCGTTAAGGGTCCTGAAAGCAAGGTACTTGAGAAAGGATGCAACAGGCAAGCTGATTGAAACTCCCAAGCAGCTATTTACAAGAGTTGCAGTGCATGCGGCTTTGCCTGACTTGTTTTACGATGCAAGATTGTTCGATATACACGGCCAGCAGCCGGTAAACTTCACAGAAGACTTCAAGCCCGCTATTAATGAAGACCAGTATGGAATTGGAAAATACAGGCTTAACAGGTATCATCTGGAAGCGCTGAAGAGAATGTACGACAGGTTCAACGGCAACGGGCAGATGAAAGTGTCATGGAGCAAGCTCTTTGATATGATAAAGAAAGGCGAGCTTGACAGCTATGAGAAGAATTTTGATGAGCTTTACAATTTGATGACAAGAAAGCTGTTTATGCCGAATACCCCTGCAATTGCCAATTTTGGCAATCCTTTGGGAATGGGAAGCGCATGCTTTCATCCAAACCAACCAATAATGGCTAAAGATGGTCCAAAGGAAATAAAAAACATTAAAGTTGGAGATGAAGTACTGACACACAGGGGCAGGTTTAGAAAAGTTGAAAAAGTATATGTTAGAGATACGAACTCTTTATACAAAGTGAGTTGCAGCAAACTCCCAAAGCCTTCCATGCTTGTAACAGAAGAGCATCCTATACTGAGCTATAAGGACAACAAGATTCAATGGATACAGCTTAATATGCTTGATGAAGGAGATTATGTAGCTTTATCTTACCCTACAGAAACAGAAGAAATTACAGAAATAAGGATTAATGACGTAGTTAAAAATGTAACCTTGAATGAAAAGGATGAGTGTGCCTATGAGTATAAGGGAGGAAAATTCAATGCATTTGTACACACTACAAAGCCTGTAAAAAATAGCATTACTGTTGATTACGAGCTTATGAAGTTATTTGGGTATTATCTTTCTGAAGGCTCAATTGCAGACAAGGATTGTGTAAGATTTACATTTTCGGCCGATGAGGAAAATTATTGCAGAGAAGTTATATCAATAATGGAGAATAAATTTGGAGTTTCTGCAAGAATAGAAAAAACAAATAGCGAAGCTAGAAAATGGCTATCGTTAAGGTTTCATTCTACAATACTGGCTAATTTCTTTGAAAACATTTTAGGCAGAGGGTATAAAAATAAATATATACCGCAATGGATTATAAAACTGCCCCAGAATAAGCAAAAAGGAATTATGGCTGGACTGATAAGAGGAGACGGCACCATATTCAAAAACTCGCATAAAACAAACGCAAAACTTGTGATGTGCAATCAAAATTTAGTTTATGCTTTCTGGCAGATGGCTATGCGCTGCGGTGTCTTTACTGCTTTAGGTAAGGAGTCTATGCCGAAGCTTGGAACAACCCAGCCTTATAGGTGCACAATAAGCGGAGAAAATGGCCTTTTGCTTATTAATGAATTATTTGACAGGCAGGAAGTTGATAGTGGTTACAAGCCAAATACCATTGTTGCAGATGGCATAACCTTTACAGAAATAGACGAAATATCGAAAGTGGATTATGTCGGAACTGTATACAATCTTGAGATTGAAGAAGACCATTCTTATGTTGCAAATATGGTTTCTGTGCATAATTGCTTTGTATTGGATGTTCCGGACTCCATAGACGGAATCATGGAAACGCTAAAGAATACTGCAATTGTGTTTAAAGCAGGAGGCGGCATGGGTTACAATTTCTCAAAGCTCAGGCCGGAAGGCGATTTTGTCAGCTCCACAGGGGGGGTAGCTTCAGGGCCTTTGAGCTTCATGAGGCTGTTTGATACAATGACTGAAGTGATAAAGCAAGGGGGGATAAGAAGAGGGGCAAACATGGGCATCCTGAATTCAAACCATCCTGACATAGAGCAGTTCATAACCGCCAAGGATGGCAACAAGTCATTGAGGAATTTCAACATAAGCATACTGATAATGCCTGATTTTTGGGAGCATTATGAAAAGAACGAGCCATATCCCTTAGTCAATCCAAAGGACGGAAAAGTGGTCAAAACTGTAAACCCAAGAGTGTTATTTGACAAGGTTGTCTATCAGGCCTGGGAATCTGCAGAGCCCGGCATTATATTTTTTGACAGGGTAAATGAATACAACCCATTTTACGAGCATCTTGGGCCTATTGTCACGACTAATCCTTGCGTAACAGGAGATACAATGATTTTGACCAAGAGTGGTTCGATAAGTATAAAAGAATTGGCTGAAAAATATCCTAATGGAGGTGTGGGAATAGCCGTACATCAAACGGTAAAAAACGGAAATCAATTTTTGGAATTGATAAATCATGTTACGCAATATAAAGTGTTCAAAACCGGCTTAAAACAAACCATTAAATTGATTACCAAAAAAGGAAATGACTTGAGATGCACACCAGATCATAAAATACTGACTTCAAATGGGTGGATAGAAGCTGCAAAATTAACGGAAGAAGATAGGATAATAACTACTAATGAAGAACATGAAGACAGCATAGATAGAATAGAGATAAGTGGCATTGAAGAAGTTTATGACATTACAGAACCATCAACACATTCTTTCATAGCCAATGGCATTGTTGTGCATAATTGCGGCGAAGTTCTGCTTTACCCAAATGAGCCGTGCAATCTTGGCAGCATAAATGTATGGGCATTTACAAAAGAAGATGAGGAAGGCAACAAGACAGTTGACTGGGACTCATTAAGGGAGGTTGTAAGGGGCTGCACAAGATTTTTGGACAATGTTATTGATGTCAACAATTTCCCGTTAAAAGCAATCGAGGAGATGAGCTTAAGCACAAGGAAGATAGGATTGGGTGTAATGGGAGTCGGTGATTTGCTGTATGAATTAAGGCTTGCCTACAACTCAGAACAAGGAAGAAAATTCATGGAGCTGCTGATGGAGTTCATAGCCTACTGGAGCAAGGTTGAAAGCATAGAGCTTGCAAAGGCAAGGGGCAATCTTCCATATTATGACAAAAGCTTTTACAAGCAGGGAAAATTGCCGATAAGGGGCCCTTATTTAAAAGATGAATCGCATTTTGACTGGGGCAAAATAAGCGAAGACATAAAGAAGCACGGCATCAGGAATGGGTATACTACAATAATCGCCCCAACAGGGAGCATTTCAATGATTGCCGGATGCTCATCAGGAATGGAACCGGTTTATTCCCTTGTGTTTGAGAAGAATGTGAAAGTCGGCAGCTTTTATTATGTGGATCCCGCTGCTGAAAAAGTGCTCAGGGATGAAGGTCTGTTGAATGAAAAGCTCATGGAAGACATAAACGAGCACAGGGGCAGCATACAGGGAATTGAATATCTGCCTGAGCAACTGAGGAAGGTGCTTGTTACGGCAACTGACATGACTCCGGAAGACCATATAAGAGCTTTAGCATCATTCCAGAAATGGGTGGACTCAAGCATTTCAAAGACAAACAATTTTCCTGCAGATGCAACTGTTGAGGACATGAAAGAAAGCTATATCCTGGCTTACACGCTTGGCTGCAAGGATGTGACTGTGTTCAGGGATTCCAGCATCAAGGATCAAGTGCTTGTCGCCCCAAAAGCCAAAGAGAAAAAGGAAGGCGCAAATATTGAAGTGGACATAAAGCCAGAGATGAAAAAGATGGTCAAAGAGTCGGAATCCGGGCTTGTTTTTGCCAACGGCAATGGAAGCGATGCAAGGCCGATTACAAAACAGACAATCAAGAACTGCCCGGAGTGCGGCACTAAAGTTGAGCTTAAAGAAGGATGTTTGCACTGCCCGGGATGCGGATGGGGCCTCTGCACTTAATTTCTTTTATTTGTTTTTTCTTTCAAAACACGGGTGGAGTTTTGTTGGATGTTACAGCCAATAGCTTAAGTTATGGGCATTATCAGCTCATTAGCATAATCAAATTCAAAAATGAAATCCTCATTTTCAGAAAATTATCCGAAATACTGCCTTTTTGCTTATTTGATAGCCTGGGCTTTGCTGGCCATAAGCCCGTTAAACAGATTTGACTGGCTTCTGGAGAATTTATTGCCTTTTGTGTTTGTTCCATTGCTGATTTTAACATACGGAAAATTCCGGTTTTCAAATCTCTCATATACTTTAATCGCAATCTTTATGATTTTGCACGCAATTGGCGCCCACTACACTTATTCAGAAGTTCCTTTTGTTAAATCGCTGTTCAATGTCCTGCATTTCCAAAGGGACAACTACAACAGATTAGTCCATTTCACATTCGGATTGTTGATAGTTTATCCTGTAAGGGAATTTGTAACAAGATTGACGGGCATAACCGGCTTTTTAAGCTATTCTATCCCTACAAACACCATAATGTCGGCAAGCGCAGCATATGAGGTTATTGAATGGGCTGTTGCAACAATTGTCCAGCCGGATAACGCAATTGCGTGGCTCGGCATCCAGGGAGATGTGTTTGACGCTGAAAAAGACATGCTTATGGCTGCAATCGGCGCAATAATCACAATGTCAATATCATATTTTACTATAAAAAATAAAAAGCTTAAATGAAATGTCACTGACAAAAATAAAGTCTCCAATCAAAGTAACCGGCGACAACAGCAGGGAAAGCCTCGGATTAGTCCATGTAATCACTGGGGACGGCAAAGGCAAGACAACTTCTTCGCTTGGGCTGGCTTTGAGGGCAGTCGGCAATAATCTAAAAGTCCATATGATACAATTCCTGAAAAGCGGGTTCACAGGAGAAATTTATTCGGCCAAAAAACTTGGATTTGAGATTGAACAGTTCGGGGTTGATGCGCTGAAAGAAAGGCAGAAGCACCTGCAGGAGTTTGAGGACAAAACAGGAAGATTTGTTTTCCAGCCGGACATCAAGGAAAAAGACGCTGCGATGGAAGGGTGGGAGCATGCCAAAAAAATCATTAAAAGCAATGATTATGACATGGTCATTCTGGACGAGATAAACTGCGCTCTTGCAAAGGAATTGATTCCTTTAAAAGAAGTTTTGGAAATTGCCAAAGAGCACGGAAAAGTCGAGCTGGTTTTCACAGGCAGGGACGCTCCAAAAGAATTAATGGAAGCGGCAGATTATGTCAATGCCATTCAAAGCGTTAAGCATCCGTGGCAAAAAGGGATTGTGGCGAGAAAAGGGATTGAGTATTAAGATTTGCCAGCTTCATAGTGCTTTTTTGATGAATAGTTGTTGTAAACATTTCTTAAATGGGATGGGATGGAAAAGGGGTTTATAGACTGAATAGTTTCAGCAATGATGGCAAGCCTTCCATAGTATTCAGAGCGTTTTTGATGAATATACCTATCGTCTGGGGTTTTGGCTCTTTCTGCTGCAGTCTCGCTTATAAATTTAAGTGATTTTAGCCTTAAAATTTCATCTTCAAGTATTCTATGCACCAATCCTGTGAACACAAAGGCTGCAGAGCCAATCAAAATTCTTCGCGCAGTTTTGCCCATCTTATAAAACCTCAAACCATCTGCTCTATTATCTTGGCCAGCTTAAACTAAAGCCCTACCTCCCTGACAAAAAGCTCGTAAAGCTGGCGCATCTTATTTTTTTCATCTTCGGTTGGAGGCCTGCCCACTGTAGCATTCCTGTAAAGGATAGCACTTGGAAATCTGGAATAGAACACTATCCATTCCTGCCATTCTCTTAAATATCTTATGACCAAGTCATGAATGGGGGAAATTTTTCTTAAAGAGTTAATACTCCGGGAAAGTTTTTTAAGGAACCTTTTGTCCCCATATTTGAGTAAAGATGTTGGATGAAATCTTAAAGTGCCAATTAAACATCCCAATATATATCCAAAATCAAAGGGTTTTTTTGTTAAATTTTCAACTTTAATTCGAGTAGCTTCATTCCTAAGGGTTATCACTTGCTCCCTAATAGATTCATCATAATGAATATTGCCACTTATGTCTCCTAGCGCTTTCCACCCTTTTTCAAAACCCCTAAGAATTAAAATCTTTGTTTCGCGATCTATAGGCGGTTGCAATGCGCCTAAAGCTCTTTCAGCCTCATTTATATCATGGTCTGAAAACAATCCCATTTTAGTATCAGTTTTAGGCTTAAATTTAAAACTTTTCTTTTCAAGTTTTCCCGTCATAGGTATTTTTTAAACTCCTCTTCGTCCACTTTTGCAAGCTTCAAAATTCCTTTCAGAGTTCCAATTTTCAGTTCAGAATGAATTGGCACAACTGTTCCGACTTTCCCTTCTGGCGTTTCTTTCGATAATCTAACATGAGAGCCAGTTCGCCCGCTTATAGAAAATCCCAATTTGTTGCAAAGAATCTTTACAGCCTTTTCGCCAGATACTTTCCTAAGTTCCGGCATCAATAGCCACCTCAAAAGTCGTCAGCCAAGTTTTTCGTTTTTCCTTTACTGGAAATTCTTCCAAGTAAAGTTCGGTGGCTTCTTTGAGGTTAGAAACTGCTTCGTCAATGTTCTTGCCTTGGCTAACTGTACCAACTTCCGGGCATTCTGCTACATACATGTCTTCTTCCTTATGCAAAACTGCTGTAAAAGATTGCATTTTTAATCGCAATAAACTATTTGTACTCTTAACTATATAAATATTACGCCCTTAATTTTTGTTATTATGAGTTCGTCTAATAATTTCGAAACTCTAGCCTCAAATCCCATTATCGCTATTTGCCCTTTCAATTCTAAGATTCAAACCATCTGCTCAATGATCTTGGCCAGCTTAAAGTCCTTATAAGTCAATCCGCCTTCATCGTGAGTTGTCAAAGTTAAAGTGACTTTATTGTACTTCACCAGGATGTCCGGATGGTGATTTTCCCTTTGGGCCTCTTCCCCGACTTTATTTGCAAACTCCATAGCTTCCTTGAAATTGTCAAACTCGAATTCCTTGAAGATGGAAGAATGGTCTGACATCTCCCAGCCTTGAAGCTCCAAAAGCCGGTCATGGACTTCCCTGATGGATAAGTGCTCCATGCTGGATTATTGGATTTTGGTTTATATAAATTTTTTGATAGTGGCAATATTTATAAACCGCAATGGATAGATTGGGCAAATGCAAAAGCTTAGCCTGTCAAAAAATGCGTTATTGATTCTTGAGCATAGGTACCTGAAAAAAAATGAAAATGGAAAAGTTGTCGAGGGGCCGGGAAACATGTTCAGGAGAGTTGCAAGGAATATTGCCAAGCCTGATGCAAGATACGGGGGAAATGCCAAAAAAACGGAGCAGGAATTCTACGATTTGATGGTGTCTTTGGATTTTCTGCCGAATTCTCCGACTCTGCTCAATGCCGGGAGAAAGCTGCAGCAGCTTGCAGCCTGCTTTGTCCTGCCGATTGAAGATGACATAAGCTCAATTTTTAAGACTCTGCATGATGCGGCCTTGATTCATAAAACAGGGGCCGGCACAGGATTCAATTTTTCAAGGCTGAGGCCAAAAGGAGACATGATAGAAAGTTCCGGCTTTACTTCTGGGCCTGTTTCCTTCATGAAGGTGTTTGACGCGGCAACTGGGCAGATAAAGCTCGGCGGCACTTTAAGGGGGGCCAACATGGGGATTCTGAATGCAAGCCATCCAGATATTGAAGAGTTCATAACAATAAAAAGCAAAGAGAATGTGCTCACTAATTTCAATGTTTCAGTTGCCATAACTGACAAATTCATGCAGGCTGCCAGGAAAAACAAGAATTACAGCCTGGAGAACCCAAGAACAAAAAAAATTGAAAAAAAAGAAAGCGCAAAAAGAATTTTCAGGCTGATTTGCGGGCAGGCATGGCTAAATGGAGACCCCGGAGTCATCTTCATAGACAGGATTAATGAGTTTAACCAGACTCCAAAGCTTGGAAAAATTGAGAGCACAGACAGCTGCGGCGAGCAGCCGCTTCTGCCGTATGAAGCATGCAATCTGGGAAGCATTAACCTGTCAAATATGGCTGATGGCAAAAAAATAAATTTTGAAAGATTAAAAAAAATTGTGCATTCTGCCGTGCATTTTCTTGACAATGTGATTGACATGTGCCAATACCCGCTGGAAGAAAATAAAAAAATTGTTTACAAGAACAGAAAAATCGGGCTTGGGGTCATGGGATTTGCCGACATGCTCATAAAGCTCGGAATTGCCTATGATTCCCAAGATGGGCTAAATGCGGCAGAAAAAATCATGAAATTCATCTCAAAAGAAGCAAGCATTGCATCACTTGAGCTTGCAGGGAAAAGAGGCGCTTTCCCGGAATGGAAAAACAGTGTTTACAACAAGAAATCAAAATACTTCAAAGGCTGCCACATGCCCTTAAGGAACGCAACAAGAACAACAATTGCGCCGACAGGCACAATAAGCATAATTGCAGACGTGTCAAGCGGCATAGAGCCTTTGTTTGCCCTGAGCTATGCAAGGAGGACTGCAGAAGGAAAAACATTAATTTATTTTAATGAAGAGCTGAAGAAATCCCTTAAGGAAAATTATATGTACAATGACGAGATAATTGATAAAATCAACAAAGAAGGCTCGTTAAAAAATATAGACGAGATTCCTGATAAACTAAAAAAGATATTTGTTGTCGGCTCCGACATTGCCCCGGAATGGCACGTCAGGATGCAGGCTGCCTTCCAGAAATATGTTGACAACGGCATTTCAAAAACCGTAACTTTGCCAAAAGACGCAACTGTTGAAGATGTTGAGAAAATCTTTATGATGGCCTATGAGCTCGGCTGTAAAGGAATTTCTGTTTACAGGTATGGCTCAAGAGAAGGCCAGGTGATTTATTTGAGCTCAAAACGTGATGAGCAGATTACTTTGAGCGGGTTTTTGAGAAGGTAAAATGGCCATTTTAAAATCAAGGAAATTTATTTTGCGGCCTTACAGAAAAGGCGACGAATCATCCCTGATTAGGAATATTAATGACAGGCATGTCTACAGGAATACATGCAGCATACCTTATCCTTACACGAGAAAAGACGCCCTGGAATTCATAAAAAGCAATAAGCTTCCTGATGCTGGCAAAAAAATGATTAATTTTGCGATTGATGTGGGCGGAGAGGCCATTGGAGGGATTGGCTTCAGGGAAATCAAAATCCACAGGGCTGAAATTGGATATTGGCTTGGCAGGAAATATTGGAATAGGGGAATAATGAGCGAAGCATTAAGATTAGCCACAGATTTTGGGTTCAAAAAATTAAGGCTTAGAAGGGTATATGCCATAGTTTTTTGCAGAAACATGGCTTCCGCCAGAATACTCAAAAAAAACAACTATAAACTGGAAGGTGTGATGAAAAAATACACTTTAAAAGACGGCAAACTCATTGATGTGATGATATTTGCAAAGATAAAATGAACTTCATAATAATTCACGGAATTTACGGGCATCCCGGGGAAAACTGGTTTCCGTGGCTGAAAAAAGAGCTTGAAAGCAGAGGCTATGAAGCCATTGTGCCTAAATTTCCAACACCTCTGGACCAGTCGCTTGAAAGCTGGATGAGGATAATCTCCAAGTATGAAGCCAAGATAAATGAAGAGACAGTTTTGATTGGGCATAGCCTTGGAGCTGCGTTCATACTTGATTACCTGGAACAGCCAGATAAAAAGATAAAAGCGGCATTCCTGGTGGCAGGCTACCATAAGCTGATAGAAAATGAGTTCAAGGAGTTAAACGCGACTTTTGTCGGCAGGGAATTCGACTGGGAAAAAATAAAAGGGAGCTGCGGCAATTTTTTTGTGTTCGCGTCAGACAACGACCAGTACATACCGCTTGAATTAACAAAAGAGATGGCAGGCATATTAAATGCAGAGCTGAACATAATCCCGAATGGGGGGCATTTAAACAGCAAAGCAGGCTTTGACACCTTCCCGCTTTTGCTGGAATGCATGGTAACCAATTTGGGAGAAGGATAATGCTTAAAAATAAGAAAGAATTTCTGTTCTGATGGAAAAAAGGATTTTTACAGTCTTGTTCATCGCTGTTTTTGCAACGATGCTTGGGGCAGGCATAATAGAGCCGTTCATGGCAATCTATGCAAAAGACCTTGGCGCAAATGGGCTGATGATCGGGCTGATTTTTGGCTCATTCACTTTGTCAAGGGCTTTGTTCACGCCTTTAATCGGCAAATTCTCTGAGTTGAAAGGAAGAAAAAACATAATGGTAGTGGGGCTGGCAGGCTACACAATATTATCCTTTTTTTATGCGGTTGCGTCAACAACAGCTTTGCTTACAATAATAAGGCTGCTGCATGGCTTGGCATCCGCAATGGTTCTGCCCATAGCAATGGCCTACATTGGAGATATTGCCCCGAAAAACCAGGAAGGCAAGTATCTTGGCACTTTCACAATAGCATTTTTCATGGGATTGGCTGTCGGCCCAATAATAGGTGGAACCTTGCATGACATGTGGAACATGAATGCCGCGTTCTACACAATGGGGGCGATAAGCTTTTTGTCGCTTCTTTTGCTCATGTTCATGCTGCCGGAGATTAATGCGCACAAGAATACACATCCGTCTCCACTGAGAACCATAATAAAAGACAAAACAATGCAGGCAATGCTCATGTTCAGGATGGCGAACGCATACGGCATCGGCGCAGTTATGGGTTTTTTGCCATTGATTGCGGAAAGAATTAATGTAAGCATATTCCAGATTGGCTTCATAGTTTCTTCAAATCTTCTGGCGTCTTCATTATTGCAGAGATATTTTGGAATAATGGCGGATAAAAGCGACAAGATAAAGATGACAATAACAGGGAGCATAGTTATGCTTGCTGCGCTTGCGCTCATGCCCTTGTCGACAGGTTTTTACACTTTGCTTTTCTTTAACATACTCATGGGACTTGGCTCTGCAATTTCAATCCCGGCTGGAAGCGCAATAACCGCCAGGCTCGGAAAGAAGCTCGGCATGGGCTCTGTGATGGGGCTGTTCAACACTGCATTTGGAATCGGGGGAGGTTTAGGGCCGATAATTGCAGGGCTCATTATGATTGGAACCGGGATTACATTTGTTTTTGTATCAAGCGCTTTGGTAGTGCTCGCAGGCACAATAGCTTTTTACAAACTGATGAAAGACAACAAGGAGTACAGGACAAAAGCGCACCCGATAATCCAATGAAAGGATCAACAAGAATGTTATTGATGGAGTTGGAAGAATTTGGCAATAGGAATAGCGGTTATTACAATATTTCTGCTGCCACAGGAGAATTTTTTTATATTTTGGTTTTGATTTCAAAGGCAAAGAATATTCTTGAGATTGGAGCTTCTAATGGCTACTCCACAATCTGGCTTGGGGAGGCAGCTAAGCAGAATAAAGGCAATGTAACAACAATTGAGATTTCAGAGCATAAAGTAAAGATAGCCAAAGAAAACTTCAAGAGAGCAAGATTAAGCAATGTGAAAATAGTTCATGGCGATGCTCTTGAAGAAATTCCGAAATTAAAGGATAAATTTGATTTCTTGTTTCTGGACGCAATTAAAGAAGACTACATCAATTACTTTAAATTGGCTTATCCTAAATTGACAAAAAATGCGATAATCGTGGCTGACAATGCAATAATGTTTGAAAAATACATGATGGACTACTTGCATTATTTAAGAAGCCATAAAGATTTGAGAAGTGTGCTGGTGCCGATTGGAAGCGGTATTGAGTTTAGCTTGAAGTTAAAATAAAATGGACATCTTTGCGCATGGATTGTGGAGCTACGCTGCATTTCACAGGAAAAAATATGTTTGGATGGCTGTTTTATTCGGATTGCTGCCGGATTTCCTCTCTTTTGGGATAATCTTTGTTATGAATTTATTCAATGGAAATTTTCACAGGGGGCCTCCATCCGTTAATGGGCTTCCGGAATGGCTTTTTGCCGCCTATAATATGACACACAGCCTTGTGATGTTTGGCGCTGTTTTTGCCCTTGTTTACCTATTCACAAAAAAATGGTTCTGGCCTTTGACTGCCTGGGCCATGCATATCATTATCGACATTCCAACCCATTCTTTCAGGTACTTTCCAACGCCTTTTCTCTGGCCGGTTTCCAGCTACAGGTTCGACGGCATAAGCTGGGGCACTCCATGGTTTATGGCTGTAAATTACTCCGCATTAATGGCTGTTTTCATTTTGATTGCGCATAATAAGGCCAAAAATGCAAAGGTTAATATTCTTTAAGGAATAATTTTTTCAATTAAATATTTATATAAGAATAGCCTCTGGGCGTTAAGAGGTGATTCCAAGTGATGAGGCGAATAATGTGAACTCTCAGGTGTTTTTATGGCTTGCCAGCGCTGGCTCCTCTGCCAAGGCAAGCTTTAAAAAACATCCCGATATTCTTTTTTCATGGACAAGATTGGGCAGTTAACTTCGGACTATAAAAATAAAAGAAGCATGATACAGGAAAGGCTGCAGCAGTTTGAAAAATTCTTCAATGAGCCTTATTCCTGGCATTACGCCAATGGAGAGTTAAGGCTGCTTCCTTCAGGGGCAAAGGATGACTATAGGATTTTTGAGGAACTTGCCTTCTGCATCTTCACGGCCAACACGAGCGCTGAGATGAGCGCCAAGGCTGTTGATGCTGTCAGGAATGTTCTGATAAGCGGAACTGCAGATGAGATGACCAGAAGGCTGGAAGGAATTTACAGGTTTAATAATGTTAGGCCATCCCATATTGTCCATACGAGGGCATACCTTAAAAACGCATTGAATTTTGAATTAAAAAATAAAATAAAATCATTCAAAAACAAAAACGAATTGAGGGATTTCTTTGCATTAAACAAGGATATTAAAGGGCTTGCCATGAAAGAAGCTTCCCATTTCTTGAGAAACATTGGGTTTAAGGGCTATGCTATTTTGGACAAGCATATAATCAATTCACTTTATGAATTTGGCATCTTGAAAACAAACGACAAGCCGAAAAATGCAAAAGAATATCTTGAAATGGAGCAAAAATTCATTGACTTTTCAAAAGAAATTGGAATTGGCATGGATGAGCTGGACTTATTGCTGTGGAGCAGGAAGAACGGGAGGATTTTGAAATAATATGGCAGAAGAATTAGATATATCCGAGCGCCCATTGAATGTACTTTATTTTTGCATTGCAAATAGGTATAGGAGCCCTGTCGGAGAAATTATAACAAGAGAGATTGCATTAAGGCACGGCCTTTGGCTAGATGTAAGCTCTGCGGGCTTAAACCCCGGTAAATATTCCGGGTTGCCCCACGATCTTTTTCTGGCATTAAGGGACCGAGGGTACAATCCTCTTTATGTTCGGGAACATCGACCAGGTGAGTTCTTGAATAGCCAGCACATTGCAAGAAAGCTTACGCCGAAGATAATCTCGCCTGCAGATTTCATACTTGGCTTTGAAACTAGTGATTTAGTGGAATTTAACAAAATTTTTGGAAAAGAGTATCCAGATGATGGGGTTTCAGGTGGTGCCTCTCCAATAATGCCTGTTGATTTAGAAAGAAAGGTAATTGATACTTTAACGGGTTACATAGGGCATCCGGAAATTGAGATAAGAAGAATAGACAATTTAAAGAAAAAGCTTCCAGATGAGCAATATCGTGCAATTAAGCATCTGCCGCCTGAAGATAGGTTGGCGAAGTATTGGGAATTTCAAAAATTTGACTCAAGAGATAAAGTTGCTCGAGAGTACTTGCACAAACAATTATACCTTGATCTCGTTGACACAATAGAAGGGTATGTCAAAATGGCAATTGATAAAATGATGAAAGAAGGAGTACTGAAACTAAATTGTTAAGCATATAGGTAAGCAAAAAATACATTTGAAATTCAGATATTCAAAATTAAATGAAATATTCTAAAATGCAGGATTGGGGTATAATAAAAGTAATGCAAATCCTGAAAAAGGAGGCCAAAAATTTTGCCAACCCAATTGTCACGGAAATCGGCGAAAAAACCAGAAGCCCATTCATGGTTCTTGTGTCATGCCTTTTGAGCTTAAGGACAAATGACAAAATAACGGGGCCTGTTTCTAAAAATTTGTTTAAAATTGCCGACACTCCTGAAAAAATCAACAAGCTTCCATTAAAAAAACTAAAAAAAATAATAAAATCAGTAAACTTTTATATAACCAAATCAAAGAGAATAAAAGAAATATCAAAAACTTTGCTGGAAAAATACAACGGCAAAGTTCCTGGTGATTTCGATGAATTGATGAAATTCAAGGGTGTTGGAAGAAAAACAGCAAATATAGTCATGACTTACGGATTTTTCAAAAAAGAATATATTGCTGTGGACACTCACGTTCACAGAATTCCAAACAGATTGGGCTGGGTTAAAACAAAAAATCCGCATCAAACCGAGGAAGAATTAAAAAAAATAATCCTGAAAAAATATTGGCAGGACATTAACGATATTTTCGTGACTTTTGGGCAGAACATATGCAAGCCAATAAGCCCGCATTGCCGAGAGTGTCCAATAAACCAATATTGCAAATATTACAAGGAAGTTTACTTGCCAAAATCCGGCTAAATCCCCACTCCTTGAAATATCACCTGGTAAAGCAGGTATCCGTTGAAGCCCAAAATCAAGGCAGTAAAGATTACAGCAAACACAGTTGTAATTTTTTTGTTTACCAGCTCTTTCATTATTTTTTTATTTGAAGTGTAGATTATCAAAGGGATTAGCGGCAGCGGAATCAGCAGGCTCAGTGCAACCTGGCTCAGGATGAGGATTCTTAAAGGCTCTATTCCAAGCAGTATTGCAACCATAACCGGTATCAAATTGATTAGTCTTGTGATTACCCTCCTTATCCACAGTGGGATCCTGAACCCTGTTAAGCCGTCCATGACTGACTGGCCTGCTAAAGTGCCTGTAACTGAAGAAGAAATGCCTGCGGAGAGAAGCGCAAGCGCAAAGACAATTGCTGCAAAATTGCCGAAAAGAGGGATTAAGGTTGTGTAAGCCTGGTCAAGAGTTGCGACTTTTATGCCTGAATTGTAGAAAGCCGCTGCAGACATTATCATTATTGCCGCATTGATGAACCCCGCAATTGTAAGTGAAGCTACATTGTCTATAAGATGGTACTTCAACGCTTTAAGCCTGCTGCCGAAATTTGCGCTTATTATCTTGTTTTTAATCAGCCATGAATGGACAAACAATGCATGCGGCATGACAGTCGCCCCTATGATTCCGACTGCAATCAGCGCGCTTTCTTTTGTGAGTATCGGCTTGACTGAATGAAGGACAACAGAAGAGATATCTGGCTTTGTGATGAACAGCTCATAAATGTAGCCTATCCCTATTACCGATACAAAAATGATGAATGACTGCTCCAAAGCCCGAAATTTTTTTTGTGTGAGCAGAAGTATGATGAGCACATCAGCCACTGCAACAAAGGCCCCAAACAATAATGGAATCCCGAAAAGCAGATTTAATGCAACGACAATGCCTAAAAATTCTGCCAAGTCAGTTGCAAGAATCGCAATCTCTGCCAAAATCCAGTACAGCAAAACCATCCATTTTTTCTTCAGCTTTTCTTTTACCAGTTCCGGCAATGAATAGCCTGCGATTCCAAGCTTGCCTGACAGATACTGGAACAGCATAGCCATTCCGGAAGCGAGCCATACAACCCAAAGCAGATCATAATTAAATGAGGCTCCTCCGCTGATATCCGTGCCCCAGTTGCCGGGATCCATATAGGCAACGCTTACAATCAGCCCGGAACCCATAAAAGCCAATAGCTTTCTGTCCGAGAATATCCTGAAATAATCAAAAAATTTTTGAAAAAATGCCATCTTGTTCAATTAACCCAGTACCAAGAATCCCGTTGCATAAATTATCAGCAATCCTGCCAAAAATCCAAGCACATTTGTCACAGTGAAAAGTGAAGTCCATTTTCCTTTTGCCATGTAATGCATTATGTCGTATGCAACATCGAAAATCGCCCCTGCCCCTATTGAAAGAAACAATACGGCCATAGCAGGAGAGTATGCAAATCCGCCTATGACGGCGCCGATTATCGTGGGAGCGCCTGCCAGCAGCCCCATCACAATAAGATGAAAATAGAAATTGCCGACTTGCCTTACGAATCTTGTTAAAGGCGCCACTATTGCAACCCCTTCGGTTACATTATGTATCATAAATCCTATCACAAGCAAGCTTCCCAGCGCAACTTCTCCTACAGCATAAGCGCTTCCTATTGCAAGCCCTTCCCCCAGATTGTGCAGCCCGATTCCAAGCGCAATCAGGTAGCCGAATATCAGAGCCTGGAAATGCTCGCCTTTGATTTGCCTGTGGTGCTCTGACTTATAGCTTATAGCAGACAAAGTCAGGACTGCCAAAGTGAATCCAATCAATATGATTCCTATTCCGTTAAATGCGCCGGGTATCTCTCCCAAAAGATCAAATGCTTCCGCAAGCGCGTCAAACCCCAAGAATACGAGCAATCCTATTGTCAAGGCAAGCAAAAAGCTGTACCATCTTTCTTTTAGCATCCTCAAAAATGGAAGCCACAGCAGTCCAAGCAAGACTGGAATAACACCGACATAAATTCCAAGCAGCGCAAATGTTTTAAGATAAAATCTGTTGAATGTAGGCGTCATGGAAGCGACTTCAATTTCTTTTTCAAAGGTAACTCCGTTTCTGGATACTAAAGTTATTTTTTCAAAGTCTCCCTCAAGCCACGGGTAATCTATCTCAATTTTCCCCTTGTCCAAAGGCTCAAGTGTGGCGCTTGGAGCCATTTCAAACTGCCAGTAAGCATCATTTACAAGAACTTGCGCTATTGTTACCGGCTCAGGCCCGTCATTAAACACTTCCAGTGAAATATGCTCGGGTGAAAAAACAACCCTTTGTATGAAAATATTTTCTATTGGAACAACTGATGATTTGAAAACTCCAAGTGGGCCGAATTTTACAAAAATCATGAGGAGAATTCCCAGCAATATCAAAGGCAGCAAAGCCTTCATCCAAAACTTCACTTTACTTTGTTTTTCCGGTGAATTTTCCATTTTATTCGGTTACCTCAAAAAACCCCATCCATCCCAGCTCTGTGAATTCTGTGACGTGGGCATGGAACATGTACATGCCAGGATATTTGAATTTTACATCCAAAATTGATCTTTCTGCTTGTGCAAATGACACAATATCTGTGTAAGCATTCGGCTCTTGTTTTGTTCCTGTCCTATACTCATCAAAGAAAGTTGCATGAAGATGGAAAGAGTTTATTGGATCAAATTCAATAATGTTTATTAAATAAATTCTTATCAATTCATCTTTTTTAACTTTAATTGGGTCCATAGCATAATAAAACGCCTTTGTGTTTACTGCATAAACTTCATTTTCTCCGTCCAGAGTTGTATCAAATGCGTTCATTACCATGACCATTTCTTTGTCTGCTTTGGGCCTGGTGTCGTTTTTTGGGTCTACAATGTATGCCCCATAAAGCCCTTTTGAAATGTGCTGCTTCAACGGAACGGAATGGCAATGAAATAAGTGGACTCCAAAAGGGTCTGCATCGAATTCGTAAGTGAAGCTTTGTCCAGGATAAACAAAATCTTCAGGCATTGAGCCATCCATTGAAGATTGGTGGAATCCGTGAAAGTGCATTGTATGGGGCTTTGTCCCTTTATTTGTAAAGTGAATCCTGATTCTGTCGCCTTCTGTGGCCCTTATTGTAGGGGCAGGAACCTGCCCGTTGTATGTCCATGCGGGAAAGAAAACACCGGGTGCAATTTCAATTTCCTTGTCCTCAGCATAAATCCAGTATTCCCTCAGTAAGCTGCCGCCAGGTCTCTTTGTTTCTCTGTAAAATTTGCTTCTTTCATTCGCTGGAAGATTGTCAAAATTCCATGTTGACAGGTATTCAGTTGCATTAAACACGCCATCTTCTCCATATTTTCCGACAATCCCTATTTTTTCCTGTGCTGTTTTCTGAAGGTCATTTGAGCTTGAGTGCATTGCTCCATTTATTTCAGCAAATAATTCAATGCATTTTGGGTCTGTAGAAGTGGGATTTGTGCAGTATTTTGCAGCTTTCTTCATCTTGTCAAATTCTGTTTCTGCTTTGGTGTCTTTTGATGACAATTCAAACAGCATAAAGCCAAGTGCCAGCAGTATAATCATAACTAATGGGATCTTAGCCCTTTGGATTGCCCTGATTAATTTTGTTTTGTCCATTTTTGATGCGGTATAGAATTACTGGGGTATCGGCTTCCCGTGAGGGTCTTTTTTCGGATTGTGGAGCAGTTTTCTTATTCTCCCTATTGACTCGTCGCTGAAAGCGTGCTCAAGCCTATGGGCCTCCTCATGCACTTTCCTGGATTTTATTTTCAGCATATCTTTCAAAAAAAGCTCTATCAATCTGTGCTTCGATGTCAGCTTTTTTGCGATTTGCCTTCCTTTTGGGGTGAAATTCAGGCTTGAGTATTTTTTATGAGACACGAGGCCTTCCCTGCCAAGCTCCCTGACCATCTCTGAAACGCTCGGCTTTGAAACTTTCAGGTAATGCGCCAGGTCAATTGATTTTATCCTGCCTTTCTCTTCTTCAAGTATATAAATCCCCCTCAGGTAGTCTTCCCTGCTTGCCGTAAACATAAAAGTTAGGTTAGCCTAACTTGTATATAAAGGTATGCTTTTGCCACCAAAAGGATTATAAACTTCGGAATGTGCCGGCCATCATGGCGAAAAAGTATTTTACAGCAGAGGCCGCGCAGGCAAAGCTGCCTGAAATAAAAAAATCAATAGCAAAGCTTCAGGGGCTGAAAAGGGCAATCGGCTCCATACTTTCAGTAAGGGCTAATCCGGACGAGATAGGCTATGACGATTTTCTTGAGATGAGCACAAAGCTCAACAAGGATTATCACAAGCTGTCTTACGAATTCTACAATGAGATGGAAAATTTTGAGAGGATAGGCTGCTTGCTCAAGGACCTGGAGCAGGGGCTTGTGGATTTTTACTGCAAATTTGAGGGAAGGGACATTTTCCTGTGCTGGAGGCTTGGAGAATCCAAGATAAGGGCATGGCACGAAATAGATGAAGGTTTTGCAGGCAGAAGGGGCATAATCAGTCTTGAGCAATAAATGAAAACCAAAATAAACTGGCTGGAATGGGGCAAATCAGCTTTTGAAAAGGCAAGAAAAGAAGACAAGCCAATCCTGCTGGATTTGACGGCTGTATGGTGCCACTGGTGCCATGTGATGGATGCGGGCTCTTATTCCGACGATGATATTGCAGAAGCCATAAGCAAAGATTTTGTGCCAGTCAAGGTGGACATTGACAAAAGGCCGGATATAAAGGAAAGGTACAACATGGGGGGGTTTCCTTCAACTGTCTTCCTAAATCCGGACGGCTGCATAATTGCAGGCGAAACATATGTGCCTCCTGAAAGGCTGAAAGCCATGCTGAAATCTGTGAAGGAAGAATACAAAAAAAGGAAAGAGGAAATTAAGCAAAAGATTTCAGAAGCTGCTGAAAAAATAATAAAAGGAGAGTATGCAAGCAAAGCAAAAATAAGCGAGGATGCTGTAAAAGAGATCCTGCTGCTGGTAGAGGGCAGTTTTGACAGCTTTTACGGCGGATTTGGGGCGCAGCCAAAATTTCCATCCCCCGATGTTGTTGACCTGCTGTTCCTCCAGTACAAAAAAACAAAATCCAAAAAATGCCTTGAAATGGCCATTAAGACGCTTGATGAAATGCGAAACGGCATTTATGACAATGTTGATTTTGGCTTTTTTCGGTATTCTGTATCGCAAGACTGGAAGATCCCCCATTACGAAAAAATGCTGGACACAAATGCCGGATTGCTGAGAAATTATGCTGATGCTTTTGATATAACCGGGGATGAAAAGTATAGGGAAACTGCAGTCGAGACAATCAGCTACATCAATAAGTTCCTATCCGACCAAAATGGCGGCGGATTTTACGGCTCGCAGGATGCTGACGAGGAGTTTTATCATTTAAATGCCGATGAAAGAAAAAGAAAAGGCTATCCGCATGTTGACAGGACAATTTATGTGGACTGGAATGCAATGATGATCTCCTCTTACATAAAAACAGGGGTTGTGCTGAATGACGGCAAAATAACTGATTTTGCGGTAAAAACTGCAGATTTCATACTTGAGAAATGCTATGACAAGGGCAAAGGAATGTCCCATTATTATGACGGAGAACCCCATATCCGCGGCTTATTAGCCGACAATATTCATTTTTTAAACTGCCTTGTTGATATTTACGCCATAAATAAAAATCAAAAATACCTCGGCACAATGAAGGAGCTTGCCGGATTTATACTGGAAAGTTTTTATGATGTTAAAAATGGGGGGTTTTTTGACAGGATAATCGAGAAAGGAGATTTTGGAACTTTGAATCAGAGAAGCAGGCAATTCCTGGACAATTCTTTTTGCGCAGTTGTTTTTTTAAGGCTGCATTCCATTGCCAAAGAGGAAGAATACAGGCAGGCTGCTGAGAAAACTTTGCTGTACTTTGCCGACAGTTATCTTAATTTCGGATATTTCGCAGCCTTGTATGCCGTTGGAGTTGAGATGATTCTCGGCAATTCATAAGATTAATAAACCACCTTTCAATTTCAATTTTTATGAACCAAACTGCTTCTGTGATAACTGCAAAGGTAGGCTTAGCCAAAGCCAAGGACAGCGCTTTGCTGATAGGGTTTTTCAAAGACAAGACTGGATTAAACGCAGAATTGTCGGAATTGGACAAAGAATACGGAAATGCCGTCAGCTCATACATTAAGGGCAACAGCTTCAAGGGCGATAAGGGCGAAATAAAAAGCATTTACGCAAATAAGGGAATAAAAAACATTGTTTTGGTAGGATTGGGCGAAGAGGAAAAATACGGCCTGGATGTTCTTTCTAACACAATAGCAGATGCATCAAAAAGGATGAGGGACAGCAAAACTGAAAACTTCAGTATTTTCCTGGAATCATTCAAAGGCAGATTCAGGGAGGAAGATTGTGTTGAAAAGGCGGCATTGGGCATTTTGATGGGGGTTTACCAGTTTACAGAGTACAAAACAAAGGACAAGGACAAAATAAAAAAAATAAGGCAGGCCACAATCATCTCAAATTCAGGGAAAACTTTCGATAATGAAATAAAATATGCCTCTGCTGTGGCTGATGCAGTCAACAAAACAAGAGATTTGATTAATACTCCGCCAAATGTTGCAACTCCTGAATATGTTGCAGGTTATGCCAAAGAAATTGCAAAAAAATCAAATTTGAAATGTACCATATTTGACGAAAAGCAGATTGAAAGCATGAAAATGGGCTGCTTTATTGGAGTTTCCCAAGGCAGCATCAACAAGCCAAGAATGATAGTGCTTGAATATTATGGGGCTGCCAAAACGCAAAAGCCGATTGCCATAGTCGGCAAAGGCGTCACTTTTGACAGTGGAGGATTGAACCTGAAGCCTTATCCTTACATCTTAAACATGAAGGACGACAAAGGAGGGGCTGTTGCAGCGATGCATATCATTGAAGCCTGCGCCAGATTAAGGCTGGCTGTAAACATAATCGTGATAACTCCATTGTGCGAGAACATGCCAAGCGGGACTTCTTTCAGGCCGGACGATGTTTTAAAGGCATATAACGGGACAACAGTTGAAATAAAAAACACTGATGCGGAAGGCAGGCTGATTTTGGCCGATGCATTGAGCTATGCTGCCGAGAAGAAGCCTCAGGCAATCATAGACATTGCAACTTTGACAGGGGCAAGCTTGATTGTTTTGGGGTATGCCGGCACGCCATTTGTATGCACAGATGAAAGCTTAAGGAAAAGGCTGAACAATGCTTCTGCAAAAAGCCTTGAAAAATTATGGGAGCTTCCGCTTTGGCAGGAATATGAAGACAGCCTGAAAAGCGATGTGGCTGATGTGAAGCACATCGGAGATGAAGGCGAAGCAGGGGTGATAACCGCTTCAATGTTCCTCAAGAATTTTGTTGGCGATATTCCTTGGGCGCACATAGACATAGGCACGACAGTATGGTCAAAAGTTGACAAAGGGATTTTAACAAAAGGGGCGACAGGGGCTACTGTAAGGCTGCTTATGGAAATGATGAGGGAGTGGAAATAAATTAAGCAGGTGAACGTGCCAGATATATCCCTCTATCCAAATCCGCTGCGTAGCTTGCCTTGATTTCCCTTACCAAGTCACCATACATCCTGAAAACCGGTTTTGTTGCTTTTCTTGCTTGGTCGAAATCAAGCGGAGCGCTTACAATTTTCTCGAGGCCTGCTGAAATAATCCTTTTTTTCTCAATGGCTTTTTGTTCCAAATTTCTCAAAGCTATGCTAAATCCGTGATAAGCCAGTCTTGCGCTATCCAATGCAGAACCCATACTCAGTAATCTTTCAAGCCTCTTGTTTATATCCCCTATTGCGTCCATGTATGCGGTGGAAAAGTCAGTCAAATAGCCATACTTCCCTATCTTGACTTTGGGAGTGTAGCCTGCAAGCTTGGACAATTCGTCAAATGCGCCTCTTGCAGCCACATAAACATTAATTTTGTAATCTTCCAGTTTATGGTTGGCAATTTGCCCTAAATTCTGGATGTATCCTATAAATTTGTTTAGGCGGATTAGGTAGTCCTTAAATTTTTGCTGCATGGCCTGCTTGGAATCTTCAAGGTATGACTCCAAGCCGTGATGAGCTGCCATTTCCCCCAAAGTGTATTGTGTTCCATCAGCCCTTTTCACAGCATAATCGCCAATCCTGTCAAAGAATTTTTTTCCTCCATGCCTTACTGCAGTATACAATTTGGTAGCACGTTCCGCCAAGCCAGCCAATGCCGCTCTTTTGCCGGCCTCCAGCAAAAATTTAGCTATCATTTTTTCACTTTTTGATTTATATGGCTTGTCAGTTCCCCATATGTTATGACTCCATACAATTTTCCTTCCTTGGTCACAGGACAAAAGAATGATTCATGCTTCAGCATCCTGTTGAATATGTCATTTAGCTTATCGTTAATGTCGCAGGTGAGGTAAATCGGGGAAGTCATTATGGATTCTGCTTTGAGTTCTGACGCATTCTTGTTCTCCGCCACAACCTTGTTGTTGATGTCAGTTGTTGATATTATCCCGACAGGAAATTCATTTTCGTCTATAACTGTGATTCTTCTTTGCTTGTTTTGCCTAAGAAGCTTAGCTACTTCAACCAGATTTGCTTCCTTTTTGCAATACAATGGCTTTATCAAAGTGCAGTCTTTCACCAGCATACTGCCCGAATACAGAGGAGGATATATAAAATTTTTCTTTTTAAATTTGTAAACAACATAACATTTTTAAAATCCGCATTTATCCTAAAACATGGTTCTCATGCACGACGTCATAATTATAGGAGCGGGCGCAGCCGGAATGACGGCAGCCATCTACACCTGCAGGAAGAAATTAAGGACTGCAATTTTGAGCATTGATGTCGGCGGGCAGACTAACCTTACAAGCCACATTGAAAACTACCCCGGCACAGGCCCAATGAGCGGAATCGAGCTCATGAGGAGATTCCAGGACGAAGCTGTCGGCTTTGGCGCCGAAATAATAATGGGCAAGGCGGTTAAGTCTGAAAAGACAGAAGATGGGTTCAGGATTGGGCTGGCAAACGGCGAGGAATATGAATGCAAATCCCTCATTCTTGCCTATGGGAAAGTTCCTAAATCACTTGGGATTGAAGGCGAAGAAAGATTTATGGGCAGGGGGGTTTCGACTTGCGTGACCTGCGATGCGCCGCTGTACAAGAACAGGGATGTTTGCGTGATTGGAGGCGGAAATTCTGCTATAGAAGGCACTTTGGAGCTTGCAACAATCGCAAGAAAGGTTTATCTTGTCCACAGGAGAGACTCATTCAGGGCAGACGAGATAACTGTTGAAAAGCTCAAAAACAGCCCAAATATCGAGCTGGTATTAAACAGCGTTTCAACTAAAGTCATAGGGGGGAAAAATGTTGATGGCATTGAAGTTGAAGATATTGTGACAAAAGATAGGAAAGAGCTGAAAGTTGACGGCATTTTCATTGAAATAGGGTATGTTGTGGACACAAATTTTGTGCAGCACCTTGTCAAGGTCAATGAAAAGAAAGAGATAATTGTCGATGAAAGGGGGAACACTTCCTGTCCCGGTATTTTTGCATGCGGCGACATAACTCCGGTTCCGTTCAAGCAGACTGTCATTGCGGCAGGCGAAGGCGCAAAGGCTGCACTTGAATGCTACAAATGGATAACAGGCGGAAAAGGCGCTGTGCTTGACTGGACACACTAGAAAAATAAATAAACAGCAAAAATATCTCATTTAATATGCTAAACAACAAAAAAGTTATGATTTTTGCGGAAAACATTTACGAAGATTTGGAGCTCTGGTACCCAAAGCTGAGGCTTGCGGAAGAAGGCGCAAAGGTTGTTGTTGCAGGCACCGGAGACAAAACTTACAAGGGCAAGAACGGCTATCCGCTTGAAGTGGATGGAGATGCTACAAATTACAAGGCAAAAGATTTTGATGCTGTTATCGTGCCGGGAGGGTTTGCTCCCGATAAATTAAGAAGGCACAAGGAGGTTCTTGATTTCGTAAAGGAAATGCATTCCGCCGGAAAGATTGTTGCTGCAATCTGCCACGGCCCATGGGTTTTGGTCAGCGCAGGCATACTGAAAGGAAAGAAATTAACCTGTGTAAGCGCGATAAAAGACGATGTGATGAATGCCGGCGCAAGATATTCAGATGAAGAGGTTGTTGTTGACGGCAACATAATCACTTCAAGAAAGCCGGATGATTTGCCTGCATTCTGCAGGGAGATAATAAAAGCTTTAAGAAAATAGAATTTTTTAAATTAATTATAATTCAGTTCATTGATTAAATTAAAAAACGAGAGCTTCCTTTTGCAGCATAGTTATGAAGGAAACCTGCTTGTGGCTTTCTTGATGGGTGTTTGGGTGGATTTCTGACTATTTTTGGCTGAAGCTATGCATAAGGATTAATGCCCTTTCTTTGCTGCCGGTGCAGGAACAGCTCCCATCATTGCCATGTGGGTTGCGAACCCCAAATCATGGATACCTACACGGGCATGATTAAGTATTGATAAGCCTTGATAAATGGCTCCTTTTACGGCTTCATACGCTGTTGTAACTGCTCCTGCAATCAGATGAGATGCTCCAACGATAGGGCCCCATACAGGTAAAGTAGCTAATTTCAAATAAAAATAATTTATTTTTTCTCTTGACAATGCAAGCCTGTATAATGCCCCAAGTCCAAGAGCAGCAGGAATTGCAATGTAAGGAGTTAATGTATATCCTGCATAAAGCGCCGCAACTCCAAGAGAAGATAATATGTTTAATGGCATTGTTCTTGCCAATCCTTTCAGATAGTGCTCCTTGAAATCCTTACCCATTCCTTCAAATTTAAAGTTATTATTGAATAAATGACTGACGGAGTAATAAAGAGCGACTGCTGCTGGCGCTAAAATTCCCAGTGTTGCAGTTCCAACAGCAAAAGTGCTGACTGGAATCACATAACCAAGTACATTTGCAACAGCATGTTCAAGCCCAAAAACCTTTGGAATGCCGTTGACTGCTTGAAGACCTGCATAAGCTGCGCTTCCAACTGCTGCTCCAGTTGCTGTCTCACTTAGTAATCTTCCGGTTGAGATGTCTATATTTCCTTTGCTTACAATCTGCTCAAGTGTAGCTCCAATTGCAGAAGCAGCTGCGGGAATTGAGCCAAATAATGTCGCTACTTTGTGCGCAGCAGCTACTACTCCTCCTATTGCGACAGGAATGGCAATTTGTTTTACATATTCATTTACTATTACCTCGAATTTAGATGGGCCTTTCTTTTCAGCAGGCTGTGCCTGTTGCCGCCCATGCTCATCTGCCATTTTCCACCTCAAGCAGCTTTTTTACTGCAAACTCTACAAAGTGGCTTTTGCTGCGAAACTTGCCGCTTTCAACATTCTTTAGAATATCTAAAATTGATTTCTCGTCAATTGTGATGCTGATTTTTTGCTTCATTTTGGTTGCGTTAAGCGCTACTAAGTAGGATAATAGGCGACGGTTTATAAAGTTTTTGATTTTTTATTATTTTAGAGTAGTTACAAATTTTAGAAAGATTTAAATATTAAATACATATACATACACAGATTATGGCGACAAAAACAATATCTATAACTGAGGAGGCTTATGAAAGGCTTAAAATACAAAAAGAGCCTAAGGAAAGCTTTACAGACGTGATAAACAGGATCGCCGGCAAAAGGTCAATTATGGAATTTGCCGGGATTCTTAGCGAAGAAGAGGGAGAAAAGCTTACACAATACATAAAAGAAAGGCGCAAAGCCAGCCGAGAACGCTCTAACAAAATAAGAGAGATGATGAAATGATTTTAGAAACAACATTTGCAATAGATTTTCTTAAAGGCAGGGAAGATGCAAAAGCTAAAATGAAAGGCTTGATAGACGAAAACATTCCTGTTGAGCTGGCATCACCAACAGTTTTTGAATTGTACGGGGGGTTAATCCAATTTGGCAAAGTTGAAAAAGAGGAGCAAAAATTGACTTCCTTTTTAAAGGGATTTATTGTATATCCTCTTGATGGGGAAAGCGCAAAAATCGCAGGCGCAATAGACGGAAAACTGATGAAAAAAGGGTTAGAAATTGACACGGAAGATTCCATGATAGCAGGCATTGCAATCAAAAACAACAGGAAAGTTCTGACAAGAGACAAACATTTTGAGAGAATAGAAGGGTTAAGGGTTGAGAGGTATTGAGATGGAGGATATTATAAAAATATTATAAAAAAAAGAAAAAAGTTTTATGGAGAGCCAGGGCCGCCAGATGGTATATGGTATCCTGAGGATGGGTCAAAAGTTAAAGGTATCGATGCACCTGTAGGGCCTGTAGACCCTCCGGCATAACCCGATACATCTTTAAGTATCATGGGTGTTATAGTTACCATGTACCCTTTTCCTGTTGCCTTGGCTTCTGGTCCCTTAGTTGGTTTAACCGCTCCAGTACGACTCAAATCATTTCTTGCAGATGCAAATATGGATCTTAAACTATATCCTATACCAGCTTCAGCTGCAACATCTTGTCCACCGCTAGCTTGATATAAAATTTTTTCTACAATTCCTCTGTTTGCCAAATCTTCCAAGTTTGGTATTTTGTCTTTATCTGTCAATTCCTTTAATGCTATAGCAACTGCATCTTGCAATTGCATGCCTTTCTTTGCATATACTGGAATTTGAAATGGAGGAGCTACTTCAAAAGTATAATCTTCAAGCCTTCTGCCTTTGCTTGCTACATAAAAATCTGGAGACAAT
This sequence comes from Candidatus Woesearchaeota archaeon, assembly GCA_016188245.1. Lineage (GTDB taxonomy): Archaea > Nanobdellota > Nanobdellia > Woesearchaeales > GW2011-AR4. The sequence continues at coordinate 41,503 of JACPIE010000038.1, read as the reverse complement.
GCTGATAAGATTTCCGTATCATATCTAGGCTCTTCTCCAAGATAATCTCTTCCAAATCTCCCTGTTGCCCTGATATCCCCATACCATTTATCTTTTATAACTTCAGGTACTTTTCTGCCTCTTAAGGCACCTAATACTTCCCTAACTTCTTTCTTATCCTCTTTCCATTTTTTACTTGCGGCAGCCCTAATTGAATTCCAGATTCTTCCCATTTTCTTTGTTCACTCTTTTGTTTGTTTTTATTGTTTAAATATTTTATTGCAATTATATCTAATATGTTACTACTTATACATGATAACACTTATATTTAAATCTTTCGGTTTATAGAGCAAAACAAATTTATTTTCTATATGGAAAGTTTAAATTGATAGCAATTATTAAACTCATTCGGGTGCTCAAATAATGATTATACCAAAAAATATATATACCAATTAGTATAAATTATCAAATCACAAGCTTTAAATATTACTTCTCTACTAAACAGAATATAATTTTAAAAAGTATATACCAAAAAGTATAAAACAACAAATCGGAATGTTTTTATATTAATAGTATATATTCCATTCGGTATAGTTATATGATGGGAAAAGAGGGATTGATTGGCAGAGAGCATTACTTGGATTTGTTAGATAAAAATACAGATTCTTTCAAAAAAGGCGCCGGAAAAAATATTGCCCTTTTAGGCTCAAGGAAATCAGGCAAAACATCGATTCTTAAAAATCATCTCAAAAATGCCAAAGATGCCATTACAGTTTACATTGATTTGGAAAAAATCAGCCTGAATCCTGAGAATTTCTCAATTGAATTCATCGGCAATGCTGCCTTTAGTTTTCTAAAAAAGCCTTTGGCTGAATATAAAAAATTCCTTTTGCTTGAGCATCTGCTAAAGCTTGAAGATGAGCTGAAAAGCAAAAATGCCTTTTCCTTGATAAAAGCAGTTGAAAATGAGCTGCTGAAAATCAAGCCTGACCAAAAACTGTTGGTTGAAGCTGCATTTAAGTTCAGCGAAACTTTGGGAAAAGACACGAATAAAAAATTCCTGATAGCGCTTGACAATTTCGAGAATTTATTTGATTTGAACAATTTCTCGCAGATTAAGGATATTCTTTCTATAATAAATTTTGACTCGTCTTTTGTCAAGTATATTGCGGCAAGCTCTTCTGTCAGGCAGTCGCTTCATTTATTGAAGAAATTTGAATGCTTTGAAATAAAAAATCTTGAGAAAAAAGAGGCATTTGAATTAATTGAAAGCATTATCGGCAAAAATGAAAAGGCAGGCAATGAAATCTTTGCATTAAGCAATGGGCATCCGTTGGTTACAATTTTGATTTCCAAAAAATACAATGAAGTTAAAGATGTCAAAAAAGCATTTTTGATTGAGCTACTGCAAAAAAACAATTCGATTTATGATTACTGCAGTGATTCCTTTGATTTTTACTACAACAGGGCAAGAGGGCAAACACTTCTTAAAACAATTTTACGGGCTGTTGCTAATGAAGAATTAAGGCTGAGTGAAATTGCAAAGCGCATTTACAGAAGCGCGCCTGTGGCAAAAAGCATTCTTGAAAGGCTGATGGAAGTCGATATAATCTACAAGAAAGACAGCAAGTTCTACTTTGCTGACAATGTGCTAAGGCTTTGGCTGAAGTTAACTTCTCATGGCTACGAGTTTGACGATGTTCCTGATGATAAAATACTGAATGAGGTAGCAAAAGAATTATGAAAATCAACAAATTGTTTTGGATTTTTGGATTGGTGTTTGTATTAAGCAGCACAGCTGCATTTGCATTTTTCCATGGCTCCTTAACTGGCTTTTTTAGAAATCAGTGGGTTGTTTTCATAGTCAATACCTTGCTAATTTGGAGTGTTTTGTTTATAGCGTCGCTGTTCCTAGTTACAAGCCAAGAGACGAGAGTAAAGGTTGTTGTGTGGATTGTGACTTTAGGGTTGGCTGTGTTGATAGCATATAATATTCTAAGCCCAGCCCCTGCCGGCAGCGCTTATCTGTGGGAAGCCGGATGGATTGCGCAATACTTAAAATTGACTTTGCTGGTAAACACCATAATACTTGCCATTGCAATATTTTACATAGCGGGCTTTTTAGGCGTTGCTCCCCCAACATTCCAAGGACAGATAGGGCTCGCATTAGGTGCTTTGCTTCTAGCCGGAATGATAGCTTATAGCCTTCCTGCAGGCACTTGGATATGGAATGAGAATAATATCCAGAATCTTTGGAAGTATCTGCGTGGACCTAATGGTATATTAACAATAGACAAAGTAAACATATTTGAAAGCAGGTTATTCATCTTCATAACTGCAACTATATTGTTTGCATGGTTCTTTGCGGGATTCATTCCAACTTTAGGGCAAGGCAGTCCAAGGCTGACTTATGTAATGGCGTTTATCATCGGCGCACAACTTGCAAGCAAGGGCACTACAACTGGCACTATGATAGGAATAGGGGAATCATTTGCACTCTTAATGATTGGAAGCCAGGTTGCAGCAAGTTTTGGTGGAAGATGGTGGGGCTGGATTATTGGAGTTACACTTGTAGAGTGGATTTTTTGTGCCGTATTTGAACAAAGCAGGGCATTGAAAGTTTTGGGTGAGGTTGGATATGTAATTCTCAGCAGTGGATTTGTTAGCACATTAATAACACTTTGGATCATTTCGCTTGCTTTAAGATCGCCTAACTGGGTAGTGGGCGCAGTGATTGCCTTGTTCGGTGGGATAGTTGGCATTGTGAATTATACCGGTGCACTTGGATCTGGTTTTAGGGCAATGTTGAATTATGACATATGCAAACTTTTAGCGCAGCATACTGCTACTGCTCCTGCTTCAACTGCGTCAGGCGGTATAATCAATAATGCTTTTGCTGATTGGGGGATGAATGTTCCATATGGCGGCCCGTGGTTAGATTACATTGGAGGGATTGGGGCTATAATTGGAACTATCCTGATTTACAGATTTCGTAACGTGCTTGGGCTTAATTTGATTAGAAGATTGTTTGGCAGAGGACCGTAAGTAAAAATGGATATATACGACATGATATGGGGTATTGGATGTTTAGGTATTTTATTTGCTATTCAATTAACAGGGATACCAACGTACGGCCTAGTTGGAACTATGAGTCCATATGTTATGGCCGTATTAGGCGGAGGACTCGTATTTGCATTAATATATTCCGCAAAACAATCTACTTTAAGCGGATTTGGCTTTGATGCTGCCGGAAGGGCTGCCAAATCAAAAGAAACAAGGAATTTTGACAGGCAGTCAAGAAAAGGCAGGGGCGCATTTGTCCGAAACAGGATTAGGGACAAATGGCAGAAATGGAAAGGCAAATCAGAAACCATAACAAAATGGGAGTGGGAAGCGGGCTATCAGCCAAAATCTTTCAGGGAAAACAGATTATTGACTTTTGTTTTGCTGGACTATGCGCTAAGGCTTGACACGCTGATTGCAAAATGGTATGCAATTAAAAATGACATACAAAAAAAATTACAGCAGTTAAATAAGGATTTGGGAAGATTTGGATTTGCCGAAAGTTTGGAAGAAACTGGAAAACAACCATTTACAAGGTCTGCTCTCAGGCAGGATATAAGGGCTTACAGGAGCGGCGGCACTACTTCTGAAGGAAAAGAGATTTCGGGATGGACATCTTTTGACAAAGTGCTTTTAAGCACAATAAACAAAACAACTGACTTGATGTTTGAATCAATTCTTGTTGTCAAAGATTACAATGCGGCAATAGGCAAAACAGATTCAGAAAGCAAAAAGAAAGAACTGCAGTCAGCAAAGAAAAGGGCTCTAATCGAGATTACAGGCAAGCTGAATGAAATAAGAAAAAGAATTGATTCTGCGGCTGAGGAAGCACATTCAGATTTCGCCCAGTTTTTTGGAGAAGAAGGAGCTGTAAAAAGCATAGGAAGGGTAGAGGCTTTCGGCGTTCACCATGAAGTGCACTCATTAGTCCTGAATTTGTATGACATGTACAATATTGCAGGGGATTACAGGCATCATTACATAATAACAAAGCTAGGTGCAAAATTCAGGAGAGATTTGCATGCGGCAACTGGCGGACAAGATGCCCCTAAAGGGTTAGAAGTGGATATATTCGGAGTTGAAGTTGACAAGATGAATGAAGCAGAAGTGAATAGGTCTGGAGCAAAGCCGCAAAAGCTTCTCAATCCAAAAGCAATGTCGCATTTCATTCCGAATTTCTTGATGATGAGGGCTGAATTGGAAAAGGTATGGCAAACTTATCTGCAAAATTTCAGATTCGGAGAATTGGCTGCAAAGAGCAGGACAACTTCAGACTATATCAAGGCATTTGAAGAAAAAAAAGATGTCCACCTCAATGATGACTTGGTTAAGTTTACAGGAATTGGCGGAATAAAATTTGACAGGAGGGCTTTGGCGAACCCTGGCAGAATTCCGTTCAAGGGAATAAATGAGTTTAAGAAAGCAGAGCCTGACAATAGATATCCGATGGTTACGGTATCCGGAATTCAGGCATATTTGGAAGCTCTGATAAGGGCAAGAGAGTGGCAGTCGGCAAGAATAATTCAGGAAATTTTAGCCAGATTCCCTGACGACTCAAAAGACTGGCCCAATTCAGAAGAGCAATTAAGGGATACGCTAAGATTTGCCAAAGGCACTGCAACAATTGAAAAGAGCAAATAAAATGGCAGTAATTAATAAAATCGAAAAAAGAGGAAATGAAGCTTCTGCTGATGCAGATGTGCAGGCACTGGAAAGAATGTGGCAAATGGAGCCAAAAGCAGCCCCATCCAATCTGTTTCAATATTTGGCTGACAGAAGGTTTGTATGGGAAAAATATTGGAGTGTGCTAAAATCGCAGGAATTGCTGATTAGGCTGAATAAAAGGTGGAATTCCTACGGAAAAGCCCTTCGGCTTAGATACTTTCTGCTTCAGGACGCTGCAAGTTTTGAAAATGAAAAATTAAAGGCTTTAAAAGGCAGTGAAAAGGAAGCAGGCATTGAAGCAAACAACCCAAGATTGGCAAATGCACTTAGAAAATTCAGCCCTGCGCAAGAAAATGCAATTCCAATCCTGGGCGCATTATTGGCTGCCCTGAACGCAAATCCGGAATTTGCCAAGTCATATCTTCAGACTCACGGGGCAGAATTGGTTAACTGGGTGAATCTATTGAAAGAGGATGATAAGCTTAAAGACAAACTAAGAAAGCTTGTTATTGAAATCAGCGGGGCAGAAGCTGCTGAAATTGACAGATGTATTGGTGATCTTCAAAGCTGGAAAGACTTTAGGATAGGCAACAATATAATGTTCTTCTGGAATAGGGTTATGGTTTACTTGCAAGGCGGTAAGCTTGAAAAGCAGAATTTTCTTGGATTAATCAGGTATTTCAAGGATAAACAAAATTTAGTGACGCAAATCAATAAATCCAATGCCTTAAAAAGCCTGTTGACATACAAAAGACAGGTTGATTTTTTTGTAAAATGGATAGCTATAGTCAAGGATGCTATGCCCAAAGGTAGGTGGGAAGGATTTAGCGAAAAGGATGGGCAAGGTAATGAATTCTATCCAAATTTGATGGGTGGTGAAAGGTTCATTGAGTTGTTCAGGAAAAAATTTGGAAATACAAAATTTGCGGATAGGATGGAGGCCTTGCATACTAATGAAACACCTTCAGCTTGGTATGCGGAATTAAACTTACAATATAAAAGATTAGTCCATCCGTCATATCAAAATGCCCATATTATACTGCCTGCATCGGAAGAATTAACCGAAATATTCAGTCAAAGAAGGAAAGAGTTGACAGCAGGAGATATCAATGCAAAATTAAGAGAGCTTGCTGCCATTTTAAGAAATCTTTTCAAAGACGCAAAAAGAAAGTCAGCAAACTTAAGGGAGTTTGAAGCACTGCTGCTAACAGAGCTCGGCTTTTTAAGGAAAGAAACAAGAGCAGAAAAGATAGCGTTCACAAATGCGTTGCTGGACTATGGCGAGCCTGTATTGAATTTTGTTGAAGAAAATGCATCGTGGGTTGAAAATAAAAATAAGGCGATAAATTCGTACATAGGCGCTTATGTATACTTGACCAGAGCAAAGCTTGAAACCCTAAGAAGAAGGATTGGCAGGGCAATAAATCCATTTTCCTTCGAGGCAGATGAGAGAGTCATAGAAGATGAAAAAAAGATCCGAAAAGTTCAGAATTTAGGGGTACTTGAATTAAAGAATCAAGCCAAAGAAATTCAGGGTATGGGAGCGGCTTTGAAAGAGAGGATGGCTCAGGCAGCAGTGGTTGATGAAATATTGAAACGAGCTGCTCCAAGCTATTTCACTAAAAATGGAATAAGCATTTCGGAGCCGGAATATTTTTAAAAATAATGAAGCAAAAAGGTGAATATTATGGCTGATGAAGAAGATTTATTGGGGATGGAAGCGCCGGGCAGCTATCCTGAGTGGAAAATCAAAAACAGGCTTATAAGACTTAAAAATAGATTTGCCAGAACTAAAAAAGGGCGATGGCTTGGGTATATGCAAGAGCCGGAAATAGGGGAAAGAGGCGGCCCATCCGAAACTGAGATAAGAAAAGAATTGGGCCCGGAATTTGAAGCAAATGAAAATTTGATAGCAAGGCTTAAAGATATTGAGCAAAGATGCTGGCAAAGCTTTAAAGAATCAATATGGGAAAGCCAAAACTCTATTGTTGCCCGCTATAGAAGTATGTCTTTCTTGACAGATCCCGATATAATCCAATTGGAAAAAAGGTTCTTTGAGATAGGAACTGGTTTTTCTGAAAATGAAGAACCTATTCGGCATGGAATTGAAGAAAATGATGCTATTACAGTCAAAAAATATACACTGGGCAGCGAAAAAGTTTTTTATTTGGATGATGATGGGGCGTTTCCTGAAGAAATTTCCGTTATTGGGCATGCAACAGTTCCGTCAATTCGGAAAAGCTGGCAAAATCGCAAAGATGATTGGGATCAAGAAGCGCGTGACTTAAGAGGGGATTTGGGCGCAATTTGGAATCTTATAAATGAATTAGATGAAAAAATTAATGGAGCAAATGGAGCGTTGGCACAAATACGTGAAAGAGAAGCGAGTTTTCAAAATAAATGGATAAGCCCGGCAGATGAAAGCAGCAGGGATTTTGATTCTTTGTGGACATCATTGGAAAAGCTGCGCCCGCAAAATGTAAGGTTTAAGCATACATACCGGATAGTAGCCCCTGTTATTAAAAACCCAAAATTCGATCCTAACAATACTGACGAATTTTTCAGAAAGGCAACCTGGACCTTTGAAGAGTATTGTAGGCACGAAAACGAAAGCTTCAAAAGGAATGATGAAGTCGAAGCAGGATTGGATGAAAATGGATATCCTCTTGAAGTTGGTGAAGACGGCACAGTTTTATTAGACCAGTGGTGGTCTGAAATAGCCCAAAATGAATGGCAGGAAAAAATCATAAAAAGCAAGCCTTGGGGAAAAGAAATCTGGAATGCCAAAGTTAACAATGGAGTGAGTAAAGGCGGAATAAGGAAAGTTCCAAAGTTTTTTTGCAAGAAGCTGGACTTGCTTAAGGCAGCATTGTATATGTTCCATGAGCTTGATGCAGTCAGGGACGATCTAAGGGCGGGAGTTTACCATCCACATTCAAAGACTGCGATGGACTACATTCTTGCAGGCGAAGGGCTCTCAACCATTTTTTACGAAGGAGACAGGAGTTTTGCCCCTGGAGAACTAAAGCAGATTTGCGGGCCTCTGCCTTACAGGACGAAGACAGAAAACGGCAGGGATATAGAGACTGTAATCCCAAAAGAAAAAATAACTTTGAAATTTGACCAGATGTCAAGCTATGTCACTGCAAAGCCAAGCGATTTCATGGCTGTGCCTCATGATGAAAAAAAAGTTACAAGAAGATACCAAATGAAATTAAATTTAAATGAAGATGATTATACAATAGAAAGCGGAATCAGAAAGCCGTCTCAGCTTAATCCTGCCCATGACAGAAGGGCTTCAAATGCTAAATGCATTGACTTCCATTGGGGAAGGATGTATTATTATGAAGGCAAAGACGGCATAAACAAATGGTCTGAAAACCCATTTCCTAAAAAATCTTCAAGAGGGCTGCCAAAATATATTGCTGACAGGCTATTAAGAGAGCTATATTGGGATCATGCTGTCAGAGTAGGCAAAAATCCTGTTGGATGGGATATTGGACTGAGAAAGCCCTTGATAGGCGGAAATTTCCCAACAGACTTATTGGGTGCATCAGACTTGATATCTGCAAGAAGTCATTTTGAGAGTAGAAAGGAAGAATCTGTTGGGAGATAATCTTGATAAAATTAAAAATTCACCCTCCTTTGCCCAATAACCTTTCCTTCTCTTCTTTATCTTTTTTCTTTGCATTTATCTCTTTTTTGTAGTATCCGATAAGCTCAATATTGTCTTCTTCCCCAGCTTTCTTAAGCTTCTCCTCGTGCAGCTTAATCTGCTTGTCAAGCGAGTTAATTCCTTTTTGCAGCCTCTTTTTTCTATTTGCCATAAAGCTTGGTTTCCATCAAATCTGTTTCAGTTACCAGTATATTTAATAATTTTTCTGCAACAGAAATCTTAATCTTAATACCTTTAGCATTTTCATCATTTCTGACTGCACGGTAAGCTGAATAGCATTGCTCAAATTCTTGGTTTGTTAATCTGTTTTGTAGAATCCATTCCTTAAATGCCTTACTTGAAAATTTTTCATTGTTTGATATGCAGTTTATGATAAACATTCCCTTCAGCCTCAGTATTGCAGAATACAATGCCGAGTAAGATTTTAGGAATTTGCCGTCTAATTTATCAAGCTCTATAAGCTCTTTATTGCTTTCAGCATGCTCTTTAGCTTCGCCAATATAGCTTTTAAATTTTTCTTCGCTGATTTCAATATTTTTTAACTCGTCCAGCACAAAAGAGTTTATTAATGGAACTGCCTCCTGCACAATCTGCCAGTACATGACCGGATATTTTTCAATTGCTTTCTTTAGCTTATCCAGTTGAAAAGAGGTTATTTCTAAATTTGGCTCGTCAATGCTTATTGGCATTGGCTTGTTCATTGTAATAACCATCACATCAATATCGGACTCTTTTGTCTCTTCATGCCTTGCATATGAGCCATAAACAAAAACCGCAATTGTGTCTTTCAAATAAGGCTCAAGCAGGTGTATAATTTTTTCTTTTAAATCTAACTTCGGCTTGTCTGGAAGCGTAACTATGACTTCCTGCCCCAGCCAATTTTTTGGGACCCATACAGCTCCGCCATTGCCGGATTTCTTTACAATTTTCACAATCTGCTCTTTTATTGCCAGTTTTTGCATAGTATATACTTAGTATAGACAATAGTATTTAAAACTTTTGTTTTAAAATTTATTTATAAATATCAAACATTCATTCTAATAAATAAATTATTTATCTATTAAAATAATTTATTCATTCTTAAATATAAAATCGAAACATTTAAAAAGAGAATATTCATTTATAAATAATAAACATGCTATCCTTATCAGACAACGAGTTCAGCGTACTTAATTTTCTTGTTAGGAACTTCACTGAAAAGCTCACAATAAGGAATATTGCCCAGAGATTAAAGTTCAGCCCTGCAGGAGTCTTCAACATTCTTAAAAAACTTGAAAAAAACCACATTGTTGTTGGAGAAAAGCTCGGTACGGGGTTGTTCTATTCGATTAATTTTGAAAGCAGGATTGCCGGGCATTTGGCAGCAATTGTTTTGCTGTATTCTGGTGAAAATCACGGCATTGATATGGGAAAGCTGAAGCAGGCGAATGCCGCCATTGCCTACAAGAAAGATTTGCTGCTGTTAATTGACAATGTAACAACTATCGATGTGCAGATTTCTGATTTAAAGATTATTGCTAAAACTGAGGATGAGCTGATTGAGCTGCTCAGAAGAAAAGATCCTGAAGTGCTTGAATTGCTGAAAAACGGGGCTGTCTTGTTCGGAGAAGACAAATTTGTCCAGATAATAAAAAAATGCGCCGCGAGGTTTTGAAGATGAAACTGATTAAAACAGCGGGCTTGGCAATTGCCATAGTGTTCTTGCTTTCAAATATTGCCAGTGCCCAGTCTTTATCTGAAGGCCTAAAAGAGAATCTTGGCAAGTTCAACAATTTCCTTGAAAACGGCGAATATGAGAATTACACCAAAGTAATTGATTTTTTGGTGTTTTCATTGCTGTTCATTTCCATTTACATGATAGGGGTAAGGTATGCTTTCAGGCAGCTAAACAAGCCGGAAAAGCTAATTGCAGTTGTGCTAGGCTTAATGAGTGCATTGCTGCTTGTAGCACAGGGAAAATCAATTTTGTCTTTAGTTCCACTAATTGCCTTGTTTTTGTATTTCCTATTATTTACATTAATCTGGTGGCTGCTGAAGGGAATAAACAGCAAGCTTGGAAGATTTTTGCTGGCTTTGCTGCTGACATTGCTTGTTATTTTGCTGATTGAAGGATGGATTTCAGGGGCTTTGGAGGAGCTTGCAGGGCAGATTGCATAAAATGGGAATAAGAAAAAAAATTGCAGCTTTGTGGATTATGGTGTTTGCATTGCTTGCAGCTACAGCCTATGCCAAATCCTTCACGGATGTTTTAGGAGAAAGTTTCCTGCTGATTAATGACTTCTTCAAGAATGAAGGCTACAAGCCATATTCGCTGATAATAGACTTTCTTGTTTTCTCTGTTGTGTTCATGGCAGTCTACATGAGGGGAGTTAAATTTGCATTCAAGGAAGTTTCAAAGACAGAAAAAGCGCTTGCAGTCATACTTGGAATTACGACAGCATTTTTGTTGATAATTGGAGGGTATTCAATATCTAATCTATTGCCGCTGCTAAACTGGCTTTTGTATTTCCTGCTGTTTGCTTTTGTCTGGTGGCTGCTGAAGGACATGAAAAGCAAATGGTCAAGATTCTTCCTGGCTTTGCTTCTGACTTTGCTGATTATTTTGCTGTTTTTGGCATTGTTTTCAGCCGCTTCATACAGATTTAGCTGCCCTGAAAGCGCCTTGCCCTGGCTGCCATGGCTTCTGGCATTGATTTTGTTTATTTTGTTTTGGCTCTTGCTGAAGGACATCAAGAAAAGCATTGGAAGATTTTTGCTTGCATTATTGCTTACAATAGCTGTTGTGCTGCTGATATTGTTTTTGCTCAAGACATTCTCAAAGGACATTGGGTGCCCTGAAGGGCCGTTTGCAGCCAACATATTTGATGATATTGGAAGAGGGCTTGGCAGTGTTGATTTCAGCATTCCTGAGTTTTTCAGAAGCCTTTCAGGACCTTCTGCCCCAACACTGCAGCAGATTGATGCTCCTTCAGCAACTGCTCCAGGAGGTTCGGCAGCTGCGCCAGCGGATCCGCTTAAAAAAATGAGTACTGAACAATTAAACAAAATGCTTCAAGATTCCAGAGCGACTACTTCTGCAAAGCAAAGAATACAAAATGAGCTTAAATCAAGAACAACTCCGCAGCCTGCTCCTGCACCAGCAACTCCAGCACCACAAACTGCGCCGCCAGCATCTGCTCCGCCAGCACAACAGCAGCCAGCTGCACCTGCACAATCAGCGCCCGCAACAACGCCACAAACTCAACCTCAAACTCAGCAGCCTGCACCGCAACAAACAACACCTCCATCTCAGCCGTCTGCTCAAGCGCAACCAGCGAAAGCTGAAGAAAAAGGCTTGTCATGGGGATGGATTATAGCGATAATTACAGCTTTGGCAGGAGGCGGTCTTGGTATTTGGAGGTATAGGAGAAGAATGGGGGATCGCTATTCTAGATTTTGGAATGAAGGCGGATTTATGGCAGGCTCTGGAAATCCAATAATACAAAAAATAATAAAAGAGATAGAACAAACTATTGATGAGGTAAATGAAAGAGTTGAAGCGATTATATCAGCACAAGACACTAAAGACAAGCTTGTTTTATTAGGTGAAAACAAGGAAAAACTGCTTGAAGGCTTGGAAAAGGCATCAATCGCAAACCTTTGGACAGATGAAGGAAGAGAATTGATAAAGCAGGAAAGCCCAATTTTACATGATCTTCTTGAACTGGAAGAAAAGTTAAGATGGCAGCTTAATGCGCTAAGGTTAACTGAAGAAAAGCTTGTGACCAATTTGCAAAGCTGGGGCGATATAATTCCTGCGGATTACTCGCAATACTTAACAAATCTAGCTCGAAGAAAATCAAGTGATGTTAAATTAATGGGGGTTATTGAGCTTGTTTCCGCTTGTGATGCTTTTGAAAAGCAAGACGAAGCTTCAATTCAAGATCTGGCAAAATTAATGCAGGAAGGAAAAATAAAAGATTTAGTGCATGGAAAATTCAAAATTGTCAAGGCTGATTGGGATAATTTAAAAAAATACAATACCAAAGAGAATAGCATTCTTGCACTTGTAATTGCAAAAACCAAGAGGCAAAGGGGTGTTCTTAAGGCTTTAGAAAAAAGAGTTGCAGAAGATTCTGAAAGAAAAAAAAGAGAGCGGGAAGAAACACCAAAAGATAGCCAAACACGAAAAATATCTTCAGAAACAGCTGCACCTAAACCTGAACCTAGAAATGATTTAGCAACTGTTAAAAAATAAATCAAAGATGAAAAGATTAAGCTTGAAGTTATTAAGAAGAAAGCAAGAAGATTTGACATTTGACAGAATTCTTAATTGGCTGACAAAAATCACTAAGCTGTGCCAAAAAATACTAGAGGGATTACTGGCAGTTTTAGCCAAAAGGGATTTGTATGATAAAAATTTCTTAGAAGCTTATTCACAAAAGATAAGGAGCCCTGTTTATTTCAGGGAGATTGGCTCAATGGAGTTTAAAAAGCTTGAAGCAGAGCATGATGGCATTTCCCAATTATTAAAGCTTGAAATCGAATTGGAAAGTGATTTGCTGCTTTTAGCTTACATTGAGGCGGAATTAGTTGGCTCGCCAAAAAAAATTGGCAGATTGGATGAGTGGCGCAATTATATCCGCTCTCAGTTGTCAGGAAATTCAGCTCATCAAGGAGCAATTTTAACAGAGATAGACAATGAAATCGAATTGCTTCTTGGTGAAGATGGAGTAATCAATAAGGTTAGGAATGCAACCGCCATGATTTTATCAAGCGAAAAGGAAACAAGGATCATTGAAAGCAAATTAAAGGAATTAACAGAGTCTGGAAAAGTGATTGAATGGCTTGAAAGCGGCAGAATAAAGAATTGGGAGATTAAATCTAAAATGGAAATGATTGCGCTTAACGGGCATTTCAGCGATGAAGATAGATTGTTTCGTGATGAATTAATGCCGCAACTTACAGCACAGATTAATTGTTTATCAAAAATATCAAAAAGTATTATTAGCTTATTATGGATTTTAAGGCTGCAATCGAGAGGCAAGCCGACAATGAGAACAAACTTCGTTGGAAATCTGACAGAAGAAGAAAGGCAACAGTTATCTGAATCTGCTAGAAAAAGATTGAAGGAAAGTGAAAGTGCAAAACAAATTTCTTTATCAAGGCAAGCTCCATTAACAATGAAAGAAGCAGCTTCGCCATTGGTGCAGAAATACACAGATATAAGAGAATTGCGCGAGGAAATGCAGGAGTTGCTAAAAAAATATCCATTGGAAAGAAATTTGGAATCCTGGATAAAACTTTCAGATGAAATTTTAAGCTCTATTAAATTTGCACTTGATATAGTTGGAAGTGGTAATTTTTTGGTTCAAGATTCTATAAAAGAACAGGCAAGATATAAATATGAACTTTTAAACTTTGAACAATATAAAACTTTGTGGCACAATTTAATGGAAGGCCAATCTTTTAATGAATTTCTAACACGTTTGTTGCGACAGGTAGAAGAAGATGAAGAAGAAATAGTATCAACTATAGATAAGGTAAGAACATTCAATGAAAGAAGAAAACTTCTTTTGTTTGGTTATACAGCTGCAATTACTGCTGCTCCGGGCTTTCTTATGCGTGGAGCATTAAAATCGTTGCAAAAACCTCAAAAAGCTGAAGAATTCAAAGTCATTGTTATTGATGTTAAACCAAAAGGAACAACTGACCCTGGAAAGGGAGTGCCTATCAACACAACAATTACAGTTCCCTTTGTGATTAGGGGTGGAGAGCCTGAGTTTGAAGTTGTAGTTAATCTTATTGACCCGCAAAATAAAGTTCATCCAGAAGAATTCAAATATAAAATTAAAGAGCATGAGTATGATTCTGATTTTCGATTTCAATTTCCGGAACAGGGACCATACACCATTGAAATCATCGTAAAAGACAGAACCGGAAAAGAAGCCAAAGCAACAGTTCATGTTTATGTCAAGTAACCGAATTTTTGCATACTTTAAAAGCCTATTCCTCCTTAAAATTGTGGAATTTCGATGTTTTAAGAATATCTTTTTGATATCGTAAATTGCGTTAAATCAATTCTTCAGCGTTCCTCATTGCTTCTTTAGCATCTTCCAAGGTCAAATTCAGCTTTACGTTGTACTCTTCCAGCAAATCCAAGAAATCACTTGATGTTGATTTAGGGTCCCAAAAAATAATAGAAAACTTTATATATTAGTTCTTTTACATCATTTAAAATAAGATAATTATGTGATGTAAAATGAGATTGTTTGAGCTTACCAAGAAGCTTGAAGGGCTGCATACTGTTGACAGCATAGCCAAAAGCCTGGATGTGAATAGGAGAACGGCTGTCAACTATGTGCACATGCTCAGGAAAAACGGATTAGTTGAAACTATTTACGGAAAAAGAAAAATAAGGATGTACAGGATATCCCCTTTTAAGAAAATTAAGTTTGGCTACCCCGGGCTTTATGAATTTCTGAACCAAAATTCCAAAATAAAGGTTTATGCCCCGTATGGGGAGAGGATTTACGATCATAATCCCAGTCCAGAAGAGATGATTGTCAGGGCAGTAAAAACAGGGGATTTAAGAACTGTGCTTGCATCTTTGGCTTTGTTCAATAAAATTAAAAAGTGGCCAAGGCTGGGCAAAATTGCAAAAAGCGAATTTGCCGGAAGAAAAGTAGGGGCGCTGTATGATGCAGCAAGAACAATAATAAGGGTTAAAAGAATGGATAAAAAAACAAGAAAATCATTGCTGAACAGCAGAATACATGGCAAGTTTATTGTAAAAAATGCAAGGACAAAAGACCTGAATAGCATAGAAAAAGAATGGAAAATTTATCTGCCTTTTAACAAAGCAGACTTGGAGGCTTACAAAGAATGATTAATCTTCAGGAGCAGATCAGCCTTTTCAAGATAATAGGAGGGCAGCTCAAAAATAAAGTGGAATGTGTGGCAATAGGCGGCTCTGCCATGATGTTTTACGGTGCAAAAAAAACAACAAAAGATGTTGACCTGGTTTTTTTCAAAAGCGAAGATGTTGAGGCTGTCAAAAAAGTTCTTTTCAGCTCCGGATTTGACGAAAGGAAGAATATAAAAGGAGTATTTAGGGAGGATGAATCAGCAGGCAGGCCCGTAATGATGGATGGAAAAGAGACAAGGTTTGATATGTTCTTAAACGAAGTTATAGGGTTTAAGATTCATGAAAAAACTGTTGAGAGGTTAAAAGAGTCGCATGAGTTTGGCAACTTTTTGGTAAAAACAGCAAGCCCGGAAGACATTTTGATGATGAAAGGCTGCACAGAAAGGGAAAGGGACAGGGGTGACGCAGCAGAATTGGTAAGGAAGTTTAATATTGACTGGAGCATCATTTTGGATGAAACCTCAAGCCAGACTAAAATAGGAATTGCCGCCTTTCCCATACTGCTTTATGATTTTTTGACAGAGCTTAAAGATAATTTTAAATTGGATATTCCAAAAAATATAACAAAAGAGCTGCTCGTCATTGCGGAAAAAAGGATGCTGGAGCTAAAGAAAAAAGGCCAGCTGATAAAAGTCACAAAACACAAAAACTAAAACCTTATATATCTCTTTGTTTCATTGTTTTAAATGAAGCCAAAGCCAGTTCCGAAAACAAAAGCTGAGAAAAAAGAAAAACTATTCATAAAAAGCTTTTTGCTTGCAAAATCAAATCTTAATAAAACAGGATATATCATCCTGTTTGATGTACTGTTTCTGGCTTCCGTCTTCAGCTGCGTTTTTGCATTGCAAAGCATGACCAGATATTTAAGCAATTACGTTCCGTTTCCGCAGTCACCGTCAGCAATATATGTTTTTTTAGCCCTGTCTGTTGCCTACTACTTGATATTTTTTCTGATTTTGCTGTTTGCATACTCTTTTTTCAAGCTGATAGTCCTGGACTACACAAAATCATTTTTTGAGACGACAGAATTCTCGTTCAGAAGGCTGTGGCAGTTTTATTCATTGAATATAATACTTGCCGGAATATCCCTAGCTGTGATGCTGGCTGCAAATTTCATTCTGGCAGGGATAAAAATACAATACAGGCCTTTTGTATTCATTTCTCTGGCAGTTCCTTACTTCCTGTTTTTGTATATCATCCTGAATGTATCCCATTCTTTGTTCTACCAAGGGGCTTCCTGGAAGGGATCGGCTGTAAATGGATTCAAAATCACGTTCACAAAAATCAAAGTCTACAGGGAAACTATCCTTATAATGATTTTAGCCGCCTTACTGCTATGGCTGCTGTTTATCGGAAGCGGTTACCTTATAAGGCTAGCATACTCTAAAAACTACAGCCTGTACTTAAGCATGTATGCGTATTTCAAGCAGGCATCGGTTATCCTCTTTTACATAGTGCTTTACTTTGTTGTACTGATTAACAGAATTTCATTCTATTCAATAATCAGGGAAGAGAAATAACATGTTTTTCCACAACATAAATCCGGTGCTGCTTGAAATCGGGCCCTTGCAAATAAGGTACTATGGGTTGTTTTGGGCAGCAGGGTTCATACTTGCCTATTTTCTTATTGCGTATCTGGCAAAGAAAAAAGAGCTGAAGCTGGAAAAAGATGATGTCTCTGACCTTTTGGTTTATGAGATTGTAGGAGTTGTACTGGGGGCAAGGCTTGCCTATGTCTTTATTTATAATCCCCTGTTTTATCTTCAAAATCCATCTGAGATAATTGCATTGTGGCATGGGGGATTAAGCTTTCACGGCGGGCTGCTCGGAGCAGCAGCTGCCGGCTATATGTTCTGCAAAAAAAAGAAAATTGAATTTTATGATTTGGCGGATATAATTGTTGTACCTGCTGCCCTCGCATTGGCATTAGGAAGGCTGGGGAATTTCACCAATGCAGAGCTTTACGGAAGGCTGGCAGACGTTCCCTGGTGCATTGACTACTCGAAAAGCCAGTATGCGGATGTTCCTGCAGGCTGCAGGCACCCATCGCAAATCTATGCTTCAATCAAAAATCTGGCTATATTTGCCGTGCTGTGGCTCATCAAGGGCAAAAATCTTCCGAAAGGATTCATGTTCTGGAGCTTTATAACTTTATACGGGCTGTTCAGGGCAATTGTCGAGATATTCAGGCAGCCGGACGAGCAGATTGGGTTTATCTTCAGTTATTTCACAATGGGGCAGCTGCTCAGCTTTATGCTGTTTTGCATAGGGGCTTACATGCTGATTAGTTTGAAAAGGAAGGTGCAGCATACGCCTGAATAAAATTTAAAAACTAGAGCGGCTTTTGCATGAATAAATGCATAAAAGCAAACCGCTTGTGCTATTTCACAACATTAACCGGCTTTCTCTTCAAAAATGAGTTTATGTTCAGGATTGCAGTGTCAAGAATCCTGTGCAAAGCTTCCCAGGAGTTGAATGCATTGTGCGGGGTTATTATGGCATTTGGCTGCTTCAGCAGGAGATGGTCCTGAAGCACTGCCTTTAAGTCGCATTCTTTCATGAATTGGCTTGACAAAATCTGCTTTTCCTCCTTGATGAAGCATTCTCCTTCGAGCACGTCCAGGCCTGCTCCGCTTATTTTTCCCGATTTTAATCCTTCGAGCAGTGCAGAAGTTTCAATAATGCCGCCTCTCGAAGTATTGACCAAAATGGCCCCTTTCTTCATTTTTGAAATTGCCTTTTTGTTTATTAAATGGTGCGTTGAGCTGTTATACGGAACATGCAAAGTGATTATGTCTGAGCTTTTCAGAAGGCTGCTGAAGCCGGCATACCTGAAGCCAAGCCTTTTTGCAAGCTTCGGATTTTTAAGCCTGTCAAAAGCAATAACTTCCATCTCAAAGCCTCTTGCAATCCTGATTACATGCCGGCCTATGCTTCCTGTTCCGACAACTCCAAGTGTTTTGCCCTGCAAGTCCGTTCCCCTGAGCCCTTCAATAGAGAAATCTCCCCTGACTGTCCTTTCGTAAGCCTTGTGTATTTTTCTTGTCAGGTTCAGGATTAGCGCAAATGTGTGCTCTGCAACCGTGTTTTCGCCGTAATGCGGGACATTGCATACCGTGATTTTTCTCTTCCTGCATTCATTCAGGTCAATATGGTCGTAGCCAGTCGATAAAGCTGCAATCAATTTCAGGTTTGGCAGCTTTTCCAATATTTTTTTGTTTACAGCAGAATAGATAAAAATGCCGATTGCATCTGCATCATTTATCTGGACGGCATTTTTTTCAGTCAGGTGGCCATCTATAAACCTTATTTCATAATTTTTGAGGTTTTTTTGAAAATGCCTTTTTTCCCAGGGC
This sequence comes from Candidatus Woesearchaeota archaeon, assembly GCA_016188245.1. Classification (GTDB taxonomy): domain Archaea; phylum Nanobdellota; class Nanobdellia; order Woesearchaeales; family GW2011-AR4. The sequence continues at coordinate 22,857 of JACPIE010000038.1, read as the reverse complement.
TCGAGCTCGAAGAAAGCTATCTTGAAAGGCTTTTTGGGCATGGTGCTCAAGATTAATTGTGAGTATATATATTTTTCTGGGTAACAGAAAGCCGGATGCGAACAGCCTAAATTTTCCGGTATGCGCCTATGGTGTTTTGCCTGATTTTGAGGCTCTTAGCCTTTTAATGTTAAACAAAAGGTAGGCTGCAATGCCGGCAAAAACAAGGATTATGCCGTATGCAAAATCAGTCATGTCAAAAAAATAAAGCATGCCGAGGTTCAGCAAAATGCCGCATAATGCCATGACAGGAAACCTGCCTATGTTAAATGGGATTCTAAAAAATCTTTTTGCCTTCGGCTCCCTGTACCTCAGGATTATCACCGATAGGTTTATCGAGATGTAAACGGCGAATATTCCCAAGTCAACCAGATGCGCCAGTTTTTTTATGTTCCCCGCCAGTATGCTCAGCCCTGCAAGCAAAGCAATTGTAAAAATGGAGATAAATGGAGTTCCTCTTTTCCCTATTCTTGAAAAAAACTGGGGCAGCATCCTGTTTGAAGACAGCCCATAAAGAAGGCGCGAAGCCACTATAAGCAGGATTAGCACGGTATTTGAAGTGGCAAATAGCGCTATCAGAGACATTACATAAGAGCTTTTTGGGATTACTTTTTCAGCTGCTTCAGCTATGGGGGCTTTTGACGCGGCAAGGGCGCCGGATCCTAGAATTCCGACAGCAGATATTGAAACAAGTATGTAGATGACAGTGGATATTGCAAGTGAAATCAAAAGCGCTTTCGGGATTGTTTTGTGCGCATTTTTCGCTTCTTCCGAGATGTTCACAAGGTTTTCAAACCCTATAAATGCAAAATAGACTATTGTCGTTGCGGTAAAAATGCCGAAAGCGCCATTCGGGCTTTCAAGAAAATTTATTGAAGAAAATAATTCATTTTTGCCCATGTAGTAAGCTCCAAGAATTATTATTGCCAGCAGCCCAGATGCCTCAATAAAAGTTGAGATATCGTTGTATTTTGCTGATTCTTTTATTCCGAAATAATTAATCAGCGACATTACGGATATGAGGGCAAAGGAGATAACAATGATTTTTCCGCCAAATAAGAATGACCAGTAGCCTGCAAAGCCCAAAGCGACTGTGGCTGCGGATATCCCGACGGTAAAAAGCATCACCCATTGGATGGCAAAAGAAAGCCATTCTTTCCGGAAAGCGTGTTTTGTATAAACATATTCGGCAGCCTCTTTTGGGTACATTGAAGAAAGTTCGGCATAGCTGAAACCGGTAAAGGCGGCAATGACCGCGCCAACAAGAAAAGACATCCACAATGCGTTTCCGGCTATTCCTGCCCCAACCCCGATAAGGGCGTAGATGCCGGCTCCAAGTATTATTCCCACACCGTAAAGTGTAGCTTCAAGCAAGCCTATTCCCTTTTTCAGCTTGTATTTTGCCATTTAGATAAGGAAAGTTATTTCGGCTTGAAAATTTTAGCGCAATGCGAGCAGCAGAATTTCATTGTTTTTCCCCTTATTTTTTCTGCATGACCTCCTGAATATATCTTGCAGCCGCATGGACATGTCGTTATCCTGGGCTTTACAGCCAGGGTTATCAAATCGCCAAATTTGCTGAACATGCGTTTTGTAAAGTTTTTTCCTTCATGCGTAAGATGGTATGTTTTTTTATCCCTTTTGCCGACTTTGTCAAATTTTATCAGCTTATTTTTCCTTAAGACGTTCAGGAAAGGGTACACATTGCTTGCGCTTATCCTTCTCTCCAGTTTCTCCTTTAACTCCTGGATCAGTTCGTAGCCGTGCTTTGGCCCGTTAGCCAGAAGGCACAGGGTGTAGAATTTTACCATATTGTTTATTTTTATATCCGCCATTGCGGCAATTAAGCTGCCCGCGTATAAATATCTTTCTTTTTGTGATATATCCAAATAGGATACATATAGAAAAGTTTATATAGTTGTCCAATATTTCATGTATCGAAAATGGATATATTGGCAGCAAAACAAAAATTGGAGGGCCACTATGACTAATCTGAAAAATAATGCGATTTATCTTTTGATTTTTATTTTGAGCATGAGCTTTGCTTTTGCCGATGCTGAAAATTTTGCAGAGGCAAAAAAGCTTATTGATTCAAAAATCCCATGCGCGCAGCTTGCTGAAGGCCAGCTGGAATCCATTGGAGATTATCTCATGGAGCAGGCGCATCCGGGCGAAGCACATGAAGTCATGGACAGGGTGATGGGAGGAGAAGGCTCGGAAAGCTTAAGGCTGATGCACATTGCAATGGCAAAAAGGCTGTACTGCAACGATGCAAATGCTGCTGTTGATTACGGCATGATTGGTTATGGAATGATGGGCGCTTATGGAAAAGGAACAAATTATGGAGGAATGATGAATATGATGGGAGGAAATTTTGGATACGGGATGATGGGAAATTACAGTTATGGGTATTGGGGATTTTTGAACTTTTTATCAATAATTTTGGTGATTGGGCTGGTAATCCTGGTTTATATGTGGATATTGAAGCTATGGAAAGAGATGTCCAGAAAGCAAAAATAAGGTGAAGTGGTATGGGGAAGCTTCAGGGAAAAGTTGCAGTCGTAACCGGCTCTGACAGGGGAATCGGGAAAGGAATAGCTATAGCGCTTGCAAAGGAAGGCTGCAAAGTTGTTGTCAACAGCTACAAGGAAAGCGAAGAGGCAAAAAACACTGTTGAAGAAATAAAAAAGCTGGGAAACGATGCAATATTTGTCAAGGCAAATGTGACAAGAGAAGCCGATATAAAGAATTTGATTGAGAAAGTTGCTGAAAAATTCGGCAAATTGGACATAATGGTGAATAATGCAGGCATACTTGTGAATGGGACTGTCGAAACGCTTACAGAGCAGGACTGGGACAGGCAGATGAGCGTCAATCTCAAGGGAGTTTTCTTCGGCACAAAGCATGCTGTGCTGCAGATGAAAAAAAATGGGGTAAAGGGCAGGATAATCAATGTTTCATCAATTGCAGGATTAGTCGGCTTTCCGGGAATTTCAGCTTACTGCGCCTCAAAAGGCGGCGTTACAGAATTCACAAGGGAAGTTGCCTTAGACTGCGCCAAATACGGCATTACAGTAAATGCCATAAATCCGGGAGTCATAGTAACGGACATGACGAAAGGAATGATTAATGACAAATCAACAAAAAGAATGCTACTGGAAAGCACCCCTATCGGAAGGTTCGGGCAGCCTGAGGACATAGGGAATGCCGCTGTTTTCCTTGCTCTCGATGAATCAAGCTTCATAACAGGGCATAATCTGGTTGTTGACGGCGGATGGACAGCGAGATAATCAAAAGAATAAAAAATGTACCAATTAAAAAAAGAAGTTAGTATCGGCTATGCAGGCGCAGTTGCAAGGGCTAAAGAAGAGCTGCAAAAAGAAGGATTTGGCATCCTTACCGAGATTGATATAAAAGCGACATTGAAGAAAAAGCTTGATGTTGATTTTGATGATTACATAATTTTAGGCGCCTGCAACCCTCCGCTTGCATACCGGGCATTGCAGGCAGAGCAGGATTTGGGCCTTATGCTTCCGTGCAATTTAATTGTTTATTCCAAAAAAGGCAAAACTTTTGTTGCTGCCATAAAGCCGACTGTGCAGATGGAAAAAATCGGAAACCCAAATTTAAAAGTTATTGCGTCTCAGGTCGAAGAAAAGCTCAAAAAAGTAATTGAGGCAGTTTGATGGAGGTGTGAAAAATGAAAAAAGGAAAAAACAAGGGATGCTGTTAATTAATAAAAAACCAAGGGGGATAAAATGAGTAAGCTAAACCAAAAAGCAGTTGCTTTAGCATTTGGTATGACCGCAGCTTTAGTTTATATTATATGTATTGTTTTCGTGGCTGTTTTTCCGCTGGAAACTGTTGCCGCAGTCGGAAATTATTTCGTTCACGGCATTGACATTTCAAGCATAGCCGAAAAAAGCATAAATATTGGGAAATCAATAATCGGGCTGGTCGTTGTTTCAATTAGCAGCGCAGTGGCAGGATATATATTTGCATTATTTTACAACTTGATTGCGAAGAGGCAATAAAAGAGTTTTTAACATGAAAATGGGCTCAAAAAAAATAATATTTGGGGCATTGGTTTTGATTTTATTAGTTATAGCCGCATGCGGCAAGTCAAGCAGCTCTGTTAACGGAAATGGGGCAAAAGTTACCATATTCCACGACCCTTCATGCGGCTGCTGCGGATTATATGGCGATTATATGAAGAGGAACGGGTTTGAGGTGGATGTTAAGCAGATTGCAAATATTGCCCCAATAAAAGAAGAGTATAAAATTCCAAAAGATATGCTCAGCTGCCATACTTCTGTTATTGGGGGATATTTTGTAGAAGGCCACGTTCCTGCAGAGGCAATAGAAAAGCTGCTGGCTGAAAAGCCAAACATCAAGGGAATTTCCCTGCCGGGGATGCTATCTGCATCTCCCGGAATGCCCGGTAAAAAAACAGGTCCTTTCATCATTTATTCAGTTTCTGAAGACGGCTCTTCAGCAGAATTCATGAGGATATGAATGGGAAAAATCAGATTTTTCCTGATAGCGCTGGCAATCTTGCCCATTATGCCGCAGACTGCCTTGGCCCACTGCCCCCTATGCACTGTCGGGGCGGCTTTTGTAGCCGGAGGCGCTGCTGTGTTTGGGGTGCACAGGATGGTAATAGGAATTTTCATAGGGGCTTTCGCAGCCTCAATGGGAATGTGGTTTGGAAGGGCTATAAATAAAAGATTCATTCCATTCCAAAAAACAGCTGTTGTTTTGGCTTCTTATTTTTTGACAGTGCTGCCCATATGGCCGCTGCTGAAAGATGCCCACCCTTTGCTGCTAAATTCTGCAGGGGATTATGGCAGCCTGCTCAACAGGACGTACCTTGTTGACTATTTCCTTATCGGAAGTGTAATTGGCTCGCTTATAGTGGTTATATCCCCTTTCCTAAGTGAAAAGATAACATCTGTGAGAAAGGGAAGGCACATTCCGTTTCAGGGGATAGCGCTGACTTTCCTAATGCTGATCATTATAGGGGTTATACTGCAGCTAATGCTGCATTCCGGAATAATAAAATGAAAGATGAAGTCAGCAGATGGGTGGAGAAAGTCAAGAATATAAAAACCGAAGCGGACTTGTCAAGAGACGAGGATTTGGCCATAGGAATCATGAACCTCATAAGCATTGAAGAGCATCTTTTTTTCACAGCCCAAAAGACAAACAACCAGCAGTACCTGGAGATGCTTAGCTCAGTAAGGGGGTTAAGGACGAAGCTTATGAAGAAAATCGTGAAAAACCCCAAAGGAGAGGAATGGTGCATAAGCAAGCATCTCCTTGCTGCAAGCATGCGGCTTGTGGAGGTCGGAACAAAAGAGTACAATGCCGACAAAAAAGAAGCTGCCTCATACTTCAATGCCGCCTTTGAGCTGTTTTCACTGTTTTTTGCAATCAACCTGCAGCTGGCTGATGTGGAAGAAATAAAAAATAACCGGGATGCGGAAAACGGAAGCCTGAGCTCAAAATTTTCAGAGGTAATAAAGAAAATTGTGGACTGCTGCAAGGAATGGTGATTCAAATCAAAAGCCAAAAAGAGAGATTGGTGGGGGCCACAGGAACTGTTTCAGGAGCTGCGAGCATTCTCGGCTCATGGCAGATATGCCATAATATATGCCTCGGCATGGTTTTTTTATTGAGCCTTGTTGGAATAACTGTAACCGGCATGCCCCTGCTTTTCCTGACAAAAATAGCAGTTCCTTTATGGACAATAGCTGTTTTGCTTTTATTTGCAACAATTGTCCTTTATCATGCTAAAAAATGCATTTCAATAAACCTCATAATACTAAATGCCGGGCTTATAATTGCAGGCGTTCCATTCAAAAGCCTTCAGGGCTATTCTGCTTTCTTTTGGATTGTTGGGGGATTAGTTTCGCTTTCGGCAATATTTATGTTTATCAAAGACAGGCTCACGAGGAAAAATGAAAAAAATTGACTTGACAATCTACCTTATTTTGGCTGCAATAATTGCAATTGTGGCATTTACTATTTATGGTTTTGTCAAGGGTAATCCTGGAAATAAAGCCCAAGCTGCATCCAAGTTAGAAACAATATCAACCGGAAGCACTGATTCCGGGGACGTTGCAATTGACTTGACGCCGGCAAGAATAGACGATAAAATCCTTGTGCTGGATATTTCAATCAACACGCATTCTGTTGAATTAAGCGAATTCGACCTGAAAAAAATTACAACATTAAGCTATAATAAAAAAACAGCATATCCGGCTGAAGCGCCAAAAATCGAAGGCCATCATTCATCCGGGAGCATAATTTTCAATGTTGATTCCAGTTTAAAAGATTTTACAGTAACAATCAAAGGCATTCCAAAAGTTGAGGAAAGGGCCTATAAATGGAAAAGGTGATAAAAAATGAAGCAGAATTTGGGAAAAACCGACAGGATTTTGAGATTTGCACTTGCATTTTGGTGGCTTGGGCCCTGGGCTCCAAATTACGGCATTGAATTGGTGAATTGGGCGATATTTATTGTCGGATGGATTGCATTGGCTGAAAGCTTTTTTGGGTATTGCTGGCTGCACAATGCTTTGGGCATTGACAGTAAAAGCCAGTAGAAAATGGCCAAAGAAATCGAAAAATCAGGCAAAAAATATTTTGAATGTGAAGAATGTGGTTTTATCTATAAAGATAGAAAAATCGCTGAAGAATGCGAAGATTACTGCAAAAAGCACCATGCCTGCAACACAGAAATAACAAAGCATTCAATAAAAATCTAAAATGGCAAAAGACCCCATATGCGGAATGGAAGTTGACGAGAGCAAAGCTAAATTCAAGGCTGTCCAGGACAAAATACCATATTACTTCTGCAGCGGCAATTGTTATGAAAAATTCACAGGAAAAGCCGACGGGAAGCCAGCATCAGAAGCAAAGCCAGATTCAAAAACGCAAAAATGCACTATTTCTATTTCTGGAATGCACTGCGCCTCATGCGCTAATACAATTGAAAAAGCTTTGTCAAGGACCAAAGGCGTAAAAAAAGCAAGCGTTAATTTTGCCTCTGAAAAAGCAACAGTGGAATTTAATGAAAATGAAGCTGATGAAGATGCAATAAAACAAGCAGTTGTTAAATCTGGGTACAAAATTATTGATGCTCCCAAAAATGAAAAAAACATTGGCGAGGCTAAGCTAAGAGTCATCGGGATGGATAACCCTCATTGCGTAGGAACAGTCTCAAATGCTTTAAATCTTATCAAAGGAATAACATCAAAAGAACTCCTGGTGAATGAACACGCCTTCATTAAATACGACCCAAATCAGACTAATGTTGGGGAAATAAAAAAAGTCATAAAACAAGCCGGTTATGAGCCGGTTGAGCAAACTGCCTCAAGCTTCGACCGCGAGAAAGAAGCAAGGCAAAGAGAGATAAAAAGGCTCAAGATTGAGGTGGTTTTCGGGTTCATATTAAGCATCCCGATATTTGTCCTGTCATTCCCTGAATGGTTTGGGATGAGGATGCTGCCAGTTCACAGTTATATTCTTCTTGCGCTTGCAGCCCCTGTCCAGTTCATTTTGGGCCGCAGGTTTTACACAGGAACGTGGATTGCCCTAAGAAATAAGGCGGCAAGCATGGACACACTGATAGCTATAGGAACCACTGCCGCTTACATTTTCAGCGCGCTTGTCGTTTTTCTGCCAAGCCTGCTTGGTGATAAGCTGTATTTTGATACCTCTGCAATAATAATCACCCTCATATTGCTCGGCAAGTATTTCGAGGCGCTTACAAAAGGAAAAGCATCAGAGGCAATAAGGAAGCTGATCGGGCTTCAGGCAAAGACAGCCATTGTGATTAGGAATTCCAAAGAAATTGAAATTCCAATCGAGGATTTGCAGATTGATGATGTGTTCATAGTCAAGCCCGGGCAAAAAATTGCAACTGACGGCATTGTTGCTTTTGGGGATTCTTATGTTGATGAGTCAATGATCACCGGAGAGAGCATGCCAGTATCAAAAAAAGAAAAGGACAAGGTGATTGGGGCAACGATCAATAAAAGCGGAATGCTTAAAGTGAAAGCAACAAAAGTTGGGAGCGGCACAATGCTTGCCCAGATTATAAGATTAGTCGAGGATGCCCAGGGATCAAAGGCGCCAATTCAAAGGCTGGCCGACAAAGTTTCATCAGTTTTTGTTCCGGTTGTGATTTTAATTGCAGTATTGTCCTTTCTTTTCTGGTATTTTATTGCTCCAAATTTCATGGCTATAAGCGCGCCTTTCTTGTTTTCTTTTACAATTTTTGTAGCGGTCTTGATAATTGCATGCCCCTGCGCACTTGGATTGGCAACGCCAACTGCAATAATGGTAGGCACTGGCAAAGGGGCAGAGAACGGAATTTTGATTAAGAATGCAGAGGCGCTTGAAACTGCGCATAAATTGACAACTGTTGTGTTTGACAAAACAGGCACATTAACTAAAGGAAAGCCGGAAGTTACTGATATTGTTGCCTTGGATAAGAAATACGCTGAAAGCGATGTTTTGAAATTCGCTGCAATTGCTGAAAAAAGCTCCCAGCATCCTCTTGCAGATGCAATAATAAACAAGGCAAAAAGCAAGAAGATTATGATAAATGAGCCTGACAAATTTGAAGCAATGCATGGCAAAGGCGCTGTTGCAAAGTACAAGAATTATGAAATTTTGATTGGAAATGACAAACTCATGCAGCAGCACAAGATAAAGATTTCTGATGATGTGGACAATAAAATAAGCAGGCTTGAAGAGCAGGGGAAAACCACAGTAATTTTGGGCTTGAACAAATCAGTTATAGGCCTTATTGCGATTGCCGATACATTAAAGGAGAATTCAAAAGAAGCTGTTGAGAAGCTTCACAAGCTGGGGAAAGAAGTTGTAATGATCACAGGGGACAATGAAAGGACTGCAAAAGCAATCGCTTCGCAAGTTGGAATTGACAAGGTAATTGCAGAGGTTCTTCCGCAGGATAAGGAAAATGAAATAAAAAAACTTCAGAAAAACGGCAAAGTAGTCGCAATGGTTGGCGATGGAATCAATGATGCTCCTGCTTTAGCTGCTTCTGATGTCGGGATTGCAATTGGCGCAGGCACAGACATTGCAATTGAAACCGGCTCAATTATTTTAATCAAGAATGACTTGAGGGATGCTGTAACGGCAATCAAATTAAGCTTATATACTATCAAAAAAATAAAGCAGAATTTATTTTGGGCATTTTTTTACAATGTTGCTGGGATTCCAATTGCAGCCGGCATACTCTACCCTTTTTTTGGATTTTTATTGAACCCCATAATTGCAGGCGCTGCAATGGCATTCTCGTCAGTAAGCGTTGTGGGCAATAGCCTGCTGATGAGAACTTGGAAAGCATGACCTAGAGTCAATTAAAAGATGTAAAATATGCATTAGCGGTTGCAGCTACCAGAAAGTTTGACAAGAAATTTATTGAATATGGCCATACGAGAATAGGGCAAAAAACCACTTGATTTATGAAAAATCCTAATCACAGCAAGCTGTAGGGATTTTTCATAAGAAGGCTAGATATTTGAGCATTGGAATTTTATTGCATTTATTTTTAGATGGGTTTGGCTGTATTTTGATTTTTAATAATTTGAAGTAAACTATCAAATTTGCCTTTTACCGTTTCCTTGCAGAAACCAGTGCATCTTCTGGATATTTCAACGCATTTTTCCATCTTGGTACTGTTTTATAAACGGCGCATGAAACTGCGTGGAAATCATTCATTCAATCCGAATGATCCAGTAAAATCAACAATCATCTGATATTTATTCAGATAAGCAAACCCTTTCTCTGTTAAAGAGTATACTTTTCCGCTTTTTGTCTTATTCTCTATTATAAACCTCTTTTTAATAAGTTCACCCATGTATTCATTAAACATCTGGTTTGATAGGTTAGACTTATAAAGAATATTTGTTGGTTTAATTTTGCCGTTTTTTTCCTTTATGACGCTTAGGATATCATAAATGATTTGCAGCTTGTCTCTCTTTTTGCTCATTTTCTTCTTATTACATCTATCAAGTTTATCAAAATCAGCGTGTAAGCCACGAATTCAAGCAGGTGGCCTGCCACATAAAATGTGCCGTGGTCAATAGAGAAAATGAAATGAATCTTGCCGAAAAGCAGGAACAAAAACGCCGTAAAGACAATCAGCGTGCTCATTTTCCTGCTTTTTAGATAGTTTTCCAAATAATAAAATGAAATGTAAATGAGCAGTATTGACGACAGGGCGTAAAAGAAGTAAAGCTTGTTTGAGCTTAACAGAAGCACTGCTAATATCGCAGCCAAAAACAGCGCATAGGCGTTTATATTTTTGATTTTCAGAGTCATGTAGGCAAGCGTCACGAGGCCAGTGATGAAAAGAATCATATGGGAATATATGCCAAAATTGCTTAAGCTGTGAACAGCAGTCATTGACCGCATGCTGCATTCTTCTGCCATTGAATAGCTTGCAGCAAAATTTAAAATTGACTGAACAAAGTAAGCGGCGGAAATAAAAAGAAAGGAAATTCCAAATAATTTTGATTGCCTTTGCCCAGCCAACTTGTAAATTCTTAGAGCATAAGCTCCGACGAGAAGTGTAATGGCAAAAAATATCATCTCAAGGATTGCATTGGCAACGTGTGCCCGATGCCATTAAAGTCGGTTGCAGGAACAATCAAAGGGCTAAAATTAATCAATTACGATGAAAAAACAGAAATTGCAGAATTTGAATATGATGATTCAATACTATCAAAGGAAATTATTGCGGTAAAGCTTAAAGAAAAAAAGTCATGATTGAGGGATATCCTATTTGATTGTCAAGCGTGAATATGAGGTTTGGCCAATATCAATTTTATGCCATAACAGACTCGACAGGGCAGATTGCTGTCGATGAAAAGATGTTTGGAATTTTTTCAGAAAACACTGCTTTTGGGCTTGTAGGGACAATTGGAGAATTTTGTGTATACGGAACACTTAATGAAGATGAAGATTCATGGAATTGTGATAAAAAAGGAGTAGGATTAATAACAAAACATGAAGCAAAAATTTGAGACGATGCAAATAGTGTGTGGAGCCTATTTTTGAAGAATCATATGCATATGGAAAATGTATCATTGTTTTGAGTATTCAAATTTCTACACAGAAGGCACTATTTACGCAAAGCCAAAAAAACCCAAACCTATTTAAAACAAGCCGGTTATATAGCTCTAAACAGGTAAACACAAAATGATTTCAGGGATTCATCTTCATCCGGAGCTAAAAAAAGCATTTCTGGAGCTTGGCTTTGAGGAAATGACAGATATACAGAAAAAATCAATTCCGCTTATACAGGAAGGGAAGGATGTTATAGGGCAATCGCAAACAGGCTCCGGCAAGACTGCTGCATTCGGATTCCCGATGCTTGAAAAGATAACACCAAAACAGGGAATCCAGTCTTTGGTCCTTGTTCCTACAAGGGAGCTTTGCGAGCAGGTGACTTCTGAGCTGAGAAAATTCTCAAAATACAAAAGGGCAGATATAACTTCAGTATACGGTGGAGTCTCGATAGTTCCGCAGATTGACCACCTCAGATATGCTGATGTCGTGGTTGGAACTCCCGGAAGGATACTTGACCACATGCAGAGGGGCACGATAAATCTCCGCAGGGTAAAAATACTTGTATTGGACGAAGCTGACAAGATGTTTGAAATGGGATTCATAGAGGATGTCAGAAGGATTGTTTCACAGGTGCCAAGGGAAAGGCAGACACTTCTTTTCAGCGCAACAATTTCCACCCAGGTCCATGAGATTGTGCAAAACTACATGAAAAACCCGGCAAAAATCAAAGTGCAGGCTTATGTTGAAGAAACCAAGATGTCGCAGTATTTTTACAATGTGGACTCAAGGGACAAGTTCTCACTTCTTGTCAATATCCTGAAGAATGAAGCTCCAAAGCTTGCAATAATCTTCTGCGCAACAAGAAAAAGAGTTGATATTGTTGGAAACAACCTTACCAGGAATGGAATAGGCTGCCTTATCCTTCATGGCGGGCTGTCGCAGAGCAAAAGAAAGAGGTCTTTGGATATGTTCCATAAAAATGAAGCGAAAGTGCTTGTTGCCAGCGATGTTGCTGCAAGGGGGCTTGATATCAAGAATGTAAGCCACATAATAAACTACGACAGCCCAAAGACTTCAAAAGAGTACATACACAGGATAGGAAGGACTGCAAGGGCAGGGAGCGAGGGCAAAGTCATTTCGCTGATTTCAGAGCCTGACCATGACAATTTCAGGAATGTCCTTAGTGACAGGTCAATAATTGTTCAGCAGCTTCAGCTGCCGGAATTCCAAAGAGTGCAGTTCATTGCATCAGAAAGAAGCCATGGCGGCTTTGGCCATAGAAGGGACTTTCATTCAAGAGGCGGCCCAAGGCGCTATTCGGGCCATTCAAGGCCGAGATTTGGCGAGCAGAGAAGGCCTTACCATTCGGGGGAAGGAAGCCACAGCTCTGAAGGGCGAAGCCAAAGCTCACAATCCGGAGATAGAAGCAGCAGCCAACATTCCGGCGAAAGAAGAGGGGGCCAGCAGTATGGCGAGAGAAGGGGCAGCTATCGCAGAAGGTTTAGATAACTTTCTTAGGTTTGATTATTGTCCAACAATTTTCTGTCTCTCGTGACAACATAAGCCAGCCACCTGCTTGTTGTATTGCCTATTTTGCTGAATTTTTTCATTTCTTCCCTTACAGTTGGATTAAATAATGGTTGCTTTTTATTATTTTTTTGAATGTTTTTAATCCATTTATTGATTGATTTGTGCTTGTTGATAATATTGCTGCACATTTTTGCATTTTCTATTATTGCATTTATTTTGCTTTTGTTTTTTATTATTCCGTCTTTGTTTAATAAGTTTTCAAGTCTTTCATTTGCCACTTTTTTAATATCAAAATTATGGAATGCCATCCTTATCTTTGGCCATCTAGAATGAACAAGATCCCACCTGAAGCCTGAAATGAATATTATTTCTGCCATAGCTTCCAGAAATTCGGCATTGGTCTTTGGCTTTGAATGTATATGTGTCATAGCCTAAGGCATGTTCCTAGCTTTAAATATTTTAGGCATGAATGTCCAATGTATAGTGAGATTTATATAGAAAACAAGTAATTGCTTGATAAATGAGAAAGCTAATCCTCTTCATTGCTTCAAGCCTGGACGGCTACATAGCAGGGAAAAACGGCGATATAAGCTGGTTATTTACAGATCAGGATTATGGCTATGGCAAGTTTTTTGCATCTATTGGCACATTGATTATGGGAAAAAAGACCTTTGAAGTGTCATTAACCTTTGGCGGCTGGCCGTATCCGGGTAAAAAATGCTATGTGTTTACCAGAAATAAGCATAAAAACGATTCAAGAGTGGATTTTGCCAATAATCCTGTCAGATTAACAAAGGAATTATTAAAAGGGCATGGCAAAGACATATGGCTGGTTGGCGGCTCTAAAATAATATCCATTTTGCTGAATGCTGGATTAATACATGAAATCAGGCTGTATGTGCATCCTATAATCCTCGGTAGCGGAATACCTTTGTTTAAGAACATAGACAAAAAAATCAATATGAAGCTAATAAAAATAAAAACATACAGCTCAGGATTGGTGCAGCTGCATTATAAAATAATTTAAGATTACCCAAACAGCCCAAGCAATCCCTTTGCTTTCTTTTCTTTTGCGTCTATCAGAACTTCTATGTCATCATGCTGTTTTTTCAGGTTATCAACCTGCTCTTTCAAAATTGATTTTGCAACATCGCTCGGCACTTCATCAGCAAGCTTTGCCAATGCCTCAATCGAGCCTTTTAATTTGGCTTTGCTTTCATCCAATTGCCTGATTTCCTCCTGCTCTGCAGCCTTTGCCAATCCCAAAAACAGCCTTATCTTGTAGCCAAGCCCTTTTCCATCTTCTTTCTTCTCAATTTCTTTCAGATTATCGGAAACATCAAGCACATCGTTTGCCTGATTTTCAATTATGTAGAGGTATTCATCAGGCACGTCAGAGTCCCTTAATGAAGCAAGCCTGCCGGCAGCTTCTTCAGCCTTCTGCCCTGCAACAATCTTTGCCTTTGCATCTTTTGCCCTTTCGGAGCCTGCAACAGCGCTTATTTTTGCGTTAACAACAAATGGCAGCAGCTTTATATCGTTAAAATTATTGGGATTGATCATGCCCTTGTAAACAGTTGTGTCCTGCAATTTTAAGTCTTCCTTTAAGCCGTCTATAAAAAGCTCAAGCTTGCTTACATCATCTTCAGTTGCGGTGTTCAAAACAGCCAAAACAATCTCAACTTTGTCAGAGGCCCTCACATCATCCTCATCAGCCAATATATCTTTGAATTTGCATCTCTTTTTTGATTCTTCTGCAATGAATTTCCTCAAATTTTCTTCAGTCAATGATTCCCTGCATTTTTCTGCAATCCCTTTGGTATGCTCGCATCTTTTTGCGCTTTCGCTAAAGCATCTTTCCCTTTCCTTGTCCATCCTTGAGCATCTGTCTTCCGCAGCCCTTATCTCAGAGACTGTATAAAGCTCGCATTGCTGCCCTATTTTTGATGAGTGCTCCTCGAAATTTCTTCTTGACTGCTGCCTGCACTTTTCAATTAAAGAGCTTTTATCGCAGGATTCGAGCATTGAAGCGCATGCCCTTTCCTGCTCCCTCCATGAATTCTCGCAATTCCTTATCCTGTCATCATATGTGCCTGCAATAACACTCCCTGTTATTGAAGCGCTTGTTGTCACGCTCACACATTCATATGAGGCAACACATTTGTTCTCGTCATATTTTGCTGTCAGGCTCTGCCCCTCTGCGCAGGCCGGCTTTGCAATTTCAGCACATGGCATTTGCTCGCAATAGTAATAAACACATCCGTTTCCATCAGCTTTTTTTTGCAATATTTGTCCGGATGCGCATATTGGAGTCGTTGGCTCCCGGCATTTTATCTCCTGGCAGGGCTTGAAATTGCAGTTGTTGTTTGGGTCTCTAGCTGCATAGCTTCCATCCGGGCATTGCTGCGCATCTGCCGGACATGCTGCGGTACTTGCTTCACAATGATAATTAACGCATCCCTTGTCATCAGCTCTCTTTTGCATTGCTTCGTTTTCTCTGCATGTTGGAACAGCTTGTACTGGGCATGTGTAGGCTGTTTCGCAATAATGGTAGGCGCATCCCTTGGCGTCTGTTTTTGTTAAAATCCTTGCTCCTTCACTACATTTAGGGACTGGGGAATCAGGGCATATCGGCTTCTCAAAATCCTCTTTCTTAATGCCGCCCATGCACCTTTCCATGTGCTTGCCTTTATCGCAAATTTGGCTCTGCTTGAACCTACCGCATTCTGCCAGCAGCCTTTCCCCTTCCTGCTCAAACCTCTTTTCGCATGACTCATCCATATGCTTCATCTGCTGCTCAATATTAGTTTTGCTTCGCAATTTGCATGCTTTTACTATCGCTTCTTTGTTTACAGGGCAGGCATAGGCAACTGAATGAAGCTTTTCAAGCTCTGTTGCATCATCCCTTGCATAAGGAGTTCCTATCTGTAAACACATTCTTTTTGACATTTCATTGCATTTCAATTCCTGCTCCTCAGCCTGGTTGCAGATATTTTGCAAGTCTCCTATTTTTTCCTTTAGCTTTATTATGACCATGTCAGCAATCTTTTCAGGCTCATTGCAGTGCTGTTTTATTTCCCTCGGGTCAATCTCATCCCCAATATGCTGGAAAACCAGGCTGAAAACCATCTGCTCTTTAGAATAGCCTTCGTAAGACGGGCCGGCATAACTTCTCCGTTCATATCCTTCATTCTCGTATGAAAAAGCACCTTTTCTTGCCATCCTCTCATTTACTTCCATCATTCCTTTTTCAAATTCCATTTCATCAAAATCCTTGCCGAATTTTTCTCTCGCAGCTTTCCTCATCTCTTCTTCGCTCATCCCGCTCTTTATGAAGCGCTCCATCATTTCATTTTCATCAGAGCCCTGCCTCGCAGGATAAACAATCGTATCGCCTTCTCTGTAATATTCCTTGCCTTCTTTAGAAGGGTCTATCGGCCTGCCTCCATAGGAAGATGGACCGGAAGAGTCAGAATACTGGGCGAAAGCGATATTGCCAAAAATAACAAAAATAGTTATTAACAAAGAAAATGTCTTTTTTACTTTAATCATCTTTTTTTGAAATCCTGAATATGCTTGTATTTAAACTTAACGCAAAAAACCAACATTCTGCCCAAAATTCATTTTTGAGAATTTACCCAGATGTTTTAACTAAAAGTACGGGTTTTTTATGGATTTGGCTTGCAAAAGCTAAAAATCCATTAACGAAAAACTTAATAAACATAAAAAATCAAAAATAAATTTGGATTACTACAAAGAACTTATCAGAAAAAATCTTTAGCGTTCCCTTAATCTGCCTTTAGCAGCATCTTCTAATCCACGCTTAATGCTGAGCAATAGCTCATCTTGCGCAATAGTTTCTAGTCGCTTTAAATATTCGTATTCTTCTTTTGGAATTGTTATGGTTTCCATAGAACCAATTTAGATGAGGACATATAAATAACTTTCTCTCGGTTTTGCCAAATGTCGGAAATTTCTATTATTGATTTAAATCTTGTAAAAATTTCCGAGCATGCTCAAAAATTCCTCAATGTATTCGTAACTTGGAATTTTTGACATGTACGCTGGGAACGTTCTTGGGTGGCAAAAAAGTTTAATCTTCAAATCCGTATTTGCCATACATCGGAGTGAACAGGAAAGGGCCCAGGAACTCAAGCTCTAAATGCCCATTTTTGTCTTTTATGCCCTTTACCATCTCTTGTTCCTGCCGGTTTCCAACAGGGCCTATGATTATGCCGTCCGGCTTAAGCTGCGCTATCAGTTGCTTTGGAAACTCCTTGCATGCCGCTGTAATGATCATCTTGTCAAAAGGCGCCTCGCTCTGCATTCCGTTTGAGCCGTCTTCTTCATGTACTAAAACATTTGCAATGCCCGCTTTCCTCAAATTTTTCTTGGCAAAGCTGACAAGCTCCGGAACAACCTCAGTTGTTATGACTTTTCCTTTTGGGCCGACTATTTTGGCGATTATTGCTGCCTGATATCCGGAGCCCGTGCCAATCTCAAAAACTTTTTCGCCCGGCTCAAGCTCCAGAGCATGCGTCATTAGCATTACAGTTGTAGGCTGGGAAATTGTCTTGCCCCTGAGCAATGGAAGAGGCATATCATGGTATGCTGCGCTTCTTAGCTCTTCCGGAATGAAATATTCCCTGCTGACTTCTTTGAAAGCCTTTAATTCTGCATCTCTAAATCCAAAATTTTGTTTCCAGAACGTGAAAAGATCTGCTTTTTGCATGTTTTTATCTGTTAAAAGATGAGCAGCTACTTAAAGTTTTTGAGCAAACCTGCATGTTCGGATGGTGCTGCTCAGCAATTTTACTTCCGCTGATGCATCTGTTCTGTCAATTTCGCCAAAACATTTTTATAGCTCAAAAAGCCGCTATGGTCCATGGCTGACAAAGAGCAGGTTATTGAAGTCTTGAAGAAAGTCCAGGATCCTGAAATACAGTATGATATATGGAGCTTGGGCCTCATTTATGATGTGGAAATTGAAGGCAGCAAAGTAAAGATTTTGATGACATTCACAAGCCCAATGTGCCCTTACGGGCCTGTGCTCATGGATGATGTCAGAAGGCAGGTCTCTGCACTTGAGGGTGTTGGAGAGGTTGTGATTGAGCTTACGTTTTCTCCTCCGTGGAACCCTGAAAAGATGACAGAAGAGGCAAAGATTGCCCTGGGGATTTCCATATAAGATGATTGAGGACATTATTGGCTATCTCGGCGGGATTTTTATTATGCTGAGTTTTATACCTCAAGTTATTAAATCCTACAAAACAAAAAGCGTTAAGGATTTATCAATATGGATGATTATTGCTACATTTTGCGGCACATCTTTTTGGATTGTATACGGCATTTTAATAAAAAGCAAGCCTGTAATGATTATGAACACTATTTTTTTGTTCGTAGTTTCTTACCAGTTTTTTCTTAAGATTAAATATGATAAATAGTGGGCCCAGCCGGAATTGAACCGGCACCCCAACCCTGTGAAGGTCGTATCCTAGCCACTAGACCATGGGCCCCAAATAATAGACATGCCAAAGCATTTCTTTATAAAAGTTTTTTGTCAAAAACACTATGCGTGTTTTTGAGCATGCTCGGAAATCGCCGGATTGCTTTGGACTGAAGTGTTAAAAATGCGTGTATTTGTGATTTCCGACATATTGAGAAACTACTGATTTGAAAGTTTCATCATTTTACCTTCATAACTCCAAAAATGTAAATGATTATAATTCCTGTAACAATCAGCAAAAGAAGTATGGGGATGCCCAGCAGCTCCCTCCTTATGTTTACAGCTTCTTCATGAACCTTATGCTCAAAGGAAGTTATTTCATTCAGCGCCTTCAGGGCTTCCTTATGCTTAAGCCCCCTCTTCAGAAGATATTTCTCTATGTGTTCCAAAGAAAGCTCTCTTTCAAAAGCATGCCTGCCCCAGTTTATCAGATGTTCGTGAGCCATACGGATACCCAATCATTTATTGTGAAGGGTTTGGCTCCCCTGTTCGCTTTATACGTGGGGGTGGTTTGAGAAGAAATCGACCAGGGGGCCAAATTGAAGAGATTAAGTTTTTATGATGCACCTCTATTTTTGTTCTATTTCACTTTTTTTCAATCTGCTCTGCAAGTTTTGTGCTCGCCTTCGCTGTTTTGCCACACGCTCAGGCTCGCCATGCATTGACAACAGGTAACCTTCTTCGCTCTGCTTCCAAAGGTCGTTCCCATATTTTTTGAATGTGTTTTAATTTAATGCTGTCATCTTACCACCGATTTTGGCGGCTTGCGCATTTCGCGTATCCAAAGCAGCCCAATGTGCTGCAAATCCTTGTTGAACTTGTCGCTTACCCTGTATGTCTTCTTGTAAAGATCGTAATCAATAATCCCCATGCTCTTCATGGGTGTCAAAATCCTGTCATAAAACTGCCGCTTGTTGTAGCTTACCTTTACTTTCTTGCCTTTGTACGGAGGTTCATCTATCAAATCAGTTATTAAGCTGCCTTCATGAAGCTTGGTTGCGAACAAAGACATCTCGGTTTTGCCAATCTCTCCACCGTTGTCCTTCATCATCTCTATGAGCAGTTTCGCAACGATTATCTGCTGCTTTGTCGCAAAGATTACCTCATATATGTCCTCTGGCAGGTTAAACCTGTCAAAAAGGATAACCATTTTCCATAGAAAGTATAACTGGTATATAAATATTTCTATTTTGTATGCTAGTATAGGGAAAAGTATATTGATTATTGAAAGGTTTGAATAAATTTTATTAACATCAGTGGATTTGTTTATATTTATGGAAGTTAAATGTATAGAAGATTTAACTGTATTTGATGCAAGAGGCGATTATATATGGGCAGTGCAAGCTTTAATGGTAAGGTGGTCTATTAATGGTACACCCAATAAACCACATGAAAGCAAAAGGACTATGATGGAACAATATGCCTTAAAAGCAAATCTGGAAGGTTACTGTATGCTGTTTGCACATGGCGGCTCAAGATTACGAAAACCATTATCACCAAAGGATGTAATTACGTTTAATAATAATCGTATTTTTGAGTGGATTTATGGAGATCATGGGGAGACTCATCCTGTCCAAGAATGGATTAACCAACAAGACGGAAAATATTTAGCTTTATTTTTGAATATTTGTAATCCTTTAAACCTGGATGTTCAATCAAAATCATCAATTTTATTTGTGCCAGGCAATAATTATTCTGTAATGAGTCATGCAAGTAAAGGAATAGTAAGAATGTTCGTCCCAGGACATGGTTACTATAAAGACGTGCCCCAAGGAAATATTACTGTAATAGAATTTCTAGCTGAAATTTACAGATTAGCAAGAAGAGGATTAAAGGTGTTGCCATAAAATATGTTTGCTTTAAACTTTCTTTACCAAAAATTCAAACCCTGTATCCTATTTCACAAACTCAACATTATCAAAATTTTCAAATCCTTTGTCGCCTGTTAAGAACTTTAAATTCTTGCTCTTTGCCAGAACATAGCCAACGCAATCAACAAAGGAGAATTTTTTTGATTTATTTTCAAACCTGAACTTCATGGCTTTTGCAATGATATCCGAATCAACCATCATAGCGCTTTTTATTAATAGGCCGTGCCAAGAATCTGCCGTCTTTTCATCTTTGTCCTTAAGCAAGTAATAATAAACCTCCCCCATATTAAGAATAGAAGTGATCAATGTTTCATCTTTAAATTTAAGATAATTTTCATTCTCTCTAATAATTTCAATAATCGCATATGAATCAAAAAAATATTCCATTTTTAGAAGAATTTACTATCTAAGTCTTCGTCTATCTCTTTCATTATCTGGTCTGTGCTTTGCTTGAATTTCAGCTTGCCGTATATGTCTTTAACTTTTAGAGTTTTTGAAGGCGTTATAATTACATTTACCTCTTGGTCAGGATGTAACTTTTGTTTTGTAGCCTCTTCTTTAGGTACAACTATCCCAAGCGAATTTCCCCAATTCCTCAACTTAGCCTTATATTGTAACATAATTATATAGTATAATTATACTGGTATAATAAACTTTCGATTTTTATCTATCAAAAAACTCCCTCAAAACATCTTCATAGTCCAGGCTGACTTCCATGTCCCAGTCTTCCGGAAAGCACTGGTAATAACTTCTTGAAGCGTATCTTTCATCCAAAAAAATGATTGCGCCTTTGTCGGTTTCTGACCTTATGCACCTGCCTGCATTCTGCAGGCATTTTGTAATTGCAGGCAAGAAATAGCCGTATTCAAACCCTTTGCCGAATTTGTCATCATAATAATCAATAAGCAGCTTGGCTTCAATATCCGGCTTTTGCAATGGCAGCCCGACTATGATTACTGCCTTAAGGACATTTGGCATGTCAATTCCTTCTCCAAAAGAGCCTGTTGAAGTGCCGAGCAAAACAGCTCCTTTGTGGCTTCTGAATACGGCAAGCAATTTTTCCTTTTCTTCCTTTGTCATGGCTGATTTTTCCCTGAAAATCTGCTTTTTTGACTCAATCCTTATGAATTCCCCAATGTTTTCCATCAGGTCATAGCTTGGAAAGAATATTGCGCTGTTTCCATTTACCAAATCGGCAATTCTGCTGCAAACATTGGCTATTTCCATGAATTGGGCGCTGCTCCTTTCCCTGAATTTTGTTGTTGTCTTTGGCACTATGAGGTTCAGCCTGTTTTTCTTTGGAAACGGGTTTTTGTATTCTTTTTCAGCAGCATCGCCAAAGCCAAGAATGTCCTTGTACATGGAAGTCGGAGTCAAAGTGCCTGACATCAAAACAGATGAATATGTTTTTTCAATCACTTCTCTTGCTGCAATTGAAGGGTCCAAGCATCTGTATGCAAGGCTTACCTTCAGCTTCCTGTCCATTTCTTTTGACAGTATCCTTCCAAAGCCTGCATCAGGACCCTGCCAGGATTCAAGGAATTTTGCAATGGCCAGCACAAAGCTCTTCTTCTGCTTTTCCCTTATGTCTTCCCCTATGAACAAAAGCTCTGTTAATACCGCATCATAGCTTTTCAGGCTGCTTATCTCATCAACAAGCTCATTCTTGCTTATTGTTCTCTCATTGCCCAGCCCCTCATTATCAAGGGATTTTCCCAGCTTAAACAATGCATTTTCGACAATCTCAAGATTTGTGACTGATTCTTCATAACCATACTTTCTTGCCTCTTTCTTTGCAAACTCAATAATCAAGCTTGATGTTTTGTGCGTTAAGAGCTCCCTAATCCTGTTTGGAAGGTTGTGGGCTTCATCTATAACCAAAATTATGTTTTCAAGCCCTTTCTTGATTTTAAAAAGGAACGAATCCCTTATTGCTGGGTTGAAGATGTAATAGTAATCAGCGATTATGACTTTGGCTTTGTCGGCGGCAATCACCGAAAGCTCATAAGGGCAAAGTTTTTTTGACCTGCCTTTTTCAATAAAGTCCTGCACATTGCACGGGCCCATAATTCTCAATTCTTCAAGGGACTGCTTTGCTTCCAGAGTAGGCTGCAGATTTTCTTTCTTTGTGTTTATGTAAAATTCGCAGCTGCCTTTCTCCCTCAGATCCTTGCAGTATTCATGGAAAGATGAAGAAGCCATTGCTTCAACGCCATTCTGCAGGCACATCCATTTTTTGCCGATTATATCGGCGCATTCGAGCTCAATTCCAAATTTTTGCTTTATGTGCTTTAAAGTGTCCACGACAATCTTGTGCTGGGTCTGCCTTGATGTGAGGAAGAAAATTGTCAGTTTGTTCTTCATTGCCAACGGCAGTGCAGGGGCTAAAACCGCAATTGTCTTGCCTATCCCGGTAGGAGCGTGCATTATGATGTGTTTTTTGCCTTTGATGGAACTGTAAACATCAGATATCATGTCGCTTTGTATGCTTCTTATTTTGGAATAAGGAAAATAAATTTCTTTTTGCAGCTCTTCGGTTAACATGAGATTAGGGTAGGTTTGCTGTTTATAATAGTTTTTTATTTGGCTTTCCGGATAGCTAAAAAACAGCTTGTTTTCTTCCGTAATATATTTCACCACTCCCAAAAGCTCAACAAAAAGAGCTCAGTAGAAAACTTAAATAACCCAAGCAGCTGTTAGGCTGCTGGGGGTGGGGAGTACAGCCCCACCATGAAAGGAAAAACAAAGACAGTTTATTATAGGTTTGCTGAGCAAGTGCTTAAATCTTTAAGGATATCAAAT